>NZ_JZKH01000021.1 GCF_000961885.1 Streptomyces rubellomurinus
CTGCAGGGGGGACCCTGTGGGAGAGTAGGACGCCGCCGAACAATTCTTCAGAAAAGGCCCACCCGGGTTCCCGGGTGGGCCTTTTCGCGTTTCCGGCGGGTCAGGACCCTTCCGTCAGGAATTCGGCCAGGCGGTCGGCGAACACCGTCAGCAGGTCCAGCTGCGGTCCGTTCCGGGCGACCCGGAAGCCGTGGCGGCGGCCCCAGAAGGCGGCCTGCACCGCGTGGAACTGGGACCAGCGCCGTACCCGCTCGCGGTCGAGTTCCGCCGCCTCGGCGAAGACGTCGAGGACGCGTCGGACGGCCCTGCGCGGATCGTCCGCCCCGATGAGCGTCAGTGCGCGGGACTTGAGCAGGGTGCCGGCGTCGTAGGCCGGGTCGCCGACGTAGCCCTTCGGGTCGACGGCGAGCCAGGGCTCGCGGTCGGCGCGCAGGATGTTGCGGGCGTGCAGGTCCCCGTGGACGAGGGTGTCCGGTTGGCCGGGGCCGAGCTCGCGGACGGTGGCGACGGCGGCCGCCACCACGCTGGCGGGCATGGTGTGCGCCAGCTCGGCCGCGTCCCGGCGCAGCTCGCGTTCCCAGGTGTCGGTCCGCTCGCTCAGCCGGGGCAGCTCGGGCGGTGCGGGGACGGCGAGCCGGTGGTTGAGTCGGCCGGCGACCGTCACCAGCTGGTCGGCGTCGGGCAGTTCGGCCAGCGTCGCGTGGTGGGCGCGTTCCAGCAGCATCGCGAAGCGGGGGTCGTCGCGCTCGTGCAGGCGGACGGCGCCGCGGCCGCACCAGGCCGCGAAGGCGTCCGGCTCGTGGACGTTGCCGGGGTGCGGGAACGACACCTTCAGGACGGCGGGGCCGGTCGCGGGCCGCCGGACCGGGACGATGAGCCCGACGCCCCCGTGGGTCACCTCGCCGTCCGGTGAGTAGCCCCAGCGCTCCAGCAACTCGTCGACGATCCGGGGCAGTTCGGCAAGCCATGCCGCCCCCGGTTCTCCCTCGCGCGCGACCGTGGCCCGCGCGAACGCCTCCGGAATCCCGATCATCCGGGCACCCTACAGCTGTAGCGGCGCCCCCGCGGGGGCTTGTCAGAGGCGGCCGGCGGCCTTCAGCGCGAGGTAGGTGTCGGCGAGGGCCGGTGCGATCTGCGCGGGCGGGGCGTCGAGGACGGTGACGTTGTTCCGGCTGAGGCGGTCGGCGGTGGCGCGGCGGTCGGCGCGGGTCTGTTCGGCGGCGGCGGCGCCGTAGACGGCCTCCAGGGTGCCGCGCCCGGCGGCGAGTTCGTCCAGCCGGGGATCGGCGACGGACGCCAGCACGACCTCGTGGCGCTTGGTGAGCAGCGGCAGCAGCGGCCGCAGGCCGTCCTCGACGGGCGCCGCGTCGAGGCCGGTGAGCAGGACGATCAGCGAGCGGTGCGGGGCCATCTTCAGGGCGGTGGAGACCAGCGAGCGCATGTCGGTCTCGTTGAGGGCGGGTTCGAGCCCGGCCATGGCGTCGGTGAAGGCGGGCAGGATCTCGCGGGGCGAACTGCCGACGACCGCGCCGCGCTTGCGGGTGTCGTGGGCGAGCAGGTCGACGCGGTCGCCGGCCCGGGTGGCCAGGGCGGTGAGCAGCAGGGCGGCGTCGAGGGCGGCGTCCAGGCGGGGGGCGTCGCCGACCCGGCCGGCGGAGGTGCGGCCGGTGTCGAGGACGATCAGGATGTGCCGGTCGCGCTCGGGGCGCCAGGTGCGGACGGCGACAGTGTGCCGGCGGGCGCTGGCGCGCCAGTCGATGGAGCGGACGTCGTCGCCGGGCAGGTACTCGCGCAGGGAGTCGAACTCGGTGCCCTGCCCGCGGGTCAACAGCGAGGTGCGGCCGTCGAGTTCGCGCAGTCGGGCGAGCCGGGAGGGCAGGTGCTTGCGGCTGGTGAACGGGGGCAGCGCGCGGACCGTCCAGGGCAGCAGGTGGGAGCCCTGGCGGGCGGCCATGCCGAGCGGGCCGAGCGAGCGGATCGTCACCTTGTGGGCGTGGTGGTCGCCGCGGCGGGTCGGGGTGAGGACGGTGACCGCGCGGCGCCGTTCGCCGCCGGGGACGGCGAGGGTGTGCCGGGAGGCGGCGTGGGCGGTGCCGGGCCGCCAGGCGGAGGGGGCCCAGGCGTCGCGGATCAGCGCCCGCAGCGGCCGCCCGGACGGGTTGGTGACGGTCAGTTCGACGGAGGCGGGCTCGCCGAGCCGGACGCGGGTGTCGCCGCCCCGCCCCAGCCGCAGGCTGCGGACGGGTGCGGCGAGCACGAGGTCGACCACGACGGCGAGCAGCACCGTGCCGGTGACGAGGGCGATCCCGGTCCAGGACGGCAGCAGCAGGCCCACGACGAGCGCGCCGAGCGCGGCGAGCAGGGCGGTTCGCCCGGTGAGGGCCATGCGGTGGCACTCCTTCGAGGGGTGGTGAGCCGGTGGGGCCGGGAAGGGGTCGGACGGCTGGTCAGCGGGGCGCGGGCGTCTGGGCGAGCACGGCCTGGATGACGGAGTCGGCGGTGACGCCCTCCATCTCGGCCTCGGCGCGCAGCGCGACCCGGTGCCGCAGGGTGGGCAGGGCGAGCGCCTTGACGTCGTCCGGGGTGACGTAGTCGCGGCCGGCGAGCCAGGCCCAGGCGCGGGCGGCGGCGAGCAGGGCGGTGGCGCCGCGCGGGGAGACGCCGATGGACAGCGACGAGGACTGCCGGGTGGCCCGGCAGAGGTCGACGATGTAGGCGAGGACCTCGGGGGAGACGGTCAGCTCGGCGACCTGTGCGCGGGCGGCGGCGAGGTGCTCGGGCCCGGCGACCGGGCGCACGCCGGCGGCGGCGAGGTCGCGGGGGTCGAAGCCGGAGGCGTGCCGGGCGAGGACCTGGAACTCCTGGTCGCGGTCGGGCAGCGGCAGGACCAGCTTGAGCAGGAAGCGGTCCAGCTGGGCCTCGGGCAGCGGGTAGGTGCCCTCGTACTCGACCGGGTTCTGGGTGGCGGCGACCATGAAGGGGACGGGCAGCGGGCGCGGTTCGCCGTCGACGGTGACCTGGCGCTCCTCCATGGCCTCCAGCAGGGCGGCCTGGGTCTTCGGCGGGGTGCGGTTGATCTCGTCGGCGAGCAGCAGGTTGGTGAAGACCGGGCCGGGCTGGAAGGAGAACTCGGCGGTGCGGGCGTCGTAGACGAGCGAGCCGGTGACGTCGCCGGGCATCAGGTCGGGGGTGAACTGGACGCGCTTGGTCTCCAGGCTGAGCGCGGTGGAGAGGGTGCGGATCAGCAGCGTCTTCGCCACGCCGGGGACGCCTTCGAGCAGCACGTGGCCGCCGCAGAGCAGCGCCACGACGAGGCCGGTGACGGCGGCGTCCTGGCCGACCACGGCCTTGCCGATCTCGGCGCGCAGCGCGGTGAGCGCGGCACGCGGGTCGATGGCGGCGGGGGCGGTGGCGGCAGCGGCGGGGGTGCCGGGGGTGCCGGTGGTGTCGGAGTCCGTGCCGGGGACGGAGCGGAGCTGGGCGGTTGCCTGGTCGGTCACGGGTTCCGTACCTGCCTTTCGAGGGCGTCGAGGTCGTCGGCGAGCCGGAGCAGTGCGGCGTCGTCGGTCGGGGGCGGGCCGTACAGCAGGGCCCGTACGTCCCCGGCGGACTGCTCGGGGTGGCGGTCGGCCAGGGCCGCGCAGAGGGCGTCGGGGTCGGGTGCGCCGGCCCGGAGCGGGACGCCCAGGGCGGGGGCGAGGCGGTGGGCGGCGGCGCGGCGCAGCGCCTGGGCGGCGCGGCCGTGGGCCTTGGCGCGCCGGTAGAGCCGGGCGCGGCCTTCGGTGGTCTCGCTGGCGCGGACCACGACGGGCAGGTTCTCGCTGACCACCGGGCCGAGCCGGCGGCCGCGCCAGAGGGCGGCGAGCACGGCGGCGACGGCGAGTTGGCGCAGGGCCCAGTGCCAGCCGTCCGGGACGAAGTCGCCGAAGGTCTTGGGGTGGGCGGCCTTGGGCAGCGGGACGCTGTAGTCGGGCAGGTGCCAGGTGAGGGCGGGCTGCGAGCCGAGCAGGCCGAGGGCGAGCGAGGCGTTGCCGGCGACGGTGAGTTCGCCGTTCTGCAGGAAGACGCCGCTGCCGAGCACGACGACGTCGCGGGTGCCGTCGTCGAGCGGGGTGCGGACGAGTGCGTAGCCGTGGCCGCGCGGGTAGCAGCCCTCGCCGCGGCTGCCGCTGGTGTACAGCATGCCGCCGGTCTCGGCGTCGCCGGCCCGGACGGCCTCGGGCAGGGAGCAGCCGGCGTTCGCGGGGCGGACGGGGGCGTAGGGGAGGCCGCCGTCCTCCTCGGAGCTGCGGATGCCGGGGGCGAGCGCGCTGAGGGCGGTGGGGCCGGGGGCGATGAGCACCAGCCGGGTGTGCCGGGCCGCGGCGATCGCGCGCAGCTGGTCGGGGGTGAGCAGGTCCGGTTCGGGCAGCACGAGGGTGTCGGGGCCGGCCGGGTGGGCGGTGGGGTCGGTGGTGAGCCGGGTGGCCAGGCCCTGCTGTTCGAGCAGCGCGTACGCGGCGTGGGCGCCGTCGCGGTCGTACGAGCGCGGGTCGATCGTCGGGTACTCGCGGTCGCGGCCGAGGGCGACGACGGTGACGGCGCCGATCAGCAGGACGGCGAGGAACGCCAGGTACCAGCGGGCCCGGCGGAGCAGTCCGCGCCCGGTGGGGGCGAGGCTGGTCGGGGCGGTGCGGGTCGGCTGTTCGGCCGCGGGCGGGGCGGGGGCGGGAACGGTGCTGGTCATGCCGCCCCTCCTGCGGTCGCGGTGGTGGCCGGGGTGGCGGCGTGGACCGGTCGGGTGCGTTCCAGCGTCCGGTCGAGGTCGTGCAGCAGCTGGTAGGCGGCCTGGTCGGCGGTGCGCTCGCCGAAGGCGATGTCGTCGAAGGTGCGGGCGGCGGCGGCCAGCGCGGCGGCGTGCTCGGGCAGGGCGCGGCCGGCTTCGGCGGCGGCCTCGTCGGCGGTGCGGCCGGGGCGGGTGTCGAGCAGGGTGCGCTCCTCCAGGGCCCTGACCAGGGCGCGCATCTGCTCGCGGACGGCCTCCTCCCAGCGTCCGGCGGCGGCGTGTGCGGCGGCGTCGGCGCGGTACCGGTCGGCGCTGCGCGGGCCCTCGACGCCGTACACGTCGAGGACGGTGCGGGCGGCGCGCTTGGGCGCGCCGAGGCGCCACCAGAGCGCGGCGGCGATCAGCAGGGCGACGACGATGAAGAACAGCAGGCCGGTGGTGCCGCTGGTGCCGTCACCGGAGATGCCGTTGAGCGAGCTGGTGATGTGGTCGTTGATCCAGTCCATGGCCCGTTCCAGGACGGACGGATCGTGCTTGTGGTACCCGGCCTTGAGCAGTTCGTCGCGGGCGGCCTCGCGCGCCGGGTCCCGCGGAACGGTGACCGGTGCGCCGTCGGCCGGCAGCGGCATGTCCCCCCAGTTCGGCATCCGGTTCAGCGCCCCGCGGGGGCGGGCCGGTCGGCCGGGGCGGCGTCCTGCTCGGGCAGGGCGGCGGCGCGGGCGAGTTCGATGTCCAGGGCCTCGCGGCGGATGCGCTGGTCGATGTAGACCAGGACGCCGACGACGGCCAGGAACGGGATGGTGAGGGTGGAGGCGAGCAGCCCGGCGACCGCGTCGGTGATCAGCATCGCGGTGGACTCGTTGAGGGTGCCGTCGAACGAGGCCTGGCGGTTCAGGTCGGCGAAGCCGAGGAGGAAGCCGAGGATGCGGAACGGCATGGCGATGACCATGGTGGCGACCAGCGCGAACAGCCGGGCGACCAGGGAGATGCCGAGGACGCGCCACCAGGCGCCGCCCACCAGGCGGCGGGAGCGGGAGAGCGCGGTCAGCACGCCCTGCTTCTCCAGCATCAGGGCGGGGGCGGCCAGGCTGAACCGGATCCACAGCCAGAAGCCGACCGGGAGGGTCATCAGGCCGACCAGGAACAGCAGGGCGGCGGTGCCGAAGGAGACGCTGCCGCCGCGGTCGTAGAGGTACCAGGGGGTGAACCCGAGCAGCATCACCCCGGCGGAGAGCAGGGCGGTGAGCGTGGTCAGCCCGAGCAGCTGCAGCAGCCGGGGGCGGGCTTCGCGCCAGGCCTCGCCGGCGGTCACCGGGCGGCCGAGGACGGCGCGGCTGACGACCACGGTGAGCAGCGCCGCGGCGAGCGCGCCGAGCAGCAGGGTCAGCGGCAGGGTGGCGAAGGTGGTCGTGAACTGGGTGTTGTCGCCGGTCTTGCCCTTGGCCAGGGCCAGTTCGACGGCGACCACGCCGGCCTGTTGGAGGACGGCGAAGCCGAGCGAGAGGGTCAGGACGGTCCGCCAGTAGCGGCGGACGGTGGTGACGGCGCCGTCGAGCAGTTCGCCGATGCCGAGCGGGCGCAGCGGGATGACGCCGGGCCGGGGGCCGCGCGGGGCGCTCCAGGCGGACGGGCCGCGGCCGCCGGGCCGGGCCTGGCCGTACTGGCTGCCCCGGACGGGTGCCTGCGGGGTGGTCTGCGGTGGTGCCGACGGGCCGGGCACGGCGGCGGGCGCGTCGGCCGGGGGCCGGGCGCCGTCGCGGGACGGCTCGGACGAGCCGGGCGAGGCCCAGCCCGGAGTGTCGGTCATCACTGCTCCTCGGAGGGGCGTCACGGGCGCGGCTCCGGGCGATCTTTCGCCCGCGCGCAGCGCCCATCGTGCCATGGGGCCAGGACCGGCCCCAGGGGGATCCGGCCGCGGATCGGAAACGGGGGTCCGCGGGGCGCCGCGGGCGGGTCCGGGGGCCGTCCGCAGGTGCCCCGACCAGGGCTGTTCGCCCGTTTTGACCGGAATTCGCCGGTGTCGGAGTTGGCCGTTGTGGAGCATTGGCACTGCTGTGCGGCAGGTCACAATCCGGTAATGAGAAGATGGACCCATGAAGGGACGCGTCCTCGTCGTTGATGACGACTCCGCACTGGCCGAGATGCTCGGCATTGTGCTGCGTGGTGAGGGTTTCGAGCCGTTTTTCGTCGCGGATGGGGACAGGGCGCTAGCCGCGTTCCGGGAGACCAAGCCCGACCTGGTCCTGCTCGACCTGATGCTGCCCGGCCGGGACGGCATCGACGTCTGCCGGCAGATCAGGGCGGAGTCGGGGATCCCGATCGTCATGCTGACCGCGAAGACCGACACGGTCGACGTCGTGGTGGGCCTGGAGTCGGGTGCCGACGACTACGTCACCAAGCCGTTCAAGCCCAAGGAGCTGGTGGCCCGGGTGCGTGCGCGGCTGCGCCGTGCCGAGGAGCCGACGCCCGAGCAGCTGACCATCGGCGACCTGGTGATCGACGTGGCCGGCCACTCGGTGAAGCGGGACGGCCGGGGCATCCCGCTGACTCCGCTGGAGTTCGACCTGCTGGTCGCGCTGGCCCGCAAGCCCTGGCAGGTGTTCACCCGCGAGGTGCTGCTGGAGCAGGTCTGGGGCTACCGGCACGCGGCGGACACCCGGCTGGTCAACGTCCACGTCCAGCGCCTGCGTTCGAAGATCGAGAAGGACCCGGAGCGTCCGGAGATCGTGGTGACGGTCCGCGGCGTGGGTTACAAGGCCGGGCCCAGCTGACGTGACGGACCAGGCTGGCGACACCCCGTCGGGTTCCGCGACCGACGGGGCCGGTGCCGTGCGCGGGGACGTGCTCAGTTCGACCACCTCGACCGCCCGCCGCCGGCGCGGCCCGCGCGGGGTGTTCGGGCTGTTCACCCGTCAGCTGCGCCGACCGGTGGGCCGGGCGGCGGTGCTGTACCGCCGGTCGATCCAGGTGCGCGTGGTCGCGGTGTCCCTGCTGCTGTCGATCGCGGTCGTCCTGGTGCTCGGCGTGGTCGTGGTGGCGCAGGTGCGCACCGGTCTGCTGGACACCAAGATGGGCGCCGCGCGCGAGCAGGCCAGGATCGGGTTCCAGGCCGAGCTGAAGAAGATCGACGAGGCCAAGGACCAGCGGCTGCGGGGCACCGCCGACTCGACCAGCGAGGACACCGGCACCTGGCTGCTGCGCCGGGTCAACGACCTGGCGGCGAGCGGGCAGACGGTGTACTCGGTGATCGCGATGGCGCCGGGCACCGGGGCCGTCGTCCCCGACACCGGCTTCGCGCCGCGCTACACCGGCGACATCCTGCCCACCAGCGTCCCGGACAGCCTGCGCGACAAGGTGCACGTCGAGCCCGGCCAGATGTTCGACCAGCCGACCCGGATCCACCGGGCGGACGGCCGCTCCGAGCCCGGGCTGGCCCTGGGCATGCAGTTCGTCGGCCCGTCCGGCACCAGCTACCAGCTGTTCTACGTGTTCTCCTTCGGCCAGGAGACCGACACCCTCAACCTGATCACCGGCACCCTGGCGACCGCCGGCGTGTTCGTGGTGATCCTCATGGGCGCCATCGCCTGGGTCGTGGTGCGCCAGGTGGTCACCCCGGTCCGGATGGCCGCCGGCATCTCCGAGCGCCTTGCGGACGGGCACCTGGAGGAGCGGATGAAGGTGACCGGGACGGACGACATCGCCCGCCTCGGCGAGTCCTTCAACCGGATGGCCAACGCCCTGCAGGCGCAGATCCGCCAGCTGGAGGAGCTGTCCCGGGTGCAGCGCCGGTTCGTCTCGGACGTGTCGCACGAGCTGCGCACCCCGCTGACCACCGTCCGGATGGCCGCCGACCTGATCTACGACAGCCGCGAGGACCTGGACCCGATGGCGGCCCGCTCGGCGGAGCTGCTGCAGGGCCAGCTGGACCGCTTCGAGTCGCTGCTCGCCGACCTGCTGGAGATCAGCCGCTTCGACGCCGGCGCGGCGATCCTGGACGCCGAGCCCGTCGACCTGCGCGAGATCGTCACCCGGGTCGTCGAGGCCGCCGAACCGCTCGCCGAGGCCAAGGGCAGCGCCGTGGTGATCCGCGGCGACGGCGAGCCGGTGCTGGCCGAGGTGGACTCCCGCCGGATCGAGCGCATCCTGCGCAACCTGGTGGTCAACGCGCTGGAGCACGGCGAGGGCCGCGACGTGGTGGTCCGGCTGGGCTCGGCGGACGGCGCCGTCGCGGTCGGCGTGCGCGACTACGGCATCGGACTCAAGCCGGGCGAGGCCTCCCGGGTCTTCCACCGCTTCTGGCGGGCCGACCCGTCCCGGGTGCGGACCACCGGCGGCACCGGCCTCGGCCTGTCCATCGCGGTCGAGGACGCCCACCTGCACGGTGGCTGGCTGCAGGCCTGGGGCGAGCCCGGCGGCGGCTCGCACTTCCGGCTCACCCTGCCGCGCACCCGCGGCGGGGAGATCAGCCGGGCGCCGTTCCGGCTGGAGCCGGAGGACTCCCGCAACAACCGTGGCCTCGGCACCTACGGGATGCCGTACCGGCGGGCGATCGCCCCGGCGGGCGCGACGGCGCTGAGCGCCGCCGAGGAGCCGGCCGAGACGCCGGAGGGCGTCGGCAGCGGGCTCGGCAGCGGGCTGGGCGGGGTGCTCAACATCGACCTGGGCCGGCAGCGGCTGCCCGAGGGCCCGCGCTCGGACCCCTCGGACGTGCGGACGGCGGGGGCCGGGTACGGTGCCACCGGCGCCCAGGTCATGGTGGACCCGACGCCCGGGCGGCCGTCGGTGGCAGCGCGGACGGCGGAGCCGGGCGTGACGGGCGGGACGGACCTGGAGGGGTCGCAGCGTGCGAAGGACGAGCGGGACTGAGTCGCGGGTCGCGGCGGTGGCCGGCGCGGCGCTGCTCGCCCTGGTGGCGAGCGGCTGCGCCGCCATGCCGGACTCCGGCGGCATCTCCAGGGTGGAGCTGTCCCAGGGCGCGGCCGACAAGAACCTGCAGGCCCGGGTGTACCCGCTGGGCCCCGCCAAGGGCGCCGGGCCGCGCGAGCTGCTGACCGGCTTCCTCGACGCCGTCACCGCCGACGAGGGCTTCGACGTCGCCCGGCAGTACCTCACCGAGAACGCCGCAGCGCACTGGAACCCGGACGCCGGGATCCAGGTGCTCTCCGACAACATGGTCAAGCGGACCGTCCAGGCCGCCACCACCGAGGCGGACACCACGGCGCAGTTCACCGTGAGCGGGTCGATGGTCGCCTCCGTC
The DNA here is from genome assembly GCF_000961885.1 of Streptomyces rubellomurinus. GTDB lineage: Bacteria > Actinomycetota > Actinomycetes > Streptomycetales > Streptomycetaceae > Kitasatospora > Kitasatospora rubellomurina. The sequence continues at coordinate 10,023 of NZ_JZKH01000021.1, forward strand.
GACACCAAGCACTCGTACCTGCTCGCGGACGGCCCGAGCGCCTCCGACTTCACGTTCGTCCGGGAGAAGGGCGGCGAGTGGCGGATCGACAAGCTGCCGCCCGGCGTGATCATGAACGAGACGAACTTCCGCAACACCTACCGCCAGGTCGACCGGTACTTCTACACCGCCCCCGACCCGTCCGCGTTCATCGCCGGCAGCTCCCCCCAGGAGGTGCTGATCGCCGACCCGATCTACCTGCGCCGCCGGATGGACCCGCTGATGGCGGCCGCCAAGGCGGTGGTCGCCGGGCCCTCGGACTGGCTGAACCCCGTCGCCCGGACGGCCTTCCCGCCCGGGGCCGGCGTCGACCGGGTGACGGTGGACGACAACCGCGCCGCCCACGTGCAGCTCCTCGGCGTGGACGTGAGCGACCCGGCCACCTGCCGACGGATGGCGAACCAGCTCTTCTACACCCTCGCCGACCAGGTCAAGGGCCAGGTCGAGCGGCTCGAACTGAAGGGCCAGCGCGGCACCTGCACGGCCAGCCGCACCGACGCGCCGAACACCGGCCCCGGCGCCCTGGCCGGGCCCCCGCCCGCGATCCAGTACTACCAGCGCGCCGACAACGGCGTGCTGATGACCGCCGACGACCAGCACGGCGGCCAGGCCGTGAACGGCGCCCTCGGCAAGCCGCAGCCGAACGGCACCGCGCCGCTCGGCACCATCGCCGTCGCCCGGGACGGCTCCCGGGCCGCCGCGATCAGCGGCGACGGCCACCAGCTGTTCTCGGTGCCGCTCTCCGCCAACTCCGTGTCGATGCCCGAGCCGGTGCTCACCTCACCGGTCAAGGCCGCCGACCGGAGCGACGGACTGGCCTCGCCCAGCTGGGACGGCCGCGGCGACCTCTGGGTGGCGGACCGCAACCCGCAGGGCCCCCGGGTGGTGATGGTCCGCGGCAACAAGACCTACCCGGTGCCGGTCGAGGGGCTGGACGGGCAGACCGTGCAGGCGCTCAAGATCTCCTCGGACGGCGCGCGGATCGCCCTCGTGGTCAAGAACCAGGGCTCGGGCACCCGGTCGCTGCTGTTCGGCCTGGTGGTGCACGGCGGGACGCCGCAGGAGCCGACCGCGAAGATCGTCGGACTGCGCCGGGTGGCGCCGCTGCTCACCGACGTCGCCTCGGTCGCCTGGGCGGAGGCCGACCAACTGCTGGTGCTCGGCAAGGAGGGCGACCGGATCCAGCAGCTGTACTACATCAGCACGGACGGCTCGCAGAGCAGCGACAGCCCGCTGCAGAGCGGCCCGGGCTGGCTGACCATCTCGGCCTCCGAGTCCCGCAGCAACGTGCTGGCCGCGGCGCCGCCGGTGCTCGCGGTGGCCGAGGGCAAGGTGTACCGGCTGATCAACGCCCAGTGGCGGGAGCTGCAGATGCAGGACAAGGCCGGCGCCTACTTCTACGCCGGCTGACCCCCGCTCCGGCCCGCCGGGTCGGTGCCGTCCGTCGGCCCGTCCGGCCCGTCCGGTGGTCGGTGGCCGCGACGGTGGCGGCGGCCCGGGCCGGCAGGCCGGAGGCGGCCAGCGCCCGGGCGGCCTCGGCGAGGCTGGCCCCGGTGGTCACCAGGTCGTCCACCAGCACCGGCTGACGCCCCACCAGCGCGCGGTTCGCGCGCGGCAGCACGGTGAGCGCGCCGTGCAGGTTGCGCCGCCGCTCGGCCGCGCCCAGCCCGGCCTGGTCGGCGACCGGGCGGGTGTGCCGCAGCAGCGGTGCCGTCCGGGCGTCCAGGCCGGCCCGGCGCAGCGAACGGGCGGCGGCGCCGGCCAGCCGCAGCGTCGGGTCGTGGCCCCGGGCCCGCACGGCCGCCCGGGCCGAGGGCATCGGGACCAGCAGCAGGGGCGCCCGTTCGGCGCGCGGGCCCAGCGCCGAGCGCACCGCCCGGCCGAGCGCCTCGCCGAGCGGGCCGGCCAGCCGCAGCGCGCCCCGCTCCTTGTGCGCCAGCAGCAGCTGCCGGACCGGGTCGGTGTACGGCGCGGCGGCGTGCGCCCAGGGCAGCAGGGTGGGACCGGGCCGGGCGGCGGCCAGCGCGTGCCGGCAGTCGGGGCAGAGCGGGGTGCGGACGGCGCCGCAGCCCGCGCAGTCGGCGGGGAGCAGGACGTCCAGCAGCCCGGCCAGGGCGTGGCCGAGCGGTCCCCGGTCGGACGGGGGAGGGGCGGGGGTGGAGGGCACGGCTGCTCCTGGCGGCGGCACGGAGAGTGAGCAAAGGATGCGCCGTACGGGGGGTGTTGTCCAGGTATTCACCCATGCTTCACTCGCAAGAGGGTAGACAGGGTGCGACAGCTTGACCGGCCGTCCGCGGTGTCGGGTCGTGCCCGCGTCACCCGTCGATGCCCCGGCTGGGGAGGCGAAAACCCCGTGTGAGGTGTTCGATAAGGCTCCAGGGGGTTTCAACCGGCCCTGGTGGGGAGGAAGTGAGGTGAGGGCCAGTCGTTTCCACCGTCCGCGGTGGAACGGGGGGCCGGCAGTGGATGGGCTGGTCCAGCTGGGTCTCAGCCCGATCCGGTAGCACCCGGATCGGCGTCAGCACGAGGGATCGGAGTTCTGCGTGGACATCGTCGTCAAGGGCCGCAAGACCGAGGTGCCCAAGAGGTTCCGCGAGCACGTGGCCGAGAAGCTGGAGAAGGTCCAGAAGTTCGACGGCAAGGTGATCAGCCTCGACGTCGAGGTGTCCAAGGAGCACAACCCGCGGCAGGCCGACCGGTCCGACCGGGTGGAGATCACTCTCCGTACCCGTGGCCCGGTGATCCGGGCCGAAGCCGCCGCCGCCGACCCGTACGCGGCGCTCGACCTGGCCTCCGCGAAGCTCGACGCGCAGCTGCGCAAGTCCGCCGACCGGCGCCGGGTCCACAAGGGCGGCGCGAACGGCCGCACCCCCATCAGCGTCGCCGAGGCGACCGCGGCCCTGGCCGCGCTGCCGGAGACGACGACGGAGAGCGCGACCAACGGGGCCGTCCGCAAGACCATGATGGGATCGCTGGAAGTGGAGGGCGAGGGCCCGCTGGTGGTCCGCGAGAAGACCCACTCGGCCGCTCCGATGGCGCTGGACCAGGCGCTGTACGAGATGGAGCTGGTCGGCCACGACTTCTACCTGTTCGTGGAGAAGGACAGCGGCCTGCCGAGCGTCGTCTACCGCCGGCGCGGTTACGACTACGGCGTCATCCACGTCCAGCCCGACATGGCGGCCGGAGTGGCCAGCGGTGCGGGTGGTGCGATCGGTCGGTCCGACGACGAGGACTGACCGTCCGAGCAGTCTCGATGAAGGGGTGACCCCGGTGGCCGCGGCCGCCGGGGTCACCGGCGTTCCGGGCCGCGGAGCCCGGCGGCCGGGGCCGGTTCGCGCGGGGACCGGACCGGGCGGGTTCGAACGGTTCCGGGCGCCCGCCGGCCGGGGGGTCACCCGATGCGGGGGAATCGGCGCCGGAGGGTGACCGGGGCCACGGGCGGGCGTGGAATGATTGGCGCACGACGACCCGCGAAGGGGGAGGAGCGGATGGGGGATCACTTCGGGCTGGGGCCCGCAGGGGGGCCGGTCGCCGGGCTGCCGCCGAGGCCGGAGGAGGAGCCCGCGTACGCGCCGCACCGGGGTGAGCCGATCCGCGTGCTGGTCGTGGACGACCACGCGCTGTTCCGCCGGGGGCTGGAGATCGTCCTCGCGGAGGAGCCGGACATCAAGGTCGTCGGCGAGGCGGGGGACGGCGCCGAGGCCGTGCTGAAGGCGGCCGACCTGCTGCCCGACATCATCCTGATGGACGTCCGGATGCCGCGCCGCAGCGGGATCGAGGCCTGCACGGCGATCAAGGACGTGGCGCCCAGCACCAAGATCATCATGTTGACGATAAGCGACGAGGAGGCCGACCTCTACGAGGCGATCAAGGCGGGCGCCACCGGCTACCTGCTCAAGGAGATCTCCACCGACGAGGTCGCCACCGCGATCCGCGCGGTCGCGGACGGGCAGTCGCAGATCAGCCCCTCGATGGCGTCCAAGCTGCTCACCGAGTTCAAGTCGATGATCCAGCGCCGCTCCGACGACCGGGACCTGGTGCCCGCGCCCCGGCTCACCGACCGGGAGCTGGAGGTGCTGAAGCTGGTGGCGACCGGGATGAACAACCGGGAGATCGCCAAGGAGCTGTTCATCAGCGAGAACACCGTGAAGAACCACGTGCGCAACATCCTGGAGAAGCTCCAGCTGCACTCCCGGATGGAGGCCGTGGTGTACGCGATGCGGGAGAAGATCCTCGAAATAGGGTGAGCCGGGCTGCTCCCGGCTACGCCGTGAGCAGCTTCTCCAGGGGCGGGCGCAGCCGTTCGTCGTGCAGCGCCTCCACCCGCACCGCCTCGCAGCCGACCCAGGCGGCCGCCTCGCGCAGGGCCGCGGCCAGCGCCTCGACGTGCCGGGCGCCGGTTCCCCGGGGCCCCGGGGCGTCGGTCAGCGAGATCTGACGGGCGACCAGGGTGCGCCCCTCCCGGGCCGGGTCGACCCGGCCGACCAGCCGGCCGCCGGCCAGCAGGGGCATCGCGAAGTAGCCGTGCACCCGCTTGTGCTTGGGCGTGTAGGCCTCCAGCCGGTGCGTCATGCCGAAGATCCGTTCGGTGCGGGCGCGGTCCCAGACCAGCGAGTCGAACGGCGAGAGCAGTGTGGTGCGGTGGCGCCCGCGCGGGGCCGAGGCCAGTGCCGCCGGGTCGGCCCAGGCCGGGGCCGGGGCGCCGTCCGGGCCCCAGCCGGCCACCTCGACCGGGACGAGTCCGCAGTCGGCCAGCACCGGGTCCAACTCCTCGGCGCGCAGCCGGTGGTAGTCCAGCAGATCGGCCCGGGTGGCGACGCCGAGCGCGGCGCCGGCCTGCGCGACCAGGGTGCGCACGCACGTTTCGTCCTCGGGCTCCTGCCCGAACAGGGCGGCCGGGACGGCCTGTTCGGCCAGGGCGTAGACGCGCTTCCAGCTGCGGCGCTCGGTGCACACCACGTCGCCGAAGGCCAGCGCGCGTTCGACCGCGATCTTGGTGTCGGACCAGTCCCACCACTGCGCGGTCTTCTTGGCGCCGCCCAACTCGGTCGAGGTGAGCGGCCCTTCGGCGCGCAGCTGGTCCAGCACGTGCCGGTAGGTCTCGGGCGCGACCTGGTGGCCCCAGAGGTGGCCGCGGTCGCGGTAGCGGCGGCGCCGGAAGGCGAACAGCGGCCACTCCTCGATCGGCAGTACGCACGCCGCGTGCGACCAGTACTCGAAGCTGGTGCCCGCGCCCCAGTACGCCGCCTCGACGGCCGGGCGGCCGACCGCGCCGAGGCGGGCGTAGGGGACGAGCTCGTGCGAGCGGGCCAGCACCGAGATGGTGTCCAGCTGCACGGCGCCCAGGTGTCGCAGCACTCCGCGCACCCCGGCCCGGCGGTCGGGCGCGCCGAGCAGGCCCTGGGCGCGCAGGGCGATCCGGCGGGCCTCGTCGGCGGACAGGACGGCGGTGGCGCGGTGGCCGGGGGCGCGATCGGCAGCGGCGGCGGTCATGCCGGCGAGCGTAGCCGGGGCCACTGACACCCGGGCCGGCCGGCGGCCGGGGCCGGAGCGGCCGCGGCCGTGGCGGTGACGGCGGGTGCCGCCGCGGCCGCGGTCAGTCCAGGTCAGACGCGAGCAGCGAGCCGAGCCAGGCGTCGTGGAAGACGCCGCGCTGCTCGGCGAAGGAGCGCAGCGTGCCCTCCATGCGGTAGCCGGACTTCTCCGCGACCGCGCGCGAGCCCCCGTTGCCGACGTAGGCCACCCACTCCAGCCGGCGCAGGCCGAGTTCGCGCAGGCCGTAGTGGGAGACCGCGCGGGCGGCCTCGGTGGTGTAGCCGCGGCCGCGGAACTCCTTCACGGCCCACCAGCCGATCTCGGCGCAGCCCGGGTCGTTGTCGCGCAGGACGAGCCCCTGGCTGCCGACCAGGGCGCCGGACTCGCGCTCGAACACGCACCAGATCCGGTTCGCGCCGGTGCGCCAGCCCTCGATGGCGAGGTCGCGCACGAAGAACTCCGCGTCCTCGCGCCGGTACGGGGAGGGGACGATCGTCCAGCGCTGGATCTCCGGGTCCTGGCAGGCGGCGAAGACGGCGTCGATGTCGGATTCCCGCGGGGCGCGCAGGACGAGGCGCTCGGTGGTGAGGGTGACGGGTTCGCTGTGCTGTTCTTCCATGTCGGGATTATTCCGTGGGAGGGCGAACGGGAGCATCCGGATATGGGGCCAACTCCTCGACCCGCTGACCGGTTTGTCACGTTCGACGGCGCTATCGATCCATGTGCCCGCGCGGGTGACACGGGAATAGCGTGCTGACGCACCTCCCGGGGCATTGGACTCCTCGCATACGATGGCCCGTGCGGTGGGGTGGACCCGCCGTGCAGTCGTCCAGTGCCAATACAGGCAAGGAGCCCGCCCAAGTGTCCGTCTTCGACAAGATCCTGCGCGCCGGCGAAGGCAAGATCCTTCGCAAGCTGCAGCGGATTGCTGCCCAGGTCAACTCCATCGAAGAGGACTTCGTCAACCTCACCGACGCCGAGCTGCGCGCGCTGACCGACGAATACAAGCAGCGGCTCGAGGACGGCGAGACGCTGGACGACATCCTCCCCGAGGCCTTCGCCACCGTCCGCGAGGCCGCCAAGCGCGTGCTCGGCCAGCGCCACTACGACGTCCAGCTCATGGGCGGCGCCGCCCTGCACCACGGCTACGTCGCCGAGATGCGCACCGGCGAGGGCAAGACCCTGGTCGGCACCCTGCCCGCGTACCTGAACGCGCTCACCGGCAAGGGCGTCCACCTGATCACCGTCAACGACTACCTCGCCGAGCGCGACTCGGAGTGGATGGGCCGGGTGCACCGCTTCCTCGGCCTCGAAGTCGGCGTGATCCTCGCCAACATGACGCCCGCCGAGCGCAAGCGCCAGTACGCGATGGACATCACGTACGGCACCAACAACGAGTTCGGCTTCGACTACCTGCGCGACAACATGGCCTGGTCGAAGGACGAACTCGTCCAGCGTGGCCACAACTTCGCGATCGTCGACGAGGTCGACTCGATCCTCATCGACGAGGCCCGCACCCCGCTGATCATCTCCGGCCCGGCCGACCAGGCGACCAAGTGGTACGCCGACTTCGCCAAGCTGGTGCTGCGCCTGAAGATCGACCGCGACTACGAGGTCGACGAGAAGAAGCGCACCGTCGGCATCCTGGAGGAGGGCGTCACCCGGGTCGAGGACTACCTCGGCATCGACAACCTCTACGAGTCGGTGAACACCCCGCTGGTCGGCTTCCTGAACAACGCCATCAAGGCGAAGGAGCTGTACAAGCGGGACAAGGACTACGTCGTGATGAACGGCGAGGTCATGATCGTCGACGAGCACACCGGCCGCATCCTGGCCGGCCGCCGCTACAACGAGGGCATGCACCAGGCGATCGAGGCGAAGGAGGGGGTGGAGGTCCAGAACGAGAACCAGACGCTGGCCACCATCACCCTGCAGAACTTCTTCCGTCTGTACGACAAGCTCTCCGGCATGACCGGTACCGGCACCACCGAGGCCGCCGAGTTCCACCAGATCTACAAGCTCGGCGTGGTGCCGATCCCGACCAACAAGACGCCGCTGCGCATCGACCAGCCCGACCTGATCTACAAGTCGGAGCCGGCCAAGTTCGCCGCCGTGGTCGAGGACATCGCCGAGAAGCACGAGAAGGGCCAGCCGGTGCTGGTCGGCACCGTGTCGGTCGAGAAGTCCGAGTACCTGTCGCAGGAGCTGCGCAAGCGCGGCATCCCGCACGAGGTGCTGAACGCCAAGCACCACGAGCGCGAGGCGCAGATCGTCGCGCAGGCCGGCCGCAAGGGCGCCGTCACCGTCGCCACCAACATGGCCGGCCGCGGCACCGACATCATGCTCGGCGGCAACCCGGACCACCTGGCCACCGCCGAGCTGGCGCAGCGCGGGCTGACCCAGGCGGAGAACCCGGAGGAGTTCGAGGCGGCCTTCCCCGAGGCGCTGGAGAAGGCCAAGGCCGCGGTCAAGGCCGAGCAGGAGGAGGTCCGCGAGGCCGGCGGCCTCTACGTCCTCGGCACCGAGCGGCACGAGTCCCGCCGGATCGACAACCAGCTGCGCGGCCGCTCCGGCCGTCAGGGCGATCCGGGCGAGTCCCGCTTCTACCTGTCGCTCGGCGACGACCTGATGCGCCTGTTCAAGGCCGGCATGGTCGAGCGCGTGCTCTCGATGGCGAACGTGCCCGAGGACGTGCCGATCGAGTCCAAGATGGTCACCCGCGCGATCGCCTCCGCGCAGACCCAGGTCGAGCAGCAGAACTTCGAGATCCGCAAGAACGTCCTGAAGTACGACGAGGTGCTGAACCGCCAGCGCGAGGTCATCTACGGCGAGCGCCGCCGCGTCCTGGAGGGCGAGGACCTGCAGGAGCAGGTCGGCCACTTCATGGACGACACCGTCGAGGCCTACGTCAAGGTGGCCACCGGCGAGGGCTTCGAGGACGACTGGGACCTCGACAAGCTCTGGACCGCGCTCAAGCTGCTCTACCCGATCACCCTGGACCTGGCCGAGCTGGAGGAGGAGGTCGGCGGCCCGTCCGGCCTGACCCCCGAGTTCCTGATCAAGGCCATCCAGGAGGACATCCAGGCGCAGTACGGCGCCCGCGAGGACCAGCTCGGCGAGGAGGTCATGCGCGAGGTCGAGCGCCGGGTCGTGCTGACCGTGCTGGACCGCCGCTGGCGCGAGCACCTGTACGAGATGGACTACCTCCAGGAGGGCATCGGCCTGCGGGCCATGGCGCAGCGCGACCCGCTGGTCGAGTACCAGCGCGAGGGCTTCGACATGTTCACCGCGATGATGGAGGGCATCAAGGAGGAGTCCGTCGCGTACCTGTTCAACCTGGAGTTCCAGGTCGAGCAGCAGACGGAGGAGGTCCCGGTCGAGGACGCCGAGGTGGTCCTCGACAAGCTGGAGAAGGACGCGGCGGCCGCCCGCCCGGAGATCAAGGCCAAGGGCCTGGAGGCCCCGAAGCCGAAGCGGCTGCACTACACGGCCCCCTCGGAGGAGGTCGGCGGCGGGGTGATCGAGGGCGACTTCGACGACCTGGCGCCGGAGGACGAGGGCGACGGGCTGACCCGCGCCGAGCGCCGCAAGGCCGCCAAGTCGGCCAAGGGCCGCCGCCGCAAGGCCTGAGCCCGCCCGGGCGGCCGAGGCCGGCCGGCCACCAGGACGCCACGCAGGACGCCACGCAGGGCGCCGTTCCCACCGGGGAGCGGCGCCCTGCGCCGTCCCGGGCCCGTCGTGCCGCGGGTGCTGCCGCGGTACGACGTTGATCGGGCTCATCGGGCCTCCACGGCGGTGCACTGCCACTGCCCGGCGGGGCCGCGCTGTTCCAGCCGGAAGGCCACCATGTGGTGCCGCCGGCCGAGGTCGACCCGCACGCAGGCCTCGACCGCGTCGGCCGAGGGCGAGCGGTCGTGCACCGGGCCGAGCCGGGGCCGGTCGGCGGGGCCGCCGCGGCGCAGCGCCCCGATCCGGACGAGCGAGGCGAGCTGCCCGTAGCCGTGCAGGCTGGTGTGCCGCATCAGCTGGCCGGACGGGCGGGCGCCGGTGAGCACCTCGACCAGCTGGTGGGCGAAGCGGGCGGCCAGCGCCCGCGGATCGTGGCCGCCGTCGCGGCCCGGGACGGCGCCAGCGGCGGTGCCGACGGCGGTGGCGGTGGCGGTGGCCGAGGCGGCGGTGGCGCAGGCGGTGCGGGGGTGGCGGGGCCGGCGCCCGGCCGGGTCGCAGTCGGCGACGCGCGGACGGCGGTGCGGTGCGGCGGCGAGGCGGTTGAGGCGGGCGGTCACGGCGGCTCCCCGGTCGGGTGGTGCGGGTACGGACGGGATCAGGCTGGCGGGCCCGCGTGCGGGGCGGCAACGCGTTTTCGAGCCCTCGGGAACCCGGGGCAGGTTCACCTATCCGGGCGAATTGACACCTGCGGCGGCTGGCCCGGAGCCCGGCCCGCAGGCGCCCGGTTGACGCGCGCGCACGGGCCGTCCGACCCGGAAAGGGGACGCCCGGGCGTCCCGGACGGGCGCCCCGCGCGCCGGTCGCCCCCGCTGCGCCGGCGCTCGCCCGGCAGGTGATCACGGGCGGCCCGGCGGAGCTTATTCTTGGGCCCTGTAGCTGTGCCGCTGGACGAAACCGGAGAGTGCCACCGATGCGCGTGTACGTGCCCACCACCCTGACCGGCCTGGCGGCGGCGCACGAGGGCGGCGCCCTGGAGCAGTCCGCGGCCTACGCCGTGACCCCCGCGCTGCGCGAGTGGTACGTCAGCGACGACCTGGAGGAGCTGGAGTACGCGGCGCTGAACCGGGCCGCGCAGTCCTCGCTGCGGCTGCTGGCCGCCGACCCGGGGGCCCCGCGCCGCCGGGTCGTGGTGGCGCTGGACGTGGCCGACTCGGCGGTGCGGCCGTTCCCCGGCGACGAGTACCAGGACCAGGCCTCGCTCGGCCGGGTGGTGCTGGCCGGCCCGGTGAAGCTGGCGAAGGCGGCCTCGGTGCACGCGGACGTCGCCGACGCCGAGGTGGTCGAGGACGTCGCGGCGGCGGTCGCGGCGGTGGCCGCGGCGGACGGCGGCGACCAGGACGCCCAGTTCGCCGTGGACGGCGCCGAGGACCACGACCTGCTCTGGTTCGCGACCCAGGAGATCCCCGCGCTGCTGGCGTGACTCCCGTCCTACCGGCGGGTCGGTGGCCGGCGTTACCGTTGGCCCCCGTGCGCACTCACATCGTTTGGGACTGGAACGGCACCCTCTTCCACGACATGGACGCCGTCCTCGGCGCCAGCAACGCCGCGTTCGCGACCATCGGCATCGACCCGATGACGCTGCAGGAGTACCGGGAGCAGTACGAGGTCCCGATCCCGCGGTTCTACCAGCGGCTGCTCGGCCGGGTGCCCTCCCAGGAGGAGTGGCTGCGGCTCGACGACGCCTTCCACGACCGCTACCTGGAGCTCAGCCCCGCCTGCGGGCTCACCGAGGGCGTGCGCGAGCTGCTGGCGGACTGGCAGGCGGCCGGGCACAGCCAGTCGCTGCTGTCGATGTACGAGCACGACAAGCTGGTGCCGCTGGTCGAAGCCTTCGGGCTGGCCGACCGCTTCCTGCGGGTGGACGGCCGCAGCGGCCCGTCCGGCGGGAAGAAGGCGGAGCAGCTGACCCGGCACCTCGCCGAGCTCGGCGAGCGGGTCGACCCGGCCCGGACGGTGCTGATCGGCGACGCCGCGGACGACGCCCTGGCGGCGCTGCACGCGGGTGCCCGCGCGGTGCTGTACACCGGCGGCTCGCACACCCGGGAGAAGCTGGAGCCGGTCGGCGTCCCGGTGGTGGACACCCTGGCCGAGGCCGTCGAGCTGGCCGGGCGGCTCACGGGCTGAGCGAGCGGCCGGACGGGCGGGCGGGCGGCCGCGCGGCCGGCCGGCCCGGGACGGCCCGCGCGCCGGCCGGAGTGGCGGGCGCCACGTCCGCCGTCCGCGTGTCTGAACGGGCGGAACCCGCCGCGGCTGGTCAGGCTGGACTGCGTCCCCACCCGCCGCCAGGACGGAGCCGCCATGCCCATCGACGCAGTCACCGAGGTGCCGACCCCGGTCAACGAGCCGGTGCGGAGCTACCCGCCCGGCAGCCCGGAGCGGGCGCGGCTGGTCCGGCGGCTGGACGAGCTCGCGGCCGAGCAGGTCCCGCTGCCGATGACCATCGGCGGCGAGCAGCGCTTCGGCGGCGGCGAGCGGATCGACGTCGTCCAGCCGCACCACCACGCGGCCAAGCTGGGCGTGCTCGGCAACGCGACGCGGGAGGACGCCCGGGCGGCGGTGGACGCGGCGCTGGCGGCCGGGCGTCAGTGGCGCTCGCTGTCCTTCGACGACCGCGCGGCGGTCTTCCTGCGCGCCGCCGACCTGCTGGCCGGGCCCTGGCGGGACACCCTCAACGCGGCCACCATGCTCGGCCAGTCGAAGACCGTGCAGCAGGCCGAGATCGACTCCGCCTGCGAGCTGATCGACTTCTGGCGGTTCAACGTCGGTTTCGCCCGGCAGGTCCTGGCCGACCAGCCGATCTCCTCGCCGGGGGTGTGGAACCGGGTCGACCACCGCCCGCTGGAAGGTTTCGTCTACGCGATCACTCCGTTCAACTTCACCGCGATCGCCGGGAACCTGCCCACCGCCCCCGCGCTGATGGGCAACACCGTGGTCTGGAAGCCCGCGCCGACCCAGACCCTGGCCGCGTACCACCTGATGCGGCTGCTGGAGGCGGCCGGCCTGCCGCCCGGGGTGATCAACCTGGTCACCGGCGACGGCCTGCAGGTCTCCCCGGTGGCGCTGGCCGACCCGGCGCTCGCCGGGCTGCACTTCACCGGCTCCACCGCCACCTTCCAGTCGCTCTGGCAGACCATCGGCGCGAACATCGGCGGCTACCGCACGTACCCGAGGATCGTCGGCGAGACCGGCGGTAAGGACTTCCTGCTGGCCCACCGCTCGGCCGATCCGGACATCCTGAGGACGGCGCTGATCCGCGGCGCCTTCGAGTACCAGGGCCAGAAGTGCTCGGCGCTCTCCCGCGCCTACCTGCCGCGCAGCCTCTGGCAGAGGATCAAGGACGACTTCCTGGCCGAGGTGGACGCGCTCGCCGTGGGCGACGTCACCGACCTCTCCAACTTCATGGGCGCCCTGATCGACCGGCGCGCCTTCGAGCGGAACCGCGACGCGATCGACCGGGCGAAGGCCGACCCGACGATCGAGCTGGCCGCCGGCGGGCAGTACGACGACGCGATCGGCTGGTTCGTCCGCCCGACCGTCCTGGTCTCCTCCGACCACCGGGGCGAGATCTTCCGCACCGAGTACTTCGGCCCGATCCTCGCGATCCACGTCTACGAGGACTCCCGCTGGGACGACGTGCTCGGCCGGGTCGACGCCGGCGCGCCGTACGGCCTGACCGGCGCGGTGATCGCACAGGACCGTTACGCCATCGCCCAGGCCGTGGAGGAACTGCGCTTCGCCGCCGGAAACTTCTACATCAACGACAAACCCACCGGAGCGGTCGTCGGACAGCAGCCCTTCGGCGGCTCCCGGGCCTCCGGGACCAACGACAAGGCCGGTGCCGCCCAGAACCTGCTGCGCTGGACCTCGGCCCGGTCGATCAAGGAGACCTTCGTCCCGCCCACCCAGCACGGTTACCCGCATATGGGCTGAAAGCGAACATCCGGCTCCGGATTGGACATGCTGTCCAGGACGGCCCGGACTTCCTACGGGATTGCGCCTACCTGTCCCTGTGCACCTTCGATTGATCCGGTTAGGCTGACTGGCGTCGTCGGGTGGCTTCGCAGGACGAACGAGTCGTCCTACCCGCTGGCAGGGCGTTTCATGCGTGCCATGAGCCCCTTTCAGTCGGACGGTGCGGCAGGATTGCGGGAGACCCGGCGGTGTACATCCACACACCACCGAGTCACGCAACGGCGCGCGACAGGAGCCAAGAAGTCATGCAGACCAAGCTGGACGCAGCCAAGGCCGAACTGCTCAAGAAGGCAGCCGCAGCCGCTGAGAACAGCCAGGTAGGGGGAGCGGCGCCGGGAGAGGGTCTGAGCAACGGCGCTCTGACCGCGTACCTGCACCACTACTACCTCCACACCGCGCCCGAGGACCTGGTCGACCACGACCCGGTCGACGTCTACGGCGCGGCCGCCTCCCACTACCGCCTGGGCCTCAAGCGCCCGCAGGGCACCGCCGAGGTGCGGGTGCACACCCCCTCGGTCGAGGAGAACGGCTGGTCCTGCGGCCACACCGTGGTCGAGGTCGTCACCGACGACATGCCGTTCCTGGTCGACTCCGTCACCAACGAGCTGTCCCGCCAGGACCGCGCGATCCACCTCGTGATCCACCCCCAGCTGGTCGTCCGCCGTGACATCACCGGCAAGCTGCTGGAGATCCTGGACGTCGACGCCTGCGCCCGCAGCCAGGCCGCCGGCACCGAGTGGCCCGCCGACGCGACCGTCGAGTCGTGGATGCACATCGAGATCGACCGCGAGACCGACCGCGACGACCTGCGCACCATCGAGACCAACCTGCGCCGCGTGCTCGGCGACGTCCGCGAGGTCGTCGAGGACTGGGGCAAGATGCGCGACAGCGCGCTGCGCCTGGCCGACGAGCTGGCCGAGGAGCCCCCGGCCGGCCTGCCCGAGCAGGAGGTCGGCGAGGCCTGGGAGCTGATGCGCTGGCTCGCCGACGACCACTTCACCTTCCTCGGCTACCGCGAGTACGACCTGGTCGAGCACGAGGGCGAGGAGGTCCTCAAGGCCGTCGCCGGGACGGGCCTGGGCATCCTGCGCTCCGACCCGCACAGCCACGACGACCGCCACCACTCCGTCAGCGAGGCCTTCGGCCGGCTCTCCGCGCCGGTGCGCGCCAAGGCCCACGAGAAGAAGCTGCTCGTCCTCACCAAGGCCAACAGCCGCGCCACCGTGCACCGCCCGGCCTACCTCGACTACGTCGGCGTGAAGAAGTTCAACGCCGCCGGCGAGCCGATCGGCGAGCGCCGCTTCCTCGGCCTGTTCTCCTCCGCCGCGTACACCGAGTCGGTCACCCGCATCCCGGTCGTGCGCCGCAAGGTCCAGGCCGTGCTGGACGGCTCCGGCTTCTCCAGCGAGAGCCACGACGGCCGCGACCTGCTGCAGATCATGGAGACCTTCCCCCGGGACGAGATCTTCCAGACCCCGGCCTCCGAGCTGCTCTCCATCGCCACCAGCGTGCTCTACCTGCAGGAGCGCCGTAAGCTGCGCCTCTTCCTGCGCCAGGACGAGTACGGGCGCTACTTCTCGGCCTTCGTCTACCTGCCGCGCGACCGCTACACCACGCGCATCCGGCTGCTGCTCACCGACATCCTCAAGGAGGAGCTGAACGGCGCCACCATCGACTACACGGTGTACGCCACCGAGTCGGTGCTGACCCGTCTGCACTTCGTCGTCCGGGTCGCCCCCGGCACCGAGCTGCCGCAGCTGACCGACACCGACATCGAGCGGATCGAGAACCGGCTCGCCGACGCCGCCCGCTTCTGGATGGACGGCTTCCACGACCAGCTGCACACCGAACTGGGCGAGGAGAAGGCCGCCGAGCTCGGCCACAAGTACGCCAACGCCTTCCCGGACGGCTACCGCGCCGACTTCCCGCCGCGCACCGCCGTCTCCGACATCAAGCAGATCGAGTCGCTGCACGGCGCGGGCGACTTCCGCCTGAACCTGTACCAGCCGGTCGGCGCGGGCGACGACGAGCGCCGCTTCAAGATCTACCGGGTCGGCGGCCCGATCTCGCTCACCGAGGTCCTGCCGGTGCTCCAGCGCCTGGGCGTCGAGGTGCTGGACGAGCACCCGTACGCGCTGCGCCGCTCGGACGGCACCACCGCGTGGGTGTACGACTTCGGCCTGAAGCTGCGCGAGGCCACCGAGCTGACCGACGAGGCCCGCGAGCGCTTCCAGGAGACCTTCGCCGCCACCTGGACCGGCAAGGCCGAGAACGACGGCTTCAACGAGCTGGTCCTGACCGCCGGGCTCACCTGGCGCCAGGCGACGGTGCTGCGCGCGTACGCCAAGTACCTGCGCCAGGCGGGTTCCACGTTCTCCCAGGACTACATGGAGGACGCGCTCCGCAACAACACCCACACCACCCGGCTGCTGGTCAACCTGTTCGAGGCGCGGCTGAGCCCGGGCCACCAGCAGGGCGCCGCCGAGCTGACCGAGGGCATCCTGGAGGAGCTGTCCGGCGCGCTCGACGAGGTCGTGTCGCTGGACGAGGACCGCATCCTGCGCTCCTTCCTGCACCTCATCAAGGCCACCCTGCGGACCAACTTCTTCCAGCACGACGGCTCCGGCGCGTGGCACTCCTACGTGTCGATGAAGTTCGACCCGAAGGCCATCCCGGACCTGCCGGCCCCGCGCCCGGCGTTCGAGATCTGGGTGTACTCGCCGCAGGTCGAGGGCGTGCACCTGCGCTTCGGCAAGGTCGCCCGCGGCGGTCTGCGCTGGTCCGACCGGCGCGAGGACTTCCGCACCGAGATCCTCGGCCTGGTCAAGGCCCAGATGGTCAAGAACACCGTCATCGTGCCGGTCGGCGCGAAGGGCGGCTTCGTCGCCAAGCAGCTGCCGGACCCGTCGGTGGACCGCGACGCCTGGCTGGCCGAGGGCATCTCCTCGTACAAGACCTTCATCTCGGCGCTGCTGGACATCACCGACAACCTGGTGGCCGGCGAGGTCGTCCACCCGGCCGACGTGGTCCGCCACGACGAGGACGACACCTACCTGGTCGTCGCCGCCGACAAGGGCACCGCGACCTTCTCCGACATCGCCAACGGCGTCGCGGAGTCGTACGGCTTCTGGCTGGGCGACGCCTTCGCCTCCGGCGGCTCGGCCGGCTACGACCACAAGGGCATGGGCATCACCGCCCGCGGCGCCTGGGAGTCGGTCAAGCGCAACTTCCGCGAGCTCGGCGTCGACACCCAGACCGAGGACTTCACCGTCATCGGCATCGGCGACATGTCCGGCGACGTCTTCGGCAACGGCATGCTGCTCAGCGAGCACATCCGCCTGGTCGCCGCCTTCGACCACCGCCACATCTTCCTCGACCCGAACCCGGACGCGGCCGCCTCGTACGCCGAGCGCCGCCGCCTGTTCGACCTGCCGCGCAGCTCCTGGGACGACTACGACAAGTCGCTGATCTCGGCCGGCGGCGGGGTCTTCCCCCGCAGCGCCAAGTCGATCCAGCTCAGCGCGCAGGTCCGGGCCGCGCTCGGCGTCCAGGAGACCCGCCTCACCCCGGCCGAGCTGATGAAGGCCGTCCTGCAGGCGCCCGTCGACCTGTTCTGGAACGGCGGCATCGGCACCTACGTCAAGGCCTCCAGCGAGACCAACGCCGAGGTCGGCGACAAGGCCAACGACGCCATCCGCGTCAACGGCGAGCAGGTCCGGGCCCGGGTCATCGGCGAGGGCGGCAACCTCGGTTGCACCCAGCTCGGCCGCATCGAGTACGCGGCCTCCGGCGGCCCCGAGGGCGCCGGCGGCTGGATCAACACCGACGCGATCGACAACTCGGCCGGTGTGGACACCTCGGACCACGAGGTCAACATCAAGATCCTGCTCAACCAGGTCGTCGCCGAGGGCGACATGACCGTCAAGCAGCGCAACGCCCTGCTCGCCGAGATGACCGACGAGGTCGGCCACCTGGTGCTGCGCAACAACTACGCGCAGAACGTGGTGCTGGCCAACGCCGTCTCCCAGGCGCACAGCATGGTCAACGTCCACGCCCGGATGATCAACCGCTTCGAGGCGGCCGGCCAGCTCGACCGGGGCCTGGAGTTCCTGCCCACCGAGCGCCAGATCCGTGAGCGCCAGCAGAACGGCCGCGGGCTCTCCCAGCCCGAGATGTCCGTCCTGCTCGCCTACACCAAGATCATCCTGGCCGAGGAGCTGCTGGCCACCGACCTGCCGGACGACCCGTACTTCCGCACCGCGCTGCACGAGTACTTCCCGAGCGCGCTGCGGGCGAGGTTCGCCGACGCGATCGACAGCCACGCGCTGCGCCGCGAGATCATCACCACCCTGATCGTGAACGACACGATCAACCGCGGCGGTTGCACCTTCGCCTTCCGGCTGAAGGAGGAGACCGGCGCGACCTACGAGGAGATCGCCCGGACCCACACCGCCGCGCGGGCCGTCTTCGGCCTGGAGGAGGCCTGGGCCGAGATCGAGGGCCTGGACAACCAGGTCGCGGCCCGCGTCCAGACCAAGATGCGGTTGCACTCGCGCCGCCTGGTCGAGCGCGCCACCCGGTGGATGCTCAACAACCGCCGCCAGCCGCTCGACATCGCCGGCACCATCGAGTTCTTCCACGACCGGGTCAACCAGGTCTGGGGTTCGCTGCCCAAGCCGCTGCGCGGCGAGGACCTGGCCTGGTTCGAGTCGATCTACAACGAGCTCGCCGGGGCCGGCGTGCCGGAGGACCTGGCCACCCGGATCGCCGGGCTGTCCTCGGTCTTCCCGACCCTGGACATCACCGAGGTCGCGGACCGCTCCGGCAAGGACGTCGCCGAGGTCGCCGAGCTGTACTACGACCTGGGCGACCGCCTGCAGATCTCGCACCTGCTGGACCGCATCATCGACCTGCCCCGCACCGACCGCTGGTCGTCGATGGCCCGGGCCGCGATCCGCGAGGACCTCTTCGCGGCGCACGCGGCGCTGACCGCCGACATCCTGGCCTGCGGCCCCGAGGGCGCCACCCCGGAGGAGCGCTACACCGCCTGGGCGGAGCTCAACGGGACCCTGCTGAACCGGGCCAAGAGCACCCTCGACGACATAAGGGGTTCGGACAACTACGAGCTGTCCAGCCTCTCCGTCGCGATGCGGGTCATCCGCACGCTCCTGCGCACCGGCACGATGCGCTGACGGTCGGCTGACGGCCCTCGTGGGGCCCGCGTCCTCGGACGCGGGCCCCACCGCCGTTTCCGGGGCGACCGGGTACGGAGTGCCTGGGAATCCGGTTGAGGAGCGCCCTCGCGCCCTCGATAGAGTGATCCACAATCGATCAGGGGGGTCATGACATGAGGACGCATCGCGGGCCGATCCGCGCGGTGGGCGCGGGGATCTCGGTGGCGCTGCTCGTCGCCGGGGCGGCGGCGTGTTCCGACGACAAGAAGGACGGGGCGAAGGCCGACTCCGCCGCCACCGCCTCGGCGGCGCCCAGCAGCAAGGGGCCGGAGGCCTTCTCGGCGGCCGGCTACCGCGGTCTGAAGCCGGGGGTCACCAAGGACGCGGCCCTGGCCGGCGGCGCCCTGGAGGCCGCCCCGGTGTCGCTGCTCGACGGCTGCACCGACTTCGCGTACAAGGGCGGCCCGGCGCCCGACAAGACCCGGATGGACGCCGAGGCGGCCACCGAGGCCCGCTACAAGGACCTCAACGCCAAGGCCGACGCGGCCGCCGGCAAGGCCCCGGCCCCGGCCGGGACGCTGCCGCCCGGCGCCTCCGCCAAGGACGCCGCGGCCGCGGCCGCGAACTCGGCCGACGCGGCCCAGCAGTCCGCCGCCAGTGCCAAGCTGATGGCCGACGCGGCCCAGTCCAGCGTCGACATGCTGCTCGCCCGCGAGGCCCGGGACAAGGCCTTCCTCACCGCCGGCCGCGCCTCCTTCGCCGCCTCCGGCCTGCGCGAACTCGTCGCCCCGGCCGAGGCGAGGACCGCCGAGGGCATCGGCGCCGGCTCCACCCTGGACGCCCTCCAGCAGGCCTACGGCGCCAAGGGCCTGCAGAAGAACAAGGCCGGCGCGTACGAGCTGCCGGTGGACGGCCAGCAGGGCTGGCAGTACGAGTTCACCGTGGACGGCGCCAAGGTCACCGGCATGGCCCTGGTCAACCGCACCGTCAAGTGCACCGCCTGACGCGCTGATCCGCCGCCGTGGGGGCGGGGCCGGAGCCCTCGGACTCCGGCCCCGCCCTCACGCGTTCCGCGCGGGAAGCCGGTGCGGCCGACCTCGGCTCAGCGCGAGGCGGCGCGCTGGAGGGCGCTGGCCAGCAGGGCCAGGTCGGTCGGGCCGTTGCCGAGCTCGCGGACGGGCCGGCGGGCGGGCGGGGCGCCGAGCTGGAGCGGGTCGATGGCGACGACGGTCGGGCGCAGCGTCGCGGTGCGGGGGATGCGGCCGCTGATCCGGGCGGTCTGGAAGGCCGTGACGCCGCCGTCCGGCAGGCGGAGGTAGCCGCGGCCGGGGGTGTCCTCGGGGAGGGCGGCGGCGTCGCCGAGGTGGATCAGCAGGTCGGAGTCGGCCGGGTCCTCGGTGCGCAGCGCGATGCGCAGCAGGGCGGCCTCGTCGACCTCGGTGCCGGCGCTCTCCTCCGGGCGGCCGGTGGCGACGGCCAGGTGGACGCCGAGCGGGCCGCCGCGGCGGGCGACGGCGGCGAGGGCGCGGGCGAGCGGCCGGCCGACCGGGGAGGTGGGGGAGAGCAGCGCGTCGTAGTCGTCGACGACGACGACCAGCCGGGCCGGGGCGGGGCCGGGGGGTGGGACGGGCGCGGCCGGCAGGGGCGAGTCGGGGCCGCGCGGCGGGACGATCCGGGGCGCCGGCGCGGTCCGGGCGCCGACCGCGGCGGGCACCGGGACCTGCGGGGCGGCGGCGCCCTGCCCGTCCAGGCCCGCGCTCGTGTCCAGGCCGTGCCCGTCCAGCCCGTGCCCGTCCAGGATGCGCGCGGCGTGCCAGGAGGCGAAGTCCAGTCCGTCGAACAGCCGCTCCCGCAGGGTGAGTTCGTCCTCCAGGGCCTCCGCGGCGAGCAGTGCGGCGCGCGGGTCGTCGGCGGCGTTGACCCGCCCGGTGACGTGCGGAAGCTCGGTGCAGCCGTCCAGTCCGTCCTGGCCGTCCGCGACGCTGCGGCCCTCGACGAGGGTGACGGCGAGGCGCTCGGGCCGTTCGGAGACGGCGAGCGAGGCGATCAGGGTGCGCAGCAGCTCCGTCTTGCCGGAGCCTCTGGCGCCGCCGATGAGCAGGTGCGGGCCGCCCGGGTCGGGGGAGGGGAGGGCGAGGTCGGGGTCGGCGAGGTCCAGGGTGCAGAGCTCGTCCCGGGTGGTGCCGAGCAGCGCGGTGGCGGCGCCGATGCCGCTGGCGTGCGCGGCCCAGCGGGCGGAGAGCTTGGCCGGGGTGACGGTGTCGAGCTGCAGCAGGTCGAGCAGGCGCAGCGCGTCGGGCAGCGGTCCCCGGGCGGAGGGGGTGGCCTCGCGCAGCGGGGCGAGGACCCGGGCGAGGCGCTCGGCCCAGGCGTCGGAGACGGCGTCGAGCGAGATCTCGTGCAGGGTCTCGCGGCCGCGTGCGACCGGGCGGTCGAGCGAGAGGTGGGTGCCGACCTCGCCGGTGACGAGGGCGGTGGCGCCGAGGCCGCGGGGGAGCAGCTCGGGCTGCTCGGCGAGGCAGATCGGGAAGATGCCGACCGCCGGGCCCTGGCGCAGCAGCAGGTCGAGGGCCTGCCGGGCGGCCTCGGTGGCCGGGCGGCCGTCGACCACGACGACGGTGGCGGGGTGGCCGCCGAGGCCGGTCGGGCCGCTGAGCCGGGCGGTGAGCTCGGTGAGCCGCGCGGTGGCTTGCTCGTCGTCGAGGCCGAGCAGCAGCCGGCAGTCCTGGCCGTCGACCGGGCGCAGGTGCGGCAGCCACAGGGCCCAGGCCCAGGTGTCGGCGCGGTCCTCGGGGGTGCGGGCCGGGTCGGCGTCGACCACGACGAGGCTGAGGCCGGTGGGCGGGTGCAGGGCGGCGAGCTGGGCGACGACGGCGCGGGTGAGCGCGTCGAGCCGCTCGCGCGGGCCGCTGAGGCCGAGGCTGCCGGCGGTCTGCAGGTCGAGGGTGACGGGGACGGCGGGCAGCAGGGTGCCGGGCGTGGTGCCGGGGCCGCCGGGCCGGTCGGCGGTGCCCAGGCGCAGGGTGAGCGCGTCGGGGTGGCCGGGGCCGCGCTCCCACAGCCGCGGGCCGGGGCCGACGGCATTGAGCAGCAGGGTCGCGGGGTCGGGGAAGCGTTCGCGCTGGGCGGCGGTCTGGCGCAGCCGGACGGCCGCGTGGTGGCGCTCGGCGCTCTCCTGGCCGGGCGGTTCGGCGGCGCGGCCGGGCAGCAGCGAGAACAGGCCGCGGCCCCGGCCGGGGGCCGGTTCCGGGGCGGCGGGCGGTTCGACGACCGGGGGCGCGGGCCGGGTCGGGCCGGGGGCGGCGAGCTGGAGGTGGCCGTGGCCGTCCGGCAGGGCGGCGCGGGCGGGGCCGGTCTCGGCCGGGTCGGGCACGACCAGCTGCAGGGTGGACTCGCCGATCCGCAGCAGCGCGCCGGGTTCCAGCGGGACGGCCTCCTCGGTGGGGCCGGGTGGGACGATCCGGCCGTCGAGGGTGGTGCCGTTGGTGGAGCCGAGGTCCCGGACGGTGACCCGGCCGTCCTCGGCGAGGTGGAGGGCGAGGTGCAGCCGGGAGACGTCGGGGTCGTCGAGCGGGACGTCGGCCTCGCCGGAGCGGCCGATCCGGATCTCCCGGCCGTGCAGCCGGTGCACGCCGCCGGCGTCGGGCCCGCCGACGACGCGCAGTTCGGCGGTGGCGGGGGTGTCGTCGGGGTCGTCGGCGGTCGGGTCGGGCTCGTTGAGGCTGAGGACGGCGCCGTCGAGCAGCGGGGGGTGGCCGAGCAGGGTGTGCTCGTCCACCCGGTGCGCCCCGGCGTACAGGTGCACGTGGGTGGCGGCCCGCGGCCCGCGCACGCCCACGGCGCCCGCGAGCGCCCCCGCGAGGGCGCCGAGCGCGGTGCCGACGGGGGCGGTGACCAGCACGTCCACGTAGGGGATGGCGGAGCCGGCGGCGGCCGGGCCGCTGCGCGGTCGGAGGACGGTCAGCCGGATCTGCATCTCGCCCGCGGGTCCCTTCTGCTGGGGTGAAGCCTGGTACCGCTGCCGGGTGTGGTCGCGGCCGCGCCGGGCGGCTGCGGCGACCCGTTGGGCCACACGAGTGGCGAGTGTCCATCCTGCCATCCGTCACGGACGGTCCGCGCACGGTACCGGATTTGACGATCTTGCGATCATCGCCATGGTGGAGGCGACGGAGGGTCAGGTCAACCGCCTCCGGACCGGCCCTCCCGGCCCGCCTCGGGGGCTCCCCTAGGGGATCTCCCCCAACCCCGCTCGGATGGCCCGCAGGACACCCCGAAAACCCGAACGGGCACCGTTAGAGTGGCCGCAGACACGGCCCGGCACGCTCACCGCACGGGCGGAGGAGCGCCCCGCGCGGGCGGCACGGCGAGGAGTGCGACAAGGTGCGGCCAGTCGGCAGCAAGTATCTGCTCGATGAGACCCTCGGACGGGGTGCCACCGGCACCGTCTGGCGCGGCGTGGTGCGCGCGGACGTCCAGGTGCCGGGCAGCGAGCCCGGGCAGCGGGTGGCGATCAAGGTGCTGCGCGAGGAGCTGGCGGCCGACCCGGACGTCGTGATGCGCTTCCTGCGCGAGCGCTCGCTGCTGCTGCGGCTGACCCACCCCAACATCGTCCGGGTCCGCGACCTGGTGGTGGAGGGCGAGCTGCTGGCCCTGGTCATGGACCTCGTCGAGGGCCCCGACCTGGCCCGCTACCTGCGCGCCAACGGCCCCTTCAGCCCGATCGCGGCCGCCCTGCTGATGGCCCAGGTGGCGGACGCGCTGGCGGCCAGCCACGCGGACGGGATCGTCCACCGCGACCTCAAGCCGGCCAACGTGCTGCTCGCCTCCGTCCTGGTGGACGGCACCGAGCAGATGCACCCGATGCTGACCGACTTCGGCATCGCCCGGCTCGCCGACTCCCCGGGCATCACCCGCACCCACGAGTTCGTCGGCACCCCCGCGTACGTCGCGCCGGAGTCCGCCGAGGGCCGCCCGCAGACCTCCGCGGTGGATGTGTACGGCGCCGGGATCATGCTGTACGAGCTGGTCACCGGCCGGCAGCCGTTCCAGGGCGACGGCGCCCTGGCCGTCCTCCAGGCCCACCTGGCGCAGGAGCCGCAGCGGCCCAGCACCATGCCCGAGCCGCTGTGGACGGTGATCGAGCGCTGCCTGCGCAAGGACCCGGCCCAGCGGCCGGGTGCCACCTCGCTGGCCCGGGCGCTGCGCGTGGTCGCGGCCGGCGTCGGCGTGCACGCCTCCCCGGCGGCGGTGGACGAGGCGCTGGCGGTCGGTGCCCTGCTGCTGCCGGACCCGCAGCCGACCGCCGTCCCCGGCAGCATGCCGGCCGTCCCGCTGGGCGTGCCCGGCGCCGACGACCGCACCCAGGTGCTGCCCTCCGCCCCGCCGGCCTCCCACTACGACCCGGCCGCGGCGACCCGGGTGATGGGCACCCAGCCGCCGCCCGCGCCCCCGTACGGCGCCCAGGACCGCACCCAGGTGATGCCGCCCACCGCCGTCCCGCCGCCCCCGCCCGCCGGGCCGCCCGGGCCGCAGGAGGAGGCGCCGCACCCGTGGCAGACCCAGCTGCGCGCGGCCCGCGACCGCAACCAGCAGACCCAGGTCGGCTACTTCGGCCCGGAGGACTTCGACGAGCCGCAGGTCGCGCCGGCGCCCTACCAGGCGCCGCAGGGCGGCCAGCCGTACCCGGGCGCGGGCCGGCCGCAGCCCCCGGGCGCCCCGGGCGGCTACCACCCCGACCAGCGCCGCCAGGGCCCGCCGCCGCCCGGCTACGCCCAGCGCCCGCCCGTCGCCCCGCCGCCCTACCAGGTCAACCAGGGCGGCCAGGGCCCGCAGGGGGCCGGCCGGCCGCAGCCGCCCGGCGGCTACCGGCAGGCCCCGGCCGGGCACGGGCAGCCGCAGGGCGGCTACCCGCCGCCGCCCGCGCCCACCCCGGTGCCGCGCCGGGCCGAGCCGCCGGCGCCGCCGCGCCGGGAGGAGCCGTACGAGCCGCCCCGCCGGGAGAGCGCCCCGCCGCGCGAGCGGCGCCCGCGCAGCCGCAACCGGATGTACATCCCGGGGCTGGGCTGCCTCAAGGGCTGCCTGATGGTGCTGCTGGTGCTCGCCGTGGCCGCGCTGGCGCTGTGGAACTTCACGCCGCTGCCGCACTACTGGGACAACGTGGTGAGCTGGTTCGACACCGCGCGGGCCTGGGTCGGCGACATCTTCGGCAGTTCGAACAAATAGCGATCGGACCAGGGGGGTACGGGGCATGGGTGCACGGGACAAGGGAGCGCTGGACGTGGGCGCGCTGGGGAGGCGCGCCGGCGCCGCGCTGATGGGCGCGGTGCTCGCGGCGGCCGGGCTGCTGCTGCCGGCCGGCCCGGCCGCGGCGGCGGAGGTCGCGCACTGCCTGCAGTACGAGACCGTCCCGGTCGCGGGCGGCCGGTACGTGGTGGACAACAACAACTACGGCGGGGCCGCGCAGTGCCTCGGTACGGACGGCCGGGCCGGGTTCACCGTCCTGGACTCCCGGGCGAACGCGAGCCCGCCGGCCGGCCCGGCCGCGTACCCGGAGATCTTCGACGGCTGCCACTGGGGCACCTGCACCCCGGGCAGCGCGCTGCCGGTCAAGGCCTCCGAGCTGGGCCGGGCCACCAGCAGCTGGTCCACCACGCTGCCCGCCCGGGGCGACTTCAACGTGGCGTACGACCTCTGGTTCAACACGACCCCGGCGACCCCCGCCGCCAACGGCCAGCCGGACGGCGCCGAGCTGATGATCTGGCTGAACCGGACCCCGGCCTCGGCGAGCCCCGCCGGCAGCACCGCCAACATCGGCGGGGTCGGCTACACCAGCTGGCAGCTCACCATCCCCGCCAACGGCAAGCAGTGGCCGATGGTCGCCTACCAGGCGCAGACCCCGGTCACCTCGGTCACCGACCTCGACCTGCGGGCCTTCGTCCGGGACGCGGTGGCGCGCGGGGTGGTGAAGCCGGACTGGTACCTGATCTCGGTGGAGGCCGGCTTCGAGGTCTGGAGCGGGGGCACCGGCCTGCGCACCGAGTCCTTCGCCACCGACGTGCGCCCCGGCCGCCCGGTGGGCCCGATCGGCGCCCCCGGCGGCCGCTGCCTGGCCTACGCGCCGGACGGCAGCCCGGCGGACGGCCCGGAGCCGGTGGCGCTCCTGGACTGCGACGGCTCGCCGGCCCAGCAGTGGAGCGTGGAGATCGACGGCACGGTCCGGCAGAACGGCAAGTGCCTGGGCACCGACGGCAACCGGGCCTCGCTCAACCCCTGCAACGGTTCGCCGTACCACGTGTGGCTGGTGGGCCTGGTCGGCGCGCTGTGGAACCAGGGCGCCCAGGGGTGCCTGCGGGACCCGTCCGGTGGCACCGCGCCGGGCGGCAGCGCCGACCTGGCCGGCTGCGACGGCTCGCCCGGGCAGCGGTGGACGCTGCCGACCTCGGTGCGCTGACGCCCCGCCGCGGGGTTCCGTCCCGGAGCCCCGTGTCCCGGCCTGGCAATGAGATTGACGCTTTGTCGACAATTCACGAGATTTCCCGCCCGAGAGTGCCGCCCGAGCCCCCTCAGGCGCCCCGCACAGGGGCTCGGGGCGCGTAGGTTGGTCGCTGTTGTCCCGCCCCACCGAGCGTTCCGGCCCGCCGGAGCGCTCCCGCGCCGCCCACGGAGCAGCATTGGCACGCAAGATCGGCAGCCGGTACACCGTCCACCAGGTGATCGGCCGGGGTTCCGCCGGGACGGTCTGGCTCGGTGAGGGGCCGGACGGCCCGGTGGCGGTCAAGCTGCTGCGCGAGGACCTCGCCGCCGACCAGGTGCTGGTCGGCCGCTTCGTCCAGGAGCGCGCCGCGCTGACCAGCCTCGACCACCCCCGGGTGGTCGGCGTGCGCGACATGGTGGTGGACGGCAGCGACCTCGCCCTGGTGATGGAGCTGGTGCAGGGCACCGACCTGCGCTCCCGGCTGGAGCGCGACGGCGCACTGCCCCCGCAGACCGCCGCCTCGGTGATCGCCGACGTCGCGGACGGCCTGGCGGCCGCGCACGCCGCCGGGATCGTCCACCGCGACGTCAAGCCGGAGAACGTCCTGCTCGACCTGGCCGCCGCCCCCGGCCCCGGCGGCGCCCCGCGCGCCAAGCTCACCGACTTCGGCGTCGCCCGCCTGGTCGACGCCCCGCGCCGCACCCGGGCCACCCGGATCATCGGCACCCCCGACTACCTCGCCCCCGAGATCATCGAGGGCCTGGAGCCGCGCGCCGCCGTCGACATCTACGCCCTCGCCACCGTGCTCTACGAGCTGCTGGCCGGCTTCACCCCGTTCGGCGGCGGCCACACCGGCGCGGTGCTGCGCCGGCACGTCACCGAGCAGGTGCCGCCGATCCCCGGCCTGCCGGACGGGCTGTGGCGGATCATCTCCGAGTGCCTGGCCAAGGCCCCCGCCTCCCGGCTGCGGGCCGCCGAGCTGGCCGCCCGGCTGCGCGAGCAGCTGCCCTCGCTGGCCGGCCTGCCGGTGCTGGCCGTGCCCGGCCAGGGCCGCGCCCCGGCCGAGGAGCAGCTGACCCCCGGCGAGGCCGTCTACGCCGAGGTGGACGCCGGCCCGGGCGTCCACAAGCGCCGCCGCGGCCCGGCCGTCCCGCTGGTGCCCGGGGTCGCCCCGGACTCCACCCGGGACACCCACACCAGCCTGCGCCGCCCGTCCGCCGAGGAGCTGGCCGCGTACGCCGCCGAGTCCCGGGCCCAGCGCGCCGCCCCCGGCCAGCGCCGGGACCGCCAGGCCCTGCTGCGCCGCCGCCGGCTGCTGGCCGTCCTGCTGGCCACCGTGCTGCTGCTGGCGGGCGCCGCCGCGGCCTGGACGGCCTTCGCGGCCACCGCCCCGGACGTCGGCCACCCGGCCCGCCCGGCGGTGCACGGCACGGCCCCGCGGGCGCCGTAGCCGGGCCGCGGGACCGGTGGTGCCGGGGGTGTCGTCATGAGCACCCTCGGAACCATTACCCTGGGGGCGTGGCAGCCGTCGATCCTTCCGAAGAGCTCAAGAACCTCGATACGACCATGGGGTCGATCGAGGCCGTCCTCGACCTGGACAAGATCCGGGCCGACATCGCGGTCCTGGAGGAGGAGGCAGCCGCCCCCACCCTGTGGGACGACGTCGCGAACGCGCAGAAGGTGACCAGCCGGCTCTCCTTCCTCCAGGGCGAACTGCGCCGCGTCGAGGGCCTGCGCGGCCGCATCGACGACCTGGGCGTGCTGTTCGAGCTGGCCGAGGCCGAGGACGACGCGGACACCCGCGCCGAGGCCGAGGCCGAGCTCAGCGCCGTCCAGAAGGCGGTCGAGGAGCTGGAGGTCCGCACCCTCCTGTCGGGCGAGTACGACGCCCGCGAGGCGCTGATCAACATCCGCGCCGAGGCCGGTGGCGTCGACGCCGCCGACTTCGCCGAGCAGCTGATGCGCATGTACCTGCGCTGGGCCGAGCGGCACGGGTACCCCACCGAGGTGTACGACACCTCGTACGCCGAAGAGGCCGGCATCAAGTCCGCGACCTTCACGGTCAAGGCGCCGTACGCCTACGGCACCCTCTCCGTCGAGCAGGGCACCCACCGCCTGGTCCGCATCTCGCCGTTCGACAACCAGGGCCGCCGGCAGACCTCCTTCGCCGGTGTCGAGGTGCTCCCGGTCGTCGAGCAGTCCGACCACGTCGACATCGACGAGGGCGAGCTGCGGGTGGACGTGTACCGCGCCTCCGGCCCCGGCGGCCAGGGCGTCAACACCACCGACTCGGCGGTGCGCATCACGCACATCCCGACCGGCATCGTGGTCTCCTGCCAGAACGAGCGCTCGCAGATCCAGAACAAGGCGTCCGCGATGAACGTCCTCCAGGCGAAGCTGCTCGAGCGGCGCCGCCAGGAGGAGAAGGCGGCGATGGACGCCCTCAAGGACAGCGGCAGCTCCTGGGGCAACCAGATGCGCTCCTACGTGCTGCACCCGTACCAGATGGTCAAGGACGTCCGCACGGCGTTCGAGGCGGGCAACCCGCAGGCCGTCCTGGACGGCGACATCGACGGCTTCATCGAGGCCGGGATCCGCTGGCGCAAGCAGCGCGAGACCGCCGAGCAGTAGGCGACGTACCGAAAGGGCCCCGACCACCAGCCGTGGTCGGGGCCCTTTCGGTACGTCGGGGTTCTCAGGCCAGCGCCTGCCGCGCGATCAGCGCCACCGCGAGCAGCCCGGCCAGCAGGACCAGCAGCATCGCGGGGGAGAGCGCGGCGAACGGCCCCTGCTGCTCCTGCAGCCGGGCCCGGTTGGCGCGGCACACCGGGCAACGGCCGTCGCTCACGCGGCCGTTGCAGTTGGCGCACACCAGATGGTCGCAGGTCATGCGATCTCCTCCTCGCTGCTACTGCCAACGCACCGGACGGCGCTTTGGTTCCTGGTCGTGCCCTGTGCGGGGGATCGGCCGGATGAGGCCGCCACCTCCAACTCTGCCAGGTTCTGACCGTTCCGGCTCCCGGGCTGTGAGATGCCCCGGAATTTTCGGTGCATAACCGGACATTGCCTCCCAGATTCCCGGCCGGACCCCCGGCCGTCCCTGCGGGCCGGCCGCCGATTCGCGTATGGTCCCAGACCGGGAGCGGCCTCCTGCGCTCCTTTCGCCCGCCCCCGGACCGGGCCTCCGGGGTGGACCGACCGAGGACTGGCGCCGCCATAGGATGGCCTCCGTGATGCAGCCGTGATCAGATTCGACAACGTCTCCAAGACCTATCCCAAGCAGAATCGTCCCGCCCTGGACAACGTCTCGCTGGAGATCGAGAAGGGTGAGTTCGTCTTCCTGGTCGGCTCGTCCGGCTCGGGCAAGTCCACCTTCCTGCGCCTGTGCCTGCGCGAGGAGCGCCCCTCCACCGGGGCCGTGCACGTGATGGGCAAGGACCTCGGCAAGCTGTCCAACTGGAAGGTGCCGCACATGCGCCGCCAGCTGGGCACCGTCTTCCAGGACTTCCGCCTGCTGCCCAACAAGACGGTCGCGCAGAACGTCGCCTTCGCCCTGGAGGTCATCGGCAAGCCCAAGAGCGCCATCAACAAGGTGGTGCCCGAGGTGCTGGAGCTGGTCGGCCTCGGCGGCAAGGAGGACCGCATGCCCGGCGAGCTGTCCGGTGGTGAGCAGCAGCGCGTGGCCATCGCCCGCGCCTTCGTGAACCGCCCGATGCTGCTGATCGCGGACGAGCCCACCGGCAACCTCGACCCGCAGAACTCGGTCGGCATCATGAAGCTGCTCGACCGCATCAACCGCACCGGCACCACGGTGCTGATGGCCACCCACGACCAGGCGATCGTCGACCAGATGCGCAAGCGCGTCATCGAGCTCGACAAGGGGCTGCTCGTCCGCGACCAGGCTCGCGGCGTCTACGGGTACCAGCACTGACCGACCAGCGCTGACCCGCAGGGCCGCCGGCCCGGATCGCCCGACCCCGCAGTACCGACCCTGGAGTTGTTTCCCGCATGCGTGCCCAGTTCGTCCTGTCGGAGATCGGTGTGGGTCTCCGCCGCAATCTGACCATGACCATCGCGGTCGTGGTCAGTGTCGCGCTCTCCCTCGCCCTCGCCGGTTCCTCGCTCCTGGTCCGCGACCAGGTGAACTCCATGAAGGGGTACTGGTACGACAAGGTCGAGGTGAGCATCTACTTCTGCACCAAGGCGGACGCCCGCAACTCGCCCCAGTGCGACAAGGGCGCGGCCACCGACCAGCAGGTCCAGGACATCAAGGGCCAGCTGGACAAGATGGACTCGGTGGTCCAGTCCTCCACCTACGAGAGCTCCGCCGAGGCGTACAAGCACTGGAAGGAGATGAACCCGGACAACCCGCTCATCTCCGTCCTGGGCCCGGACGCCATGCCGCAGTCCTGGCGGGTCAAGCTCAACGACCCGACCAAGTACGACGTCATCCAGAGCGCCTTCGCCGGGAAGCCCGGCGTCAAGTCGGTCGAGGACCAGCGGAAGATCCTGGAGAACCTGTTCGGCCTGCTGAACGGCCTGCAGACGGCGTCCTGGGTGATCATGGTGCTGATGCTCTTCGTCGCCCTGCTGCTGATCGTCAACACCGTCCGGGTGTCCGCGTTCAGCAGGCGGCGCGAGACCGGCATCATGCGCCTGGTCGGCGCCTCGAACTTCTACGTGCAGATGCCGTTCATCGCGGAGGCCGCGTTCTCCGCGCTGCTCGGCGCGGTGATGGCCTCCGGCCTGCTGCTCGGCGGCCACTTCTTCGTCCAGCACTGGCTGGCCGACCGGGTGCAGTTCATCCACTTCATCGGCCTGAGCTCGGTGCTCGCGGTCATCCCGCTGCTGGTCGTGGTGGGTATGGGCATGGCCGGCATCGCGGCGTTCATCACGCTGCGCAAGTACCTCAAGGTCTGATCCCGAGAGGTTCCTTCGGCCCCGGACGGCACTGCGCCGTCCGGGGCCGTCGCCGTTCCGCGGTCCGCCGTTCCGGCCCGGCGCGCGCGACGCGGTGTCTACACTCCGATGCCATGCTGCAAACTCCGCGCAGGGCACGGCAGGTGGCCACCCTCAGCCTGGTGTTCGGCGCCCTGCTGCTGGCCGGGGCCGCCACCGGCGCCTGGGGCGACCCGAGCCGGCCGCCGAGCCGCCCGTCCGCCGACACGGCCCCGGTCGCGGTCGGTCCGGGCCCGGACCCGGCCGGCGCCGCGCTGTCCGAGCAGCAGGCCGAGCACCTGCTCGCGGCCGGCGGCGACCGCTGGGGGGCGTACTACAACGCCCAGGAGTACGCCGAGTTCAGCCAGGGCCTGGACGGCCGGTACCTGGGCGTCGGCCTCTCGGTCGGCCGCGGCGAGGACGGCGTCACCGCCGTCTCCCGGGTCACCCCGGCCGGGCCGGCCGCCGAGGCCGGGATCGCCCCCGGCGACCGGCTGCTGCGGATCGACCGGGACCAGGCCGACCGGCTGCCGGTCACCGAGGTGGTGGCCCGGCTGCGCGGGCAGGGCGACGAGCGCAAGGTCGGCTCGGAGGTCACCCTGGCCGTCCAGCACGGCGGTGAGGTGCGCGAACTGCGGCTGCGGCGGGCGCTGCTGGACAGCCAGCAGGTCACCGCCGAGCGGCTGGACCGGGGCGCGCTGCGGATCACCGTCCGGGCCTTCACCACCGGGGTGGCCGACCAGGTGCGCGCCGCGTTGCGCGCCCCGCACTCCGGCGTGGTGCTCGATCTGCGCGGCAACTCCGGCGGGTTGCTGGACGAGGCGGTCGGCACCGCCGGGATCTTCCTGGACGGCGGCCCGGTCGGCTCGTACGAGGAGCGCGGCGAGAAGCGGGAGTTGACCGCCCCGCCCGGCGGCGACCAGCGCACCCCGCTGGTGGTGCTGGTGGACGGCGGCACGATGAGCGCCGCCGAACTCCTGGCCGGCGCGCTGCAGGACCGCAGCCGCGCCCTGGTGGTCGGCGCCCGGACCTTCGGCAAGGGCACCGTCCAGCAGCCCAGCCGGCTCGCCGACGGCGCCGTGCTGGAGCTGACCGTGGGCCGCTACCACACCCCGGCCGGGCGCTCGCCGGACGGCACCGGCCTCGCCCCGGACGTCCCGGCCGCGGCCGGGGAGGACGCCGACGCGCTGGCCCTGCGGGTGCTCGCCGGGATCGGCACCCGTGCCTAAAGGAGCTGCCCGGAACGGCGTGGAAGTGCGAGAATGACCGCGCTATGGCAAAGGAAACCGGACAGAAGCTGATCGCGCAGAACAAGAAGGCGCGACACGAGTACACGATCCTCGACACCTACGAGTGCGGCCTCGTACTCACCGGCACCGAGGTGAAGTCACTGCGCGAGGGGCGGGCCAACCTGGTCGACGGCTACGCCTACATCCAGAACCACGAGGCGTGGATCGACAACGTCTTCATCCCCGAGTACACCCAGGGGACGTGGACCAACCACGCGGCCCGGCGCAAGCGCAAGCTGCTGCTGCACAAGCTGGAGATCCGCAAGATCGAGACCAAGGTCCGCGACGCCGGCCACACGCTCGTCCCGCTGTCGCTGTACTTCAAGGACGGCCGGGTCAAGCTGGAACTCGCGCTCGCGGTCGGCAAGAAGTTGTACGACAAGCGCCAGACGCTGCGCGAGAAGCAGGACACCCGCGAGACGGCCCGCGCCGTGGCGGCGGCCCGGCGGCGCCAGGGCTGACCGGCGGCGGCCTGTCAAGACGGCGGGGTTAATCCGCTGGACCCCCGCCCGTCGCCTCGCGTACTATGGCGCAAGCAACACGGACGGTCACCGTCCGAGCTGTTTCTCAACAAAACATGGGGATGATCGGTTTCGACAGGGGATGTTGAAACAGGGGAAGCGAGCCGAGGAACGCGGCAATGATCTCGTTAACCACGTGTCGCAAAAAAATAATCGCCAACTCTAAGCGCGATTCCCAGCAGTTCGCTCTCGCTGCCTAATAAGCACCGATAGCGCTTGGGTGTCAGCCCGGGGAGTTCCCGACCCGGACCCTGGCATAATCTAGGGAACTCAACCGTCCGCCCGGGCTGCGGGGGCGGAGGGGAAATCAAACAGCAGCTGGGCCTGTTGGCGGCTTGTCCGTGTGACCGCCAGGGCCGAGAAAAGCACAGCGGACTGCGCTCGGAGAAGCCCTGAATTAACTCCACTGGACCCGGGTTCGATTCCCGGCATCTCCACCACCCCATGTTCACAGTGAAGGCCGTCCACCGCTCAGCGGGGGGCGGCCTTCGCATTTCCTCCGCCCCGGGCCGGAGGTGGGCGGGCGAGCGGGCGGGGCACGATCCCGGGTGAGGCGCCCGCGCCCGGCCGGGCGTAGGATCATCCGTCCGCTCGTTTTCCGGAGCCGGATTCAGCCGCGACCACCGAGGGCCATGCAGAGCAACACGGATACCACCTCCGCCCCCGACCACGAGACCGTCCGCGAGCGCGAGATCGCCGGTGAGCAGCGACACCTCGACACCGTCTACCACCGGCTGGAGGAGAAGCTCGCCGAGGCCGAGTACATCCTGGAGGACGCCGCCAAGCGGGTCCACGTCGGCACCCCCGGCGCCCTCGCCGAGCGCGACGCCCAGGTCTACCGGGCGGGCGCCCACCTCCACCGGCTCAACAGCGAGTTCGAGGACTTCCTGTTCGGCCGGATCGACCTCCAGCGGGCGGACGCCCCGGAGGAGCACGGCATCCCGTCGAACACCCCGCTCGACCCGGCCGACCCGGCCGTCGCCGAGACCCTCCACATCGGCCGCCTCGGCGTGCTGGACGCCGAGTACGGCCCGCTGGTGATCGACTGGCGGGCCCCCGCCGCCGCGCCCTTCTACCGCGCCACCCCGGTCGAGCCCGGCCGGGTGATCCGCCGCCGGGTCATCCGCTCCAAGGGCCGCCGGGTGATCGGCGTCGAGGACGACCTGCTGCGCCCCGACCTGACCCCCACCCTGGACGGCGAGGAGCTGGCCGTGGTCGGCGACGGCGCGCTGATGGCCTCGCTCGGCCGCGCCCGCAGCCACTCGATGCGCGACATCGTCTCCTCGATCCAGAAGGAACAGGACGAGGTGATCCGCGCCGCCGCGGCCGGCGCCACCCTCGTCACCGGCGGCCCCGGCACCGGCAAGACCGCCGTCGCCCTGCACCGCGCCGCCTACCTGCTCTACCAGGACCGCCGCCGCTACGCCGGCGGCATCCTGGTGGTCTCGCCGACCCCGCTGCTGGTCTCCTACACCGAGGGCGTGCTGCCCTCGCTCGGCGAGGAGGGCCAGGTCGCCATCCGCGCGGTCGGCTCGCTGGTGGACGGCATCGAGGCCGGCACCTACGACAGCCCGGAGGCGGCCCGGATCAAGGGCTCGGCCCGGATGGTGCAGCTGCTGCGCCGGGCCGCCCGGGCGGCGCTGGAGCAGGGCGCCCCGCAGGAGCTGAAGGTGGTCGCCCGCGGCGAGGTGCTGAAGCTGGACGCGGCCCGGCTGAAGGCCGTGCGGGGCAACGTGGTGGGCTCCGGCGGCACCCCGCTGAACCTGCTGCGCCCGCGCGCCCGCCGGCTGCTGCTGGACGCCCTGTGGCAGGAGGCCACCCGGCACCTGCCCAAGCCCACCGACCACTACGCCCGCGAGCAGCGCCAGGAGGAGAAGGAGGCCTTCGACGAGTACGTCTCGGACGAGGCGCCGTTCCTGGACTTCCTGGACGCCTGGTGGCCGGCCCTGACCCCGCGCCGGGTGCTGGGCACCCTCAAGCAGTACCGCCACACCAACCGGATCGCCCGCCGCGCCGTCACCCCGGACGAGGCGAAGCGGCTGGCCGCGTCCTGGCGGCACCTGTCCCCGGCGGGCGAGGGCGCGCTGTCCGCGCACGACGTCGCCCTGGTGGACGAGCTGCAGGTGCTGCTCGGCGAGCCGGCCCGGCCGAAGGTCCGCGAGGTGGACGCGATGGACCTGCTGACCGGCCTGGACGAGGTCACCACCTTCGCCGACCGCAACTCCCGCCAGCGCGAGCGTCAGCCGGTGGAGCGCAAGGAGTACGCGCACGTCATCGTGGACGAGGCCCAGGACCTCACCCCGATGCAGTGGCGGATGATCGGCCGCCGCTCCCGGATGGCCACCTGGACCATCGTCGGCGACCCGGCGCAGTCCTCCTGGCCGTTCCCGCAGGAGGCCCAGGCCGCGCTGGACGAGGTGCTGTCCGGCAAGCCGCGCCGCCGCTTCACGCTGACCGTGAACTACCGCAACCCGGCCGAGATCGCCGAGGTCGCGGCCAAGGTGCTGGCGCTGGCCGCGCCGGGCACCCCGTCGCCGAGCGCGGTGCGCGAGGTCGGCGTGGAGCCGCGCTTCGCCGCCGTCGCCGACCCGTCGCCGGCGGCCTTCGGCCGGGCCGCCCGGGCGGAGCTGGAGCGGCTGCTGGGCGAGGTGGACGGCACCGTGGCGATCGTGGTGCCGATGGACCGCCGGGCGGAGGCGGCCGGGTGGGCCGAGGGCCTGGGCGAGCGCGTGGTGGCGCTCGGCAGCCTGGAGGCCAAGGGCCTGGAGTACGACGCGACGGTGGTCGCCGACCCGACCGGCATCGCCGGCGAGTCGGAGGCCGGCCTGCGGGTGCTGTACGTGGCGCTGACCCGGGCGACCCAGCGGCTGACGGTGCTCTCCGGCCCGGACGACCTGCCGGACGCGGCCGGCGTGCCCGCCCTGCTGCGCGGCTGACCGGCGCCGGGGCCGACGAGCCCCGGCAGCACGAAGGCCCCTCACCGATGGTGAGGGGCCTTCAGACGTTTGAACACCGACCCGCCATGCTCGCCTCGCGGCAAGTGGTCCCTCGAAGGGACGAAGGTTGGGCCCGGGGGCTTGGATCGAGCCGGTGCCTGTCCAATGTAACGCATCGGCCCGCAGAGGCAAGGAGTCCGGCGCGTGACGCGCCCCGAGCCGGAGGGTGCGTTGTGGGATCCGCACACTCAATGAACGTTATTTCTGGCTACCCCTTGGAAGGTGCGACGATCGAGGTCTAGCATGCGCGCAGGCGATGCCTTCAACAAAATGTTGAATCTCGACGATGTTGAGCCTGCGGGACGGACGGAAGAAGGAAGCGTCGATGGCGACGGTGCCCAGTGTCTCGAACTCGATCACGGTACGGCTGGAGGTCCCGGCCCGGGGCAACGCCGTCAGTGCGATCACCACGGCCGTGGAGTCCTCCGGCGGTTCGGTGACCGGCCTCGACGTCACCGCCTCCGGCCTGGAGGCCCTGCGGATCGACGTCACGGTGGCGGCCTCCTCCGTCGCGCACGGCGAGGAGATCGTCGAGAAGCTCCGCGCGATCGACGGCGTGGCCATCGGGAAGGTCTCGGACCGCACCTTCCTGATGCACCTCGGCGGCAAGATCGAGATGTCCTCCAAGCTGCCGATCCGCAACCGCGACGACCTGTCCATGATCTACACCCCGGGCGTCGCCCGGGTCTGCATGGCGATCGCCGAGAACCCCGAGGACGCCCGCCGCCTCACCATCAAGCGCAACAGCGTCGCCGTGGTCACCGACGGCTCGGCCGTGCTGGGCCTGGGCAACATCGGCCCGGCGGCCGCGCTGCCGGTGATGGAGGGCAAGGCGGCCCTGTTCAAGCGCTTCGCCGGGATCGACGCCTGGCCGATCTGCCTGGACACCCAGGACACCGACGAGATCGTGGCCATCGTCAAGGCGATCGCCCCCGGCTTCGCGGGCATCAACCTGGAGGACATCTCCGCGCCGCGCTGCTTCGAGATCGAGGCCCGGCTGCGCGAGGCCCTGGACATCCCGGTCTTCCACGACGACCAGCACGGCACCGCGATCGTGGTACTGGCCGCCCTCACCAACGCGCTGAAGGTGGTCGGCAAGGAGATCGGCGACATCCGGGTGGTCATGTCGGGCGCCGGCGCCGCCGGTACCGCGATCCTCAAGCTGCTGCTGGCCGCCGGCGTCGAGCACGCCACCGTGGCGGACGTGCGCGGCGTGGTCCACCAGGGCCGGGACGACCTCAACGACAGCCTGCGCTGGATCGCCGAGCACACCAACCGCTCCGGCCGCACCGGCAGCCTCAAGGAGGCCGTGGAGGGCGCCGACGTCTTCATCGGCGTCTCCGCCCCGAACGTGCTGGACGGCGACGACCTGGCCACCATGGCCGAGAACGCGATCGTCTTCGCGCTGGCCAACCCGGACCCGGAGGTCGACCCGGCCGTCGCCCGGCAGACCGCCGCCGTGGTCGCCACCGGCCGCAGCGACTTCCCGAACCAGATCAACAACGTGCTGGTCTTCCCGGGTGTCTTCCGCGGCCTGCTGGACGCCCAGAGCCGCACCGTCAACACCGAGATGATGATCGCCGCCGCCCGGGCGCTGGCCACCACCGTCGCCGACGACGAGCTGAACGCGAACTACATCATCCCGAGCGTCTTCCACAAGGACGTCGCCAAGACCGTCGCCTCCGCCGTCCGCGAGGCCGCCCTGGCCGGCGCCCAGGAGGCGCCGGTGCCCTCCCGCCCGACCCCGGGCATCGTCGGCACCCTCGACACGTCGGCCTTTCCCGTCGTCAAGCTGTGAGGGCCGTCGTCGAGCCGTGACGGCCGCCGTCAAGCTCTGACCCGCCCTCCCGGCGACGTGTCGCGGATCGGTCAAATGTCCGATTGGCGCCATACCCGCCCAAGCCCGCCCCGAACCCTTGCGACACAAGGGCGAGGGGCGTGTTTGGGCTTGTCAGTCCTAGGGCGTACGGTAGCCCTGCACGGGGCAGGCGTGTCCGACAAGTACGGAACGTCCCCCTGGTCTTCCGGCGTGTCGTCCCGACCGCCGCCCGCTCCCGGTCCGCCGGAGCCGACGGAGCGTCACACCTCCAACGGGCGGGCGATGTTCGGGTGGCTCGGCCGGGGCCCGATTGGCTTTCTCGGGGCCGGTCGGGGCAGGATTCGTTCCCAGGCAGGCGGGCGGGCCTTTCGACGGCACCGGCGCGCGGCGTACGGGTACGGACCCGGCCTGCGACCACGCATTGCCTGCATGAGCACAGTGTGCGGACCTGCGGCCCATCCGGGTGCCCCCCGGTGGGAGCACCGATGGGCCCCCGCACACCGCAAGCGAACAGACCACAGGAGTACACATGAACCGCAGTGAGCTGGTGGCCGCGCTGTCCGAGCGCGCCGAGGTGACCCGCAAGGACGCCGACGCCGTTCTGGCCGCCTTCGCCGAGATCGTCGGCGAGGTCGTCGCCAAGGGCGACGAGAAGGTCACCATCCCCGGTTTCCTGACCTTCGAGCGCACCCACCGCGCTGCCCGCACCGCCCGCAACCCGCAGACCGGCGAGCCGATCCAGATCCCCGAGGGCTACAGCGCCAAGGTCAGCGCCGGCTCCAAGCTGAAGGAAGCCGCCAAGGGCGCCTGAACCGCACCTTGAACGCCCGAGAGGCCGGGCTCCCCGCGGGGAGCCCGGCCTCTCGCCGTGTCACCGGGCGCTGATCAGGCGTCGACCAGCTGCTCGCTGGGCAGCTCGACGTGCGCGCCCAGGTCGCGCAGCTTGTCCATGAAGTTCTCGTAGCCGCGGTTGATCAGGTCGATGCCGTGCACGGTCGAGGTGCCCTCGGCCGCCAGCGCCGCGATCAGGTACGAGAAGCCGCCGCGCAGGTCCGGGATGACCAGCTCGGCGCCCATCAGCTTGGACGGGCCGGAGACGACCGCCGAGTGCAGGAAGTTGCGGGCGCCGAAGCGGCACGGGGTCGCGCCCAGGCACTCGCGGTAGAGCTGGATGTGCGCGCCCATCTGGTTCAGCGCGCCGGTGAAGCCGAGCCGCGACTCGTACACCGTCTCGTGGACGATGGACAGGCCGGTGGCCTGGGTCAGCGCGACCACCAGCGGCTGCTGCCAGTCGGTCTGGAAGCCCGGGTGCACGTCGGTCTCCAGGGCGATCGCCTTGAGCTCGCCGCCCGGGTGCCAGAAGCGGATGCCCTCGTCGTCGACCTCGAAGGCGCCGCCGACCTTCCGGAAGGTGTTGAGGAAGGTCATCATCTCCAGCTGGCGGGCGCCGCGGACGTAGATGTCGCCCTTGGTCGCCAGCGCCGCGCAGGCCCAGGAGGCCGCCTCCAGGCGGTCCGGCAGCGCCCGGTGGGTGTAGCCGTTCAGCTCGTCCACACCGGTGATCAGGATGGTGCGGTCGGTGCCCAGGGTGATGATCGCGCCCATCTTCTGCAGCACGCAGATCAGGTCGACGATCTCCGGCTCGATGGCCGCGTTGCGCAGCTCGGTGACGCCCTCCGCGAGGACGGCGGTGAGCAGCACCTGCTCGGTCGCGCCGACCGAGGGGTAGGGCAGCTCGATCTTGGTGCCGCGCAGCCGCTGCGGGGCGACCAGGTAGGTGCCCTGCGGGTGCTTCTCGATGGTGGCGCCGAACTGGCGCAGCACCTCGAAGTGGAAGTCGACCGGGCGGCCGCCGATGTCGCAGCCGCCCAGGCCCGGGATGAAGGCGTGGCCGAGGCGGTGCAGCAGCGGGCCGCAGAACAGGATCGGGATCCGCGAGGAGCCGGCGTGCGCGTCGATGTCGGCGACGTTGGCGCTCTCGACGTGCGAGGGGTCGAGGATCAGCTCGCCGTCCTCGTCACCGGTGCGCACGGTCACGCCGTGCAGCTGGAGCAGTCCGCGGACCACCTTGACGTCGCGGATGTCCGGGACGTTGCGCAGTCTGCTGGGGCCCTGCCCGAGGAGGGCGGCGACCATGGCCTTGGGGACCAGGTTCTTCGCACCGCGGACGCGGATCTCGCCTTCGAGCGGGTTTCCGCCGTGGACCAGCAGGACGTCGTCGGTCATCGTTCTCGCAATCCGGGGTGCCAGAGGAGTGGGACGGGCTCTGGAGCAGAGCCGCTGGTGGACCGGTGGTACGGCCGTACGGGCGCGTTCGGGCCCCCGGCGAAACCGAGTCGGCACCGTAGAAGGGCGTCCACCATCCGTAGATGGTAGTAGGCGTCTGGACGGTTCCCGTGAGCCTCTCCCGTGATGGTGCTCTCTCCGGGGCTCCTCCCGCCCGCCGGTACGGCCGTACGGGTGTTCGTTCGGCGTGGCGCGGTTTCGACCGTTTCGGTGTCCGACCGGCGCCGTTCTGCGGGATCATGTGTGGCATGACGGCGGCCCATTCGCACGCAGGCCGGTCACACACCGGCCGTCTGCTCGTCGCGACGCCCGTGCTCACCGATCCGAACTTCGCGCGGTCGGTGGTGCTGCTCCTCGACCACGACGTCGAGGGGGCGCTCGGTGTGGTCCTCAACCGGCCGACACCGGTCGAGGTCGGCAGTGTGCTGGACGGCTGGGGCAGACTCGTCGGCCGGCCCGCCGTGGTGTTCCAGGGCGGGCCGGTGGCGCTGGACTCGGCCCTCGGCCTCGCGGTGGCGCCGGGGGAGCCGGGCACCGGCGAGCCGCTCGGCTGGCGGCGGGTGCACGGGGCGATCGGCCTGGTCGACCTGGAGGCGCCGCCCGAGGTGCTGGCCGGGGAGCTGGGGGCGCTGCGGATCTTCGCCGGGTACGCCGGCTGGTCGCCCGGCCAGCTGGAGGCGGAGCTGGAGAGCGGCGCCTGGTACCTGGTGGACTGCGAGCCCGGGGACATCTCCAGCCCCGAGCCGGAGCGGCTGTGGCGCGCGGTGCTGCGCCGCCAGCGCGGCCCGCTGGCGCTGTTCGCGACCTACCCGGACGACCCGACGCTGAACTGAACCCACGCCCCGGAGGCGAGTGGGCGGGGCGCGGTCGCGCGACACTGGCCGGGTTTCCGGGGGCGCCCATAGACTTGGCACCTATGAGCACTCTTGAGCCCGAGCGCGGCCTCGGCACCGGCACCCTGGTCGAGCCCGTCCCGCAGGTGTCCCACGGGGACGGCGACCACGAGCGCTTCGCGCACTACGTCCAGAAGGACAAGATCATGGAGAGCGCGCTCTCCGGATCGCCCGTGGTGGCGCTCTGCGGCAAGGTGTGGGTGCCCGGGCGCGACCCGAAGAAGTACCCGGTCTGCCCGATGTGCAAGGAGATCTACGACGGCATCGGCAAGCCGCAGGGCGGCGACGGCGAGGGCGGCGGCAAGTAGTCCGCGCGCGCCGGAACGGCGTTTTGCATAGCACCGCGTTTCCGCGGTGGTCTATGCCACTCGCGCCGGGCGTGGGCAGGATGACGGGATGGACCTCATCCCCGCACCGTCGAGTGCCGTCCGCCGTCCGGGCGAGGACTTCCCGCTGGACGCCGCCACCACGCTGACCGCGCCGCCCGGGCTGGCCGACGCCGAGCGGTGGCTGCGCGGCACGCTCGGCGCCGCCACCGGGCTGCCGCTCGGCCCGGGCCGGCCGGGCACGGGCATCGAGCTGGTCGAGGACGACGCGCTGGCCGCCGAGGCGTACCGGATCACGGTGCGCCCCGGCCACGCGCTGCTCGCCGCGGGCGGCCCGGCCGGCGCGCTGTGGGGCGCGCAGACCCTGCGGCGGCTGCTCGGCCCGGACGCCCACCGGCGCTCCCCGCTGCGCCGCGAGGGCTGGGTGCTGCCCGGCGTCGACCTCGCGGACGCCCCCCGGTTCGGCTGGCGCGGCGTGCTGCTCGACGTCGCCCGGCACTTCCTGCCCACGTCCGACGTGCTGCGCTTCGTCGACCTGCTGGCCGCGCACAAGCTCAACGTGCTGCACCTGCACCTGACCGACGACCAGGGCTGGCGGGTGGAGATCAAGCGCTACCCGAGGCTGACCGGGCGCGGCGCCTGGCGGGAGCGCTCGATGGTCGGCTACCGGGCCGGCGGGCGCCGCGACGACCGCCCGCACGGCGGCTACTACACCCAGGACGACCTGCGCGAGATCGTCGCCTACGCGGCCGCGCGCGGGATCACCGTCGTCCCGGAGATCGACCTGCCCGGCCACACCCAGGCCGCCGTCGCCGCCTACCCCGAGCTGGGCAACACCGACGTGGTGGACACCGCGGCGCTCGGCGTCTGGACGGACTGGGGGGTGAGCCACCACGTCCTCAACGCCTCCGAGGAGACCCTGCGCTTCTTCGAGGGGGTGCTGGAGGAGGTGCTGGAGCTGTTCCCGTCCGAGTTCATCCACCTGGGCGGCGACGAGTGCCCCAAGGAGCAGTGGAAGGACAGCCCCGCCGCCCAGGCGCGCATCCGCGAGCTCGGTCTGGCCAACGAGGACGAGCTGCAGAGCTACCTGATCCGGCACTTCGACCGCTGGCTGGCCGCGCGCGGCCGCCGGCTGATCGGCTGGGACGAGATCCTGGAAGGCGGCCTGGCCCCCGGCGCGGCGGTGTCGTCCTGGCGCGGGTTCGGCGGCGGGATCGCGGCCGCGAGGGCCGGGCACGACGTGGTGATGTGCCCCGAGCAGCACGTCTACCTCGACCACCGGCAGGCGGACGGGCCGGACGAGCCGATCCCGGTCGGCTTCGTGCGCACGCTGGAGGACGTCTACCGCTTCGAGCCGGTGCCGCGGGAGCTGGACGAGGCCGCCGCCCGGCACGTCATCGGCACCCAGGCGAACCTGTGGAGCGAGTTCATGGACAGCGCCCGGGACGTCGACTACCGGGCCTTCCCCCGGCTGGTCGCCTTCGCCGAGGTCGCCTGGTCCGCCCTGCCCGCCGAGCCGGCCGAGCGCGACTTCGCCGATTTCGAGCGGCGGCTGCGGGGGCACCTGGAGGTGCTGGACGCGCTCGGCGTCGAGTACCGCCCGGCGGACGGCCCGCACCCCTGGCAGCGGTGGCCGGGAGTGGCCGGCCGGCCGATCGAGGGGCTGCCGCCGCAGCGGTGATCACACGGTTCGGGAACTAATGAGCGATCATCTGACGTCAAGAACAGATGAACATCTGCCCTGGCCCGGTCCGGGTCGGGGCAGATACCGCCCGGTATCCGTCCCAATCGGGCAGTCCCGTTCACCCGCCCCGAAATGATCATCGAGCATTGTGTGCCAGAGTTGCCCAACCCGGCCCGATCGCCCGTACCCTACGGGCCAGGCCGGGCTGCTGACGCGGACAGTGCGGCCCCGGCCGCGGGCGGCAGGCGATCGATGAGCAAGTGGAGCACGGTGGGACCCAGGTGAACCGGACGATCATGCTGCCGGCCTCCCTCGACGAGGCCGTCGACGC
Source organism: Streptomyces rubellomurinus (assembly GCF_000961885.1). Lineage (GTDB taxonomy): Bacteria > Actinomycetota > Actinomycetes > Streptomycetales > Streptomycetaceae > Kitasatospora > Kitasatospora rubellomurina. The sequence goes on from NZ_JZKH01000021.1 coordinate 53,029, forward strand.
GCTGGCCGCCGCCCCGGCCGCGGTACCGGTGGCCGGAGCCACCGACCTGATGGAGGCCGTCAACGCCGGACGGCTGCGCCCCGCCGCCCTGCTCGGCCTCGGCCGGATCACCGAACTGCGCGGCTGGCGCTACGAGGACGGCGGCACCGCCGTCCTCGGCGCCGGACTCACCCACGCCCGGATGGACCGCCCCGACTTCGCCGCGCTCATCCCCGCGCTCGCCGACGCCGCCCGCACCGCCGGACCGCCGCAGGTCCGCAACGTCGGCACCCTCGGCGGCAACATCGTCACCGCCGCCCCTTCCGGCGACACCCTCCCGGTGCTCTCCGCGCTGGAGGCCACCGTCACCCTCGCCCGGGCCGGCGCCACCCGCGAGGTGCCGGTCGGCCACCTGCTCACCGGCCTCGACCCGGTGCGCCCCGGCGAACTGCTCACCTGGGTGCGAGTCCCGCTGCTCCACGCGCCGCAGGTCTTCCTCAAGGCCACCGGCCGCAGCGGCCCGGCCCGCGCCGCCGCCTCCGTCGCGCTGGTCCTCGACCCGGCCCGGCGCGCCGTGCGCTGCGCGGTCGGCGCCGTCGCCCCGGTGCCGCTGCGCCCGCTGGAGGCCGAGGCCTGGGTGGCCGGCTGCATCGACTGGGACGGCAGCCGGGAGATCGACCCGGCCGCCACCGCCGCGTTCGGCGAGTACGTGGCCGCCGCCTGCGTCCCCGAGGACTACGGCGCCGAGGGTGCCTGGGAGGCCGTCACCGAGGGGCCGACCGCGGCGGCCGTTCGACTGCGGCGTACCGTAGCGGTGCTGGCCCGCCGGGCACTGGGAAGGGCGCTGAAGTGAGCACAGACCCCATCGAGAGCCTCGACGCCGACCCGCTCGGCCTCGCCGCCCCGCAGGTCAGCCGCGAGCTGCGCCCGTGCACCTCGTACACGCTCCGGGTCAACGGCTTCGAACGGCCCGTCACCGACGCCTGGATCGGCGAGAGCCTGCTCTACGTGCTGCGCGAGCGGCTCGGCCTGGCCGGCGCCAAGGACGGCTGCGAGCAGGGCGAGTGCGGCGCCTGCTCGGTGCAGGTGGACGGCCAGCTGGTGGCCGGGTGCCTGGTGCCCGCCGCGCTCGCCGCCGACTGCGAGATCAACACCGTCGAGGGCCTGTCGGCCGGCGGCAGCGCGAGCGACGTCCAGCAGGCGCTGGCCGCCTCCGGCGCCGTCCAGTGCGGCTACTGCGCGCCCGGCATGGCGATGGCCGTGCACGACCTGCTGCAGCGCAACCACCGGCCCACCGAGGTCGAGGCCCGGCAGGCGCTGTGCGGCAACCTCTGCCGCTGCACCGGCTACCGCGGCGTGCTGGCCGCCGTCCAGACCGTCGCGGACGCCCGCGCCCTGGAGGCGGAGGAGGCGGAGGCCGCCGCCCTCGCCGAGGAGGAGGCCGCCGCCGCTGCCGCCTCCGGTGCGCAGCCCGTCGAACGACAGGCCGTCGAACCGCAGGCCGTCGAACCGGAGCCGGCCGCCGAGGCCGCCGCCGTCGAGCCGCCGGTCTACGCCGACGCCGAGGCCTGGATCGAACACGTCCCCCACCCGGCCGTCGAACAGCCGCCGGTCGAGCACGGCGCCGGCGCCGGGTACGCCGACCCCTCGGGCGGCTACGACACCGGCGTCTACGACACCTCCGTCCTGACGGGCGCCCAGCCCGGCATCCCCGCCCAGGCCGCCGACGACCAGGTCTACCACCAGCCGCAGGGCTACCCCGGGCAGCACTACCAGACCACCCCCGCCCACGGCACCTACGTGCCGGCCGGCTACCCGGACGGCTACCCGCAGCCCGGCGGCTACGACGCCGGGTACGACGCCCCGGTCTACGAGCCCACCCCCGCGCACGGCACCCCGCTGCCGAACGCCGCCTTCGACGGCACGCCCCCGCACGGCACCCCGTACCCGGACCCGCACCCGCACGGCATCCCGGCCGCCGGCGCCACCGCGGACGGCCTCCCGTACGGCGCCACCCCCGCCCACGGCATCCGGCTCCCCGAGGACGACCACGCATCATGACGTCGCCTACCGACATCGGCGCAGCACTCCAGCAGGACGGCGGCGCGGGCGGCACGCCGGAGCCCGTCGGCCTGGGCAGCTCCCCGCTGCGCAGCGACGCGCTGCCCAAGGCGCTCGGCATCTACCCGTACGCGGCCGACCTGTGGGCCGAGGGGCTGCTGTGGGGCGCCGTGCTGCGCTCGCCGCACCCGCACGCCCGGATCCGCGGCATCGACACCTCGGCCGCGCTGGCGCTGCCCGGCGTGCACGCCGTGGTCACCGCCGCCGACCTGCCGCCCGGCCCGGACGGCACCCCGGACGGCGCGCCGTCCGGCCCGATCGTCGCCGACCGGCCGGTGCTGGCGGTCGGCGTGGTGCGCCACCACGGCGAGCCGGTCGCGGCGGTGGCCGCCGACCACCCGGACACCGCCCGGCTGGCGGTCGGCCTGATCACGGTCGACTACGAGCCGCTGGAGGCCGTCACCGACCCGGAGCAGGCCTTCACCGCCCCGGCGCTGCACCCGGACGGCAACCTGTTCCGCCACCTGCCGCTGCGCACCGGGGACCCGGACGCGGTCGGCGAGGTCGTCGTCGAGGGCCTGTACCAGGTCGGCCGGCAGGACCCGGCGCCGCTCGGCGCCGAGGCCGGGCTGGCCGTGCCCCGCCCGGACGGCGGCGTCGAGCTGCACCTGTCCTCCACCGACCCGCACGGCGACCGCGACCGCACCGCCGCCTGCCTCGGCCTGGAGCCGGACCGGGTCCGGCTGGTGGCCACCGGCGTGCCCGGTGCCACCACCGACCGCGAGGACCTGTCCTTCCAGGTCACCCTGGCGCTGCTGGCGCTGCGCACCGGCCGCCCGGTGAAGATGACCCTCACCCGCGAGGAGTCCTTCCACACCCACACCTCGCGCCACCCCGCGCTGCTGCGCTACCGCCACCACGCCGACGCCGAGGGCGTGCTGGTGAAGGTCGAGGCGCAGATCCTGCTGGACGGCGGCGCCTACGCGGACGTCTCCGCCGAGGCGCTGGCCTCCGCGACGGCCTTCTCGGTCGGCCCGTACAACTGCCCGAACGTCTTCGTGGACGCCTGGGCGGTGCGCACCAACAACCCGCCGGCCGGACGGATGCGCGGCGAGGGCGCGCTGCAGGCCTGCTTCGCGTACGAGGCGCAGCTGGACCAGCTGGCGGCCAGGGTCGGCGTGGACCCGGTGGAGATCCGCCGGCGCAACGCGATGGCCACCGGCGACCCGCTGCCCACCGGGCAGGCCGTCACCTGCCCGGCGCCGGTGAAGGCGCTGCTGGACGCGGTGGCGGCCGAGCCGCTGCCGGCCCTGCCGGTGGACGATCCGGACGCCGAGTGGCTGCTGCCGGGCGGGCCCGGCGGTGCCGGAGACCCGGCGGCGGTGCGGCGCGGCATCGGCTACGCGGTCGGCATGGTGCACATGCTCGGCGCCGAGGGCGAGGACGAGGTGTCCACCGCCACGGTGCGGGTCAGCGGCGACCACGCCACGGTGATCTGCGCGGCGGTCGACGCGGGGCAGGGCTTCGCCACGCTGGCCCGGCAGATCGTGCAGACCGTGCTGGGCGTCAGCGAGGTCTACATCGCACCGGCCGACAGCGACCAGTCGGTCGCCGGCCCGTCCGGCCGGGGCCGGCACACCTGGGTCTCCGGCGGGGCGATCGAGCGGGCCGCGCTGATGGTCCGCCACCAGCTGCTGCAGCCGATCGCGGCCAACTTCGGGATGTCGGTGGAGCTGCTGCAGATCGCCGACGGCAAGATCACCTCCTACGACGGGGTGCTCGGCATGCCGGTCGCCGAGGCGCTGGAGGGCAAGGAGCTGTGGGCCACCGCGCAGTGCCGCCCGCACCCGACCGAGCCGCTGGACGACGCCGGGCAGGGCGACGCCTTCGTGTCCATCTCGTTCTGCGCGATGCGCGCGGTGGTGGACGTGGACATCGAGCTGGGCGCCGTCCGGGTGGTCGAGATGGCCGTGGCCCAGGACGTCGGCCGGGCGCTGAACCCCCGGCAGATCGAGGACCGGATCGAGGCGGGCGTGGCGCAGGGCGTGGGCCTGGCGCTGCTGGAGGACCTGCGGACGGCGGGCGGCGTGCTGCTGAACCCCTCGCTGACGGGGTACCGGCTGCCGACCGCGCTGGACACCCCGGAGGTGCGGATCGCCGCGCTGCTGGAGGAGCGGGACGTGGTGGCCACCTTCGGCGCCAAGGCGGTCAGCGCGGTGCCCGCGGTGGTCGCGCCGGCGGCCGTCGCCGCCGCCGTCCGGGCCGCCACCGGGCTGCCGGTCGGCCGGCTGCCGATCCGGCCGGAGGACGCCGTCACGGCCTGACGGGAAGAGCGGGAAGAGCGGGAAAACGGAATTCGCCGGTCGGCTGGGAAGCCGACCGGCGAATTCCTTTTGCGAGGCCATGGCGGGAATCGAACCCGCGTGCACCGCTTTGCAGGCGGTCCCCTCAACCACTCGGGCACACGGCCAGTGCATTAAGAATGGCGCACCGCCGGAACGGGGTCAATGACCCTCTGTGAATTCCGTATTGCGCTGTGTGAATTCATTTCGGGGCGGTGTGCTACGGTCGGGGACAGGTGGCCGACTCCCCCTTGGCGGGCCGGCCGCCCCGGACGAGCGCGTCGTACCCGGTGACGACAAGACGGCGCAGTTCAGCGGCAATCCGGCCGCTGTGGACTGCGGAGGTACGGCTCGTCATGGCCTGGCTCGTTCTGATCGTCTCGGGTCTCCTGGAGACCGTCTGGGCGGTGGCCCTGGAATCGTCCAAGGGCTTCTCCCGCCTCGTTCCCAGCGCCGTCTTCGGCGTCGCCCTGCTGCTGAGCATGGGCGGGCTGGCGTACGCGATGCGCACCATTCCGATCGGCACCGGATACGCGGTCTGGGTGGGCATCGGCGCGGTCGGCACCGCGCTCTACGGGATGGCCGTCCTGGGGGACGCGGTGACCGCGGCCCGGATCGGCTGCCTGCTGCTGATCGTCTCCGGCGTGGTGGGGCTCAAGGTGCTGCACTGAGCCCCGGCCCGGGTCCTACGCCCAGGGACCTAGGAGATCACCGACTCCGGTCAGGAGTCACCGGCGTGATCGGCTCTTACCATGGCATCCATGACCACTGCCTCCCCCACCTCGGTCGACTCCGCCCCGACAGCCTCCGCGACCGATCCCGGCGGCGGGGTGCTCAGCGGGCGCTACCGGGCGCTGACACTGGGGATCGTCTCGGTCGTCCTGGTGATCGCCTTCGAGGCGACCGCCGTCAACACCGCGATGCCGATCGCGGCCCGGCAGCTGGACGGCCTCGGGCTGTACGCCTTCGCCTTCTCCGGCTACTTCACCACCACGCTGTTCGCGCTGGTCGTCTCCGGCCAGTGGTGCGACCGGCGCGGGCCGCTGCAGCCGCTGTTGACCGGAATCACGGTGTTCGGCGCGGGCCTGGTGGTGGCCGGGACGGCGCCCGGCATGTGGGTGTTCGTGGCCGGGCGGGCGATCCAGGGCCTGGGCGGCGGGCTGGTGATCGTCGCGCTGTACGTGGTGGTCGGCCGGGCCTACCCGGAGCGGCTGCGCCCGGCCGTCTTCGCGGCCTTCTCCTCGGCCTGGGTGCTGCCCTCGATCGTCGGCCCGCTGGTCGCCGGCGCCGTCACCCAGCACCTGGGCTGGCGCTGGGTGTTCCTGGCGGTGCCGGCGCTGATCCTGCTGCCGCTGGCCGTCATGGGCCCGGCGCTGGCCCGTTCGGAGCGCGAGCACCCGGTGCTCAAGGGCGCGGACTTCGACCGCCGGCGCACCCTGCTGGCCGCGATGGCGGCGCTCGGCGCCGGCCTGCTGCAGTACGCGGGCCAGCGGCTCGACCCGATCGGGCTGGTCCCGGGCCTGGCCGGGGTGGCGCTGCTGGCGCCGGCCGTCCTGGGGCTGCTGCCGAAGCGGACGCTGCGGGCCGGGCGCGGGCTGCCCGCGGTGATCCTGCTGCGCGGGGTGGCGGCCGGGGCGTTCTTCGCGGCCGAGGCGTTCATCCCGCTGATGATGGTCACCCAGCGGGGCCTGTCGCCGACGCTGGCCGGGCTCACCCTGACCAGCGGCGGGCTCTCCTGGGCGCTGGGCTCCTGGCTGCAGGGGCGGCCGGGGGCCGAGCGGTACCGGACCGTGATGATCCGGGGCGGCTTCCTGGCGACCGGGGTGGCGATAGCCGGCGCCGCCCTGGTGCTCGTCCCGGCGGTGCCGGCCTGGGCGGCCGCGGTGGCGTGGGGCGTCGGCGGGATCGGGATGGGGCTGACGGTGGCGAGCGTCAGCGTGCTGATGATGAAGCTCTCCGCGCCGGAGGACGCCGGGGCCAACTCGGCCGCGCTGCAGATGAGCGACGCGCTGGGCAACGTGCTGCTGACCGGCCTCGCCGGGGTGCTGTTCGCGGCGCTGGGCGGGGGTTCGCTCGCGGCCGGCCAGGAGGGCGCCGAAGGCGCCGGCTCGGCCGGCGCCTTCGCGGTGATCCTGCTGACCATGTCCGGGGTCGCGCTGATCGGGGCCCTGCTCTCCGGCCGGGTCCGGGCGCGGACCTGACGGCCGGGCCCGGCCGTCAGCCGGCGGTGGCGCTCGCGGTGGCCGCCGGTGCCGCCGCCGGGGTGCCGAGGAAGGCCTCCCAGCCGCCGGTCGGGGACTGGCCGGGGGCGAGGCCCTGCAGCTTGCGCAGCACCGCCGGGTCCTGGGCGTCCAGCCAGTCCACCAGCTGGCGGAAGGAGACCAGCCGGACCTCGGGCTTGCCCGCGATCGCCTTGATCACGTCCTCGACGGCGTTCATGTAGATGCCGCCGTTCCACTCCTCGAAGTGGTTGCCGATGACGTAGGGCGCCCGGTTGCTGTTGTAGGTGCGGTCGAAGCCCATCAGGTAGGAGTCCCGGGCCTGGGTCTGGAAGCCCGGGTGGAGGGCCGGGTCGGCCTTGGTGTTCGGGCCGCACTGGTTGTACATGATGTTGTAGTCCATCGACAGCACCTGGAAGGTGTGCCCGGGGAAGGGGATGGACTGCAGCGGGAGGTCCCAGAGCGCGCCGCCCTGGATCTTCTGCGGCCACACCTGGGTGCCGTTGCCGCTGCTGTCGTAGCGCCAGCCGCGCTTGACCGCGGTGGGAAGCAGGTTGCGCTGGCCCTCCAGGCAGGGGGTGCGGCTGCCGATCAGCTCCTTGCGGTAGTCGAAGGGCAGCGGCGGCAGGTCGGTGAACCCGGTGTTGGTGCGCCAGTTCATCACGAAGTCCATCGCCTGCTGGATCTCGCTGTCCCACTCCTCCGGGGACCACTTGCCGACGCCGGTGCTGCCGCAGAAGTGGCCGTTGAAGTGGGTGCCGATCTCGTGGCCCTCCAGCCAGGCCGCGTGCACGTTCTCCAGGGTGTCGCGGATGTGCTGGTCGCTCAGGTAGCCGATGTCGGAGGCGCCGACCTTGTGCTGCGGCGGGCGGTACAGGTCCTTCTTGGACTCGGGCAGCAGGTAGAGGCCGCTGAGGAAGAAGGTCATCTTCGCGTCGTGCTCCTGCGCCAGCTTGCGGAAGCGGGCGAACAGGCCGTTGTCGAGTTCGCCGGCGCCGTCCCAGGAGAAGACCACGAACTGCGGCGGGCGCTGGCCGGGCTGGAGCCGGTCGGGGACGGGCTGGTGCGGCTGGGCGCCGGTGTCGGCGGTGGAGCCGTCGCCGATCAGGACGGTCTGCGGCTGCGGCACCGGGGCCGGGGTGGTGGTCTGCTCGGCGGCCGCGGCGGTGGCCGGGGCGGCGCTCCCCGCGGCGTGCTCCCCGCCGTTGCCGCCGTCCCTGCCGCAGCCGGCCGCCAGGGTGGCGGCCGTCGCCGCGCCGGCGGCCAGCAGGGTGCGGCGCGAGAGTGCGTCCATGGTCACTCCGTTCATGAGGCGTTCGGCAGGCGTGCGGGCGTGCGAAGGTCCGGTCGGACAAGTGGGGTGATAGAACCCGTGACCGGGTCAGCATGGCACGCGGGCGGCGGCGGCGGTCGCGGCTCGTCGGCCGTTCGGATTCGATCGCTCGATTGACGCAACCGATCGGGCCGACAGGCCGTCGATGCTCGTGCGGGGTCGCTCCTGCGCGGGTCCGGCGCCGGTCGAGGGCCTCACCCTGCGCTCGTGGGCTCCCACGCACCGTGTCCGCGGGGGCCCGGCCCCTGCCGATCGGGGGGTGCCGGTACGACCGTAGTGCGGACGTGCCTTACGGTTCGATCCGATTGAATGGGTTCTCAGGAAATTCCCAGAATGCGGGACCGCGCTTCCGGCGGGTGTTCGACCCGGCGTCCGCCGGGGCGGCCCAGCGGTTCGACGGCAGGTTCCGGCAGCAGGTACGACAGAGGGGAGCGCCCGTGGGCGGCCAGCAGAGCAGGGGTCCCTGGCCGGGCACCCTGGCGGCGGGCGCCGCGCTGGTGCTCGGCGCCTGGCTGCTGCACGACGGCGGCTCGCCGGTCCTGCCGCCCGCCCCGGGCGCGGGGCAGTCGCTGTCCGGCTTCGCCCCGGTCTCGATCGTCCCGCCGCTGGGCCCGTCCGCCCCGACCCGCGTCCGCATCCCGGCCGTCAAGCTGGACGCCCCGGTCACCGCGCTCGGCCTCGACCCGGACGGCCACCTGCAGACCCCGCCCGCCGAGGACCGCAACCTCGCGGGCTGGTTCCGGGGCGGCGCCAGCCCCGGCCAGCGCGGCACCGCGATCCTCGCGGGGCACGTCGACAACAAGGCCGGCCCGGCCGTCTTCTATCATCTGGGCGCGCTCCGGCGGGGGGACCGGATCGAGATCGCCCGGGCCGACGGCGCCACCGCCGTCTACCAGCTGTACGCCATCGAAGTGCACGACCGAAAGGACTTCCCGGACGATCGGGTCTACCGTCAGGCCGCCGACGCACAGCTGCGGGTGATCACCTGTGGCGGCGCGTACAGCGAGGAACACGGCTACGAGGGCAACGTCGTCGCCTACGGGTTCCTGGCCGACACCACCCGACCGGGCAAAGCCGCATGACCACGCTCAACCTCGCCACGCGCTGGAACCCGATCGACTGGCCGCTCACCCACGGCCCGATCCCGCACGCCGTCCACGCCGCCGGCTGGCTGGCGCTGATCGCGCTCGCCATCGGCCGCGACCGCGGCTGGTGGCGGGTCCGCCTGCCCGCCGCGCTGTTCACCGCGGCCGCGCTCAGCCTGCTGCTCGACGTCGTGGTGGACGGCTGGTGGCACCCCTTCCCCGAGGGCACGCCCCGGTACGTCACCTGGTGGATAGCCACCGCCCTGCTGGGCCTGTGCCTGGCGGGCTACCGGATGGGGCGGCTGCGCTGGCGCGGCCGGGGGCTCGCGCTCGGCGCGGGCCTGCTGGTGCTGCTGATGGCCGCCTCCGAGGTCAACATCGGCTTCGGGCAGTACCCGACCGGACGGGTGATCCTCGCGCCCTGGCTCACCGACACCAGCGAGCCGCTCACCCCCAAGGTCGGGCAGACCGTCGCCGCCCCGCCGGGCAAGGTGCTGGACGAGGTCTGGCAGGCCCCGGCGGACCTGCCGGCGAAGGGCACCGTCTCGGTGGTGCCGATCCCCGGCCTGCGGTCGGGCTTCAACGCCCGCCCCGCGTACGTCTACCTCCCGCCCGCCTACCAGGCCACCCCCCGGCCGCTGCTGCCCGTCGTGGTGCTGATCACCGGTCAGCCCGGCACGCCCGGGGACTGGGTGCTGGCGGGTCAGGTGAACGAGGCGATGGACGCCTACGCCGCCGAGCACCACGGGCTCGCCCCGATCGTGGTGATGCCCGATCAGCTGGGCTCCACCTGGAACAACACGCTCTGCCTGGACTCGAAGATCGCCCGGACCCAGACCTACCTGTCGGTGGACGTGCCCGAGTGGGTCCGGCACAACCTGCAGACCGCCGAGGGCCGGGGGGCCTGGGCGGTCGGCGGCGCCTCGATGGGCGGCACCTGCGCGCTCCAGCTCGGTGTCAACGCGCCCGACGTGTACGGCACCGTCCTCGACATGTCCGGCCAGGAGGAGCCCACCCTGGGCACCCGGGCGGAGACCGTCAAGGCCGCGTTCGGCGGTGACGGCAAGCGGTTCGACGCGGTCGACCCGCTGCAGCTGATGGCCCGCCGGAAGTTCCCCGACACGTCCGTCGCCTTCGTGGTCGGCGAGGGCGACGGGGAGTTCCGGCCCCAGATGGAGAAGGTCTACAAGGCCGCACAGGAGGCCGGGATGAGGACCAGGTTCGAGCTGATGCCGGGCGGCCACGGCTGGGTCGTGTTCCGCCCGGGCATCGCCCGGCAGATACCGTGGCTGGCGCAGCAGACCGGACTGGCCAGGTGATCGGGCTGCGGACGGCGCCCGCCGCCGAGCGCTCCGGACACGCGGAGCGCGTGCCGACCCCGCGTGAGGCCGACACCGACCCGGCGCCCGTCACCCGGACGCCGGAGCCGCGCCCGCAGCGGGTCCGCCGGGCCGCCCGGGCGCTCGGCGCCAGGCTGCGCGCGGCGCCGCTGACGCTCGCCCTGCTGGTCGGGCTGTGGGCGCTCGGCGCGGCCACCCACAGCCTCCCGCACGGCCCGTCCGCGCACCTGCTCGCCCGGACCGGCGTCGGCGCGGACACCCTCGCCGCGGGCCGCTGGTGGACGCCGCTCAGCTCGCTGCTGTGGTGCTCCGGCATCGGCTCGTACGTCTTCAGCAGCCTGCTGCTGCTCCTGGTCGGCCCGACCGCCGAGCGGCGGCTCGGCCGGCTGCGCACCCTCGCGGTGCTGGCCGGCGGGCAGGTCGTCGGCACGCTGGCCGGCACCGCGCTGATCGCGGCCGGCTCCGCGGCGGGCGAGCAGTGGACGGCCTCGGTGGCCGACCAGACCTCGGTCGGCCCCGGCGTCGGCCTGTTCGCCCTGGCCGGGGTGCTCGGCTACCGGCTCACCGTGCTGTGGCGCCGCCGGCTGCACCTGCTGGTGCTGCTCCTCCCGCTGGTCATGACGCTGTACGTGGGCCACCTGCAGAGCGTCCAGCGGTGCGCCGCCGCGCTCGTCGGGCTGGGCGCGGGCGCGCTGCTCAGCCGCGGCCGCCCGAACCTGGTCGGCCGCCGCTCCTCGCACACCGAGACCCGGGTGCTGGTCGCGCTCTGCCTGGTCGCCGCCGCCTTCGGGCCGCTGATCGCCTCGCTGTACGACAACGCCAGCGGGCCGTTCAACACCTTCTCCGAGCTGTACTTCTCGCACCGGCTCGGCCCGGACGAGGTGGCCGACTTCTGCGCGATGTCGGCGCACGACTGCGCCCGCGCGCACGCCGTCGAACGGATCTTCGACACCCCCGGCCGGATGATGGCCGCGCTGTTCCCCGGGCTGCTGCTGGTGCTCGCCGAGGGGCTGCGCCGGGGGCTGCGGTTCGCCTGGCGGATCACCGTCGCCACCGAGCTGCTGTGGGTGGCGCTGCTGGGCTGGCTGTACCTGGACGCCGGGCCGGTCGACCGGGACGTGGTGCAGTACTTCGTCGAGGCGATGCTGCTGCCGCTGCTGACCACCGCGCTGCTGCTGGCCACCCGGCAGCGGTTCCGGCTGCGGCTGCCCGGCCGGTCGGTGCGCCGGCTCGGCCTGCTGGTCGGCGGCGCCGCGCTGGCCTCCGCCGCCGCGTACGTCGGCCTCGGGCGGCTGGTGGCGAACCAGTTCGAGCCCGGTGCGGGCGTGAGCGGGCTGATCGACGGGCTGCCCGCGCAGTTCCTGCCGCCGGCCTACAACGACCTGCTGCCGGACTACCCGATCGCGGTCGGCCCGGTGGCGCGCTTCCTGGAGACGTACTGCGGCCTGGCGTTCTGGGTGGTCGCGCTCGGCGCGCTGCTGTCCGCCTTCCGGCGGCCGGTGCTGCACACCGACGCCGACGCGGCCGCCCGGGCCAGGGCGCTGCTCGCCGAGCACGGCGGCGGCACGCTGTCCTTCATCACCACCTGGGACGGCAACCACTACTGGTTCGACGAGTCCGGCCGGGCGGCCGTCGCCTACCGGGTGCTGGGCACCGTCGCGCTCACCACCGGCGACCCGTTCGGAGCCCCGGAGGACCGCGCCGGGGCGGTGCTCGGCTTCGCCCGGTACTGCGACGCGCGCGGCTGGACGCCGTGCTTCTACAGCGTCTCCCCGCAGACCAGGGACGCCGCCGGGCAGCTGGGCTGGCGCTCGGTGCAGGTCGCCGAGGACACCGTGGTCGCGCTGCCCGAGCTGGCCTTCACCGGCAAGAAGTGGCAGGACATCCGCACCGCGCTCAACAAGGCCGGCAAGCAGGGCATCACCGCCGAGTGGTGGGCGTACCACGAGGCGCCGCTGGCGCTGAAGGACCAGATCCGGGCGATCTCCGAGGAGTGGGTCTCCGAGAAGGGCCTGCCCGAGATGGGCTTCACCCTCGGCGGCCTGGAGGAGCTGGACGACCCGGACGTGCGGGTGCTGGTCGCGGTCGACGAGCAGCGGACGGTGCACGGGCTGACCAGCTGGATGCCGGTCTACGAGGACGGCGTGCCGGTCGGCTGGACGCTGGACTTCATGCGCCGGCGCTCGGAGGGCTTCCGGGGCGTCAGCGAGTTCCTGATCGCCTCCGCGGCGCTCGGCTTCAAGGAGGAGGGCGCGCGCTTCCTGTCGCTCTCCGGCGCGCCGCTGGCCCGCACCGGGCAGGACGAGGAGCCCACCGGGCTGCAGCGGATGCTGGACTGGATGGGCCGGGTGCTGGAGCCGGTGTACGGCTTCCGTTCGCTGCTGGCCTTCAAGGCGAAGTTCCAGCCCGAGTACCGGCCGATGTACATGAGCTATCCCGACCCGGCGGCGCTGCCCGCGATCACCAGGGCGATCGGCAAGGCCTACCTGCCGCACCTCACGGCGGCGCAGGGCGTCCGGCTGATGCGTCGGCTGTCGGGCTGAACCGGCTCGGCCCCGCGACGGCCGCGGCGGCCCGACCCGGGCCCCGGACCCGGGCGTCGTCGGCGGTTTCGGGCGGTGTCGGGTGGTGTCGGAGGTGTCGCCGGTGTCGTCCGGGAGCCCGGGGGAGCTCCCGGACGCCGTACCGCCGTCAGCCGAGAAGTTCGGCGAGCGCGCGGTCGGCGTCCAGGTGCAGGTGCTCCTCGCCCTCGGGGACGAGCAGCCGGCTGCGCCACAGGAAGCGCCGCAGGTCGGCGGTGTCGAACCGGACCAGCGCGGTGCCCTCCGGGGCCCGCAGCTCGACCAGGGTGCGGCGGCCGACCACGGGCCGGACGTGGACGTCGCCGGCCCCGGACGGCAGCTCCAGCCCGGCCGAGAGCAGCTGGCGGCCGAACACCCAGACGATGTCGTCGCCGCTCGGGCCCTCGGCGGAGTCGTCCAGCGAGAACTCGGCGGGGAAGGCCATCCGGACGGCCAGCGGGTCCTCGGCGAGGTAGGTCAGGACCACCCGCAGGCGGGCGGAGCGGTGCGGCGACAGGATCAGCCGGGCCTGGACGGTCTCTTCGGCGGAGGTGTGCACAGGGCGGTCCCTTCGGTTCTGGGCGAGGCCGCGACAGCAGGGAGGGTCGGGGCGGACTCACCCTGGTGAGAGTCCTGGGGATTACCGCGATTACCCGGTTCCGGGGCCGATTCACTGTGATCCGCGTCACATCGGTTTCCGGCCGCCGGCCCCGGCGCGGGCGCTCGGCTGGAGGCCCGAACGGCGCCGGGCCGGTAGGCTGGGCGGGTTGTCCGATCGCCGCCCGACCGCGGGACGGGGCTGAAAAACCGCCTCTGACCTGCGATGATCCCCCTCGGAGCCCGTGAGTACCGCCGCCGCTTCCTCGATGCCGCTGTTCTCCGACGCGCCGCCGGCGCAGGAGTCCGTCCGGGCCGCCGGCCACGCCGCGCCCACCGCCTCGCACCACCTCTCGCCGGCCTTCCCCGGCCGCGCCCCCTGGGGTACCGCCGGCAAGCTGCGGGCCTGGCAGCAGGGTGCGCTGGACAAGTACATCGAGACCCAGCCGCGCGACTTCCTCGCCGTCGCCACCCCGGGCGCCGGGAAGACCACCTTCGCGCTCACCCTCGCCTCGTACCTGCTGCACAACCACCTGGTGCAGCAGGTGACGGTCGTCGCGCCGACCGAGCACCTGAAGAAGCAGTGGGCCGAGGCCGCCGCGCGGATAGGCATCAAGCTCGACCCGGCGTACTCCTCCGGGCCGCTGTCCCGCGAGTACCACGGCATCGTCGTCACCTACGCGGGCGTCGGGGTCAACCCGATGCTGCACCGCAACCGGACCGAGGCCCGCAAGACCCTCGTGATCATGGACGAGATCCACCACGCCGGTGACTCCAAGTCCTGGGGCGAGGCCTGCTTCGAGGCCTTCGAGCCGGCCACCCGCCGGCTGGCGCTGACCGGGACGCCGTTCCGCTCGGACACCAACCCGATCCCGTTCGTGGCGTACGACGCGGGCAGCGACGGCATCCGCAAGTCCGTCGCCGACTACACCTACGGCTACGGGCACGCGCTCGCCGACCACGTCGTCCGCCCGGTGATCTTCCTCAGCTACAGCGGCAACATGCGCTGGCGCACCAAGTCCGGCGACGAGCTGGAGGCCAGGCTCGGCGAGCCGATGACCAAGGACCTGATCGCCCAGGCCTGGCGCACCGCGCTCTCCCCGCAGGGCGAGTGGATCCCGTCCGTGCTGCAGGCCGCCGACCGGCGGCTGACCGAGGTCCGCAAGGCCATCCCGGACGCCGGCGGGCTGGTGATCGCCACCGACCAGAACGTGGCCCGCGCGTACGCCAAGATGCTGCGCGAGATCAGCGGCGAGAAGGTCACCCTGGTGCTCTCCGACGAGGCCGAGGCCTCGAAGCGGATCTCCGACTACGCGGCCGGCACCTCCCGCTGGATGGTCGCCGTCCGCATGGTGTCCGAGGGCGTCGACGTGCCCCGGCTGTGCGTCGGCGTGTACGCCACCTCGATCTCCACCCCGCTGTTCTTCGCCCAGGCCGTGGGCCGCTTCGTGCGCGCCCGCAAGCGCGGCGAGACCGCCTCGGTGTTCCTGCCCACCATCCCGATGCTGCTCGGCTTCGCCAACGAGATGGAGGTCCAGCGCGACCACGTGCTGGACCGGCCGAAGAAGGAGGGCGAGGGCCTCTTCGACGAGGAGGACCGGCTGCTCGCCGAGGCCGAGCGGGCCAACGACGGGCCGGACGGCGCCGGCGGCGACGAGTTCTCCTACGAGGCGCTGGGCTCCGAGGCGGTCTTCGACCGGGTCCTGTACAACGCCATGGAGTTCGGCATGCAGGCCCACCCGGGCAGCGAGGAGGAGGAGGACTACCTCGGCATCCCGGGCCTGCTGGAACCCGACCAGGTGCAGATGCTGCTGCAGAAGCGCCAGCACCGGCAGATCCAGCGCAGCAAGACCAAGCCCGCCGAGGAGGCCGACCTGCTGGAGCTGCCCGCCGAGCAGCGGCCGGTCGTCACCCACCAGGAGCTGCGCGAACTGCGCAAGGAGCTGAACGCGCTGGTCGCCGCCTGGCACCACCGCACCAACCAGCCGCACGGCACCGTCCACAACGAGCTGCGCCGCCAGTGCGGCGGGCCGCTCACCGCGCAGGCCACCGCCAACCAGCTGAAGGCGCGGATCGCCAAGATCCGGGAGTGGGCGAAGTAACGGTCCGGCAGCCGTCCGGCAGCGGTCCGGCAGCCTTCCGACCGACACACCGGGGCAGGACTCTCTGCCCCGGTGTGTCCGGTTTTCGGACCGATGGCCGACCCGGGCGCCGATCGGCCGGGTGATCTGCGGGGGTTCGTCCGGATTCCGCGGCGACGTTGGTGACGATCACGCCCGAATTTTGGACAAGCACTTCCGCCGCGACATTTCCTTCACTACCTTTCCCCCACGCTCTCCCGCCGGGCGCCGAGGACGACACCCGCGCGGCCCCAGCGCACCCACCCGCCTGAGCGCGACACCGAACCCTCGGCCCGGCGCCGCACGCCCGCGAGCGCCGCGGAAAGGACTGCCGTCGTGACTGCCGAGACCTCCCAGACCCTGGACCGTGGCGTCCGGGTGCTCAAGCTCCTCGCCGACTCCGAGCGCGGACTGACCGTCACCGAGCTGGCCGCCCGGTTGGCCGTCAACCGCACCGTCGTCTACCGGCTGCTCGCCACCCTCGAACAGCACGGCCTCGTCCGCCGGGACATCGGCGGCCGCGCCCGGGTCGGCCTCGGCGTGCTGCGGCTCGCCCACCGGGTGCACCCGCTGCTGCGCGAGGCCGCGCTGCCCGCCCTGCGCAGCCTCGCCGAGGACCTCGGCGCCACCGCCCACCTCACCCTGGTGGACGGCAACGAGGCGCTGGCCGTCGCCGTCGTCGAACCGAGCTGGACCGACTTCCACGTCGCCTACCGCACCGGCCTGCGCCACCCGCTCGCCGAGAGCGCCGCCGGCCGGGCGATCCTGGAGGCCCGCGGCTTCCCCAGCCAGCGCCGCCCCGAACAGGGCTTCGTCATCACCCGCGCGGAGGAGCAGTCCGGGGCCAGCGGTGCCGCCGCCGCGCTGGTCGGGCTGAGCGGCATCGAGGGCAGCGTCGGCGTGGTGATGCTGAACGGGATGGTGCCCGAGCGGGTCGGGCCCCGGGTCGTGGAGGCGGCCACCGAGGTGGCCGACGCCCTGCGGTAGGGCCGGTACCCGGCTCCGGGTGTGTTTGGATTCCTTCTGTGTCCGACACCAAGTTGACCCAGGCACTGACCTCCCCGCGGACCCGCACGCTCGCGCTGAGCGGAGTGCTGGTCACCGCGCTGTTCGGCGTGGCGGCCTTCGTCCCGCTGCCGTACACCGTCACCTGGCCGGGGCTGACCGCGGACACCCTGGGCGCGTACCAGGACCGACCGGTGATCACCATCACCGGGGCGCCGCTGCGCACCACCGAGGGCGAGCTGCGGATGGTCACCATCTCGGCCACCAACCCGGGCGAGCGGACCACCTTCTGGCGGGCGCTGCGGGCCTGGTTCGACCCGGACGAGGCCGTGCGGCCCACCGAGACGGTCTACCCGCAGGGCAACCCCGCCAAGGCCGAGGAGGAGACGGCCAAGCAGATGACCGAGTCGCAGGACAGCGCGACCGCGGCCGCGCTGAACCACCTCCACCTCTCGCCGGACCAGGTGAAGGTCAAGGTCGACCTCGGGGACGTGGGCGGCCCGAGCGCCGGCCAGATGCTGGCGCTCGGCATCGTCGACAAGCTGGCCGGCGACGGCAAGGGCGGCGACCTCACCGGCGGCCTGAAGATCGCGGGCACCGGCACCATCGACAGGAACGGCACGATCGGCCCGGTCGGCGGCGTCCCGCTGAAGACCCAGGCGGCCGCCCGGGACGGCGCGACGGTGTTCCTGCTGCCCAAGGACGAGTGCACGGACGCCAAGGTCAACACGCCGAAGGGCCTGCGGCTGGTGCCGGTCGGCACGCTCGACGATTCGATCGCGGCGCTGGAGGCGCTGCGCACCGGCGGCGCCGTCCCCGGCTGCTGACCCCACCGGACGGCTATTCGGCGGCGGCCTGGTCCACCAGCGGCAGGATCCGGTACGGCACCGGGTTCTCCAGCGCGATCGCGGTGGACGAGCGGACGATCCCCTCGAAGCCCACCACCCGGTCGATCACCCGCTGCAGATCGGCGTTCGAGCGGGCCACGATCCGCACCATCATGTCCCCGGCCCCGGTGATGGTGTGCAGCTCCAGCACCTCCGGCACGCCCGCCAGGTGCTCCCGGACCACCGCGCCCTGGCCCTGGGAGATCTCCAGGGTGGCGAAGGCCGTCACCGGGTAGCCGAGGGCGGCCGGGTCCACCTCCGGGCCGAAGCCGCCGATCACCCCCTTGGTCTGCAGCCGGTCCAGCCGGGCCTGCACGGTGCCCCGGGCGACCTGTAGCCGGCGCGAGCACTCCAGCACGCCGATCCGGGGCTCCTCGGCGAGCAGCCGGATCAGCCGGCCGTCCAGGGCGTCGATCGCGTCGTTCCCGCCCGCCGGAACGGGAGAAGGCCCTTGCGGGGCGGGGGAGTTGGGTGAGCCCGGCGGGCTCGGGGAGTGGGCGGGGGGCATCGCGGCTCCGTCCTCCGATGGGCATTCTGTACAGCGGCGCGGCCGATTCTCCCGCCCGGACGCACAGCTTGACCAGGATGAAACGGAACAGTTGCGCGCAGGTCGCCCCGGCGCCACCCTCCAGCCACGACCCCGTGCCCGGGCCCCACCCCGGCATGCGGGGCCGCCAGCTGTGGTCGGTACGCCAACCGGGAGGCCGTCATGACCGACACCGCCGCCGAACCCGCCCTGGGCGCCGCGGGCGCCGGCCCGGGCCACGCCGTGGGCCCCGCACCGGCCCCGGGGGAGCCCGACCTGCTGCCGGTGGGCCGGGCCGACGCGGTGGTCTTCGCGGTCGGGGACGCCGAGCGGGCGGCCCGCCGCTACTGCGCCGCGCTCGGCCTGCGCCCCGCCGCGTACGCCGGGCCCGAGACCGGCGAGCCGGAGACCGTCTCGTACGTGCTGGCCGCGCCCGGCACCCGGATCGTGCTCACCTCGCTGGTGCAGGTGATCGGCCCGCGCGGCCGGGAGCTGGCCGCGCACCTGGCCCGGCACGGGGACGGCGTCCTGGACCTCGCGGTGGGCGTGCCGGACGTCCACTACGCGTACGACTACGCCGTCGACCGGGGCGCGCTGTCGCTGGCCGAGCCGTACGAGACGCGGGACCGGTTCGGCACGGTGCTGCTGGCCACCATCGGGGTGCCCGGCGGGACCAGGCACACGCTGGTCGACCGGTCCGGGTACGCCGGGCCGTACCTGCCGGGGTACGTGCCCTTCCAGGGCTGGTGACGGCCGCGGGGCCCGGCTGCGCCGCTCAGCGGATCGCGGTCTCCACCGTCGGCGCGTGGCCGTTCCAGGCCACGAACACCGAGTTGGCCTTGTCGTCCTTGGTGAAGTCCACCCGCAGCCAGCCCTCGCCGTTCCACACCTGCATCTGCCAGCCCGGGTCCGGGGTGGCCGAGACCAGCGAGGCCCTGTCCGGGCGGAGGTCCAGCGCGACCCGGCCGCCGGGGATCGGGTAGCTCTTCACCGTGGGCGTCGCGGTGGCGGTGGGTGTCGGCCGGCGGGTCGGCGGCGGGGCCGTCGGCGGGGCGCTCGGCGCCGGGGTGCGGGAGGCCGGGGCGGACGGGGCGGCCGCCGAGGACGAGGCCTCGGGCTGGTCGGCCGGCCGTGCCCGGTCGGGGGTGGCGGTCGCGGCGCGCGGGACGACGGTGGCCTTCGGCGAGGGCAGCGGCAGCGCCGTGGGCTGCTCGAACGCGGCGCCGGCCAGCACCGCGTGCACGCCGAGCCAGGACAGCGCCACCGCCGCCCCGGTGGCCGCCGCCCAGGCGCCGAGTTGTACCAGTCCGTTCCGCATCGTGCGCACATCCTGCCGCATCCCCGGACCCGGGCCGACCGTTACCCCCGTATTAATCAGGGGAGTTGAACAATGCCGGGACGGGCCCGAGGTCCGACCCGAGGTACAGACCACTGACCGCCGATGGCGTACCGTGCAGGGCCATGGCAACAGTGCTCGTGGTCGAGGACGACCCCTTCGTCCGCTCCGCCCTCATCCGCCACCTGACCGACACCGGCCACGCCGTGCGCAGCGTGGGCACCGCCCTGGAAGCGCTGCGGGAGGTCGCCCAGGTGGGCTGTGACCTGGTGATCCTGGACCTGGGCCTGCCCGACCTGGACGGCAGCGAGGCGCTGAAGATGATCCGGGGCCTGACCGACGTGCCGGTGATCATCTGCACCGCGCGGGACGACGAGGCCGAGATCGTCCGGCTGCTCAACGACGGCGCCGACGACTACCTGGTGAAACCTTTCTCCGGGGAGCACCTGAGCGCCCGGATGGCCGCCGTGCTGCGCCGGCTCGGCAGCGCCGCCGCCCCCGTCAGCCAGGTGCTGCAGGTCGGCGGGCTCGCCATCGACCCGCAGCGCCGCGAGGCCGTCCTGGACGGCCGACCGCTCGACCTCACCCGCCGCGAGTTCGACCTGCTCGCCTTCCTCGCCCGGCGCCCCGGCGTGGTCGTCCCGCGCAAGGAGATCCTCGCCGAGGTCTGGCAGCAGACCTACGGCGGCGACCAGACCATCGACGTCCACCTGTCCTGGCTGCGCCGCAAGCTCGGCGAGACCGCCTCCAACCCCCGCTACCTGCACACCGTGCGGGGCGTCGGGGTCCGGCTGGAGGCCGTCGACGGCCCCGGCCCCGGGGAGCGGCGGGCGTGAGGAGGTTCAGGCGCTCGCTGCGCTGGGCGCTGGTCAAGGCGGCGGTGGCCGGGACGACCATGGTCGCGCTGGCCTTCCTCATCCCGCTCGGCCTGATGGTCCAGCAGACCGCCCGGGACCGGGCCTTCACCGCCGCCGAGCGCCAGGCCGGCGCGCTCGGCCCGGCGCTGGCCATCACCACCGACCAGGAGGCCATCGACCGCGCCGTGGCCAGCACCGACGCGGGCGGGCAGGGCCGGATGGCCGTCCACCTGCCGGTGCCGGCCGGGCCGGCCGTGCTGCCGGGGCCGTCCGCGGGGGCCGGCCCGGGCGGCCCGACGATCGGCGTGGCCCGGGCGGACGACGCCGAGGTCGTCACCGCGGGCGTGCAGGGACGTTCCTTCACCGTCGCGGTGCCCGGCGGCTACGCGCTGCTGCAGCCCGTCGCGGTGGACGCCGGGCGCACGGCCGTGGTCGAGGTGTTCGTCGCCGAGAGCGACCTCACCCGGGGCGTCGCCACCGCCTGGCTGGTGCTCTCCGCCGTCGCGCTCGGACTGGTCGCCATCTCGGTGCTGGTCGCCGACCGGATGGGCACCCGGATCGTCGCCTCCGCCCGCCGGCTCGCCGCCGCCGCCCGCGCGCTCGGCGCCGGGGACCTCGCGGTGCGCGTCCCGCTGGACGGCCGGCAGGCCGCCGACAGCCCCGAGGAACTGCGCGAGGCCGCCCACGCGTTCAACACCATGGCCGACCGGGTCGTCCAACTGCTCGCCGCCGAGCGCGAGTTGGCGGCCGACCTGTCGCACCGGCTGCGCACCCCGCTGACCGTGCTGCGGCTCAACGCCGCCTCGCTCGGCGACGGCGACGCGGCCGACGCCACCCGGCACGCCGTCGCCCAACTGGAGCGCGAGGTCGACCAGATCATCCGCTCCGCCCGCCGCGACCCCGAGGACGCGCCCGCCGTCGCGGTCGGCTGCGACGCCGCCGAGGTGATCCGCGAACGGGTCGGCTTCTGGTCCGCGCTCGCCGAGGACGAGGGCCGGCGCTGGCAACTGGCCGGCGCCGAACGGGCGGTGCCCGTGCCCGTCCAGCGCGGCGACCTGGCCGCCGCCGTCGACGCGCTGCTCGGCAACGTGTTCCGGCACACCGCGGTCGGCACCGCCTTCTCGGTCGACGTCCTGGCCACCGACACCTCGGTGATCGTGCTGGTCGGCGACGCCGGACCGGGCTTCAACGACCCGGCCGCCGCCCTCCGGCGCGGCGAGGGGGACGGCGGCGAGGGCTCCACCGGGCTCGGCCTGGACATCGTCCGCAAGCTCGCCGAGGCCACCGGCGGGGACCTCGCGCTCGGCCGCTCCGCCGTGCTCGGCGGCGCCGAGATCCGGCTGCGGCTGCGCACCCGCCCGGACGGGGCGCCGGTGCGGGGCGGGCGGCGGCGGAGCCGGGGCGTGCTCTTCCCGAGGTGAACGTGCGGAAGGAGGGGTCTTCCTCAACCGCGGCCTAAGGGAGTCGTATCGCCGGCTCAGCCCGCCGGTCCGGCCCGTCCGGCGCCGCTAGCCTCGGTCGCGCCCCCCTGACAGCCCCGGCCACCCGTGCTCCCACCGCAGCCGAGCACGGGCGGCCGGGGCGCCATCGTCACCGTACGTAGTCGAACGTGCCCGGGCCCGCCGCGGCGCCATCCGGTATCGTCGCTGGTTGGCCGAGCGGCGGACGGAGTGAGCGGTGACAGCGGTGCAAGACGAGCGCAGCCAGGTGCGGACCGCACCCGACCCCTCGCCCGCCCCCCGCTCCGACCGGCTGCGACACGCGCTCGGCGCCCCCGTGCGCGCGCTGCGCGAGGCCCCGCGCCGCCCGCTGCTGGCCGCCTCGGCGGTGGCGCTGCTGTCCCTGCTGGTGTACGCGGTGGTCCGTCACTTCGTCCACACCTCGATGGTGGACATGATCGTCTACCGTGCCGAGGGCGCCGCCGTCGCGAACGGCACCGACCTGTACGCGCTGCGCGTCACCGAGTGGAACCTGCCCGCGACGTACCCGCCGTTCGCGGCCATGCTGTTCGTCCCGACCACCTGGTTCCCCGTCCCCGTCCTCCGGGTGGCGATCACTCTCGGCAACCTCGGGCTGCTCGCGCTGCTCACCCACCTGTCGTTCAAGCTGGTCGGCTGGCCGCGCCGCGAGCTGCGGCCGATCGGCGTGGTGCTGGTCACCGGCCTCGGCGTCTGGCTCGAGCCCGTCTTCACCACGCTCCGGTACGGCCAGATCAACCTCGCGCTCGCCTGCCTGATCCTCTGGGACCTCACCCGCCCGGACGGCCGCCGCAGCAAGGGCGTGGCGATCGGCATCGCGGCCGGCATCAAGCTCACCCCCGGGCTGTTCGCCGTCTACCTGCTGGTCACCGGCCGCGTCCGGGCCGCGTTCGTCGCCGCCGGGACCTTCCTCGGCACCTTCCTGCTCGGCGCGCTCGTCCTGCCCGACGCCACCTGGGGCTTCTGGACCAAGTACCTCTACGACTCCTCCCGGGTCGGCAAGACCGAGATCGTCGACAACCAGTCGCTGCGCGGCGCCTTCGCCCGGCTGCTGCACACCGCCGAGCCCGGCACCCTCGCCACCCTCGGCGCCGGGCTGGTCGCGCTGGCCGGCCTCGGCGTCGCCGCCTGGGCCGTGCGCAGTGCCCGCTGGCTGCCCCGCGCCGAGGCCTGGGGCGTCTGCTGCGCGGCCGTCACCGCCGTGCTCATCTCCCCGATCAGCTGGACCCACCACTGGGTCTGGTGCGTGCCGGTCCTCGTCCTGCTCGCCGCCGAGGCCTCCGCCGAGCACGCCCGCCCGGCCGCCGTGCGCCGACCGCGCTGGCGGGTCGCGTTCTGGGCCACCCTGGTCGCCTTCCTGTCCTTCGCCATGTGGGCCGCCAAGCCGCTCGGCCCGGCCGTGCTCCACATGTCACCGCTGCGCCAGCTGCCGACCTCGGTCTATCCGTGGGTCGGGCTCTGCTTCCTGCTCGCCGCCGCGATCCGGATAAGGGCCCGCCGCCGCTCCGCCGGCGCCCCGCTCGTCCGGCTCCCCGGCCAGCGCGGCGGCGACGGCGGCCCGGACGCCGCCCGCGGTCGTCAGCAGGCCCCCGCGGCCCGCTGAGCCGGCGGCGCCGCGCCCGTCGTCGGTGGCCCGCCCGGGCCGCGTCCGCTCGCCCGCGTCCTGGGCCAGGGCCTGCTGCTGCGTGTGCACGTACCAGTGCACGCTGCGGCGCACGGCCTAGGCGAGCAGCTCGGCGAGCGAGCCGTCCATGTCGAGCGTGGACATCTCGCTGCCCGGCGGGACCAGCCGGTGCGCCCGCTCCAGCCAGGCCGCCACGGCCGGCAGCGGCGCCTCCAGCAGCGCGTCCCCGGCCGGGGAGCTGAGCGCGAGGCACAGTACGCTGCGCCGGCCCGAGCGGGTCGGCCAGATCCGCACGTCGCCCTGGCCGCACGGGCGGAAGGTGCCCTCGACCAGCAGCTCGCGGGCGAACACCCAGGTCACCGGGTTGCCGGTGTCCAGGTGGAAGGTGACGTACACCGCGTACGGGTCGTGGCTGCCGTACGACAGCCGGGCCGGGACGGGGACGCTGTGCTCCGGGGAGAGCACCAGGTTCAGCTCCAGCTCGTGCTCCACGACGCTGACGGGACGTTCCATGACCGTCTTCCTCTCTGCTCCGCGGCCTCCGGCCGCCGCTCCGCGACGTTCGGCCGTCGCTCGGCGGCCTTCGGTCGTGCCCGCTTCCGGGCCCTGTGACCTTTGAGAGGGCGGTCGACGCGGGCTCTTACACGCGTTTCCCGAATTTCTTCGGGAAGTTCGGCGGGAGGTGGTGAACAGCCGGACGCGGGGCGCGCGGACGGCCGTCGCGCGCCGGGGTTCGCGGGCCGCCCATACCCCGTACGGCCCCCGGCTGTCCGCGGATTCGCCAAGCTTCCGCCGCCGCCCCGGCGAGGTACTACCCTTTGTGACTGCCCGGCGACTGTCCGCCCACCGATGGCGCCCCCACGCGCGCCGTGCGCCGGGCGCACGCGGGCGCGCATGCCGCCCCCCGCCCACGCTCGCGGCCGCCCGGCCGCACCGGTCACCCCCCGGCCCCCGCCGGGACCTGGCAGGAAGAAGACCCCCATGACGGACCGCCCCATCGCCGCAGACGGCGACCCGGCCGTCGCACCCGAGCCGGGGTACTACCCGGACCCGTCCATCCCCGGCTTCGTCCGGTACTGGGGCGGCTCGGCCTGGGTGCCCGGCACCAGCCGCCTCGCACCCGCCGAGGGCGAGGTGCTGCAGCCGCCCCGCTTCGCCACCCGGCGGCCCGCGCCGGGCGGGGTCGCGGCGGGGGCGCGGGCGGTGCCGCCGCCGGTGGTGCCGGTGGAGGCGGCGGCGCGTTCTGCGCAGGCGGAGCCGGTGGTGCAGCCGGAGCTCGTGGCGCACGCGGTGTCCTCTGAGCCCTCGGCGACCTTGGCGCCCTCGGTGACCTCGCCGGAGGCGGGGGCGGGGGCGGGGGCCGGGGACACCGGGCCGGTCTACCTCGACCAGACCACGGGCGGGGCGTCCTTCGTCCTCGGGCCGCGGGTGGCGGAGGTGATCGGCGGGCCGGTGTTCCGGACGGTCGACGCGCCGGGAGCGGGGCTCGCGGAGGGAGCGGTCGGAGTGGCCGGGGCGGTCGGGGCGGTCGGGGCCGTGGGGGCGGGTCCGGCGTCGGAGACCTCCGGCTGGCAGGCCGATCCGCGGACGCAGCGCGGGCTCCTGGAGACCGGCGGTGCGCCGCGCTGGGTCTCGTGGGGGGTGCTTCCGGGGGCGCCCGAGGCGGAGGAGGGGCGCGCGGAGGGCGAGCGTGCTGCGGTTGCCGTGGAGGTGGCCGCGGCCGTCGCGCCGGCCATGGCGGTGGCGGTGCGGGAGGTGGCGGCGCCGGTCGTGGAGCGCGTCGAGCCCGTCACCGCGGTGGAGCCGGTGGAGTCGGTTGCTTCCGTCGAGTCCGTCGGGTCACTCGGGCGCGTTGAGGCCGGCCCGCCCGCCTCCGCGCCCGGACGGACGGCCGCCACCGCCGTGCTGCCCGCCGCCCGGTCGGCCCGGGACGGCGCCGTCCGCCGCCGCCCCGCCCTGCAGGTGCCGGCCGGGCTCGGGCGTCGACTGGCCGCGCGCGTCGTCGACACCCTCGTCCTGCTGGCCGTCGCCGCGGCCGCCGGCATCCCGCTCGGCCGCTCGGTGTCCGACCACCTCCAGCAGAAGTTCGACCAGGCCAAGATGGCCAGCGCCCTCACCCACCGCCAGGTCCAGGTCTGGCTGGTGGACGGCGTCGTGGTGGGGAAGGCCGCCGTGCTGCTCGGCATCCTGCTGTTCGTCGGGCTGCTCTACGAGGTGCTGCCGACCGCCCGTACCGGCCAGACCTTCGGCAAGCGGCTGGTCCGCATCCGGGTGGTGGACGCGGCCCGCGGCGACCGGGCCCCCGCCGGCCGCACCCGGCTGAGCCTCGGCCGCTCGCTGCTGCGCTGGGTCGTCAGACAGCTCGGCGTGGTGCTGCTGCTCGGCCTGGTCTGGCCGGTGCTGGACCGCCCGGCCCGGCGCGGCTGGCAGGACCGGGCCGCCCGGACCCGGGTGGTGCGCGGCTGAGGGCACCAGTCGGCCGGCCGTCCGGTCATCCGGCAAAACGGACTTAATGTCGCGAAGTGTGTGAATGCGCGATGTTCTACTCGGGGGATGAGCACCTACGACCCCTCGAACCCTGAGCCGGAGAAGGGCGGCAAGCCCTCCTTCGACAAGCAGCCCCCGCAGCCGGGCGACGGCCCGTACGACACCCCGTCCGACGCACCGTCCGGCGCTCCGTCGGGCGGGGAAGCGGACCGCCCCGGCGCGTACGGCGGCACCTACGGCGGGCCCCCGCCCGGGGCGTACGGCCAGGACGGACACCAGAGCGGGCAGAACCCGTACGACCAGCCCCCGCCCGGCTACGGCCCCGCCGGGTACGGGACGCCCGGCGCCGGCCCCGTCCCCGGGATGCCGGCGATCGGCGCCTGGCCCCGGCGCATCCTCGCCCGCCTGATCGACTACCTGCTCATGCAGGCCATCGGCGTGGCCGTCGTCGCGCCCTTCGTCGACCTCGGCACCCGCAACGGCGAGGCGAGCGCGTTCTGGCTCGCCGCGCTCATCTACCTCGTCTACGAGGCCCTGATGCTCAGCCGGGACGGCCAGACCCTCGGCAAGAAGGCGGTGAAGATCCGCGCCGCCATGCTGATCGACGGCAACCCGCCCACCCAGTCCGCCGCCTGGACCCGCGCCGCCGTCTACATCCTGCCCGCCGTGCTCTGCTGCGCCGGGCTCTGGTGGATCGTCGACGGAGTGTTCGGCGTCTTCGACAAGCCCTACCGGCAGTGCATCCACGACAAGGCCGCGAAGACCGTGGTGGTCACCACGGAGATCTGACAGTCAGGCAGGTGGTCGAGCCTTCGAGCCCGGCGGCGTCCCGACGCTGTCGGGTTCAGGGCTGTCGGGCGTGGGCGCGACCGGTCGTCGGGGAGAAGTGCTCGGCCCGGCGCGCCGCTGCGGACCGCCGGTCCGAGGCGGGCTGCGACAGCAGCGTCACCGCGGTGCCGAGCGCCAGCGCGAACCCCACCAGCACCGCGACCGCCAGGACGCCCGTGGCGCCCGAGACGGCCAGCAGCGCCACCGTGGCGGCGACGACGGTGAACGAGCCGAGGCAGAGCTGGCCGGCGGACGGACGCGGCATGGCTGAGGTCCTTCGCACGTCGGGGTCGGGCGGGAGCGGTACCGACTCCAGGGAGCCTGTCCGGCACGGGAGTTCGACGGTTCCAGGGTAGGCCCGCGGGCCGGGGGCACACGGGGGCGCACGGGCTCACCGCGGGGTCGTCCGCCCGCCTCGGTACGGTGGGGACCTTTCGTGTCCGTCGATCCGCGAACCGGGGGAATCGTCCGTGCCCATCCCAGCCGACTGGCCCACCACCGAGACCGAGGCACTCGCCGAGCAGGAACGGCTCCGGCCGCTCGTCCTCGCCCGGGACGACGAGGACGAGGACGGCCGTCCGGCCCCCGGCCGGCTGATCGCGGGCGTCGACGTCGCCTACGACGACGAGCACGACCTCGTCGCGGCCGCCGCCGTCCTGCTCGACCGGGACACCCTCGACGTCGTGGAACAGGCCACCGCGGTCGGCCGGATCGCCTTCCCCTACATCCCCGGACTCCTCGCCTTCCGCGAACTCCCCGCCGTCCTCGACGCCCTGGCCGCACTCAGCCGCACTCCCGACACCGTCGTCTGCGACGGCTACGGCCTCGCCCACCCCCGCCGCCTCGGCCTCGCCAGCCACCTCGGCGTCCACACCGGGCTGCGCACCCTCGGCGTCGCCAAGACCCCCTTCGTCTTCGAGAACCGCGAGCCCGGCGCCGAACGCGGCTCCTGGACCCCGCTCACCGACCCCGCCACCGGCGAGGAGGTCGGCCGCGCCGTCCGGACCAGGCCCGGCGTCAAGCCCGTCTACGTCTCGGTCGGCCACCGCATCGGCCTCGACACCGCCGTTCGCACCACCCTCGACCTCGCCCGCCGCTACCGCCTCCCCGAGACCACCCGGCACGCCGACTCGCTCTGCCGCCGCGCCCTCGCCGACGCCCTGCGGACCGGGACGAACACGAACTGACCCTGGCCCAGGCCGAATTCGGCCCCGGTGTGTTAGACATGTCGCACCGGGGCGGCCCCCGGCACGGACGGACGGACGCACGGGGGAGGCGCCGAAGTGTCAACGGGAACCGGCTCGACCGGCGGAGCCGGCCAGGGCTACCGCGTCGAGGTCGAACAGCTCCGCACCTTCGCCGGCCACGTCCGGGTCATGCTCCGCACCTTCCAGAACGACGCGAACGGCACCACCACCCACGGGCGCACCGCGGTCGGCAAGAGCGCCTTCGGGACCTTCGCCGAGGCCACCGAACTGCACGAGCGGTACCAGAGCATGCGGGACGCGCTGCGCGACATCCTCAACGCGCTGGAGAAGGCCGTCGACGACGCCCAGCGCAACGCCGAACTCACCGCCACCGGCTACGAGGAGCACGAGAACCACACCGCCAAGAGCCTCAAGCTCGCCGGTGACGGCTGGTCCGCCGCCAACTCCAGCGCGGCGGCGGAAGCCGCCTACCGGACCAACCTCCACCCGACCGCCAGCCGCAACACGACCGTCAGCTGACCGCTCACCCGCACCGAACGGAGGGCAGGCGCCCGTGGGCTACACCAACTTCCACGACTTCAGCCACGCCGACCTGCGCAAGATGGCCCAAGCCCTCGACCCCGGAGCGGTCATGGCGGCCGGTGACCCCTGGCACAAGGCCGCCGCGACCCTCAAGGACATCCGCCAGCGCCTGAACCGCTTCAGCGGGGAGGCGATCGAGAGCTGGGACGGCGCCACCAGCGACGCCTTCCACACCCACATGCTCGACCTGGCCACCAAGCTCAACACCGCCGCCGCCTACGCGCAGGACGCGGGGAACGCGCTGCACGACATGTCCGAGGCGATGGCCAAGGCCAAGCGCGACATGCCCGAGGAGCCGGGCTGGTGGGACCAGCGGAAGGACGACGTGGGAGGGGTCTTCTCCGATGACGACCACATTCGTCTCGTCGACCGGAAGAAGGCCGAGGCGGCCGCGATCATGCAGACGCTCGCGATGCACTACCGGGTGTCGACGACGGCCCTGAAGGTGCCGCCGCCGCTGTCGACGTGGAAGCAGGATTCCCGGGACCCGGCGGCACAGCCGGACCCCGGCGGAGCCGCGGCTGCGGCGGCCGCGGTCGTCTCGAGCACCTCGGTCGGCATGCCGGCGCGGACGGTGAGCAGCCCGGAGCCGCGGCGGTCGAAGTCCCCCCTGCCGCCGAAGGCGACGACCGTCACGGCCAAGAGCACATCGGTCCCAACGGACTCCGGTATCAAGGGAGGCACGGCGCAGGCTCTGCCGAAGCCGTCCGGCTCGGGGAGCCGGGTTCCGGCGGCCGGCATCTCCGGCACTCCGGTGTCGACTCCCACCGGGAGTGTGCCCAGCCCCGCCACCGCTGGGACCCAGACCTCCGTGCTGAGCACCACGCAGACCGTGGCTCCCGGCACCGGGCCGTTCGGCGGCGGCGGGCAGGAGGTTCGGCCCACGATGCCCACGACGGCCACGCCGGGTGGCGTGCCGCCGGTAGAGGGCCCCGGGCTACGTGACGGTCGAGCTGCCGGCGGCGGTACGGGCACCGGGGGCGGTGGCCGCGGCGCGGCTGCCGCCAAGCCGGGAGGCGGGCCGCTGGGACGGCCGGGCGGTGTCGTGGGCGAGACGGTACTGCCCGGGCCCGGCGAGCGACGGGGCAAGCAGGCGTTCACGGAGGGCGGTTCCGGGCTCGGCGCCCGGAACCGAGCGTCCGGCGTCGGCGGCACGGGCGGGATGCCGCACGGCGTGCCGATGAGCGACGGACAGCGCCGCCGGAAGGGGACGGGGAAGGACGGCAAGCGGCCGGACTACCTCGTCGAGGACGAGGAGACCTGGGCGTCGGACGAGCCCGTCAATCCGAACGTGGTGAAATGAGGCCGTCCGTCAACGGACGGTGACCGGACCGCATCCCGCAGATCGACGATCTGTGGGATGCCTCGCTGAGTGGGGTGAACCAGGTTTGACGCGCCGCCGGTTGGCACGAGGGACGGCGGCCCTGGCCGCCGGGGCGCTGCTGTGGGGCGTCGCGGCGCCGGGGGCGTCGGCCGACCAGATCAGGGACCAGCAGTGGGCCCTGAAGACCTTCGAGGCCGAGACGAAGGTCTGGCCGGTCAGTCAGGGCGAGGGCGTGGTCGTCGCCGTGATCGACAGCGGTGTGAGCCCGGATCATCAGGACCTCACCGGGCAGGTACTGCCTGGGGCGGACTTCTCAGGTGCCGGGACAGACGGCCGGGTGGACAAGGACGGTCACGGAACCGCGATGGCGAGCCTGATCGCCGGGCACGGGCACGGATCGCAGGCCGGCGTGATGGGGCTCGCCCCCAAGGCGAAGATCCTCCCGGTGAAGGTGAAGGGAACGGGTGACAACCCCGACCCCCTGGACAGTGACATCGCCAACGCGATCCGGTTCGCGGTGGATCACGGCGCCAAGATCATCAACATGTCCCTCGGCGGGCCCTACCGGTACAACAGGGAGCTGCGCAAGGCCATCGCCTACGCGGTGTCGAAGGACGCCGTGATGGTTGCCAGCAGCGGTAACGAGAGCGCGTCGCTCGTCGCGTACCCGGCGGCTTTCCCGGGAGTGGTGGCCGTGGGCGCGGTCGACTCCACGGGCAAGGTCTGGGAACGCTCCAACTCGGGGCCGGAGACCACACTCGTCGCACCCGGGGCAGAGATCTATCACGCCACTGCTAAATCCCCGACGAGCTACGGGGTGGCGGACGGCACGTCCGACTCCACCGCGTACGTCTCCGCGACCGCTGCCCTGATCCGCTCCAAATTCCCGGACCTGTCCGCCGGGCAGGTCATCAACCGGATGATCAAGTCCGCCGCCCGCCCGGCTGACGGGTCGGTGACGCCCAATGACCATGACGGGTACGGGATGCTGTCGCCGGCGAAGGCGCTGGAGGCCGATCCGGCCGTGGACAACGGGCCCCGGGAGAACCCACTGGTGGGGAGGGCGGAGTCGCAGGGGGCACCGGAGGAGTACGACACCCCGACCCCGATGGCTCCGGGGGAGGACGAGAGCAACAGGATCGCCGAGACGGCGGGACAGGCGCTCGGAGTGACGCTGCTGGTGGCGGCGGTCGTGGCGGTGATCGGCGGGATCGTCGTGACCGTGGTGCTGGTGGTGCGGGCGCGGCGGCGGAGGCAGCGACGGGCGGCCGAGGGCGTGCCGTATCCGCCCCACCCCCCGTACGGCGGCCCGGGCCCCGGCCCGCATCAGTGAGCGCGGAGCCACTCCTCCCGTAGCGCGGCCATGTGCAGGACGTCCCAGTAGCGCCCGTCCCAGTGGTGGGCCTGGCGGGCGCGGCCTTCGAGGGTGAAGCCGGCCTTCCGGTAGGCCCGGGCGGCGCGTTCGTTGTACTCGTGGACCTCCAGCTGGACGCGGTGGAGCCGGATCGTCTCGAAGGCGTGCCGCAGCACCAGCAGGGTGGCCTCGGTGCCGATGCCCCGGCCGGTGCTGTCGGGGGTGAGGGCGATCCGGTAGTCCGCGGCGGAGTTGTCGGGGTCGAGGTCGTTGAGGGCGACCTCGCCGAGGAACCGGCCGGTGGCCGGGTCCTCGACGGCGAGGTCGAGGCGGTCGGGCTGTTCGGGGCGGGTGGCGCACCACTGCTGGATCTGTTCGCGGGTGAAGGCCGTCCGGGTGCCGGTGAGCCGGTTGGTCTCCTGGTCGGTGCAGAGCCGGTACATCGGTTCGGTGTGCCGGGCGTCCAGCGGGACGAGGCGGACGGTGGGCCCGTGCAGCACGGGCTTCACGGCGAGCGCGGCGAGGTCGGAGGTCATGCCGGCCAGGATGGCGAGCCGGCATCCCGTTCGTCCACGGTTTTTCGCCCCGTCCGCCGCCCCTCTCTGCTACTCGGCGACGGCGATCTGCTCCCGGTGGTGGGCCGGCGCGGTGAGTTCGTCGACGACGGCGACGGCGAGGTCGGCCTGGGCGATCCGGGGGCCGAGGACCTGTGGCCCGCCGACCCGGTAGCGGCCGGTGCCGGGGTCGGTGCGGTCGAGCTCCATGGGCGGGGTGACGACGACCCAGTCGAGCTCGGCGGGTGCGGCGCGGAGCAGGTCGAGGGCGGTGGCGTGGCCGAGCGAGAAGGCGCGGTGGGCCTCGGGGAACTCGGGGTCGTCGTGGACGGCGGTGCCGGGCGCGGTCTCCAGGGTGGTGGCCACGCCGACGCTCACCAGGCGCGGGACGCCGGCCTGCCGCAGCCCGGCGACGAGGGCGGTGGTGGCGGCGCCGTAGAACTCGGTGGACGGCGTGTCCGGCGTGTAGACGGAGCTGACGGCGGCGGCGTGCCCGCGCGCGCCGACCGCGACGGCCGCCGGGTCGGTGACGTCGCAGCGCAGCAGCCGGACGCCGGGCCCGGCGAGGTCGGCGTGCCGGTCGGGTGCGCGGACGGCGGCGGTGACGGTGAGCCCGCGCCGCCGGGCTTCCGCGACGACGGCCCGGCCGACCTGGCCGCCCGCGCCGTAGACGATGACGTCGGTGTGCTGCTGCTCCTCGGTGGTGCTGCTCATGGCGCTCTCCCGCCCGTTCGTGCGGGGGCGCTGTCGCCCGCCGCTGACGGGACGGTAGGGCAGGGGGTGCCAGTTACTTCAAGGGAACCGGCCTTCAAGGGAACCGGCCTTCAACGGCGGCTATCGTCACCTCGGTCGCGCGCACGCCCGGGGTACGGTCGGGGCATGACGCAGACCGATCCCGCGCCGCTGCCGGCCGATCTCCTCCCCGCCGACTGCCCGGTGCCGTCGGTGCCGGTGCTGGGCAGCCGGAAGTGGGCCTGGCGGATCATCCGCTGCCTGGAGGACGGGCCGCGCCGGTTCTCGGAGCTGCGGGTTCCGCTGGCGGGCATCACCGCCAAGGTGCTGGCGGAGTCGCTGCGCTCGATGGAGCAGGACGGTGTGCTGGTCCGGACGGAGTTCGACGAGAACCCGCCGCGGGTCGAGTACGCGCTGACGCCGCTGGGCCGGACGCTGCTCGGGCCGATGGACGCGATGTGCGCGTGGAGCCGGGAGAACCTGGCGGGCCTGCTGGCGGCCCGGGCGGAGCACGAGCGCGGGCACTGAAGGGGGCGCCGCCCCCTGGCGGTATTTCGGCGCTCGCTGGCGACGGTGCCGCTGGTGGCGGCCCCGGCCCCGCGGCCATGCTGGGCCCATGAACGCTTCTGAGCACGCGGCCGCGTCCGCCGGCCCGGCCGACGAGATCACCCCGGACACCAAGGACTGGACCTGGGTGCTGGAACGCCCCTGCGCCGACTGCGGGTTGGACACCCCGGCCGTGGCGCGGGAGGACGTGGCCGGGATGGTCCGGGCGAACGCCCGCGCCTGGGTCGAGCTGCTGGCGGCCGGTGACGAGGACGGCCTGCGCCGCCGCCCGGCCCCGGGGACCTGGTCGTCGCTGGAGTACGCGTGCCACGTCCGGGACGTCTTCCGGCTGTTCCACCACCGGCTGAACCTGATGCTCGACCAGGACGGCCCGCTGTTTCCGAACTGGGACCAGGACGAGACGGCCGTCGCCGAGCGCTACGGCGAGCAGCGGCCGCGGACGGTGGCCGGGGAGCTGGCGGAGGCCGCGGAGACGCTGGCCGCGGCCTTCGAAGCGGTGGCGGGGGAGCAGTGGCACCGCACCGGCGACCGGTCGGACGGGGCGCGCTTCACCGTGGAGTCCTTCTCCCGCTACCTGATCCACGACCCGGTCCACCACCTCTTCGACGTGACCGGCGAGCGGGTCTGAGGGACGGCCCCGCGGGGGAGGTCACCAGCCGGAGGCCTCGCGCAGCATGGTGCGGCGGAGCCGGCCGGCCACGCTGGCGGTGTCGGTGCCGATCACGTCGGCGATCTCGGGGGCGGCGAGGCCGACCACGTAGTGCAGGATCGCGAGGTCGTCGTCGGCCGGGTGGCGGTCCGGCTCGGGGGGTTCGCGGCGGGTGTGCTCGGCGACGGTGCCGCGCAGGATCTGCCAGGCGAGTGCGGTGGGGTTGGAGCTGCCCAGTAATTCGCGCCAGTGCACGGCGATTTCGGCGAATGCCTGCTGGACGGCGGCAGCCGCGGCGCTGTGCTCGGTCAGCCACACGCGGGCATAGCTGAGGTACCGGGGGCGGTGGAGTTCGCAGAAGGCGGCGAACTCCAGCGGCACGTCCTCCGGTTCGCCCGGGCCGGCCTCGGGGGCCGGCCCGGCGGAACTCGCGTGACGGTTGGTCATCTCGTCTTCTCGGCAACGGAGATGGGTATCTGACGGTCGATCATCTGTGCTCACTCTACGGTAGGCCCTCGGTGCACTGGGTGACCAATCCGATGGAATGCCCGGAACCCGCCGCCGCCCGTCCGGTTCCGGTGGCGGCCGCCGCGGCGCGCCGGCGGTGGTGCGCCGCGGGGGCTGGGGAGCGGTGGCGGGGAGGCGGGGTCGGGGGCCGGTCGGGGGAGGGTCGCGCGGTGGTCCGGAGGGCGTTGGTGCGAGCACGTCGCAGCTGGTCAGAGGGCGTGGAACGGCGGTGCCGCAAGGCGGTTGATGTGCCACCGTAGGGCCTGCCGGGGCCGGCGTCCACGCCCACGGCGCGAAGCGGTGCCCGCGCAACCGCCCGCACAACCGCGCTCGCGCCCGGGGGTGTCGTCATCCGCACCCGGACGGCCCAAGCGGTGGCCGGTCCGTCGACCGTGGCGGCGTGCCCGCCGGCGCCGGGTGGCGGGCCGCCGCGAGCCGGGGGGCGTGCGCGGGGTGGGCGCGCTGCGGATGCGCTGGATCGGGCACTCGCCGCGCGCCGGGGCAGGACGTGGCCGCGGAGGGCGCACGCGCCCTGCTGGCCGCCACCGTGCGCTTCGACCACGACGCGGCGGTCCGGACCCGGAGGGCGGACGCGGTCACGGTCGGCGGGCGGCGGCCGGACGTCGGCGCACCCGAACGCCAGGGGCCCGGGAGGTCGGGATCCCGGGACGCGAGGAGATCGGGAAGTCGAGGTGTCGGGAAGTCGAAGTGTCGGGAAGTCGAGGTGTCCGGATGTCTGGATGTCTGGATGTCCGGATGTCGGGAATGCGGGGCTCAGGACGTCGTGCGCGACTCCGCCGGTGCGGCGGACGACCCGGGCGAGACCGGCGGGGCGAGGTCGTCGACGGCGGTGCCGCGCTCGACCTGGGCGGGGAAGGACTCGACGGCCCGTCGGGCGAGCCGGGCCGCGGCCGAGGCCTCGTCCCCGGACCCGGACCCGGCCCCGGACCCGGTCTCGTCCCCGCCTTCGTGCGCCGACCGCCGCTGCCGGCCGAGCGCCGCCCGGGCGGCGTGCTCCTCCGCCAGCTGTCTCGCCGTCAGGTACGCCTGAACGGCCGCCATGCCGTAGACCGGCTGGATGAGTTGGTGGCCCTTGAAGAAGGGTCTGGCCGGCGCGAACCCGGCGGCGACCACGAGGTCGCGGATCTCCGCTATCTCCGCCTCGCTGCGGGCGGTGAAGCGGACCTCCCAGCCCTTCTTGTACGTATGGCCCTTCTCGCCGCTACGGCGGGCCGGGTCCGGGCGGCGGACGTATCCGGGCAGGCGGCCGAGGCGGAGCTGGGCCGCGCGGAGGCCGGCGGTCTCGTCACGTGACATGACGTAAGCCTAGGCAATCCCCGGGGTGGGATTGGCGTTCGGAGGGTCCCTCGGCGTATGCCTTTGATCACTCTGGGTCAGAGGTCCAGGTTGCTGATCGTTTTCGATCGGGTTCGACAACCTCGTGAACGGCAATTACTCCGAATGGGTGAGGGTATGAGGACTTTAGTGCGGGTCGGTCCCGGTTTAACGACGGTTGCGTAACAGTGCGTCAGGCGGCCGGTCGCGAGCCCGGGCCGTTGGGGATGGTGTCGGCATGAACTACCGGATTCCCTCGCCGCCGCCGTCTCTTGAGGAGCTGGCGAAGCGTCAGCAGAACGTCGTCACCGCGAGCCAGTTGCGCGCCAGGGGCGTGCCGGGCCGGATCGTCACCGAGCACTGCCGCCGCGGCGGCCCCTGGCAGCGGCTGCTGCCCAGGGTCTACCTGCTGCAGTCCGGCGAGCCCACGCCGGAGCAGCGGATGTGGGCCGCGCTGCTGTACGCCGCGCAGAACGGCCGCGAGGAGGGCCGCCGCGAGGGCGCGGTGATCACCGGGGCGGCCGCGCTGGCGCTGTACGGCTTCGCCACCGTGCCCCGGCTGCCCGCGGTGACCGGGGTGGACGTCCTGGTGCCCCGGCAGCGCCGGCTCAAGGACGCCGGCGAGGTGCGGATCCGGCGCACCGGGCGGGAGTTGGAGGCCCGATCGGTGCACGGCCTGGCCTGCGCCCCGGTGGCCCGCGCGGTCGCCGACGCCCTGCTGGAGTGGACGGCGCAGCCGGCCGCCGCCGCGCCGCTGCGCGCGGTGCTGCGGGAGGCCGTGTCTCGCCCGGAAAGCCGCTGCACGGTACGGGAGTTGGTGGCCGAGCTGGCCGAGTGCGGGCTGGCCGACGAGCCCCGGGTGCGCGCCGCGCTCGACGAACTCCTCGCCGCCGAAAGGGACTTCACCATCGCGGAGCTCGGCCGGCTGGTCTCGGGGTGGCCGCTGCCCGCCGCGCTGCGCTCCCCCGAACTGCGGATGCGCGGCGGCACCTACATCGCCGTCCCCGACCTCTACTGGCCGGAGCGCGGCGTCGCGGTCGAGGTGGACTCGGAGCTGCGCTGCGTCAGCGAGGGCGAGGCCGCCTGGGTGCGCGGCGGCCAGCACCGGATGGAGTACCTGGGCATCCGGGTGGTGTACGTGTCCGGCGCCCGGCTGGCCGCGGACCCGGAGGCGGTCGGCGAGGAGCTGCGCGAGGCCTACCGGGCCGGCGGCACGGACGTGGTGGAGCTGCTGGCGATCTGAGGGCCCGAGAGCCCGAGAGCCCAAGAGCCCAGAGCCCGAGCGCCCGAGAGCCCGAGAGCCCGGGCCCACGGGCCCGCGGATCCTCAGGAGCGGACCACCGGGGTGCCGACCAGTTCGACCCCGGCCGCCCGCAGTTCCTCCAGCGCGGCGGCCGTGGTCCCGGGCGCGACCCCGGCGGTGAGGTCGAGCAGCACCCGGGTGGTGAAGCCGGCCCGTGCCGCGTCCAGGGCGGTCGCCCGGACGCAGTGGTCGGTGGCGATGCCGACCACGTCGATCTCGTCGACCTGCCGCTCGCGCAGCCACTCCACCGGGCCGCGGCTGTTCTCGTCCAGGCCCTCGAAGCCGCTGTACGCCGCCGAGTAGGCGCCCTTGTCGAAGACCGCCTCGACCGCGCCGGAGATCACGGAGGGCGCGAAGTTGGGGTGGAAACCGACGCCCTCGGTGCCCGCGACGCAGTGCACGGGCCAGCTGGTGACGTAGTCGGGCTCGGTGGAGAAGTGCTCGCCCGGGTCGATGTGGTGGTCCCGGGTGGCGAGGATGTGGTGGTAGCCGGGGGAGGACTCGGCGATCAGGTCGGTGATGGCGGCCGCCACCTCGGCGCCGCCGGCGACGGCCAGGCTGCCGCCCTCGCAGAAGTCGTTCTGCACGTCGACGACGATCAGTGCCCGGTGCATGGTTCGCGTCCTCGGATGTGGGGGCGGTGTGCCCCGGTGGTGGGGGCCCTCGTGAGGGGACTCCCGGGAACTCTACGGCTGACTCTAGGGAGTGGCGCGCGGGGGCGGAAGGCTTGGGACCGGGCCGGGGCTCGTCCGTCACGAGCCCCGGGACCGGCCCCGCGACCGCCGCCGGCCCGCGCGGGGGCCGGCCGGGCGGCGGTTCGCCGCCCGACGGTCGCGGTCAGGCGATCAGCTCGGTGGGGATGACCGGGTCGCCCTTGGAGAGCTGAGTGGCCGACAGCGGCAGCGCGGCCCGGGCGCGGACGTGCCGCTCGCGGGCGGCGCCCAGCGGCTCCCGGCCGACCGTCTCGCCGGCTCGCACCAGCGGTACCTGGACCAGGTGCGGCTCCAGCTCGGCGGGCACCGGCCCGGTGCCGACCACCTCGGCCTCGGCGACGCCCTCGGCGTCGGGGCGGCGGGCGGCCCACTTGCGGCCGCCGACGCTGGTCTTGCCGCCGGCCGCGCGCTTGGCCACCGGCACCAGCGGGCCGTCCTCGGTCTCGGCGCGGGCGACCAGCTTGTAGACCATCGCGCAGGTCGGGTGCCCGCTGCCGGTGACCAGGCTGGTGCCGACGCCGTAGCCGTCCACCGGGGCGGCGGCCAGGGCGGCGATCGCGTACTCGTCGAGGTCGGAGGTGACGATGATCCGGGTCTGCTCGGCGCCCAGCTCGTCCAGCTGCCGGCGGACCCGGTGGGCGAGCAGGGTGAGGTCGCCGGAGTCGATCCGGACGGCGCCCAGCTCGGGGCCGGCCACCTCGACGGCCGTGCGGACGGCCTCGCGCAGGTCGTAGGTGTCGACCAGCAGGGTGGTGCCCTTGCCCATGGAGGCGATCTGGGCCTGGAAGGCGTCCCGCTCGCTGTCGTGCACCAGGGTGAAGGCGTGCGCGGCGGTGCCGGTGGTCGGGATGCCGTGGGTGAAGCCGGCCTGCAGGTCGGAGGTGGCGGCGAAGCCGGCGACGTAGGCGGCCCGGGCGGCGGCGACGGCGGCCTGCTCGTGGGCCCGGCGGGCGCCCATCTCGATCACCGGGCGGCCGCCGGCGGCGGCGGTCATCCGGGAGGCGGCGGCCGCGATGGCCGAGTCGAAGTTGAGGATCGAGAGGATGACCGTCTCCAGGATCACCGCTTCGGCGAAGGTGCCCTCGACGGTGAGCAGCGGCGAGCCGGGGAAGTAGACCTCGCCCTCGGGGTAGCCGTGGATGTCGCCGCTGAAGCGGTAGTCGGCGAGGTAGCGCAGGGTGTCCCCGTCGACCACGCCCTGGTCGGAGAGCCAGTCCAGCTGGGCGCTGTCGAAGCGGAAGTCCTCGACGGCGTCGAGCACCCGGCCGGTGCCTGCCATGACGCCGTAGCGGCGGCCGCTCGGCAGGCGGCGGGTGAACACCTCGAAGACGGAGCGGCGGTGCGCGGCCCCGCTGCGCAGGGCGGCCTGCAGCATGGTGAGCTCGTAGCGGTCGGTGAGCAGCGCGGTCGAACCGGCCGCGCGCACGGAAGTGGCGTCCATGAGGATGATGCTACTACCACTTAGCGTCAAAGTGACGATTTCTCGTGACGCGCGCCGGGGCGGAATCGCCCGGCCGTCCCCCGGATGGCAGCATGGGGCGTGTAGGGGGAGCGGACGAGTGTGCAACGAGGAGGCCCGGCGGTGAGTGTCGCGCCCGTGGAGATCGAGCGCCCGGAGGTCGAAGGACTGCCGGTGACGGAACCGGACACGCCGTGGGTGACCATCGTGCACAACGACCCGGTCAACCTGATGAGCTACGTCCAGTACGTCTTCCAGGCCTACTTCGGCTACCCGAAGGACAAGGCCCGGAAACTGATGATGGACGTGCACACCAAGGGTCGGGCGGTGGTCTCCAGCGGCTCCCGCGAGGAGATGGAGCGCGACGTGCAGGCCCTGCACGGCTACGGCCTCTGGGCGACGCTGCAGCACGACTGACCCGACCTGCGCACCCGCCGCGGCCGGCCCCGGCGCGCGGCCGCAGGACCGAAGACGACGAGAACGGGCTGACCGATACACATGGCCGCATTGTTCGAGAGCACCGGAGGCGGCGGCGCGGCGCTCGCGCTGGACGAGGTCGAGGCCGCCATCCTGCGCACCTTCGAGGTGCAGATGCTGGAGCTGATCGGCCCCGGCCCGGGCGGCGACGACAGCGACCCGCTCGCCGCGCTGTTCGCCGAGGGGCCGACCGAGGCGCCCGCCGACCCGGCGCTGGCCCGGCTGTTCCCGGAGGCCTACGTCGACCCGGAGAAGCCCGCGGACGCCGAGGCCGAGGCGGCCTCCGGAGAGTTCCGCCGCTACACCGAGCCGGACCTGCGGACCCGCAAGCGGGACGACGCGCTGGCCGTCGTCCGCTCGCTGGACGGCCTCGGCGGGGCCGGCGTGCTCGAACTGGGCGCGCCCGACTGCCTGCGCTGGCTGGGTGCGCTGAACGACCTCCGGCTGGCGCTCGGCACCCGGCTGGAGGTCACCGAGGACGACGAGACGGGCCTCTACCAGCTGCCGGACGGTGACGACCGCAAGCCGCTGGTGATCGCCTACGTGTGGTTCGGGGCGCTCCAGGAGTCGCTGCTGGAG
Organism: Streptomyces rubellomurinus; assembly: GCF_000961885.1. Lineage (GTDB taxonomy): Bacteria > Actinomycetota > Actinomycetes > Streptomycetales > Streptomycetaceae > Kitasatospora > Kitasatospora rubellomurina. The sequence goes on from NZ_JZKH01000021.1 coordinate 93,037, forward strand.
GCGATCGCGCCCTGACGGCGGCCCGAGCGCGCACCGAGCGCGCACCGATCGAGCGCTGATCGCGCCCTGATCGCCCGCGCCGTCCGGGTGATCCTGCCCGATTGCGGGCACGCCCCGGCCGGTTCGTCCACCATCTGGACGGTCGGCCGGGGCATTTCCGTTCAAATCGGGCGAACCCTATCAGGTCATGCTCAAATATCGCTCAGATGCACACCGCTGTCCGAACCCTGCGTGGTACGACTTCTCCACCCCACGAGACCCACCCAGGACGGTGCCCCATGGCCGAGCAGTCGTACGACCAAGTGGTCGACACCACCCCGGACGAGGAGGGATACGAGCGGGGGCTGGGCAGTCGCCAGATCCAGATGATCGCGATCGGCGGCGCCATCGGCACCGGCCTCTTCCTCGGCGCCGGAACCGCCATCTCCAAGTCCGGCCCGAGCCTGATCCTCTCCTACGCCGTCGCCGGCGTGGTGATCTTCGCGATCATGCGGGCCCTCGGCGAACTCCTCACCTACCGCCCGGTCTCCGGCAGCTTCGCCGAGTACGCCCGGGAGTTCCTCGGCCCCTTCGCCGGCTACGTCACCGGCTGGACGTACTGGCTGTTCTGGGTCGTCACCGGCATGGCCGAGACCACCGCCGCCGCCGTCTACGTCAAGTTCTGGGCCCCCGGCATCCCGCAGTGGCTCAGCGCGCTGACCTTCCTGGTCATCCTCTACGCGGCCAACCTGATCTCGGTGAAGCTGTTCGGCGAGATCGAGTTCTGGTTCTCCATGGTCAAGGTCACCGCCATCATCGGCATGATCCTGATCGGCATCGGCGTGCTCACCCTCGGCTTCAGCAAGGCCGGTGACACCGCGTCGATCAGCCACCTGTGGGAGAACGGCGGCTTCTTCCCCAAGGGCATCGGCGCCACCGTGATGACCCTGCAGATCGTCATGTTCGCCTACCTCGGCGTCGAACTCGTCGGCGTCACCGCCGGCGAGAGCGAGAACCCCGAGAAGACCCTCCCGCGCGCCATCAACACCCTGCCCTGGCGCATCGCGCTGTTCTACATCGGCGCCCTGGTGGTCATCCTCTCGCTCGTCCCGTGGACCGAATTCCAGCCCGGCGTCAGCCCGTTCGTCGCCGCCTTCGGCAAGATCGGCATCCCGGCGGCGGCCGGCATCATCAACTTCGTGGTGCTCACCGCCGCGCTCTCCTCCTGCAACTCCGGCATGTACTCCACCGGCCGCATGCTGCGCGACCTCGCCCTGCGCGGCCAGGCCCCCGGGCAGCTCACCAAGCTCAACACCCGCCGCACCCCGGCCTTCGCGATCACCGTCTCCTGCCTGCTGATGGGCGCCGGCGTGGTGCTCAACTACCTCGTCCCGGCACGGGCGTTCGAGTACATCACCTCCGTCGCCACGGTCTGCGGCCTGTGGACCTGGGCGATGATCCTGATCTCCCAGATCCGCTACCGGAAGGCCTGGACGGCCGGCCACCTGCCCGCGCCCACCTTCAAGGCGCCCGGCGGCGCCTGGGTCAGCTGGGCCGCGCTCGCCTTCCTGGCCATGGTCGTCGTGCTGATCGCCCTCGACGAGGACAACCGGATCTCGCTCTACGTCTTCCCCGGCTGGGCACTGGTGCTGGTGATCGGCTACCAGGTGCTCAAGCGCCGCAACCCGCAGGCCGCCCACGGCCTCGCCCACGACCACCTGCACGCCCGTGGCGGAAACGTGGACGCCCGCTGATCACGCCTCGGACGCCCCGGCGGAGGCCCGCCGGGGCGTGCTTATCCTGACCCCATGCTGACCATCACCCGAGAACTCCGCGACCGGATCGTGGCCCACGCCCGCGCCGACCACCCGGACGAGGCCTGCGGCGTGGTCGCCGGACCGGCCGGCACCGGACGGCCCGAGCGGTTCGTCCCGATGCTCAACGCCGCCCGCTCGCCCACCTTCTACGAGTTCGACTCGGGCGACCTGCTCAAGCTCTACCGCGAGATGGACGACCGCGACGAGGAGCCGGTGATCGTCTACCACTCGCACACCGCCACCGAGGCCTACCCCTCCCGCACCGACGTGAGCTACGCCTCCGAGCCGTTCGCCCACTACGTCCTGGTCTCCACCGCCGAAGGCGCCGACGAGGACGACCCCTACCAGTTCCGCTCGTTCCGCATCGTGGACGGCGAGATCACAGAGGAAGACGTCCAGGTCGTCGAGGCCTACCCGGCCTGACCAGCACCCACCTGGACGCGGCCCGCCGACCCCGTGCGAGCGGTCGGCGGGCCCGTACCGTCTCAGTACGGGAAACGGGAACATCCGCATCACGAGACGGGCATGCCCAAGCGGGCCCGGGAATCTATACGATGAGCCCATGCGTTCCGTCGATGTGAGCAACCAGGCCCCGGGCACCCGCCTCGTGGCGCGCCTGCACATCGACCTGTGCCGGCACGCCGGCGCGATCTGTCCCGGCACGCCCGCGCGCTCGCGCTGAGCCGCCCGCCCCGCACCCCGGGCCCGCCGCCGGCGGCGCCGAGCCCCCGGCAACCGCCCGCCCGCCCGGCACCGCCCGCCCCGCCGCGCCCGCCGCGGCCCACCCTCACCTGACGTCACGACTCGCACAGGAGCGCACACCCATGGCCATCGAGGTCCGCATCCCGACCATCCTCCGCACCTACACCGACGGCGCCAAGGCCGTCGAGGGCAACGGCAGCAACCTGGGCGAGCTCTTCACCGACCTCGACGCCCGCCACCCGGGCATCGCCGCCCGCCTGGTGGACGGCGGCGAACTGCGCCGCTTCGTCAACGTCTACCTGAACGACGAGGACGTGCGCTTCCTGGAGGGCATCTCCACCACCCTCGCGGACGGCGACAGCGTCACCATCCTGCCCGCCGTGGCCGGCGGCGCCCGCTGACCTCCCGGGGCTCCCCCGCCCGGTGGTGGCGGGGGAGCCCCGCTCCTCATCCTCGACGCCGCGGCCGGAGGCCCCCTTGCGTTACGACAGTCCGCTCGAAGCAGTCGGCAACACCCCGCTGGTGCGCCTGCCCCGGCTGTCCGCCGCCGTCCCCGGCAACACCGAGGGGCTGGTGAACCTCTGGGCCAAGCTGGAGGACCGCAACCCCACCGGCTCCGTCAAGGACCGCCCGGCGCTGCACATGATCGAACGCGCCGAGGCCGCCGGCCGGCTCACCCCCGGCTGCACCATCCTGGAGCCCACCAGCGGCAACACCGGCATCTCGCTCGCCATGGCTGCCAAGCTCAAGGGCTACCGGATGGTCTGCGTGATGCCCGAGAACACCAGCGAGGAACGGCGCGAACTGCTCCGCATGTGGGGCGCCGAGATCATCTCCTCCCCGGCCGCCGGCGGCTCCAACACCGCCGTCCGGATCGCCAAGGAGATCGCCGCCGAGCACCCCGACTGGGTCATGCTCTACCAGTACGGCAACCCCGACAACGCCGGCGCCCACTACGCCGGCACCGGCCCCGAGATCCTCGCCGACCTGCCGACCGTCACCCACTTCGTGGCCGGACTCGGCACCACCGGCACCCTCATGGGCGTCGGCCGCTACCTGCGCGAGAAGGTCCCCGGCGTGAAGATCGTCGCCGCCGAACCGCGCTACGACGACCTCGTGTACGGGCTGCGCAACCTCGACGAGGGCTTCGTGCCCGAGCTGTACGACGCCGAGGTGCTCACCACCCGCTTCTCGGTCGGCTCCGCCGACGCCGTCCGGCGCACCCGCGAACTCCTCCAGCAGGAGGGCATCTTCGCGGGCGTCTCCACCGGCGCCATCCTGCACGCCGCGATCGGCGTCGCCCGCAAGGCGGCGGCCGCCGGGGAGCGCGCGGACGTCGTCTTCGTGGTCGCGGACGGCGGCTGGAAGTACCTCTCCACCGGCATCTACACCGCCGAGACCACCGAGGCCGCCGTCGAGGCGCTGCAGGGCCAGCTCTGGGCCTGACCGCCCGGCGCCCGCGAGGGCCTGACGGTTCTAACGGTTCTATCGGTTCTAACGGTTCTGCAGCTCGCGCTGGGCGCGGGCCCAGACCTGGCCGTCCAGCGTGCCGGCCCGGCGGCGGAAGTCCCGCAGCGGCACCTCGCGCAGCTCGTCGGTCTCCAGCCAGCTGGCCCGGCCCTGCCGGTCGCCCACCGCGCCGGGCGGCAGCGCCAGCACCCCCGGGCGCTCCGCGTGGTGCTTGCTGGTGATCTTCGCGACGGTGGCCGTCCGGCCGTTCACCCGCAGCACCAGGCACGGGCGGTCCTTCGAGCCCGGGCCGTCCTCGAACGGCACCTCGGCCCACCAGACCTCCTGCGGCCGCGGCCCGGCCGCCCCGCCGCCGGCCGGGCGCGGCCCGCTCGGCC
>NZ_JZKH01000201.1 GCF_000961885.1 Streptomyces rubellomurinus
TCCATGGCCAGCGCCTCGCGCGGGGAGATCCCGAAGAACTCGGCGTCGAACTCGGCGACGCCGGACAGGAATCCGCCGCGCCGGACGTAGCTCTTCCCGGTGGCCGCCGGGTCGGGGTCGTAGAGGGCGTCGACGTCCCAGCCCCGGTCGGTCGGGAAGTCCCCGATCGCGTCCGTGCCTCCCGCGACCAGCTCCCACAGGTCCTCGGGCGAGGCGACGCCGCCCGGGAAGCGGCAGCCCATCGCGACGATCGCCACGGGTTCGTCGGTACGCGTCGCCGGGCTCACCGCGGCGGAGGCGGCCACGCCCTGGACGGCCGCGGCGAGGAAGTCCGCGAGCCGCAGCGGCGTCGGGTGGTCGAAGACGAGCGTCGACGGCAGCCGCAGGCCGGTGGCACCGGTCAGCCGGTTGCGCAGCTCGACGCCGGTCAGCGAGTCGAAGCCGAGGTCGCGGAAGGTCGTCCCGGCGCGCACGCGCTCCGCCGAGTCGTGGCCGAGCACCACGGCCGCCTCGGTCCGCACCAGGCGCAGCGCGAGGTCCGCGCGTTCCTCGGCGGAGGCGGCGGCCAGCCGCCGGGCCCACGGCAGGTCGCCGTCCGCGCTGTGCGCGCCGCGGCGCGGTGCCGCCGGGCCGGTGAGTGCGCGCAGCAGCGGCGGCACGGGGCCGGTGGCGGTGCGCAGCGCGGCGAGGTCGAGCCGGGCCGGGACGAGGGCCGCCTCGGGGCGCCGCCAGGCGGCGTCGAACAGGGCGAGCCCCTGGGGCGTGGCGAAGGGCAGCAGCCCGGCGCGGGCGAGCCGTTGGAGGTCGGCGGGCGCGAGGTGTCCGGTCAGTCCGGTGCGTTCGGCCCACAGGCCCCAGGCCAGGGAGGTGGCGGGCAGGCCGCGGGCGCGCCGGTGGTGGGCGAGGGCGTCCAGGTAGGCGTTGGCTGCGGCGTAGCCGGCCTGGCCGGCGGTGCCGAGGACGCCGGCGGCGGAGGAGTACAGCACGAAGGCGGCCAGCTCGTGGTCCTGCGTGAGGTCGTGCAGGTGGGCGGCGGCAGCGGCCTTGGCGCGCAGGACGCGGTCGACCTGGTCGGGCGTCAGGGCCTCGACCGGTCCGTCGTCGAGGACGCCGGCGGCGTGGACGACGGCGGTGAGCGGGTGCTCGGCGGGGACGGTGGCGAGCGCCCGGGCGAGGGCGTCGCGGTCGGCCGCGTCGCAGGCCTCGATGCGCACGGCGGCGCCGAGGTCGGCGAGTTCGGCGGCGAGGTCGGCCGCGCCGGGGGCCTGCGGGCCGGACCGGCCGAGCAGCAGGAGGTGCCGGACGCCGTGCCGGGTGACCAGGTGGCGGGCCAGCAGGGCGCCGAGGGTGCCGGTGCCGCCGGTGATCAGCACCGTGCCGTCCGCGGCGAGCGGCTGGGGCAGGGTCAGCACGACCTTGCCGGTGTGCCGGGCCCGGCTGACGAAGCGCATCGCCTCGCGGGCGTGGCGCAGGTCGAAGGTGCGGACGGGCAGCGGCCGCAGGGCGCCCGTCTCGAAGAGCTCGACGAGTTCGGCGAACAGTTCGGCGATCCGGTCCGGGCCGGCGTCGATGAGGTCGAAGGCGCGGTAGTGGACGTCCGGGCGGTCGGCCGCGACGGCCTCGGGGCCGCGCACGTCGGTCTTGCCCATCTCGACGAACCGGCCGCCGTCCGCGAGCAGGCGCAGCGAGGCGTCCACGAACTCCCCGGCGAGCGAGTTCAGGACGACGTCGACGCCCCGGCCGCCGGCGGGCCCGGCGAACTGCCGCTCGAAGCCGGTGTCGCGGGAGGAGGCGATCCGCTCCTCGGGGATGCCGAGGCCCCGCACGGCCGGCCACTTCGCGGGGCTCGCGGTGGCGAGGACGGTGGCGCCCCAGTGCCGGGCGAGCTGGACGGCGGCCATGCCGACGCCGCCGGCCGCCGCGTGGACCAGGACGGTCTCGCCGCGCCGCAGCCCGCCGAGGTCGCGCAGCCCGTACAGCGCCGTCAGGAAGACCACCGGCACGGAGGCCGCCCGGGCGTACGACCAGCCGGCGGGCACGCGGGCGAGCAGGCGGTGGTCGGTGACGGCGAGCGGGCCGAAGGCGCCGTCGAACAGGCCCATCACCCGGTCGCCCGGCGCGAGGGTCGTGACGCCCGGCCCGACCTCGGCCACGACGCCGGCGGCCTCGGCGCCGACGACGGCCCGGCCGGGGTACATGCCGAGCGTGATCAGCGCGTCGCGGAAGTTCACCCCGGCCGCGCGCACCGCGACCCTGACCTGCCCGGCGGCGAGCGGTTCGGCCGCCGCCGGGTGGTCGACCACGGCGAGGGCGTCGACGGTGTGCCGCGGGCCGGACTCGACGCGCCAGGGCGCGGGCCCGTCCGGCAGCACCAGCGGCCCCTCGGCGCCCGCGCGGACCAGGCGCGGGGTCAGCACGGCGCCGTCCCGGACGATCGCCTGGGTCTCGCCGGAGGCCAGGACGCCGCGCAGCAGGTCCAGCGGGAGAGCGGGTCCGGCGGGGTCGGCGGGGTCGGCGGATTGGGCGGGGTCGGCGGATTGGGCGGGGTCGGCGGGGTCGAGGTCGACGAGGACGAAGCGGTCCGGGTGCTCGGTCTGGGCGCTGCGGAGGAGGCCCCAGACCGCCGCGTGGGGCGGGCTCGGCACGTCCTCGGACGGGTCGGAGGCGATCGCGCCCCGGGTGACGACCAGCAGGCGGGCCGCGGCCAGGCGTTCCTCGGCGAGCCAGTCGTGGAGGGCGCCGAGGGCGGTGTGGACGGCGGCCGGGACGGCGGCGGGCCCGGTGCCGTCCGCGGGCGGGCAGAGCAGGACGGCGACGTCCGTCCCGGCCTCGGCGGCCGCGACCGGGTCGGGGTGGGCGGGCAGCTCGTGGTCCGGGTGCGCGCCGAGCAGTGCCCAGCGACGGTGCGGGTCGGGTTCCGCGGCCGGCAGGGCGGTCGGTGTCCAGTCCAGCCGGTGCAGCCAGGCCGGGTCGGCGGCTGCCGGGTCCGCGAACCGGCCGGGGGCCGGCGGGCGCAGCACCAGCGACTCGGCGCGCGTCACCGGGGCGCCGCCGTGGTCGGTGGCCAGCAGTGACAGCGCCTCGGCGCCGGTGCGCCGCAGCCGTACGCGCAGAGCGGTCACGGGCCCGGCCGTCGGTTCCCGGGTGACGCCCGTCCAGGCGAAGGGCAGCAGGGTGCGGCCCGTGGTCTCCGCCGCGTCCAGCGCGGCGAGGTGCAGGGCGGCGTCCAGGAGGGCGGGGTGCAGGGCGAACCGGTCGGACTCCCCGGGGAGTTCCACCTCGGCGAACAGGTCGTCGCCGCGCCGCCAGGCCTCCCGCACGCCCTGGAAGGCCGGGCCGTAGTGGTAGCCGAACTCGGCCAGGCGGTCGTAGAGCGCGGTCGTGTCGACGGGCTCGGCGTGCGGGGGCGGCCAGGGCAGCAGGTCATCGGCAGCGGGCGGCGACCCGGCCTCGGACAGGGTGCCGGTGGCGTGCCGCGTCCACGGCTCGTCCTCGGGGGCGTCCTCGGGTCGGGAGTGAACGGCCAGCGCACGCCCGCCGTTCGCATCGGGCGCGGCCAGGGCCACGTGCAGCCGTACGCCGGCCCGGTCGGGCAGCACCAGCGGCTCGTGCAGGGTGAGTTCGTCGACCACCGGGCAGCCGGCCTCGGCGCCGGCCCAGGCCGCGAGGTCCAGGAAGGCGGTACCCGGCACCAGGACGGTGCCGTGCACGGCGTGGTCGGCGAGCCAGGGGTGGGCAGACCGGGAGAGGCGGCCGGTGTACGACGTCCCGCCGTCCTCGGGCGAGCGCACGGCGGCGCCCAGCAGCGGGTGGCCGACCTCGGTGAGGCCGAGGTCCCGCGCGGCGCCCGCTACGGGCGGGGCGTCGAGCCAGTAGCGGCGGTGTTGGAAGGGGTAGGTCGGCAGGTCGGCCCGGGGTCCGGCGGGCAGCTGGGTGGCCCAGTCGACGGGCAGGCCGGCGACGAAGGCGGCGGACAGGGCCGTCACCAGGCGTTCGGGGCCGCCTTCGTCGCGGCGCAGGGTCTCCAGGACGGCGGC
>NZ_JZKH01000202.1 GCF_000961885.1 Streptomyces rubellomurinus
TCTGCACCAACGCCGTCTACCACCACCAGGACAACCGCACCCGCCTCGCCCCGCTGCGGACCCTCGCCCTGAAGGCGATCACCGACGAACCCTAGGAGGTCCACCCGTGTCCAGCACCGCGCTCGCGTCCCTCACCCCCCTGTGGCTCGGCGGCCCGGCCAGCGCTGTCCTGCAGGTCGCCGACCCCGACGACTGGTTCGAACCGGTCCGCACGATCGGCGACCGGCAGGAGGACGCGCCCCTCATCCTCGGCCACGGCAGCAACGTCATCGCCTCCGGCACCGCCCACGAGGGCACCGTCGCCGTGATGAACACCCGGGCATCACCGTGAAGCAGGTGGACGACGACACGGTGGCCGCGACCGTCCAGGCCGGCCACCCGCTCGCCGACCTCGTCCAGTGGGCCGCAGCCGAACACCTCGCCGGGATCGAGTGCTTGGCCGGCATACCCGGCACTGTCGGGGCCGACCCCGTCCAGAACCCCGGAGCCTACGGCCAGCAGGCCTGCTCTACACCGACCGCCTGCGCCCCGACGTCCACCCGATCCCGGTCGAGGAGTACCGAGGCACAGGTTCAACCTGAGCCTACCGACCAGCCAGAACACAACCCGTGCGGGCAGGGAATAGCCGTCCGTGTCCGACGCCCGACACACATGATCAATTGGTACGCGAGCCCATGCGGTTGGGAAAGAGTGGTGGGGGCAACCCTTCACGGGTTCGAATCTCGTATCCTCCGCCTCTGCCCATCAGGGCAAACGACAGGTCCCGACCGGTTTCCGGTGGGGACCTTCGTCGTTCCACGGTTGCAGTTGATCCTTCTCCGGCGGGCTCGGAGCCCGTCGATGGCGTCCGAACACCACGGACTTGAGCAGTGGGAACATCGAGCGCTCCCCAGGGACAGCACCCCGGGCGGACTCAGAGCCAACCGCGCTGGGCCGCCTTGAGGCCCGCCTCGAACCGGCTGGTGGCGTCCAGGCGTTCCATGAGGGCGGCCATCTGGCGACGCACGGTCCGCAAGGAGACCCCGAGACGCTTGCTGGCGGCCTCGTCGGTCAGGCCGGTGGCGAGGAGTTTCAGCAGCTCCTTCTCGGTGGGATTCAGGCCGGTGTCCGCCTCGCGCAGACGGTCCGCCCCGAGCGGGACGGCGGTGTCCCAGGCCTGTTCGAACATGGCGAGCAACGCGGCCACGATCCCCTGCTCCCGCGTGCAGAGCGCCCCGCGGCGGGTGTTCTTGGGGTCGATCGGAAGCACGGCGACCTGCCGGTCGAACACCAGAACGCGAGGAGGCAGGACTGGGGCGGTACGCACCTGTCCGCCGGCATCCGTCATCCACTGCGCGTACGCGAGGGTGGCGGGGTCGTTGCGCACGCTGTCCTGGTAGAGCGTCATCAGGGTGACACCGCGCCCCAGAGCCTCCGCGTCGAGCGGCCTGGACGCGTCGAGGCTCTCCTTGGACCGGCCGCCGCCGGGCATCACCGCCAGGCATTCGCCCTGCAGTTCCTTGGCCAGCACCCTCAGCTTCGCCTGGATCGCCTCCATCCCGACCAAGCGCTCCGAGCCGCGGACGGCGGCGGCTCCCGATCGCAGTTGGGCGCAGTCGGCCACCGCTTGGACCATCGCCGCCTTCTGCCCCGCCAGTTCGTGCTGGCGGCGGGCGAGCTCCTCCTCCTGCCGAAGGAGCATCAGTTCCAGTGCGACCGGGGGCTCGACCACGCGCAGTCCGGTCGGATGGAAGGGGGAGTCACGCACGATCGTGAGATCAGCGAGTTCGTCGAGTGCCTCGCGCACCGTGCTCTCCGACAGGGCCAGCCGCGCGCACAGCTCTGCAACTCCGGCGTCGGGGTCGGTGAGCATCCCCCGGTAGACGCCCTCGACGGCCGGGTCCAGCCCCAGCATTTCCAGCATGAAAGCGCCCCCCGCTTGCCACTGAACGGTGTTTCCCAGCTTCGCGGACGATCTTTCCAGCAAGGGACATCAGTGGCAACCAAGTCCGGCCCACGCCCGGACCCCGGCGGCCGGAGGCACCAAGGTGACAGGCCCATTGGCTCCTTGGCGCCAGGCCGGACCCATTCCGCTGGGCCCCTCCGGGCGGCAACATATTGATCACCGGCACAGCGGCGAGAACGAAACCGCTCGTCGGGACCGCTCCGAGGCCTCCGCCTCCCCACACACTTCACCGACAGGGGTATCGCCATGTCCAACGCCGCTCGCCTGCTCAAGGTCTCCGCCGTCGCAGCCGCGCTGTTCCTCGGCGCCGCGCCGGCCGCGCTGACGGCTGCGGCCGGAGCGCAGACCGCGGCGGCACATGTCACGGCGAGCTCCATCGGCTGGGACGTCACCCCGGCCGGCCCGGGTCTCAGCGGCGGCCCGCGGGCCGAAAGCATCGGCTGGGACTGACCGTCCGTGCATGTCGTTCGCCTGACCCTGCACCAGGTGGCGAGCACGGGCTCCGAGGAAGCCGACGCGCACACCGCGCACGATGCCCTGTGGGCGCACGCCGAGCCGCGCCACGGCCTGGAACACGTCCGTGCCCGTGCCGGTCCGCACGGAATCGACCTCGTCCTCTTCCTCCGAGCCGGCAGCCGGAGTGACGCAGCAGTACGTGCGTGCGAGCTGCTCGGCTCCGCCGCGAGGTCGCAGATCTCTTCCCGGTACATCATGCCGCCGCTCGGGCGGTAAGGCTCCGCCCTCCCGCGGAACTCTCCCTGAGCGCTCTCCCCCCAGACTCCCCGCGCTGTGGCGCGGCCTCCGCCGTGCCACCCGTCATCGAAGGATGTATGTCATGATCATGCCCATTCGCCGCTTCAAGCAGGCTGGTCTCGCCGCGATCGTCGCCGCCACCGCAGTGAGCGGTCTGATGGTCGCCCCGGCCCACGCGAGCACGACGTCCTCGATCGCCGCCACCGCAACCGCCGAGGTCGGCAACGGGCCTTGCGCCCACGGTGGTTACTGGTCCGGACTGAGCAGCCAGAGCACCAGCTGCGGCGGCTCCGGCGGCCAGTCCCAGGCCTGGTGCGCGGACTTCGTCGGCTGGGTGTGGTCCCAGAACGGCGTCGCCCACCTCTCCGCGATCGACAACACCGCGGCCAGCGTCTACGACTACGGCAAGACCTACGGCACGCTGCACAGCACCCCTCAGGTGGGTGACGCCGTCGTCTACAACTACGACGCCTCCAGTGACTACGCCGACCACGTGGCGCTGGTCACCGCAGTGGGCGGCGGCTCCATCACCGTGGTCGGCGGCAACGAGGGCCACTCGAGCGGCCACTCCCAGGGCATCGTGCAGGAGGAGAGCACCTCCCAGTACGCGGAGGGCGACGCGCCCTGGGGCCAGGTCATCAGCGGGTACATCAGCCCGGTCGTGAAGCCCTCGGTCGCCCTGAACTTCTCGCAGACGGTGGGCGGGAACTACAACGGCGACAAGGTCTCCGACCTGTTCGCCAAGGACTCCTCCGGCAACCTCTTCGTCTGGACGGGA
>NZ_JZKH01000203.1 GCF_000961885.1 Streptomyces rubellomurinus
CTGCGGCGGCGGCCACGTCCCCAACGTCCTCAAGATGGCGGGCGTGCCGAACGTCATCGGCTCCTCCACCAACCCCACCCTGCCGTTCGGCCGGGACGCCGTCGCCGAGCACCACGGCATGATCGTCTCCGTCCACGCCCTGAAGACCGACCTGCCCGGCGACGCCGCCATGGCCCGCGACCGCATCCGGGCCGGCACCATGGGCGCCGAGGACGTCCTGCACGACCTCGGTGTCATCGGCATCACCTCCTCCGACGCCCAGGGCATGGGCCGCGCCGGCGAGACCGTCCGCCGCACCTTCGCCATGGCCGGCAAGATGAAGGCCGAGCGGGGGCCGATGGAGGGCGACGGACCGGACGACGACAACGAGCGGGTGCTGCGCTACATCGCCAAGCTCACCGTCAACCCGGCCCTCGCGCACGGGCTCGGCCACGAGATCGGCTCGATCGAGGTCGGCAAGCTCGCCGACATCGTGCTGTGGCGGCCGGCGTCCTTCGGCGCCAAGCCGCAGCTCGTCCTCAAGGCCGGCTTCCCCGCCTACGGGGTCACCGGCGACCCGAACGCCGCCACCGAGACCTGCCAACCCCTGGTCCTCGGGCCGCTGTTCGGCGCCCACGGAGCCACCCCCGCCGACCTCTCGGTGGCCTTCACCAGCCGCGCCGCCGCCGAGTCCGGCACCCGCGACCGCCCGCACGACGGCATGACGACCCGGCGCCGCCGCGTCGGCGTCCACGGCACCCGGGGCATCGGGCCGCGCGACCTGGTCCGCAACTCCCGGATCGGCGAGGTGCTCGTGGACCCGCGCCGGGGGCTGGTCACCCTCGACGGCACGGCCGTGCGCTCCGACCCGGCCGAGGAGGTCGCGCTCAACCGGCTTTACTTCCTCTGAGCCCGGCCGCTGGGAGCCCGGCCGCTCGGAACTCGGCCCGGGAGAGGCCCGTTCGGACCTCTCCCGGGCGCCGGCGTCAGCCGACGGTCAGCCGGAACGGGCCGGCCAGGACGGTGTAGCCGTCGTTGGCGAGGTAGTACGCGTCGTACCGGCCCGCGCCGTTCAGCTTGCCGGTGGAGAAGGTGACCGCGCCGCTCTGGTTCGGCGTGTAGGACCAGGCCAGCGCGGACTGGGAGCCCTGGGTGACGCCCGCCGGGTAGAGGCCGACCCAGTTCTTGGCGCCGGCCTGCGCGGCGGTCGGCACGGTGTAGCGGAGGGTGACGTTGCCGCCGTTCGTGACCGCGTTCAGGTCGCCGGTCAGCGTCGGCCCGGCCGCCGTGGCCGGCGCGAAGGCGGCGTTCAGCGGGGTGGCGTAGGTGTCGTTGGCGGTCAGCCCCGGCAGGCCGAGGGCTGCCTCGATGGTGCGGCCGATGCCGTAGTGGTCGTAGTGCTGCGGGCTGCTCGTCCCGGCCGGGACGGTGCCCTGCGAGCCGACGACGACGGTCGCGACGTGGTCGTAGCCCTCGTTCTGGCTCTCGTCCCAGGTCAGGACCAGCAGCGAGCGCTGCTGCGTCCAGGCCGGGGAGGACAGCACCGGGGCCAGGGTCTGCTTCAGCCAGCCGTCCTGCACCTTGAGGCTGGCGGCGCTGCCGTTGCCGGAGGCCTCGCCGTCGTAGTAGTCGTCGGCGGCGATCCAGGAGAAGTTCGGCGTGGTGGCGGCCGACTGCAGGTCGGTGGTCAGCTGCGAGGTGTCGAACAGGTGCGCCGCGCAGCGGGCCGGATTGCCGCTGACGTCGGTGTAGTTGATGAACGGCGCGTCGTCGGGCATGTAGTAGCTGTCGTAGGTCTTGGTGGTGTTGCAGGGGGTGCCCATGCCCTGCTCGTAGGCCTTCCAGCTCTTGCCGGCCGCCTCGATCGTGTCCCCGAGGTGGCGCTGGGGGGAGTTGATGTTGGGCCAGTAGGTGGCGCCCTTGGTGTAGGTGTCGCCGCCGGCGACGGCGAGGTAGTTCTCGTCGCTGGGGTGGTAGACGGCGTGGGCGTCGGTGAGGGTGGCGCCCTGCGACATCAGGCTGTGGATGTACGGCGTGTCCGCCGGGTCGTTCATGATCTGGGCGTAGTCGGTGTTCTCCATCATGACCGTGAACACGTGGTCGTAGCCCGGCACGCGGGAGACGGGCGGGGCGAGCGGCGCGGGGGCGGCGACCGGGGTGTCGAGGGTCAGCGACAGGTTGTCGAGGTAGCCGGTCTCGTTGGAGGTGGACAGGAACTGCACCTCGACCTGGATCGACCGCGTCCCGGCCGGGACGGCCCCGGTGGCGCTGCGGGAGAGGAACGCGGTGCTCAGGCCCCGGTCGGTCGCGGAGACGGTCGGCAGCTTCGCGGTCGCGCCGAGCGGGCCGCCGTTCGCGTCCTGGAAGTGCAGGCCGACCGCGACGTAGCCGCCGTAGGTGGTCCAACCGCCCAGCCAGCCCGCCAGGTTGTAGTGCACCCCGCCGCCGTCGATCGCCGCGGCCGCCGAGGAGACGTCGACGGTCTGCGCCATCGCGCCGTCGCCGAAGTTGCCCGGCCCGAAGAAGGCCTTGCCGGGCGTCCGCCCGTCGCTCGGCAGGCCGAAGGAGCCGACCGAGTGGCACATGGCGTTGACGCCGCCGGCCTGGACCGTCCAGCCGGGGACGGTGGTGGCGGCGCTCCAGTCGCCGGTGCAGTAGCCGCCGGCCTCCGCGTCGCCGTTGACGATCAGGTTGCCGCTGCTCCCCGCCGCCCGGGCGGGGGCGGGCACGGCGACGACCAGCGCGCCGACGAGCGGAAGGGTGGCGAGCAGCCCGCGCAGGGGGCTCCAGCGCAGTCGCATGGGAATACCTCGTCCCGTTGGTGAGGGTGGGTGCCGTGGCCGAGCACCGTGAGCGGGGACATAGGTATCGGGTCCGCACGGTCCCGCGGAAGACCGCCCGGGCGAACGCCGGTCGAACTTGACCAGACAACTTCGCGTGCGTCGGGCACGAAGCGCCGACCCCGGACGGCCCGGCCCGCCCCGCTTCGCCCAGGTCACCCCACTCCCCCGCCTCCGGAGCCGGAGCCCGGCCGCAGGACGTTCGAAGGGGAACGACCGGGCCCGCGCAAGGAGTTCGACCGCCCGGAGCCGCCTTACCGGGACATGTCCGGAATGGTTCCCACCCGATCGGTCAAGACTTCGCAAACAAGCGCGATGCGTGGCGGAACTGCCTGTCGCGGCGCTTCGACCCCACCTATCTTCTGGCTCAACATCAGCGCTGCTGCGCCACTTTGATGTTTGGTCACTTTCACTTTTTCACGGGGAGGAACGGCCGTGGGAGTTTGGCATGTCCGAAATCGGACCTCAGGTGCGGGAGGGGGCTCCGGCGGTCCACGCCCACGGCCGGTGCTGTTCGGCACCATCCTGGCGCTGACGGTGTCCGGATTGGCGGCGCCGCCGGCGGCGGCGTGGACGTTCCCCGAGCCGGAGGAGAAGGTCTGGAGTCCGCCGAACACGCCGCTGGGGGCGGCGACCACGCCCGTGC
>NZ_JZKH01000204.1 GCF_000961885.1 Streptomyces rubellomurinus
CGCCCCGGCCGCCGGCGCCGTCGAGAACGTGTCGGTCGAGTTCACCGGCAACGCCGCCAAGGTCGTCTCGCGCACCCCGCGCGTCTCGACCGGCCGCCCGGAGCTGACCGAGGCCGCGATCGTGGTCTCCGGCGGCCGTGGCGTCGGTGCCGCCGAGGGCTTCGGCGTCGTCGAGGAGCTCGCGGACGCCCTGGGCGCGGCAGTCGGCGCCTCGCGCGCCGCCGTCGACGCCGGCTGGTACCCGCACACCAGCCAGGTCGGCCAGACCGGCAAGCAGGTCTCCCCGCAGCTCTACATCGCGGCGGGCATCTCCGGCGCCATCCAGCACCGGGCCGGCATGCAGACCTCGAAGACCATCGTGGCCGTCAACAAGGACCCCGAGGCCCCGATCTTCGAGCTGGTCGACTACGGCGTGGTCGGCGACCTGTTCGCCGTGCTGCCGCAGCTGACCGCCGAGGTGAAGGCCCGCAAGGCCTGATCCCGCGCGGGGAGCTCCCCGCACGGCGCGCGAAGGGCGTGGCACCCGGTACCCCCGGGGCCGCGCCCTTCGGCGTTCCCGGCGCCTTCCCGGCGTTTCCGGAGGTCCCGGCCGGGCCCGGCGCCCGGAGCCCTTCCCGGTGATCCGGCGCGCGGGGCACGCCCCGTAGAGTCGGCGCGACAGTGTGAGGCGACGGCGAGGACGAGGGGCGAGGACGGAAGCATGGCACTGCTGACGGCACTTCAGGGCGGGTTCGGCGACACGGCGGACGCGCTGCGGATCGACGGGCGGGCCCTGTCCCGCGAGGACCTGCTGGGTGCGGCGACCGCCGTCGCCGACCGGGCGGCCGGCGCGCCCGCGCTCGCCGTGCTCGCCCGGCCCACCGTCGAGACCGTCGTCGCCGTGGTCGGCGGCCTGCTGGCCGGCGTCCCGGTGGTGCCGCTGCCGCCGGACTCCGGCCCCAAGGAGCGCGAGCACATCCTGCGTGACTCGGGCGCGGCCCTGCTCGCGCACGCCGTGGGCGAGGACGTGCCGGAGGGCGTGCCGGGGCTCCCGGTCGACCCGGCCGAGCGCTCCGCCACCAGCCACCCCGAGCCGGCCGCCGACTCGACCGGCTTCGTGCTCTACACCTCCGGCACCACCGGCGCGCCCAAGGGCGCGGTGATCCGCCGCGAGGCGATCGCCGCCGACCTGGACGCCCTCGCCGCCGCCTGGCAGTGGACCGCCGAGGACACCCTCGCCCACGGCCTGCCGCTGTTCCACGTCCACGGGCTGCTGCTCGGCGTGCTCGGCGCGCTGCGCACCGGCAGCCGGCTGGTGCACACCGGGCGGCCGACCCCGGCCGGCTACGCGGCGGCGGGCGCCAGCCTGTACTTCGGCGTGCCGACCGTCTGGTCCCGGCTGGCCGCCGACCCCGAGGCGGCCGGGCGGCTGGCCTCCGCCCGACTGCTGGTCTCCGGCAGCGCGCCGCTGCCCGTCCCGGTGTTCGAGAAGCTGGCGGCGCTCACCGGGCACGCGCCGATCGAGCGCTACGGCATGACGGAGTCGCTGATCACCGTCAGCACCCGGGCGGACGGCGAGCGGCGCCCCGGCAGCGTCGGCCTGCCGGTGGACGGCGTGCGCACCCGGCTGGTCGGCGAGGACGGCGCGCCCGTGCCGTACGACGGGGAGAGCGTCGGCGAGCTGCAGGTCGCCGGGCCGACGCTGTTCAGCGGCTACCTCAACCGGCCGGACGCGGACGCCGAGGCCTGGACGGCGGACGGCTGGTTCCGCACCGGGGACGTCGCGGTGATCGGCGCGGACGGCTTCCACCGGATCGTCGGCCGCGCCTCCGTCGACCTGATCAAGAGCGGCGGCTACCGGATCGGCGCCGGCGAGGTCGAGGCCGCGCTGCGCGACCACCCGGCGGTCGCCGACGCGGCCGTGGTCGGCGCGCCCGACGAGGACCTCGGGCAGGCGATCGTCGCCTACGTCGTCCCGGACGGCGCCGTGACGGGGGACCAGCTGACGGCCTTCGTGGCGGAGCGCCTGTCGGTGCACAAGCGGCCGCGCCGGGTCGTCCTGGTGCCCGAACTGCCGCGCAACGCCCTGGGGAAGGTGCTGAAGAAGCAGCTGCTCGCGGAGCACGGCGGCCGCTGACGGAGGGTCGCCGGGCGCCGCCCGGTGACGGGCGTTCACCCTGATGCGCCGTTGGTGGCGGAGCTGACGACCCGCCGAGCGGGAACCCTCCATTGGCGCACTCCACTGCGCGCTGTGAGCGGACGCGTGCCTAACGTGACACGCAGGCAGGGCCGGGCTCTGCCGAGCCGGACGCCCCGGCACCTGCCGGGGCGCACCGCGTGTCCGCAGCAGTCTCCGCAGCCGCCCCGAACGGCGGCGGTCCGCAGCAGTGAGGAAGTCAGCAGGATGACCACCGTCAACACCGGCGCGCCGGATGCCGCCGACGAGCCGACCGGGCAGCACGCCGCCCCGGCCCCTGCCCGCACCGCCCGCCCGTCCCGGATCGCGAGACTCCGTCGCGGGATAGGCATGGTGGCCGTGATCGCGGCCGGTGCGAGCGTGATCGGGCTCGGCACCAGCGTGAGCCCCGCGGTCGCCGAGGCGGCCCCCGCGCACGCCGGCTGGGACGGCTCGCGGTACTGGTTCAAGAACAGCCAGGGGCAGTGGCGCTGGACCACCCACTACAGCGTGTACGTCGCGCGCACCGGCGGTGGGACGACGGCGTCCTCCTCCGCCGCCAAGCAGTCGAGCGGCGGGATCAAGCAGGGCTGGGACGGCTCGCGGTACTGGTTCAAGAACAGCAAGGGCGAGTGGCGCTGGACCACGCACTACGACGTGTACCTGGCGCGCACCGGCGGCGGCTCGGGCTCCTCGTCCTCCTCCTCGGGCTCCTCGGGCTCCTCCTCGGGCTCCTCGTCCTCCTCCGGTTCTGGCTCGTCCGACTCGGTGGCCGCCGACCGGGACGTCGAGACGGCCGTGCAGTACGCGCTCGCGCAGCTCGGCAAGCCGTTCGTGACGGCGGGCAACGGGCCGAACGGGTACGACTGCTCGGGCCTGGTGCAGCAGTCCTTCCGGCGCGGCGGCATCGACCTGCCGCGCGTCGCCAACGACCAGTACGCGGCGACCACGCCGATCAAGGCCAGTCAGCTGCGCCGCGGCGACCTGCTGTTCTGGTCGCCGGACGGCACCGCGCGCGGCATCCAGCACGTGGCGATCTACCTCGGCGACAACCGCTACGTCGAGGCGGCGCGGCCGGGGACGCTGGTGCGGACCTCGGGGATCAGCAGCGGCTACTACCCGAACTTCATGGGCCGGCCCTAGCCGGTCCGGGCGAGCGCGCGTCAGGGGTGTCCGCGCCCCCGGCGCGCGCTCGGCGCTGTGTGCGGAGGGTGTCCGGCGGGGTGCCAGAGGTCGTCCGGGGC
>NZ_JZKH01000205.1 GCF_000961885.1 Streptomyces rubellomurinus
GTGCGAGCGCGAGGGTGTCCGGGCGCGCATGATCCCGGTCGACTACGCCTCGCACTCGGCCCACGTGGACGCGGTGCGCGACGAGGTCGCCGAACTGTCGGCGAGCGTACGGCCGTTGGCTGGCCGCATCGCGATGTACTCCACGGTCACCGGTGAAGTGGTCGCCGACCCCGAGCAGGTGGCGGGTTCGTACTGGTTCGACAACCTGCGCGGCACCGTCCGCCTGGACACGGCGGTCGCGTCGGCGGTCGCGGACGGCCACACGCTGTTCCTGGAGTGCAGCCCCCACCCCGGCCTCGTCGTCCCCATCGCCGACCAGCTGGAGGACACCCCCGGCGCCGCCGTCCTGGAGACCCTGCGCCGCGACGAGGGCGGCCCCGAGCGCCTGGTCACGGCCCTGTCCGCCGCCTTCGTCGCCGGCCTGCCCGTCGACTGGGCCACCCAGCTCCCCGCCGGACCCCGGGTCGACCTGCCGACCTACCCCTTCCAGCGCGAGCGCTACTGGGTGACGGCCGCCGACGCCGCGTCCTCCGGCGCCGGGTGCGGCCAACTCGCCGTCGACCACCCGGTCCTGGGCGCCGCCGTCGAGCTGGCGGACGGCTCCGGGACGGTGCTGACCGGCCGCCTTTCCCTCTCCACCCACCCCTGGCTCGCCGATCACGCCGTACTCGGCACGGTCATCGCCCCCGGCACGCTGTTCGTCGAGCTCGCCCTGCAAGCCGGACACCAGGTCGGCCTCGGCGAGATCGCCGAACTGACGCTGCTTTCACCGCTCGTGCTGCCCGAGACGGCCGGCACCCGGCTCCAGGTCGTCGTCGGCGCGCCGGGCGCGGACGGCGCCCGCGAGATCGGCATCCACTCCCGGCCGGAGGACGCACCCGCCGAGGAACCCTGGACCCGGCACGCCACCGGCACCCTGGTCGGGCCGGCCGAGGGAGCCGACGCCGACGCGCCGGACCTCACCGCCTGGCCGCCGCCGGGCGCCTCGCCCGTCGCGACCGACGGCGTCTACGAGCGGCTGGGCGTGGCCGGCTTCGACTACGGGCCGGCCTTCCAGGGCCTGCGCCTGGCCTGGCGGCGCGGCGACGAGCTGTTCGCCGAGGTCGAACTCCCCGGGGGTCCCGACCGGTTCACCCTGCACCCCGCCCTGCTGGACGCCGCCGTCCACGCGCTGGCGATCGCCCGGACGCCCGAGGCACAGGGCGCCGGGGCGCGGGTGGCCTTCGCCTGGCGCGGCGTCCGGTGGGCGGCGGGCGCCTCCCGCCTGCGGGTCCGGCTGGCGCCCGCCGGGACGGACGCGGTGTCGCTGCACCTGGCGGACGACACCGGGGCGGGTGTCGCGTCGGTGGCGGCGCTCACCGTCCGCCCGGTCACGGCGGAGCAGCTGCGCCCGGCGGGCCCGACGCACCGCGACGCGCTGTTCCGGGTGGAGTGGCGGGAGCAGCCCGCGCCCGGCTCGGCGTCGGTGCCGCCGTGGGCGCTGCTCGGCCCGGACGCGTCGGGCCTGGCCGCGCGGCTGCCCGAGGAGCACCGGCCGATCGCCCGGTTCGAGGACCTGGCGGCTGCTGCCGGGGCCGACGAGCCGGTCCCCGCGACGGTCGTGGTGCCCGTCCCGGCGGCGCCCGAGGCCGGGGAGGACGTCCCCGCCCGGACCCGTAGGCTGCTGGGTTCGGTGCTCGGCCTGTTGCAGGCCTGGTTGGCGGAGGACCGGTTCGACGGTTCCCGCCTGCTCGTCGCCACCACCGGCGCGCTCGCCGCCCGCCCCGGCGAGCCCGTCGCCGACGTCGCGGCGGCCGCGGTCCAGGGCTTGGTGCGCTCGGCGCAGTCGGAGCACCCCGGCCGGTTCGGGCTCCTCGACCTCGACGGCGGCGACGCCTCGCTCACCCGGTGGCCGCTCGCGCTGGCCGCCGAGGAGCCGCAACTGGCGCTCCGGGACGGGACGTTGCTCGTGCCCCGGCTGGTCCGCGCGACCCCCTCGCCGACCGCCGAGCGCCGGCTCGACCCGGCGGGCACCGTGCTGGTCACCGGAGCCACCGGCGGCCTGGGCGCGCGCGTCGCCCGCCACCTGGTGGCGAAGCACGGCGTGCGCCGGCTCCTGCTGCTGTCCCGGCGCGGCACCGCCGCCCCGGACGCCGCCGCACTCCTCTCCGAGCTCGCCGAGCTGGGCGCCGAGGCCACCCTGCTGGCCTGCGACCTCGCCGACCGGGCGGCTCTGGCCGGGGCCCTCGCCCGGGTGCCCGCCGAGCACCCGCTGACCGCCGTGGTCCACACCGCGGGCATCGTCGACGACGGAGTGGTCGAGACCCTGACGGCCGACCACCTGGACCGGTCCCTCCGGCCCAAGGCCGACGGCGCGCACCACCTGCACGAGCTCACCCGGGACGCCGAACTCGCCGCCTTCGTGCTGTTCTCCTCCGGAGCGACCACCTTCGGCGGGCCCGGCCAGGGCAACTACGCCGCCGCCAACGCCTTCCTGGACGGCCTGGCGCAGCACCGCCGGGCCCTCGGCCTGCCGGCGATCTCCCTCGCCTGGGGCCTGTGGGGCGGCGAGCTGGGCATGGGCGGGCGGCTGAGCGAGGCCGACCTGGCCCGCTGGGCGCGGACCGGCGCGGTGGCGATGCCCGCCGAGGAGGCACTGGGCCTGTTCGACCTCGCGCTCGCCGATTCGGCCGACACCCTCGTGCCCGCGCACCTGGACCTCCCGGCCATCCGCGCCCGGGCGGCCTCCGTGCCCGCGCTGTTCCGCGACCTGCTGGGAACGGCGGGCCTCCGCCGCGCCCCGGAACCGACCGGCGGACCGACGGCCGCCCGGATCGCGGCGCTCGCGGCGGACGAACGCGAACCGGCACTGCTGGAGCTCGTCCGCACCGAGGCCGCGGGCGTGCTGGGCCACCGGTCCGCGGACGCGGTGCACGCGGCCCGCGCCTTCAAGGACCTCGGCTTCGACTCGCTGACCGGTGTCGAGCTGCGCAACCGGCTGGCCGGCGCCACCGGCCTGCGGCTGCCGTCGACGCTCGTCTTCGACTACCCGACGCCCGCCCGGCTCGCCGCCCACCTCCTGGAACGGCTGCTCGGCGCCGCACCGGACGCCGCGCCCCCGGCGATCGCCGCCGCACCCGTGGACGGCGACCCGGTCGTGATCGTCGGCATGGGCTGCCGCTTCCCCGGCGAGGTCGGCTCGCCGCAGGACCTCTGGGACCTGGTCGCCGCCGGCCGTGACGCGATCACCGACTTCCCGACCGACCGGGGCTGGGACGTGGGCGCGCTGTTCGACCCCGACCCGGAGGCCAGCGGGAAGAGCTACGTCCGGCGCGGCGGATTCCTGTCCGGCGTCGCCGAGTTCGACGCCGAGTTCTTCGGGATCTCCCCGCGCGAGGCGCTGGCCATGGA
>NZ_JZKH01000206.1 GCF_000961885.1 Streptomyces rubellomurinus
GGCGCGGCCGGGGGCTGGGCGGGCGGCGGTCCGGCGGGCGCGGGCGGCGCGGCCGGGCCCGGGACGGCCGAGCCGTCCAGCTTCGTCATCTGGTCCGCGACGGCGGCCGGGTCCACGCCGCCGGGCTGGCGTCCGAGTTGGACGCCGCGGTTGTCCTGCGGGCCGCTGCCGGGCGTGTCGCCGGACCCGGCCGTAGGGTGATCCCCTGCCATCTGATTCCCCGTCATGTCTGGATCCGCCCCCCTGCCGGTACCGTCCGGGTTCCGGTGGGACGGGTGAGATTGGGCACCATGCTAGTGGTGAGTGGTTTTCGGCCACCGCCGGGCGTCCGGAATCCCGGCCCCCGCCCGGCCCGTGCGACAGAAGACCACAGCACCCCCACCGGTCCGTCACTCCGCTGCCGCAGCGTCCCCGCACCGCCGCCCCGGGCGGGCCGCCGAGGGCCTACCCTTCAGGAGTCGAAGGGGACGCCCGGCGGAGGGGTCCCCGCCTGGGAGGGTTGATCATGTCCACGGACACACCGGGCTCGCAGTCGTCCCTGCACCGGGCGAACCTGGAACGCGTGCTGCGCGCGGTGCGGATGGCCGGTTCGCTGACCCAGGCCGAGATCGCGCGCAGCACCGGCCTCTCCGCGGCCACCGTGTCCAACATCGTGCGGGAGCTGAAGGAGAGCGGCACCGTCGTGGTCGCCGACACCTCCTCCGGCGGCCGCCGGGCCCGCAGCGTCTCGCTGAGCGGGGACGCGGGCATCGTGGTCGGCATCGACTTCGGCCACACCCACCTGCGGGTCGCGGTCGGCAACCTCGCGCACCGGGTGCTGGCCGAGGAGAGCGCCCCGATCGACGTGGACGTCTCCGCCGCGCAGGGCTTCGACCGGGCCGAGGCCATGGTCGACCGGCTGCTGGCACAGGCCGGGTTCCGCCCGGAGAAGGTCATCGGCGTCGGCCTCGGCGTGCCCGGCCCGATCGACGTGGAGACCGGCGCGCTCGGTTCCACCGCGATCCTGCCCGGCTGGACGGGCATCGCCCCGGGCCGGGAGCTGTCCGAGCGGCTCGGGATGCCGGTGCACGTGGACAACGACGCCAACCTGGGCGCGCTCGGCGAGCTCGTCTGGGGCGCCGGCCGGGGGCTGGGCGACCTGGCGTACATCAAGGTCGCCAGCGGCGTCGGCGCCGGGCTGGTGGTCAACGGGCAGATCTACCGGGGCCCGGGCGGCACCGCGGGTGAGATCGGGCACATCACCCTGGACGAGGCCGGGCAGGTCTGCCGCTGCGGCAACCGCGGCTGCCTGGAGACCTTCGTCGGCTCCCGCTACCTGCTCTCGCTGCTCACCCCGACCCTCGGCGCGGACCTCACCCTGGCCCGGGTGGTCGAGCTGGCCCACCAGGGCGACCTCGGCTGCCGCCGGGTGATCGCCGACGCGGGCCGCCAGATCGGCACCGGCGTGGCCACCCTGTGCAACCTGCTCAACCCGCGGCGGGTGATCCTCGGCGGCGACCTGGCCGAGGCCGGCGAGCTGCTGCTCGCCCCGATCCGCGACTCGGTGGCCCGCTACGCCATCCCCAGCGCGGCCCGCCAGCTCTCGGTGGTCCCCGGCACCCTGGGCGGCCGGGCCGAGGTGCTGGGCGCCCTCGCCATGGTGATGAGCGAGATGGGCGAGTCCGGCGCCCTCGGCCGCACCTGAGGGCCCGAGCGCCTGAGGGCCCGAGGACCGGCGCCCGGCGCCCGGCGGCCCGGTCGGCCACCCGACCGGCACGTACCACGCATTCCGGGCGTACCGACCACCGCCCCCGCGCTCGCCCGCACGTTCGTCAAGGACGATTGACCGGCACCCCCCGGCCGACCTCAGGGAATGGCGGTAATCGAACGGTGGCACCGGGCGCGCCGCTCGGTGTCCGGCAGGCGGACATTAGACTCGACCGGTCGGCACCGGGCGAGACCGCCGGCCTGCCGCCGGACCGGGCAGCGACGAGCGTCGGACCCCCGCGGTCCGCGAAGACTTGAACGAGGAGGAACGGGTGGCCCTGCTGACCCGCATTCGGGGACCGCGCGATCTCGACCGGCTCACGCCCGGACAGCTGGCCGCCCTGGCCCAGGAGATCCGGACCTTCCTGGTGACCGAGGTTTCCAAGACGGGCGGCCACCTCGGCCCGAACCTCGGCGTCGTGGAGCTCACCATCGCGCTGCACCGGGTCTTCGACTCCCCGCGCGACCGCATCCTCTTCGACACCGGCCACCAGAGCTACGTCCACAAGCTGCTCACCGGCCGCCAGGACTTCTCCCGGCTGCGGCTGAAGGGCGGCCTGTCCGGCTACCCGTCCCGTGCCGAGTCCGAGCACGACGTGATCGAGAACTCGCACGCCTCCACCGTGCTCTCCTACGCGGACGGCCTGGCCAAGGCCAACCAGCTCCGGGGCAGCCACGACCCGGTCGTCGCCGTGATCGGCGACGGCGCGCTCACCGGCGGCATGGCCTGGGAGGCGATCAACAACATCGCCGACGCCAAGGACCGCCCGGTCGTCATCGTCGTCAACGACAACGAGCGCTCCTACTCCCCGACCATCGGCGGCATGGCCAACCACCTCGCCACCCTGCGCACCACCCAGGGCTACGAGCGCTTCCTGTCCTGGGGCAAGGACGCCGTCAAGCGCACCCCGGTGGTCGGCCAGCAGCTGTTCGAGACCCTGCACGGCGCCAAGAAGGGCCTCAAGGACTTCATCGCCCCGCAGGGCATGTTCGAGGACCTCGGCCTCAAGTACATCGGCCCGATCGACGGCCACGACCTGACCGCCCTGGAGTCCGCGCTGACCAAGGCGCGCGGCTTCGGCGGCCCGGTGATCGTGCACTGCCTCACCGAGAAGGGCCGCGGCTACCACGCCGCCGAGAGCAACGACGAGGACCGCTTCCACGCGGTCGGCGTGATCCACCCGGAGACCGGCCTGCCGATCAAGAGCGCCGGCAAGGACTGGACCTCGGTCTTCGCCGAGGAGATGGTCGCGATCGGCCACGAGCGCCCGGACGTGGTCGGCATCACCGCCGCCATGCTGCACCCGGTCGGCCTGGCCCCGTTCGCCAAGGCCTTCCCGGACCGCATCTTCGACGTCGGCATCGCCGAGCAGCACGCCGTCACCAGCGCCGCGGGCCTGGCCACCGGCGGCCTGCACCCGGTGTTCGCGGTCTACGCGACCTTCCTCAACCGGGCCTTCGACCAGGTCCTGATGGACGTCGCCCTGCACAAGCTGGGCGTCACCTTCGTCCTCGACCGCTCCGGCGTGACCGGGCCGGACGGCGCCTCGCACCACGGCATGTGGGACATGTCGATCCTCCAGGTCGTCCCCGGCCTGCGGCTCGCCGCC
>NZ_JZKH01000207.1 GCF_000961885.1 Streptomyces rubellomurinus
GGCGATGCGCCGGCAGTGGTCGGCGACGAGGTGGTGGTCGTCGTTGGCTTCGGCGCTGCCGCCCTGGCTGAGGTTGGCGAGGTAGCCGCCGGGGCGGGGGCGGCGGGTCAGCGAGGTGACGACGCGCCCGTCCGCGAGGTAGACGCGCATGTCGCCGCTGTGGTCGAGCAGCGGCTGGACGAGGTAGCCGGTGGCGCTCTGGGCGGCGAGGTCGACGGCGGCCTCGAGTTGCTGGTCGGTGTCCACGCGCAGCACGCCCACCCCCATGGACAGTTCGCGGGGTTTGACGATGTAGGGGCCCTCGCCCAGGGCCCGGCGGACGAGGGGGACGGCGCGGCGGGCGTGGCGGCCGGGGGGCAGGGCGATGGTGGGGATGGTGGGCACGCCCACGGTGGCGGCGTGCTGGATGAGGGCGAGTTTGTCGCGCTCCAGGTAGTCGGGGGCGGTGAAGGCGCGATTGAGGAGGACGGCGCCGGCGGTGTGCAGGGTGCGGTAGATCGCGCGCAGCGCCTGGGCTCCCTGGGGGTGGCTGCTGGCGTCCTCGACGATGTAGCTCTGGGGGGTGGCGAGGAGGTCTTCGCCGTGGTGCAGGAGTTGGGGGCGCTCCAGGCACAGGGGCACGAGGTCGGCGGCGGGGATGACGCGGAAGTCGAAGCCGCGGGGGTGGGCGAGTTTGCGGTAGCGCTCGGTGATGCCGGTTTCGAAGGCGTCGATGTCGGCGGGGTCGTAGTCCTCGCTCGGGTAGATCCAGGTGATGAGCCCGGTCACGGGAGGTCTCCTCGGCGATGTCAGGCGGATCGGTGGGTGAGGGCGATGTTGGCGAGGGCGCCGTGGCCCAGGATGCTGACGACGCCTTCGCCGCCGGGGGGCAGGTAGCGCACCAGGCAGCCGGCGGGCCGGCCGTCGAAGAGGAAGGGGCTGAAGACGGGCTGGACGGGGGCGTGGAAGGTGGTGGTGGCCTGGTCGTCGGCGGCGAACTCCATGGTGATCGGGGCGGGCTCGACGTGTTCCTGGACGATGTGGTCCTCGGCGGCCGCGGCCCGGGTGACGGTCTCGCGCCACAGCCGCGGCTCGCAGGTGCGCCCGACGAGGACCTGCTGGCCGCTCATGCCGATGGCGGGTTTGAGGACGTAGTCCTCGGGGTGGTCGAGGAGGAGTTCGGGCAGGGGGCGGGTGCGGCCGCGGTGGCGGGCGGGGCGGTCCGCCAGGACGCGGGTCCAGGGCAGGTAGCGCTCGACGGCGGCGCGCTCCGTCTCGCTCATCCAGGGCCGGCCCTCGGAGATCCAGGCGAGGACCTTCTTGTTGGCGACCAGGTAGGCGCTCTGGGTGGCGATGAGGGCGCAGCCGGCGTCGAGGGCGGCGCGTACGGGGGCGAGGTCGATGCCGTGGCGTTGCCATTCGAGGATGGTGAGGTGGCGCAGGCCCACCTTGTAGCGGGTGGGGTCGGTGGGCAGGTCCTCGGGTTCGAAGAACTCGGCTTCTAGGCCGTGGCGGCGCAGGGAGTCGAGTTGGAGCTCGAAGTAGCGGCCGGCGGGGTAGTCCCGGCGGGTGCCGAGGAGGGCGACGGCGGGGGGTGCGTGAAGGTCGCGGACGGCGCGGGCGAGCAGGGTGTCGCGCACGGCCAGGGGGTCGGGGGCGGTGAGGGGGGTGGTGTCGGGGCCGCCGAGGGCATGGGTCCAGGCGCGGGTGTGCAGGGCGGTGTCGACGACGCCGCCGATGCCGGAGCCGATGTTGAACTCGATGAACTTGGGGCCGCCGCCGGTCTCGATGAGGATGTCGGGTCGGGCGATGCACGTGGCGTAGCGCTCTTCGAGGGGACCGGTGACGGTCAGCGGGTAGAGCGCGGGATCGGCACCGAGGGCGGCGATGCGCGAGGCCGGGTCGGGAGCGGCGGTGAACAGGGCGCGGCGCAGCAGGGAGAGGAGAGTGGCGGTGGCGGTGAACAGTTCCCGCCAGGACGCCAGGGGCAGGACCACCGGGTGCAGGGAGCGTTCGGAGGGCACGAGGTTGGCGTATTCGCCGTCCCTGAGGGCGGTGAGGTGGCGGGCGACGTCGGGCAGGGGCAGGCGGGTGTGCAGCGGGGGCGGCTGGGTGCCGTACCACGGCGTGGCGGGGGTGGTCATCGGGCGGCCCGGTGGCGCGGGGTGGTGAGGGGGGCGAGGAAGGTGTCGAGGTCGAGGTGGCGCGTGTGGTGGACGCCGGGGGATGCGGCGCTGTAGTCGAGGCGGGCGGGGCGCTGGTGGTCGTGGAAGTAGACGGCTTCGAGGTGGCCGTGGGGGTCCTCGGCGAGCAGGGGGTTGGCGACGAGGAAGTCGCGGACCTGGGGGGTGTCGTGGTTGACGCGCAGCCACAGGCGTTTTTCGCCGAAGTGGTTGGGGGGCAGGACGACGCGGCTGCCGAAGCGGCGTTTCCACTGGTAGGTGCCCTTGCTGAGGAAGGGTTCGGTGCCCTGGAAGTCGAGGTGGCGTACGCCGTTGCGGGCGGCCCAGTCGATGAGGAGGTGGTAGATGGCTTTGAACGCGCCGCTGTCGTAGTGCTTGCTGTCGCCGTCCTGGATGCCGAGCAGGCGCAGGGTGAGGGTGGCGCTCGCCCGGTCCCAGTGGCACAGGGCGCCGCCGATGCGCTGTCCGTCGTCCTGGGTGAGGGCGAAGAGGCGGCCGGTGCGGAAGAGGCACTCGTAGGCGGCGTCCTTGGTCTCGGTGCGTTCGCGGTCGCCGTGGCGGGCGCGCATGGTGGGGCGGTACATGCGGTCGTAGAACTCGTCGAACCAGCAGGGGTCGTGGACCGGTTGCCAGGCCCAGTGGTGGGTGCGGCGGGTGGCGGCGTACTGCTGGCGTTCGCGTTTGGAGATGCGGGCGCGGGTGGCGTCGGGGCCGGTGTGGGTGTCGACGACGAAGTGGACGCGCATGGGGACGATGAGGGAGGCGGCGCGCGGGAGGGCGCGGGCGCGGGTGGCGCTGGTGCCGATGATGGCGATGTCGGCGTCGGGCAGGGTGGCGGGGTCGCGCAGGTGGCGGCCACTCAGGCGGGTGGTGTCGCGCCGGGCGCTGTCGTGGCCCGCCTCGCGGCGCAGTTCGGTGAACTCCAGGGTGTAGGCGAGGCCTTCGGCGAGGCCGGCGTAGCAGACGGAGAGGCTGGCGAGGTCGGATCGCACGGCGGGGAAGGCGGCGCCGTCGCGGGTGTCCCAGGCGGTGCGGGTGCGGGTGAGGCGGGGGTCGGCGCTGTTGCGCCAGTGGTAGCCGGCGTGCAGGCGCAGGCGATCGGGC
>NZ_JZKH01000208.1 GCF_000961885.1 Streptomyces rubellomurinus
CGCCGGTACGGACATTCCGATCGGTACGCCGGTGGCGGGGCGTGCGGACGAGGCGTTGGACGAGCTGGTCGGGTTCTTCGTCAACACCCTGGTGCTGCGCACCGATCTGTCGGGGGACCCGGGTTTCACCGAGGTGCTGGCCCGGGTGCGGGAGGCGGACCTGGCGGCGTACGAGCACCAGGACGTGCCCTTCGAGCGCGTGGTGGAGGCGCTCAACCCAGAGCGCTCGCTCGCCCGCCACCCCCTCTTCCAGGTGATGATGACCCTGGAGAGCGGCCCCGCCCCGGCCCTGGAGCTGCCCGGCCTCGCGGCCGAGCCGCTGCCGGTCGGCTGGGACACCACGAAGTTCGACCTGACCGTCGACTTCCGGGAGCACCGCAGCGCCGAAGGCGCGCCCGCCGGGATCGGCGGCGCACTGGAGTACCCGACGGACCTCTTCGACCGGGAGACCGCCGAGGCGATGGCGGCGAGCCTCGTCCGGGTGCTGGACCAGCTGGCCGCCGCCCCGCGCCGCCCGGTCGGCGAGACGGACCCGCTGTCCGCCGAGGACCGCGAGCGGATCCTGGTCCGCTGGAACGGCGCCGCGCTGCCCGTCCCCGACGCGACCCTCCCGCAGCTGTTCGAGGCCCAGGCGGCGCGCACCCCCGGGGCCACGGCGCTCGTCCACCGGGGCACCGCCCTGACCTTCGCCGAACTCGACGCGCGGGCCGACCGCCTGGCCGGCGCCCTGGCCGAGCACGGCGCCGGGCCGGACAGCCTCGTCGCGCTGGCGCTGCCGAGGTCCGCCGAGTCGATCGTGGCCCTCCTCGCCGTCCTCAAGGCCGGCGCGGCGTCCGTCCCCGTCGACCTGGAGTACCCGGCGGAGCGCATCGCGCTGCTCCTGGCGGACGCGGCGCCGACCGTGGTCGTCACCGACTCCGCCACGGCCGCCGCGCTGCCGCACGTCCCCGGCGCCCGACAGGTCCTCGCCGACGACCCGGCGGTCGCGGCCCGGCCGGCCGCCCGGCTCGGCCGCACCGTCCGGCCCGGCGACGCGGCGTACGTCATCCACACCTCCGGCTCCACCGGCCGGCCCAAGGGCGTGGTCATCGACCACGCGGGCCTGCGCAACCTCTACACCCACCACCGGGCCGGCCTGATGACCCGGGCCGAGCGGTCCCGCGGCGGCGAGCGCCGGATGCGGGTGGCCCTGACGGCCTCGCTCTCCTTCGACACCTCCTGGGAGGGGCTGCTGTGGATGGTCGCCGGCCACGAACTGCACCTCATCGCCGATGACGTCCGCCGCGACGCGGGCGCCATGGCCCGGCACATCGCCGAGACCGGCATCGACGTCCTCGACGTCACCCCCACCTACGCCGAACAGCTCATCGAGGAGGGCCTGCTGACCGACCCGCGCCACCGGCCCCGGGTCCTCCAGATCGGCGGCGAAGCGGCCGGCCCGGCCCTGTGGGCGCGGGTCAGGGAAGCGGACGACCTGATCTGCTACAACATCTACGGCCCGACCGAGTGCACCATCGACGCCCTGTGGTGGGACACCGCGGACAGCGGACGGCCCCTGGTCGGCGTGCCGCTCGCCAACACCCGCGGCTACGTCCTGGACGCGGCGCTGCGGCCGGTGCCGGACGGCGTCGAAGGCGAACTGTACGTCGGCGGAGCCCAGTTGGCCCGCGGCTACCTGGGCCGCCCGGCGCTCACGGCGGAGCGCTTCGTGGCCTGCCCCTTCGTGCCCGGGGAGCGCATGTACCGCACGGGCGACCTCGTCCGACGCGGACCCGGCGGCGCCCTGGAATTCCTCGGCCGCGCCGACGACCAGGTCAAGATCCGCGGCTTCCGGATCGAACCCGGCGAGGTCGAGGCCGCCCTGGCGCGGCTGCCGGACGTGGCGCAGGCCGCCGTGGCCGTCCGGGAGGACGGCCCGGGCGGGCCGCGGCTGGTGGCGTACGCCGTGCCGGTGGCGGGCCGCGAGCCGGACGCGGCGGCCCTGCGCCGGGGGCTGGCGGCCGCGCTGCCGGCCCACCTGGTGCCGTCCGCGGTGGTCGTCCTGGACGGCTTCCCGCTCACCCCGAACGGCAAGCTGGACCGGGCCGCGCTCCCGCGCCCCGATCACCCGGCGGCAGCCGCGGCGCGCGCACCGCGCACCGCACGGGAGGAGATCCTCGCCGGGCTCTTCGCCACCGTGCTGGGCCTGCCCGAGGTGGGCGTCGACGACGGCTTCTTCGACCTCGGCGGACACTCCCTGCTCGCCACCCGCCTGATCTCCCGGGCCCGGACGGCCCTCGGCGTCGAGGTGAGCCTGCGCGACCTGTTCCAGGCGCAGACCCCCGCCGCGCTCGCCGAGCTCACCCGGGCCGCCGGCCGCGCCCGCCCGGCGCTGCTGCGGCGCGAACTCCCCGACCACCCGCCGCTGTCCTTCGCCCAGCACCGCCAGTGGTTCGTCCACCAGGCCGAGGAGCGGGCCGCCCACCACAACATGCCCTTCGCCGTGCGGCTGCGCGGCGCCCCGGACCGCACCGCCCTCGCCGCCGCCCTGGCCGACGTCGTCGCCCGGCACGAGGTGCTGCGCACCCTGTTCCCCGAGGTGGACGGCCGGCCGGTGCTGCGCGTCCTGCCCCCGGAGCAGGCCCGCCCCCGCCTCCTCGTCGAGGAGATCGAGGAGATCGAGGAGGTCGAGGGCGCCGACGAGGCGCGGCTGGGCGCGGCGCTGGCGGCGGAGGCCGGCCACCGGTTCGACCTGGCCACCGAAATCCCCCTGCGGGCACGGCTGTTCCGGCTGGGGGAGGAGGAGCACGTGCTCCTCCTGGTGCTGCACCACATCGCCTCCGACGGCTGGTCGATGGAACCCCTCCTGAAGGACCTGGCGCGGGCCTACGCGGACCGGGTGCGGGGGAGTGCTCCCGGTTGGGCGCCGCTGCCGGTGCGGTACGTGGACTACGCGCTGTGGCAGCGTGAGCTGTTGGGTGGGGAGGGGGATCCGGAGAGTCTGCTGAGTCGCCAACTGGCTTTCTGGCGGGGGGCGTTGGCTGGTGTGCCGGTGGAGCTGGCGTTGCCGTTCGATCGTGCTCGGCCGGCGGTGGCGAGTTATGCGGGGGCGTCGGTGCCGGTGGTGCTGGATGCCGAACTGCACGGCCGGTTGGCGGGGTTGGCGCGGGAGTGCGGTTGCACGCTG
>NZ_JZKH01000209.1 GCF_000961885.1 Streptomyces rubellomurinus
CAGGAAGCGGCGCACGCCCGCGTCGTGCAGGGTGCGGAGGGCGTCCAGGAAGCGGACGGCCTCGCGGGCCTGGCGCGCCCAGTACCGCGGGGAGCGCACCCCCTCACCCGGGGCGAGGTCCGAGCCCATCCAGCGGCCGTCCAGGGTGCTGACCAGCGGGACGCGCGGGGCCCGCAGCTCGCAGCTCTCGACGACGGCGGTGAACTCGGCCAGCATCGCGTCCATGTGCGGGCTGTGGAAGGCGTGCGACACCTCCAGACGGCGCACCCGGCGACCGGCGGCGCTCATGGCGGCGAGCATTTCCTCGACGGCGGCCGCGTCGCCGCTGACCACCGTCTGGGCCGGCGAGTTGACACCCGCGACCGCGATCCGGCCGGACGACACCTGGGCGAGGGCGGCCAGGACCTCGTCCTCGCCCGCCTCCACGGAGGCCATCGCGCCGCCCGTCTCGCAGCCCTGCATCAGCCGCCCCCGGGCAACCACCAGCCGCGCCGCGTCGTCCAGGGAGAGGACGCCGGAGACGTGCGCGGCAGCGACTTCGCCGACCGAGTGCCCGGCCACGGCGGCCGGGGACACACCCCACGCCTGCCAGAGGCGGAAGAGCGCCACCTCGACGGCGAACAGGGCGGGCTGGGTGAACTCCGTCCGGTGCACCAGTCCCGCATCCACACCCTCGGGGTCCGCGAACACGACCTCCTTCAACGGCCTCGCCGCGTACCGGTCCAGCACCTCGACGACCTCGTCGAAGGCCGCCCGGAAGAGCGCCGAGGACGCGTACAGACCGGCGGCCATGCCCAGCCGCTGACTGCCCTGACCGGTGAACAGCACACCGAGGCCCGGGCCGCTCGCGACCGGTCGGCCGACGACCGCACCCGCACCCGGACGGCCCTCGGCCAGGCTCCGCAGAGCGGTGACGGTGTCGGCCGTGGAGGCGGCGACGACGACGGCGCGGTGCTCGAAGTGGGTGCGGTGCTGGGCGGCGGTCAGGGCGACGTCCGCGAGCGGGGTGCCGGGGTTGGCGTCGAGCCAGTCGGCCCAGCGGGTGGCCTGTTCCCGCAGGGCGGCTTCGTCGCGGCCCGAGATCAGGACCGGGAGGGCCTGCGGCTGGGAGTCTTCCGGCTGGAGGGCTTCGGCGGTGGGGGCTTCCTCCAGGATGAGGTGGGCGTTGGTGCCGCTCAGGCCGAAGGACGACACGCCCGCCCGGCGGGGCCGGTCGGCGCGCTGCCACGGGGTGTTCTGCTGGAGGAGCGCCAGTCCGCTGCCGTCCCACTCGATGTGCGGGCTCGGCTCGTCGGCGTGGAGGGTGCGCGGCAGGGCGCCGTTCTCCAGGGCGAGGACCATCTTGATCACACCGATGACACCGGCGGCCGCCTGGGCGTGGCCGATGTTCGACTTCGAGGAGCCGAGGAGGAGCGGGCGGTCGGCGGCGCGGGTCGGGCCGAAGACCTCCGCCAGGGCACCCGCCTCGATCGGGTCACCGAGGGAGGTGCCCGTGCCGTGCGCCTCGACGGCGTCGATGTCGGCGGCGGAGAGCCGGGCGGCGGCCAGGGCGTCCTGGATGACGCGCTGCTGCGACGGACCATTGGGGGCGGTGAGGCCCTGGCTGCGGCCGTCCTGGTTGATCGCGCTGCCCTTGATGACCGCGAGAACGCGGTCCCCATCCCGCTGAGCGGCGGAGAGGCGCTTGAGGACGAGGATGCCGCAGCCCTCGGCCCAGCCCGCGCCGTCCGCGTCGGCACCGAAGCTCTTGCAGCGCCCGTCCGCCGCCATGCCCTTGAGACGGCTGAACTCGACGAAGAGTGCGGGGGTGTTCATGACGGTGACGCCGCCGACCAGCGCGAGCTCGCACTCGCCGGAGCGCAGCGCCTGGGTGGCGAGGTGCACGGCGACGAGCGAGGAGGAGCAGGCAGTGTCGACGGTCACGGCCGGGCCCTGGAGCCCGAGCGCGTACGAGACGCGGCCGGAGACCACGCTGCTCGCGTTACCGGTGCTCATATAGCCGTCCAGGACTTCGAGTTGACGTCCTTCGTGGCTGCCGTAGTCCGAGCTCATGGCGCCGAGGTAGACGCCGGTGCGAGTGCCTTCCAGGCTGCCCGGGCGGATGCCCGCGCGCTCCAGGGCCTCCCAGGAGGCTTCGAGGACGAGCCGCTGCTGCGGGTCCATCGACTGCGCCTCGCGCGGGCTGATGCCGAAGAACGCGGCGTCGAACTGGTCGACGTCCTCCAGGAATCCGCCCTCGCGGGCGTAGCTCTTGCCCACGGCGTCCGGGTCCGGGTTGAACAGGTCCAGGCCCTGCCAGCGCTTGGGGAAGCCGCCGATGGCGTCACCGCCGGAGACCAGCAGCTCCCAGAACCCCTCCGGGGTGTCGATCCCGCCGGGGAGGCGGCAGGCCATCGAGACGACCGCGATCGGGTCGTCCGTCCGGGCGTTGGTGAGGACGCGGGTGGGGGTGAGTGCGGGCTTCGCGGTGCCGAGGTCGAGCCGGTCCAGGATCAGACCGGCGATCGCGGTGGGGGTCGGGTAGTCGAAGGCGAGGGTGGACGGCAGGGTCAGGCCGGTCTCGGCGGCGAGACGACGGCGCAGTTCGACGGCCATCAGGGAGTCGAGACCGAGCTCCTTGAACACCTGCTGCGCGCCGATGCCGTCCGCGCCACCGACGCCGAGGACGGCCGCCGCCTCGCGGCGGACCAGGTCCAGCAGCGTGCCCTGGCGCTCGGCCGGGCTCAGCGCGGCCAGGCGCTCGCGCAGCGCGGAGG
>NZ_JZKH01000210.1 GCF_000961885.1 Streptomyces rubellomurinus
CGTGGCGGGTGAAGTCGCCGCGCTGGACGAGGTGTTCGAGGCCTGCGAGCGCGACGGCGTCCGGGCCCGCAAGGTCAAGGTGGACTACGCCTCGCACTCGCAGCAGGTCGAGATCATCGAGGCCGAGCTGCTCGCCGCTCTCGCGCCGGTCGAGCCGACCAGCGGCCGGATCCCGTTCTACTCCACCGTCGTCGGCGAGTTCATCGACACGGCGGGCGTGGACGCCGCCTACTGGTACGCCAACCTGCGCGGCCAGGTCGGCTTCGAGCCGGCCATCCGGGCGCTGATCGACAAGGGCATGGGCTGCTTCCTGGAGGCCTCCCCGCACCCCGTCCTCACCATGGCGGTGGGGGACACCGTCGAGGCGGCGGAGGCGACCGGCCGGGTCTCGGTGGTCGGCTCGCTGCGCCGGGACGAGGGCGGCCCGGAGCGGTTCTCCCTGTCGCTGGCCGAGGCCCACGCCGCCGGGGTGAAGGTCGACTGGGAGGCCGTGTTCGCCGGCACCGGCGCGCGGCGCGTCGACCTGCCGACGTACGCCTTCCAGCGCGAGCGGTTCTGGCTCACCCCGTCCGCGCAGGGCGGCGACGTCGTCGCGGCCGGGCTGGACCGGATCGGGCACCCGGTGCTGGCGGCGGCCGTGCAGGTCGGCGACCGCGACGAGTGGGTGTTCACCGGCCGGTTCTCCACCGAGGCGCAGCCGTGGGTGCGCGACCACGTCGTCCTCGGCGCGGTGATCGTCCCCGGCGCCGCGCTGGTCGAACTCGTCCTCGCCGCCGCCCGGCACCTGGGCTGCGAACTCCTCGACGAGCTGGTCTTCGAGGCGCCGCTGATCCTCGACGAGGGTGTCGCCCGGCACGTCAAGGTCACCGTCGGCGCGCCGGGGGAGGACGGGCGCCGCGAGCTGTCCGTCCACTCCCTCGCCGAGGCGGGCACCGGCCCGGACGGCGCCCGCGACACCGTCCGGCACGCCCGCGGCCGGCTCGCCGCCGAGGCCGGGCCCGTGGCGCCGTTCCCCGCCGTGTGGCCGCCGGTCGCCGCCGTCGAGTCCTCCGCCGACGCCCTGTACGAGCGGCTGGCCGACCTCGGGCTCGACTACGGCCGCCTGTTCCAGGGCGTGCAGACGGTGTGGCGGAGCGGCTCCGAGGTGTACGCCGAGGTGGCGCTGCCCGAGGACACGGCCGTCGACGGCTTCGCTGTTCACCCGGCGCTGTTCGACGCCGCGCTGCACGCCAGCATGCTCGACAAGGACGCCGGCTCCGCCCCCGACCTGCCGTTCTCCTGGTCCGGCGTGCGGCTCGGCCGCCCGGCCCCCGCCCGGGCCCGGGTGCGGATCACCGGCGCCGGCGAGTCCGCGTTCCGGGTCGAGGTCGCGGACGGGGACGGCGAGCTGGTCGTCGCCGTCGACAGCCTCGCCGTGCGTCCCGTCGACCCGGCGCAGCTGCGCGCCCGGGGCGAGCAGAACGAGCTGTTCCAGCTGGAGTGGACGCCGGTCACCGGCACCCCGTCGCAGGCCCGGATCGCCGTCCTCGGCGAGCTCGACGCGCCGGGCGAGCGCTTCGCCGACCTGGCCGCGCTGGAGAAGGCGCTGGAAGCCGGCGCGGCCGGACCGGACCTGGTGCTCGCCGCGATCGACGGCGCCGCCGGGGAGGACCCCGCCCGGGCCGCCGGCGCGGTCGCCGAGCGCACCCTCGCGCTCGCCCAACTCTGGCTCGCCAGCGAATGGCTGGGTGAGGCCACGCTGGTCGCGGTGACCCGGAACGCGGTCGCCGTCGGCGCCGAGTCGGTGGACCTCGCGCAGGCGCCGGCCTGGGGCCTGCTGCGCAGCGCGCAGGCCGAGCACCCCGGCCGGTTCGTCCTCGTCGACACCGACGGCGCGGCCGAGCCGGACTGGACCGCCCTCGCGGACCTCGACGAGCCGCAGCTCGCCGTGCGCGCCGGCGCGCTGCTCGCCCCGCGGCTCGGCCGCGCCGCCGCCGGCCCGTCCGGACCGGCGTGGCGGCTGGGCAGCACCGAGAAGGGCTCGCTGGAGAACCTGACGATCCTGCCCTCGGACGGCGCCCGCGCGCTCGGCGTCGGCGAGGTGCGGATCGGGGTGCGGGCCGCGGGCGTCAACTTCCGTGACGTGCTGATCGCGCTCGGGATGTACCCGGGTGAGGCGCCGCTGGGCAGCGAGGCGGCCGGCGTGGTGCTCGAAGTCGGCGCCGACGTCACCGACTTGAAGCCCGGCGACCGCGTCTTCGGCCTGGTGACGGACGCCTTCGGCCCCGTCGCCGTCGCCGACCGGCGGACCGTCGCGCCGATGCCGGCCGGTCTGACCTTCGCCGAGGCGGCCGCGATTCCGGTGGTCTACCTGACCGCCTACTACGGCCTGGTCGACCTGGCCGGCCTGCGGGTGGGCGAGAAGCTGCTGGTGCACGCGGCGGCCGGCGGTGTCGGCATGGCCGCGATCCAGCTGGCGCACCACTTCGGCGCGGAGGTGTTCGCCACCGCCAGTCCCGCCAAGTGGGACGCCGTGCGGGCGCTGGACGTGCCCACCGAGCGGATCGCCAACTCGCGCGACCTGGGCTTCCGCGACGCGTTCCGGGAGGCCACC
>NZ_JZKH01000022.1 GCF_000961885.1 Streptomyces rubellomurinus
GCCGTTGACCGCCGTCTGCCAGGCGTGCGAGACGCCGTTCGCCCCGGCCGCGAACACCTCCAGCCGGCCGTCCGCCGAACGCGCCGACACCACCTTGCCGGACTGCGCCGGGTACGCCGGCGGCGCGGGGCGCGGACCGGTGCCCGGCGTGCAGGGCATGGTGATGCCGCGCTCCGCGAGGTACGGGATCGGGTCGGTGCGCACGGTCGCGCCCGCGTCGGCCCAGACCCGCAGGTGCAGGTGCGGGCCGCTGGACTCGCCCTCGCTGCCCATCAGCGCGATCAGCTGGCCGGCCGCCACGTGGTCGCCGGCGGCCACCTCCCGTTCGCGCATGTGCCCGTACTCGGTGATGGTCCCGTCCGGGTGGAGGATGCGGATCCACTGGCCGTAGCCCTGCGCCGGGCCGGAGGCCGTCACCTGGCCGTCGCCGGCCGCGTAGATGGGGGTGCCGTAGTCGTTGGCGATGTCGATGCCGTTGTGCTCCGGGGTGTAACCCTGGGAGATGTAGCCGGCGGCCGGGCAGGACGCCGCGGCTCCAGCGACGGCAGCGGAGGCGGTCAGGGCGGGTGCCGCCGTGGCGGT
Organism: Streptomyces rubellomurinus; assembly: GCF_000961885.1. Classification (GTDB taxonomy): domain Bacteria; phylum Actinomycetota; class Actinomycetes; order Streptomycetales; family Streptomycetaceae; genus Kitasatospora; species Kitasatospora rubellomurina. The sequence continues at coordinate 583 of NZ_JZKH01000022.1, forward strand.
CGCGGCCGCGGCCGGCGCGGCCGGTACGGCGACCGGCAGCAGCAGGGCGGCCGCGGCCAGGGCGAGCCGGTGGGCGCGGCGGGAGAGGGACGGGAACACCGGTGCGCCCCTCACGCCTTGCGCAGGCGGTCGATGATGCCGTCGAGGTCGAGCCGCATCATGTCGGGACGGATGATGTGGCCGCCGGGCACCTCGTGGGAGTCGTGCGGGATGCCCGCCCGGTCCAGCGCGGAGCGGAACTCGCGCTGCCCGGCCAGCACCTGCGGCTCGTTGACCTGGCTGAACCAGTCGACCGGGTCGGGGCTGGTCCCGGCCACCAGGAAGACCCGCTTGTTGCGGTAGCTCTCGATCCGCTCGACCGGGTTGTCGGCGCTCACCCGGGCCTGGTCCCACAGCGGCGCGCCGTAGATCGTGCCGCCCGCCAGGTCCAGCGCGGCGGAGGAGGCGTTGGCCCAGTGCGCCACCAGGCCGCCGTCCCGGCGCAGGCTGGCCGGGCCGGAGTGGGCGCTGACCGAGGCGAAGTGGCCGTAGTACTTGGCGGCGTACTTCAGCGCGCCGAAGCCGCCCATCGAGAAACCGGCCACCGCGCGGCCGTCGTACTCGGCGTAGGTGCGGAAGTTGGCCTCGACCCACGGCAGCAGCTGGTTGATGTGGAACTGCTCCCAGTTGCGCGGGCCCACGTTGGAGCTGACCGGGTTGGAGTACCAGCCGGCGTGCCCGCCGTCCGGCATCACCACGATGATCGGCTTGCCGATGGTCCAGTCGCGCACGCCCATCCGGTCGAAGGTGATGAAGTCCTGGTCGGTGCCGCCGCCGTGGAACAGGTACAGCACCGGGTAGGTGCGCCCGCTCGTCCAGTAGTCGTCCGGGAGCAGCACGTTCACGGCGGGGTTCCAGCCGATCGCGGAGGTCTGGAAGCGGTAGTACCACATCCGCGGGTCGCTCTCGTTGCGGTCCACGATCGTCAGGCCGAAGCCGTTGTCGGCCGCCGCCGCGGACCGCGCCGAGGCCAGCGAGCCCGCGGCGCCCAGCGCCAGCGCGGCGCCGAGCCCCCCGGCGGACTTGAGGATGCTCCTGCGGGTGGGGTGGTGCGCGGTCAACGTGGCCTCCTGGGAGCGCGTGACGGCGGTCCGTCCGGACCGCCGGGTGTCGAGCGGTTGGGACGGTAGCCACGCGCCGCGCGGCGTGGAACCCGGAACCATCCGGACTGACAGCGGCCGACCGGCAGCCGAGACTGGTCCCTCCCGCCGGGGTCGGCCGAGCAGGCGGATCGGCTCGCCCGGGGGAAGGCCGCGATTGAGCGATCCGCCGCCGCCGCCCGTACCGGTGACTGAGGGCCCCGCCGCGCGGGCGGGGCGCCACCCCACCGGAGCGGACCATGGGCCTGAACCTCCTCCACCGCGGCACAGCCCTCGGCCCGCGGCTGCTCACCCGACTGCTGCTCCAGGCGGTGACCGCCGCCGCACTCGCCGTCGACGCCGCCGTCCACGCGGACCTCGCTCCCGACTACGACTTCGGACCCGGCCCGACCCAGGGCACCCTGTTCCGGGTCGAAGCCGCCGCGGCCTGCCTGGCGGCCCTCCTCGTCCTGTTCGCCGGCCGCCGCTTCGCGGTGTGGGCGTTCGCCTTCCTCGTCTCCGCCTCCGCCCTCGGCGCCGTACTCCTCTACAGCCACGTCGACGTCGGCGCGCTCGGGCCGCTGCCGAACATGTACGACCCGGTCTGGTACCCGCAGAAGACCGCCAGCGCGGTCGCCGAGGCGGTCGGCACCGCCGCCGCGCTGGCCGGCCTCCTGCTCAGCCGCCCGCCGCGCTGGGGCGGGCGGTGGCGCCGGCGCCGGCTCTGAACGTCCCGGGGGGGACGCCTCGGAGCGCCGCCGCCGCCGTGTTCTGCTCCGAACCGCCGTCAGCAGGGGCCGGCGCCGGGGCCGCCCAGGTGGAACCCGGTGGGGGTGACCCGTCCCGAGTCGTACAGGGCGGGGCTGGTGGCGGTGACCGTCAGCCGGGCGGGGTCGGCGGAGTCCACCAGCTGGAAGTCGCGGATCCAGCCGGAGCCGGGGGCGCTGCCGAAGCGGCCGTCGCCCATGGACTCGCAGGTGCTGCCGGCCGCGTGGGCGACCTCGCCGAAGGCGGTGATGACCTGCGTGCGGGTGTAGCCGCCGTTCCAGAGCGAGCCGGGGAAGTAGCCCACGGCGTGCTGGTTGTAGAAGATCCACCAGTCGCCGCCGATGTTCACGATCCCGTAGCGTCCGGCGTCCCCGGGCCGCAGGGCCATGCCGGCGGTCACGGTGCGCGAGACCGGCACGAAGCCGCAGCCGTTGTAGCAGCTCTCCTGGCCGTCCACCCAGTGGTAGACGAACAGGTGCGGCAGCAGGTCGCCGTTGAGGCCGAGGTCGACCGTCCAGCCGACCTCCACGGTGGACTTCTTGTCGGCGGACTGCACGGCCAGCTCCTGCAGCGAGTGCGAGGAGGTGTCGCCGGGCTTGACGGTGGGGGCGGCCTGGAGCATCTGGACGCTCGCACCGGCGGCGTCGGTCGTCTGGCGGCCCGACACGTAGTCGTAGCAGGCGCCGAACCAGCAGATCGGGCCGGAGCCGGCGGCGAGCGGTGCGGCGGTGGAGGGCACCGCCGGCGGGAGGGCGTGGCTCGTGGCCGGCGCCGCCGCCGTGGTCGCGGTGGCGGCGGTGGCCGGGGCGGCGGCCGTCAGGCCGAGGGTGGCCGCCAGGACGGCGGTGCCGAGGATGGTTCGCCGAGTGCGCATGGGGGTCCGTTCAGCGAGAGCGAGTAGGGGGATGGCCGAGTCCGGTCCGGGGGGTCCTGACCCGGCGTTAACTGATGGCTTAACCTGACTTACATTCGGGCTTAAGTCAATGGCTGTCACACCGGCACGCCATAGCCTGGACACGGCAGCGGCCGGCACGCGGCAGCGCGACCGGGACGGGGAACAGGAGCGGCATGGCGGACGACCGGCACGACGACCGGCTGCGGATCGGCAGACGGATCCAGGAACTGCGCGCCGAACGCGGGCTCACCCAGCGCGCGCTGGCCGAGCCCGCCTACACGGCGGCGTACGTGTCGACCCTGGAATCCGGCAAGGTCCGCCCCTCCGACACCGCACTGCGCTACCTCGCCGAGCGGCTGGGAGTCAGCGCGGACCAGCTCGCCACCGGACGCCCCGCCCATTTCGCCACCGATCTGCGGCTGCGCCTGGCCGACGCCCGCCAGACCCTGTGCACCGGCGAATCGGCGGACGCCGCCGCGCACTTCACCGAGCTGGCCGCCGAAGCCGGCCGCTACGAGCTGGCCGACGAGCAGGCGGCGGCACTGCTCGGGCTGGGCGACTGCGCCCTGGAGATCGGCGAACTCGACGAGGCCATCGGCCACTTCCGGGCCGCCGAGGACCTGCTGCGGGACGCCCCGCTGCCCCGGCGGGTGCCCGCGCTGCGCGGCCGGGCGGTCGCCCACCTGCTCGCGGGCGACGTGCGCTACTCCTGCTACCTGCTGGAGAGCACGATCGACCGGCTCAACGCGGGCGGGCTGCCCGATCCGCAGGCACTGCTGCTGCTCTACTCCGCGGTGATCGCCCCCTACCTGGACCTGGGCGCGCACCGCCGGGCCGTGCAGGCGGCCGAACTGGCCCTGGCCCTCGCCGCGCAGGTGGACGACCCGATCGCGGTGGCCCGGCTGCACCGGTCGGTGGCCCGCACCATGCTGGCCGACGGCCGGGCCGCCGAGGCCGACGCCTCGCTGGCCCGCGCCCAGGAGCTGTACCAGCAGCTGCGGATCCGCACCGAACTGGCGCACTGCCACTGGATGCGCGGCTACCTGCGCGCCCAGGACGGCGACCTGCCCGCCGCCGAGCGCGAACTGCGCACCGCCCGCGCGATGCTGACGGACCGTCACGCCGCGCTCTACACCCAGCAGATCGACGTCGAACTGGCCGACGTGCTGCGTCGGTCCGGCCGCGGCGACGAGGCGGCGGCACTGCTCTCGGACCTGCTCGGCTCGCTGCACCCCAAGCGCGGCGCGGTGCACGCGGGCGCGGCCCACCGGCTGCTGGGGCGGATCGCCGAGGAGCGCGGCGCGGTGGCCGACGCCGAGGAGCACTACCGCACCGCGCTGGAACTGCTCCAGCACGCCGGGGCCACCGCCGATCTGGCCGACCTGTGCCGGCTGCTCGGCGACCTGCTGCGCCGCACCGGCCGCGCGGAGGAGGCCCTCGACGTCTACCGCAGCGGCCTCGGGCACCGGGCCACCCCCGGCACCACCACCCTCGGCCCGGCGCCGGCCGCACCACCGCTCGGGTCGAACGCGTCGATCTAGTGCGGCCGGTGAACGGTGTCGCCCTCGCCGGACCGGCCCCGGTCGGGTCCCGGCGCTGTCAGGACGGCCGGCCGCCGGGGTGCCAGGGGTGGACTTCGATGCTCGCGTAGCGGTCCGCGGTGAGGACGGCCCGGGCGGCGGCGGGGCCGGGGGCGCGGAGGATCGCGGCGGTGCCGAGCCAGGCGGTGGCGTCGTCGGAGAGCAGCGGCCCGTAGGCGACGAGGTCGTCGCGGTTGGCGGGGACGGTGAGGTCGGCGGGCTCGCCCTCGCCGAGGCCGAGGACGAGGAAGCGGTCGTCGCCCTCGCGGCCGCCGGGGAACTCCCACATGGTGCGCCCCAGCAGGTTCCGCCAGCGGCGCAGCAGCACGTCGCGGTAGACGCCCGCCTGGTAGGTCGGCTCGTCGAAGGCGAACGCACGGGCGGCGGCGGGATCCGGCAGGTCGAGGATGTGCACGCTCCCGGTGGGCAGTTCCCGGTCCTCGGTGAGCGTCGGGCCCCGGGCGATCATCTGCTGGGCGAAGCCGTCCATGTAGGACCAGTGCGTTTCCAGCATGTCGTCGCGCAGCGGCAGCGAGCCGGGCCGGTCGCGGTGGTAGGTGAGGAACTCCATGCCTCATGATCACCGCGGCCCGGCCCTCGGCGCGAGCGGATTTCCGGTGCCGGCGGCGTCAGCGCCGGGACGGGCGGCGCGGTGGTGAACCCAGCGCGCGGAGAACGGAGTTGTCGAGCGGGCTGGCGGTGAGGCGGAGGACCAGCGCGGTGAGTACGGCGCGCAGGCGGTGCGCCGGGCGGACGGGGGAGTGGAACGCGGTGAAGACGGACATGCGGCTCACCTCCGGGAGCGATGGCCTGCGGATCCGCAGGTGATCACCAGCCTGGACCCGTGCGGCCCCGCCACGGGCGTTCTTGACGGTCTGCTGACGGGGCCCTGACGGAACGTGAATTCGAGTGCCCAGGTCCCGCGGCCCTGGCCGGAGGCCGTGCACGCGCTGATCGCCGCGCAGCAGCGGGCCGTGGACGGCCTGCTCGGCGCACCCGAGGCCCGGACGGTGGTGATCGACTCCCGGGCGGCACTCCGGGGCCGGCGCCGCGCGCGCCGGACCGCCGCCCCGGCGGCCGCCGGCGTGCTGGTCGCGGGCCTCGGCGTCGGCGGGTACCTGCTGTGGGGCCCGCAGGACGGGGCGGGGGTGCCGGACAAGTACCTGAAGGCGCCGATCTGCGCGGAGGCGGCGGGCGGGCTGCACCTGCCGGCCGACCAGCGCAAGCCCGACAAGGACTGGTACGTCGAACGGTCCGGCACCGCCGAGACCCGCTGCTCCTGGTACGGCTCCTCCGTCGTCCAGGGCGTCCGCTCCGAGGACCACGACCCGTCCGCCACCGTCCAGTGGGAGTTGCGGCGCAGCGCGGGCAACAGTGAGAACGCCACCAAGGCGCAGCGCGACGACTTCTCCGCCGCGGCGAAGGACCGGCAGGCCGATGCCCCCGGCATCGGCGACGAGGCCTACTGGGACAGGCCCGGCACCGGCGAGACCTGCGCCCTGGTCGTCCGCGACGGCAACCTGCGCCTGTGGGTCCGGCTCGGGGGCGAGGACCACCCGGAGCCGGACTGCAAGGCGCAGGCCGCCGCCGTCGCCCGGGCGGCGCTGGCCGCGATGCCGCGCTGAGGCGGGGTCAGGGGTACTGCGGGGTCGGGCCGGGGACGACCGGGGCGGTGGTGCTCGGGGTCGGCTTCGGCGGGGCCGGGCGGTCCGGGCCGTCGAACGCGCCCAGCAGGAACGCCAGCAGTATCCCCGCCGCGCCGAGGGCGACGGCGGCCAGCACGGCACGGAGGCGTTGCCGCCCCGCGCCGCCGGACGAGGCGACGGCGCCCGCCGCGACGAACTTGCCACTCTGGAAGGGAACCGGTGCCTGGGCCGGTTGGGGGCTCCAGCGCCCGCCCGGAACCGGGGCGAAGAACGGTGGCCGGGGTTGCCACGGCGGCGCCACCGGCGGCAGAACCTCCGGTCGCCGCTGCTCGGGCACCGCGCCCGCCCGTACGGCCGGCGGCGGAACGTCCAGCAGCGACGCCAGGAACCGCCGCCACCAGGCCACTTCCGGCCCCGGCCGCGGGCATGCCGAAGGCGCGCCCGGCCCGCCGTCCGAGGCGAGCAGCGAGCGCAGGTACCGGCGCTGGAAGGTCACGGGCCGACCTCCTCGGGCCGGCGCGGTGCCGGATCCGCCGCGTCGCCGTCCGGCGCGGGGCCCTGGACGATCTCGCGGACGCTGCCGAAGGTCCCCAACTGCCGGATCAGCGCCGGTGCGGAGGCCCCGGCGGCGACCGCCGCGTACAGGCCGGTGACCTGCGAGTGCAGCAGCCAGCCGGTGAGGGCGCCGAGGGCGACCCGGCTGAGGCCGGCGGCGAGGTCGGCGGTCGGGTCGATGTAGTGGCGCAGGGGCGGCATGCGGCGGCGTTTCTCGTCGCGGGCCTTGTGCCGGGCCGCCTGCCAGGCCAGTAAACGTCCGTTGGCGATGACCAGTTCGACCAGTGCGCCGCCGACCGCGCCGTATCCGGCGGCCTGAGCCCAGTCCAACCGTGCTCCCTCCAGGGCGGGTTGTGATGTGCGGGCCAAGCATCGTGCATCCGGGGGTGGTGGATCAAGGCGGTTGGTGAACTCTTGGGGCCGCGCCGGCCCGGGGCGGTCAGCGTGCCTCGGCGGCCGCGCCCGCCCGCGTGCCGGGTCGACCGGGACGACGAGGACCGCCTGCGGGCTGCGGATCAGCGGCGGCATCGAGGACCCGCTCGGCCGGACCTCCACCGCGGCCCCGCCGGCCACCCTTGCCGCCACCGTGTCCAAGGCCCCCATGGGGGCGATGCTCTCGAGCCCCCGCGGGGGAGTCGACCGCGGTGTCCGGTCGGGCGAACATCACCCGGGCGGGTGAGCGGTGCGCCGCCCCTTCCCGGGCACCGGCGGGACCGGCGGGCCGGGGCCCGGCGGGCGTCCGGCACCGCACCGGCCCGCGTTCTCGACCGGCGGCCGAGGGCACGGGCTCGTACCGTCCGGGCAGAGGGCTCGCGTGTCCTCGTCCCACCCCCGAACCGAGGAGGCAGCCATGGATGCCGCCCGCACCCCGTCATCGCCGCCGTCACCGCCGCCGGGGGCCGGCGCCGCGCCCGCGGCCCGGCCGGCGGGCGCCAGGCCCGTCTGGTCCGCGCCCGCCGTGGAGTGCCACCGCACCGGCGCCGAGGTCACCGCGTACGCCGGACGGGCCGCGCAGTGGCGCGACCGCTGAGCCGCGAGCGGTTCGCGGCCAGGCTGTACGACCTGCGCGGACGGTACTGGGACACCCACCCGTTCCACCTGCGCCTGCACTCCGGTGGCTGCACGCCACCGGAGCTGCGGCGCTGGGTCGCCAACCGCTGGTACTACCAGCTCTGCCTGACCCGCAAGAACGCCGCGATCATCGCCAACTGCCCGCTCCCGGAGGTCCGCCGGGCCTGGGCCGGCCGCCTCGCCTACCAGGACGGCCCCCGGCCGGACGGCCACGGCCCGGACGGCCCGCGCCCGGACGTGCCGGTCGGCGCCGAGGGCGGCCTGGCCGACTGGCTGGTGCTCGCCGAGGCGGTCGGCCTGGACCGCGCCGAGGTCCTCGACGAGCGGCACGTCGCCCGCGGCGTGCGCTTCGCCGTCGACGGCTACCTGCACTTCTGCCAGACCCGGCCGTGGACCGAGGGAGTGGCGGCGGCGCTCACCGAGATGTTCTCGCCCGACCACATGGCCGAGCGCGTCACCGCCTGGCGCGCGCACTACGGCTGGATCGCCCCGGCCGGGTACGCCTACTTCGAGCACCGCATCCCGGTCGCCCGGGAGGACAGCGCCCGCACCCTCGAACTCGTCCTGGACCACTGCGTCACCGAGGCCCAGCAGCAGGCCGCCGTGGCCGCGCTGGCCTTCAAGTGCGAGGTGCTGCGGGCCATGCTGGACGCCGTCGACTACGGGCCCGACCGATGAGCACGGCCCCCGCCCCCGTCCCCGGCCTGCGTGCCGGCGTCCGCCTGGTGCACGACCCGGTGCGCGGCCGCTCCGCGCTGCTCCACCCCGAGGGCGTGCTGCTGCTCAACGCCACCGCCGCCGCCGTGCTGCGGCACTGCGACGGGCGCCGCGAGGCGCGAGCGGTCACCGCCGGGCTCGCCGAGGAGTACGCCGGGGTGGACGGCGCCCAGGTGGACGCCCTGCTCGCCGACCTGGCCGAACGGCGGCTGCTCGCCCTGGACGGCACCGGCGCCCCCGCCGTCCCCGCGGCCGCCGCCGCACCGCCCGCCGGCGCCGGCACCGTCCGCACCCCCGCCCCGCTCGGTCTCATCGCCGAACTCACCTACCGCTGCCCGCTCCAGTGCACCTACTGCGCCAACCCGGTCGAACTCGCCCGCTACCGCGCCGAACTGGACACCGCGCAGTGGCTGCGGGTCCTCGACCAGGCCCGCGCACTCGGCGTGCTCCAGCTCCACCTCACCGGCGGCGAACCGCTGCTGCGCCCCGACCTGGCACAACTCGTCGCCCACGCCCGCACCTTGGGCCTCTACACCAACCTGGTCACCAGCGGCGTCCCGCTGGCCGCCGGCCGCGCCGGCGAACTCGCCGAGGCGGGCCTGGACCACGTGCAGCTCTCGCTCCAGGACACCGACCCGAACCGCGCCGCCGCCGTCGCCGGGCTCGCCGCCCACGACCGGAAGCTCGCCGCCGCCCGGCAGTTCACCGCCGCCGGCCTGCCGCTGACCGTCAACGCCGTGCTCCACCGCGGCAACCTGCCCCGGCTCGGCGCCCTCGCCGACCAGGCGGTCGCGCTCGGCGCCGACCGGGTCGAGCTCGCCCACGTCCAGTACTACGGCTGGGCCTGGCGCAACCGCGCCCACCTCGCTCCCGACACCGAGCAGGTCCGGCAGGCCGAACGGGACGTGGCCGCCGCCCGGCGGCGCCACGGCGGGCGGATCGAGATCGTCCACGTCGCCGCCGACCTGCACGGCGGCACCGTCAAGCCCTGCATGAACGGCTGGGGCCGCGAGCAGCTGGCGGTGGCCCCCAACGGCGACGTCCTGCCCTGCCTCGCCGCCGCCGGCCTGCCCGGCCTGACACCGCCCAACGCCGTCACCGACGGCCTGGCGGCGAGCTGGCACGACTCGCCCGCCTTCAACCGCTTCCGGGGCACCGACTGGATGTCGGAGCCCTGTCGCAGCTGCGCGCTGCGCGAGCTGGACCACGGCGGCTGCCGCTGCCAGGCCTACCAGTTCACCGGCGACCCGGCCGTGACCGACCCGGCCTGCCGCCTCTCACCGCACCACCACCTGGTCACCGCCCCCGCCCCGGCCGGATCGGCGGCCCCGGTGCCCCGGCGCTTCCACCGAACTCCTGGCGAATGAGCGCGAGTTGAAGATCCGCATCCTCGGAACCACCGCCGGCGGCGGCCTCCCGCAGTGGAACTGCGGCTGCACCGAATGCGCCGCCGCCCGCCGCACCGGTACCGCCCGCCACCAGGACTGCCTGGCCGTCAGCGGCGACGGCCGCGCCTGGTACCTGGTCAACGCCTCCCCGGACCTGCGGACCCAACTCCTGGCGACCCCCGAACTCGCCCCCGCCCCCGGCACCCGCGACACCCCGCTGCGCGGCGCCCTGCTCACTAGCGCCGAACTCGACCACACCCTGGGCCTGTTGACCCTGCGCGAAGCCGCCGGCCTGACCATCCACGCCACCGCCGCGGTACGCCACGCCCTCCACCACGCATTCCCCGCGGGCCCGCTCCTCGCCGCCTACACCACCGCCGACTGGCACACCGTCACCCCGGGCAAGCCCGTCCACCTGGACGGCGGCCTGAACGCCGAACCCTTCGCCCTCGGCGGCAAGCGCCCCCGCTACGCCGCCGACCTCCCGGACGGCCCCGACTGGGTGACCGGCTACCGCTTCACCGAGGACGGCGGCGCCGCCTGCGCCGTGTACGCCCCGGGCCTCGCCGACTGGACGCCGGCCATGGACCGCGCGGTGGCCGGCGCCGACCTGGTCCTGCTCGACGGAACCTTCGCCACCCCCGACGAACTCGCCGCCCGCACCTCCGGCGCCCGCCGTTCCCCCGGCATGGGCCACCTCGCCGTCCGCGACTCCCTCCCGCACCTCGCCCGCCACCCCGGCCCCCGCTACCTCTACACCCACCTCAACAACACCAACCCCCTCGCGCGCGACACCCCGCCCGAGCTGACGGCAGCGGGCGCCGCGGTCGCCGAGGACGGCCTGCTGATCGAGCTCTGACCCCGGGGCGGCGCGGACACGGCTGTGCCCGACCGGAGGAACCGGTCGGGCACAGGATCCAAGAGCCGGGCCTCAATCCGTCACTGGCTGCCGAAGGCCACGATGTGGCCGTCCCTGGTCCCGACGAACACCCGGCCGCTGTCCGTCGCGGGGACGACGAACTTGGCCGCCGTGCCGATCGGGAAGGACCGGCGCAGGTGCATGACGCCGTTGACGGGCACCGCGTCGTACACCCGCAGCTCGCCGCCGACGCCGCCCGCGCCGGAGCCGGACCAGACCGCCCAGACCAGCGCGGAGCCGGGGTTCGTCCCGTTGGAGGTGACCACCGGGGAGCCGGAGCCGTAGCCGAAGCCCTCGTTGCTGGTGCCGGCGCTGGTCAGGGTCGGGACGCCGGAGCCGTTCAGCCCGTACCTGAGCGCCCGCATCGGGGAGCGGCCGTTGCCGGTGTCGGTGGACACCGTGTAGACGTAGCCGCCGCCACCGCCGAAGACCGCCGGGTGGCCCCAGACGCCCTCGAAGGGGCCGGCCATGCTGACCGGGTTGTCGGTGCCGTTCGGGCCCTGGCCCATGCCGCCGAGGTTGTCCCGGTCCAGCAGGAAGACCCGGCCGTCCTTGCCGACCTCGACCAGCAGGTGCGGGTGCGTGGCGGTCCCGAAGCCGGACGGCAGGGCCGTCGGCCCGCCGGAGCCGAGGTCGGTGTCGTTCGAGTCCATCGTGCGGTTGTTGGTCGGGCTGAAGAAGTCCTTGGCGCTGAGGCTGCCGTCGCTGTTCACCCCGAGCCGGATCACCGACTCGCCGAGGTGGCCGGGGGGCCGGTTGCCGGGGCCGGGGCTCGGCGAGGCGCCCGTGCCGGCGCCGTTGCCGGTGGCGACGAAGATCCGGCCGGTGCCGTCCGAGACCAGCCCGCCGCCGCTCTGCCAGATGCCGGCCTCCATGGTGTCGGAGCCGGCCTCGGTGGACCACAGGGTGAGCTTGCGGGTGCTGACGTTGACGCCGACGACCTGGCCGACGTACGGGCCGGTGTCGCAGTAGGAGGCGAAAGCCGCGTAGACGGAGCCGTTCATCAGCAGCAGGCCGGGGCGCCCGTTGGCCGTCTTGGCGTTGAACGGGTGGCCCGGGCTGTTGGTCGGCGTGCCCTGGATGGTCACCGGCCAGCCCGAGCGCTCGGCGCCGGTGGACGCGTTCAGCGCGTGCAGGTACCAGTGCGGGTGGTCGACGTCCGGGCCGTCGTTGGCCTTGCTGGTCAGGTAGACGGTGTTGGAGGAGGAGTCGTACACCGGCGTGGCGGTGATGCCGGTGTGGGCGGCCGGGTCGTTGCAGCTGACGGCCGAGGTGGGCCAGGCCGGGCCGAGCTGGCGGGTCCAGTTGGCCTTGCCGGTGGCGGGGTCGAGGCCGTAGACGTCGTTGTTCTCGGTCGCGGCGATCACGTTCGTGCCGGTGACCAGCGGCTGGGCCAGCACCGCGCCGCTCACCGCGGTCGACCAGCGCTGCCCGAACGCCGAGGAGGACACCTGGGCGTGCGACAGGTTCGGCTCGTTCGCGTCCCAGCCGGTGCGCTTGTTGTTGAGCGAGACGGTGGGATCGACGGCCTGCGCCGGTGCCGCGAAGCCGAGCAGCAGCAGGCCCGCCGCGGTCGCCGCCCCCGCTCTCAGCCGGAGCAGTGCCCGTCCCCTCCTTCCTCCTCCGTCTCGCCGGTGCGTCGGTGAACTGAGTCGCGTCATGTGATCCGCCCTGGTCTCCGGTTTGCCGTGGCCGCCGAGATCCGGCCGAGCGCCCATTGTGGTGACGTCGCGTCAGGTCGGCGCGCAACCGCGGGGCGACGCGGCGGCAGCTTCACGCGAGGGGAGCAGTGGGGTCGGCCCGGGTCCGGAAACCGCGGCGAACCGGAGTTCCCCTCGTGACCGACACCCACGGAGCCCGACTCGGGGCCGAAGCCGCCCGACTGCTGCGGGAGTTGCACGACTGCGAGATCGAACCCGGCCTCGGCGGCGAGGAGTTCGAGCGGATCGAGGCGCAGTACGGCTTCCGGTTCGCCGACGACCACCGGGCCTTCCTCGCGGCCGCGCCGCCGCTGGTCCCGCTCTACGGGCACCGCTTCCTCCCCGCCGGGCGGGGCACCAGCGGCCACCCGGTGCTGTCGATCTGGGGAACGGAGATGATCTCCTACGGCAGCGACCTCGCCGAGTACATCGACCACGAGTTCGCGCACCCGGGCGGCTTCCCCGTCCCGGAGGGCTGGGACCTGCAGGCCACCGTGCCCTTCTGGAAGGACTTCCCGGGGTAGCGCCGGGCGGCGGCCGCTCACTCGCACGGGTCGCTCCCGGGGGCGGCCGCCCGGCGGGCCGGGTTAGGACTGGACGGGACACCACCGGTCACCGCCGGGCCACGCGCCCGGGCGGCCTCACCACGCTGGGACCCCACCATGAACGACTCCCCGACCGTCGGTGCGACCGTGCACCTCGTCGAGCCGGACGGGTCCGCCGGGCCCGCCCTCGCGCACGGGTTCCTCGCCGGGCCGAGCACCGTCCTCGTCCCGGACCCGCCGAAGACGATCGGCGACCCCTGGCAGCGCTACCTGGTCGAGATCGGGCCGAACGGCGACGGCGGCGCGTCCGAGACCGTCCGGGTGGCCGGGATCAGCCTGGCCGCCACCTCGGCGGAGGGCATCCGGACGGCGGCCGCCGTCCTCGCACTGGTCGGGCCGTCCCGGCACGCGGACCAGGCGGCCGTCCGGACCACGCTCCCGGCCCTCGCCGACAGCCTGCGCCGGCACCAGGGCGACCTGTGGTCCGCGTACGCCGGCCTCGGCTTCCCGGTCACGGCCCCCGCCGTGCCGGCCGACGGGTCCGCCGCGGCCGCCGAGGCCTGGTGGATCGGGCAGGAGGGGCACGACCTGGTCGTCTTCGCCCAGGGCATCTGCTGCATCACCGTCAACTGCGGCGGCTGCAAGTAGCCGTGAGCACCGTCGCGCAGGCACAGCCCGCCGCCGACCGCCGGCGCTGGCTGCGGTCCACCCGGCTGCAGGACGCCGCCCTCGCCCTCGCCGTGATCGTCCCGGAGGCGTTCTTCTTCGGCGACCCGGTCGCGCCCGGCACCACCTGGCGCAAGCAGCTGGAGCTGGTCGCGCTCTGCGTGCCCGAGTTCCTGGCCCTGCTGTACCGGCGGCGCCTGCCCGTCCCGGCGTTCGCGGTGGTGTGGGCGGTGGCGGTCTGCGCCGACCTGCTGACCATCACCACCGACTTCCAGTTCACGCCCTACTTCGGGGTGCTGGTCGCGCTCTACACCCTCGCCCGCGACGGCGGCCGCAGTACCGGCCTGGCCGCCCTCGCGGGCGCACTGGTGCCCGCCGGGCTGGCCGTCTGGTACACCTTCGACCAGCTCGCGGTGCCCGGCTACCGCACGGCCGCGCTGATCGCCGGCATCGCCTTCTACCTGCCGGTCACCGCCGCGACCTGGGGCGTCGGCGTGTGGGGCCGGGCCGTCGCCGAGGCGGCCGAACGGGACCGCCGCGAACTGGCCCGAGCCCGCGACGCCGTCCGGCACGAACGGACGCAGATCGCCAGGGAGTTGCACGACATCGTGGCCAACGCGGTGGCCGTCATGGTGCTCCAGGCCGAGGCGGCCCGCGCCGCCGGGCCCGCCGCCCTCCCGCCCGGCGCGGACGACGCCCTGGGCCGGATCGAGGAGGTCGGCCGGGGCGCGATGGGCGAGCTGCGCCGGCTGCTGCGGCTGCTGCGCACCGCCGACGCCACCGTGGAGGCCGGCGCGGGCCGCCGCGGACTCGCCGACCTGGCGGCGCTGCTGGAGGACGTCCGGCAGGCCGGCGTCACGGTCGACCTGGAGGTGCGCGGCACCCCGGCGCACCTGGACGACAGCGTCGACCTGACGGCCTACCGGCTGGTGCAGGAGGCCGTCACCAACGTGACCAAGCACGCCGGGCCGGGCAGCCGGGCCGTGGTCCGGATCGACTGGTCGGACGTGCTGAGCCTGGAAGTGGTCGACGACGGCGCCGGCCGCCCCCGAACCGGCCCCGGCCGCGCCCTCTCGACCGGCCACGGCCTCCTCGGCCTCGCCGAACGCGTCGCCCTGTTCGGCGGCGAGCTGACGGTCGGCCCCTACCACGACGGCTTCCGCGTGGCGGCCACCCTGCCCCTCAGCCCGACACCGGACCCCGTGCCGCCGGGCTGACGGTCGGGCCCCGCGGCGACGACTTCCGTGTCGCGGCCACCCTGCCCCTCCTTCGTGCTCACCCCGCCCGAGGAGTCCGCCGAACCGAGGCGAAGCGGCTGAACCCGGGCGGCCGCCCGGCCCGTAGCTCCCCACAGGAGTGTCGTCGGACGCAGGGGAAGCATGGTGGGCGAGGAGAAGCGCCGTGGGGCGGGGGCCTCGGGCTCGGCCGGGTTCCAACGTCCGGCGGTGAGCCGGGCGTTGGCGGCCGAGGAGGAGACGGCCCCGGAGCAGGCCGAGCCGACCGGGAAGGCCGAGGCCGCCCCATGTCGCGCCCGGTGCTGACGGTCTGCGCGGAGCGGCAGGAGCCCGGCTCCTACCGCACGATCGGCGAGGCCGTCCAGGCCGCCCGCAGCGGTGCGGTGATCTCGGTGCGCCCCGGCCGGTACGAGGAGAACCTCGTCCTCACCAAGGTGGTGAGCATCACCGCCGAGGACGCGCGGGGCAGCGTGCGGATCAGCCCCCGGCGCGGCTCGGTCGTCCAAGTGCTCGCCGAAGCCGTCCAGTTGACCGGCCTGGTGCTGCAGGGGCAGGACGAGGACCTGCCCGCCGTGGACGTCCCGCGCGGCCAGCTCGCCCTGCAGGACTGCGAAGTGGTCGGCACCTCCTGGACGGCCGTACTCACCCGCCAGCAGGGCGAGTTGGCCATGCGCGGCTGCCGGGTCGTCAACCCGGCCGGGGCCGGCCTGGTCGAGACCTCCACCGGCTCCAGCGTCATCGAGGACAGCGTGGTCGAGCACCTCGGCACCTCCGCCCTGGTCATCGGCGAGCGCGCCAACCCGACCGTGCGCCGCTGCGTGCTGCGCGACGCCCGGGGCAACGGCGTGTGCGCCAACGGCGAGTCGCGCGGCGTCCTGGAGGACTGCGAGATCTCCGGCACCGACAAGCCCGCCGTCGCCATCGAGGAGCAGAGCAGCACCCGCCTGGTGCGCACCGGGATCCGCGACGCCGAACTCGGCGTCTTCGTCGGCTCCACGGCCCGCGTCGTCCTGGAGGACTGCACCGTCACGGCCGTGCGCGGCCACGGCTACGTGCTCACCAACGGCACCGACCCGCTGCTGCGCCGCTGCCGCGCCGTCCGCACCCGGGGCCACGGCCTGCACATCGCCGGCCGGGCGCGCGGCACCCTGGAGGACTGCGAGGTCACCGCCGCCGCCCAGGCCGGCATCCACGTCGGCGGATCGGCCGGCCCCAGCCTGCTGCGCGCCGTGGTGCGCGACGGCGAGGGCGACGGCGTCGAGATCACCGGGGAGAGCGCCGCCGAGTTCGACCGCCTGGAGGTGCACGGCCCGGCCGGCACCGGCGTCGTCGTCCGCGAGGGCGCCAACCCGCTGCTGCGCCGCGCCACCGTCACCGCCGCCGGCGGGCACGGCATCGAGGTGCTGCGCGACGGGCGCGGCCGGATCGAGGACGCCACCGTGCTCGACTCCGGCCGGCACGGTGTCCGGATCGGCGACGGCGCCAACACCTACCTGGGCGCCGTCCTGCTGCGCGGCGGCAAGGGCTGCGGCGTCTCGGTCGGCCCCGAGGGCGTCGCCACCCTGCGCGACGTCGAGGCCGCCGACAACGCCCTGGACGGCGCCAGCGTCGAACGCGGCGGCGAACTCACCGCCACCCGTGCCCGGTTGCGCGCCAACCGCCGCCACGGCCTGCACCTGCTGCCGGGCGCCCGCGCCACGCTCACCTCCTGCCGGCTCACCGGCAACACCGAGGACGGGCTGCGCTCCGAGTCCGCCGAGTCCGTCCGGCTCACCGACTGCCTGGCCGCCGAGAACGAGGGCGCCGGGCTGCGGCAGACCGAGCCCACCGACCGCCTCGCCGTCGAGAACCTGGACAGCCGGGACAACCGCTCGCCGGACGCCCGCGGCGCCGCCGCCGCGTCCGCCGCGTCCGCCGCGCCCGGCGGTCCCGCGGCGGCGGACGGCGGCGGCGCGCCGGGGCAGCCGCAGCCGTCCGCGGGCGGGCAGCAGCAGGGCCCGCAGGCCGTCCTGCAGACCCTGGTCGGGCTGGAGGGCGTCAAGGAGCAGGTCGCCACCCTGGTCAACCTCAACAAGCTGGCCCGGCGCCGCGAACAGGCCGGGCTGCCCGCCCTGCCGATGAGCCGCCACCTGGTCTTCGCCGGCCCGCCCGGCACCGGCAAGACCACGGTGGCCCGGTTGTACGGGGCGATCCTCGCCGAGCTCGGCGTGCTCCGCGGCGGCCACCTCGTCGAGGTCGCCCGCGCCGACCTGGTCGCCCCGATCATCGGCGGCACCGCGCTCAAGACCACCGCGGTGGTCAAGGAGGCCCTCGGCGGGGTGCTGTTCATCGACGAGGCGTACACCCTGTCCGCCGGCTCCGGCGGCGCCGGCCCGGACTTCGGGCGGGAGGCCGTCGACACCCTGGTCAAGCTGATGGAGGACCACCGCGAGGACCTGGTCGTCATCGTCGCCGGGTACGAGACCGAGATCCACGAGTTCCTGGCCTCCAACCCGGGCCTGGCCTCCCGGTTCAGCCGCACCGTCGCGTTCCGGAACTACAGCGTCGACGAGCTCACCACCATCGTCGAACACGCTTCCGGCGGGCACGGCTACGAACTCGCCGAGGGCACCCGCGAAGCCCTCACCGTCCACTTCGAGCGGATGCCCAAGGGCGCCGACTTCGGCAACGGCCGGGCCGCCCGCAAGGTCTTCGAGGAGATGGTCGACCGGCAGGCCTCCCGGCTCGCCGCGCTCGACCACTTCGACAACGCCGACCTCACCCGGCTGCTGCCCGCCGACGTCGGCGAGGAGGCCGCCGCCGCCGTCGCCCGCGCCGCCGCCGGCCAGGGCGAACCCGAGGCGCCCGGCCTGCTCGACCGGCTGCGCGGCATGGTCGGCCTGGCTGCCGCCAAGCAGCAGGTCGAGGACCTGGTCAACGTCACCCGGCAGACCCGCCGCCGGCTCGACGCCGGCCTGCCCGCCGCCACCATCGGCCACCACCTGGTCTTCTCCGGGCCGCCCGGCACCGGCAAGACCACCGTCGCCCGGCTCTACGGCGAACTGCTCGCCGAGCTCGGCGTGCTGCCCTCCGGCCGGCTCGTCGAGACCGCCCGCGCCGACCTCGTCGGCCGCTACGTCGGCCACACCGCCCAGCTCACCCGCGACGCCTTCGAACGCGCCCGCGGCGGCGTCCTGTTCATCGACGAGGCCTACACCCTCACCCCCCGCGGCGGCGCCGGCGGCGACTTCGGGCAGGAGGCCGTCGACACCCTGATGAAGCTGATGGAGGACCACCGCGACGA
Organism: Streptomyces rubellomurinus; assembly: GCF_000961885.1. Lineage (GTDB taxonomy): Bacteria > Actinomycetota > Actinomycetes > Streptomycetales > Streptomycetaceae > Kitasatospora > Kitasatospora rubellomurina. Next base: position 18,669 of record NZ_JZKH01000022.1, read on the forward strand.
GGTGGTCGTCATCGTCGCCGGCTACGAGGAGGAGATGCGCGGCTTCCTCTCCTCCAACCCCGGCCTGGCCTCCCGGTTCTCCCGCGAGATCACCTTCGACCACTACGCGGACGACGAACTCGTCGCCATCGTCCGCCGCCAGGCCGAGACCGCCGGGTACCACTGCGCCCCGCAGACGCTCGCCGCCCTCGCCGCCCACTTCGCCGCCGCCCCGCGCGACCGCTCCTTCGGCAACGGGCGCTTCGCCCGGCAGGTGCTGGAATCGATGATCACCCGCCAGGCCGGTCGGCTCGCCCGCCTCGACGTCGCCGACCTCGACGAGCTCAGCCTGCTGCTGCCGCAGGACCTCCCGGCCGACCGGACCGGCGGCCGGCCGTGAGGACGTACGGGCGGTCATGCGGACGGCCGTACGGACGTCGGCCGGCTGTCAGTGCCCCCTCCTAGGGTGGAACCAACGTCGAAGGGGGCGCCGGAAACCGGCGTCGGGGCGGCGTCCGGAGAGGGGTACAGCCATGTCGGCGAACACGATCAAGCACAAGGTCAACCACGTCTCGCTGGTGGTCGACAAGTCCGGCTCGATGGGGCCGCACGCGAACCAACTCGTGCGGGTGGTCGACGAGTTCGTGAAGGGCCTCCAGGAGGAGTCGGACCGGCTCGGGCACGAGACCCGGATCAGCCTCTACGCCTTCGACCACCAGGTGCAGAACCTGGTCTGGGACATGGACGTCAAGCACCTGCCGTCGCTGCGCGGCCTCTACTCCGTCGACAACGGGGCGACGGCGCTGATCGAGGCGGCGGTGAAGTCGATCGACGACCTGAAGAACATCTGGGAGGGCTACGGGGAGCACTCCTTCCTCCAGGTCGTCGTCACCGACGGCGAGGAGAACGCCTCCGGCTGCTCGGAGAGCGGCGAGATGCACGCCCGGATGGGCGGCCGCCGGGGCTCCGCCGTCCTGAAGAACTGGCTCGACCGCATCCAGGGCGCGATGGACGAGCTGCCCGACCACTGGACGTCGGCGATCCTGGTCCCGAACTCCCTGGCCAAGCGCACCGCGCAGGAGTACGGCTTCCCGGCGGGCAACATCGCGATCTGGGACGCGGACTCCACCAAGGGCGTCGAGGAGGCCATCGGCACGGTCAAGTCGGCCGCCACGAGCTTCCTGCGCGGCCGCGAGCAGGGCGTGCGCGGCACCAGGAACCTGTTCGCGATGGGCCAGGACCTGAACACCGCCGACGTGAAGGCCAACCTGGACGCCCTCGACACCGGCAAGTACATCCTGGTGCCCGTCGACGAGAACACGCCGATCCGCGAGTTCGTCACCCGCGCCGGGCACGCGTACACGACCGGCTGCGCCTTCTACGAGCTGTCCAAGCGCGAGAAGATCCAGGGCAGCAAGCAGCTGGCCGTGGCGGAGAAGGACCCGGCCACCGGCCGGATGACGGGCCGGGTCTTCTCGGGCCCGGCGGCCCGCCGGCTCCTCGGCCTGCCGAACGCGGAGGCCACCGTGAAGCCGGGCGAGAACCCGGCGTACACCGTGTTCGTCCAGTCGACCTCGGTGAACCGGAAGCTGGTCCCGGGCACCAAGCTGCTCGTCATGCTGTGACGGGCTCCGGCGCCGACGCCGGTGAGGAAGGTTGCGTCGGAGCGGGCCGTCGCCTGACCTCCTGGGTGTCGTGCCGTTCCCGCACCCTGTCCCACGGCCCGCGGGCCCGCCCCGGTTCACCTGAACCGCCTTGGCGCGAGCCCCCGTTGAGCGGGTCGGGGCGCGGCGGGGGCCGCCTTCCGGCCAACCCCCGGCTCCGGCCGGTCGGAGGCGGAAAACCCCCTGCCGGAGCGGCCGCCGCTCGCTACGGTCTCCCGGTGGCACTCGACGCCGTCGAGTGCCAGCGGCAGGAACCGGTGCGAGTCCCGGGTACGGGACCGGGAAGGAACGACGATGGATGCGGACGAGGCGCAGGCCCGGGAGTACCTGGCGGCGCTGGTGAGCGGACCGGAGCCGATCCGGCCGGGGCAGCCCGCGCTGGCGGTGCCCGAGCAGCGGGCCGAGGTCGTGATCGCGGTGGCCCGCCGGCTGGCGCTGAAGGCGGCGCCCCGGCCGGGGACGGCAGCGGGGCCGAACCCGGCGCCGGAGCTGCTGAGCGTGGCCGAGGCCCTGGTGGTGGACGAGCACCCGGCGGCGGCCGACTGGTCGGCGGCCGACCGGGACCGGCTGGTGGGCTGGGTGGCGGTGCTGATCGAGCACCGGGGCGAGGACGGCGTGCAGGACCTGGTCCGGGCGTTAGCCGCAGAGCTGCGGGACGAGCCCGGAGGGAGCCGCTGACGGCCCACTGACGGACGGCGCGGCGGGACGTTAGCGGAGCGTTGGTGGCGCATTTGCGCCGCCCGGCACGCTGCTGTCACAGCCGCCGGCAGCGGGGACGACCGGCACAGGTGTCCCCGAGTCCGAGCGGTGCTCCCAGCCCGACCTGAGAGGTAGCGCGTGTCGTCGAAGCCGTCCGTCGCCCAGTCCGCGCCCGGCGCCGAGATCGTCCGGATTCCCGTCCAGCGCCAGGCCTCCAGCGCCGGGACCGGCCCCGAGGCTCCCGAGGCCGCCGCGTCCGCCACCGCCGTGCCCGCCACCGGTGTGCCCGCCGCGAAGCCCCGCCCGACCCTCGACCCGGACACCCTGGCCGAGATCTACCGCCTGCACGGCGGGTACCTGCTGCGCTCGCTGCTGCGCGCCACCGGAGGCGACCGCGGCAAGGCCGAGGACATCCTGCAGGAGACCCTGCTGCGCGCCTGGCAGCACCCGGAGGCGCTGGCCGCCGGCCCGGAGCAGAGCCGCCCGTGGCTGTTCACGGTGGCCCGCCGGATCGCCATCGACCACTACCGGATGGCCGCCGCCCGCGCGAAGGAGGTCATCGGCGAGGCGCCCGAGGACCGCCCGCTGGCCGAGGACCCGTACGAGCAGGTGGTGGTCGCCCGGGACATCTCGCTGGCGCTGCGCCGGGTGCAGAAGCACCACCGCGAGGTGCTGGTCGAGCTGCACCTGAAGGACCGCTCGGTGCAGGAGGCCTCGGCCCGGCTGGGGGTGCCGCCGGGGACGGTCAAGTCCCGCAACTTCTACGCGATCCGGGCGCTGCGCCCGGTGCTGGCCGCCGAGCACGGCTACGCCCCGGCCCGGTCGGCCCCCGCCGGGACGGCCTGACCGGCTGCCGCTCCGACCGGGTGCCGCCCCCACGACGAACCGCCCCTCGCCGCGACGGCGCGGGGCGGTTCGTCGTGCCCGGGCGGGAGGCTCAGAACCGGGTGTCCTCCACGGCCGGCAGCAGGACGTCCCCGGCCCCCGCGCCGTTCGCCGGGGCGGCCGCGTCGCGCTGCGCGAGGCGCGGGGCGGCAGCGGCCGGCTTGGCGCCGCAGAACGCGGGCTCCAGCGCGCTCATCAGGCCCTGGGTCACCGAGCCGTTGTTGGAGGCGTTCGCGAAGACCACGACGCTGCGGTGGCCGTCCGGGGCGGTGAAGGACTGCGTCTGGTAGCCCTGGACGATGCCGCCGTGCCCGTACACGTCGCCGCAGGACAGCGTGATCCGGCGCAGCCCCAGCCCGTAGCTGATCTTGGGGTTGGGGGTGGGCAGCACGGCGGTCATCTGCTGGAGCGAGGCGTCGCTGACCAGCCCGCCCGCGCTGCCGGCGGCCAGGGCGGTGAGGAAGCGGTCGAGGTCCTCGGCGGAGGAGATGACGCCGCCGGCGGCCCACAGCCAGGAGGCGGTCTGCTCGGTGGAGTCGAGCAGCGGCTTGGTGCGGTCGTCGTTGGTGAGGTAGCCGGTGACGTGCGGGCCGGTGATCTTCTCGTCCGGCACCACGAAGGAGGTGCGGCGCAGGCCGAGCGGCTCGATGATCCGCTCGCGCAGCACGTCCGCGTAGGGGCGGCCGGTGAGGTGCTCGACGGCGAGGCCCATCAGCACGAAGTCGGTGTTGGAGTAGGAGTAGCGGCTGCCCGGGGTGTACTGCACGCCGTGCTTGACGGACATCGCCACCAGGTCGGCCGGCGCGTACACCTGGGTGCGGATGCGGGCCTCGAAGGCGCTGGTGGTCTCCTCGCCGGGCTGCTCCAGCAGGTCGTTGGTGTGGTCGTAGATCCCGGCGCGGTGTTCCATGACCTGGCGGCCGGTCATGGTCCAGTCCTCCGGGAGGGTGCCGGCGGGCAGGTAGTCGCGCAGCGGCTTGTCGAGGTCGATGCGCCCCTGCTCCGCCAGCTGCATCACGAGAACGGCGGCGAACATCTTGCTGTTGCTGCCGACCCGGAACCTCCACGAGGATTTCATCGGGGTGCCGTCGAGGTCGGCCTGACCGACCGCCAGGGAGCGGACGGACTCCGTGTCGCCGTGGTCGCGGATCACCGCGAAGGCGCCGGGCGCGCCGGCGGCCTGGGTGGCCTTCAGGGCGGCGAGCACGCCCGCGGTGTCGGGCGCGGGGGCCGCGCCGGCGGTGCCCGGTGCGGCGGCCGTGGCCTGGGCGGCACCGGTCGCGAGCAGGACGGCCGTGGCGGCGGCCACCGCCAGGGGGCGCAGAAGGCTGGTCTTCGCCATGTTCCTCGGTCTCTCGTCGGCTGACGCGGTGTCGGACCGCGTCGATCGAAGATCCACTATCGACTGACCGGCGGCCGGTGGGCAACCTGAACCGGTCCGAGCGGATGGTCCGTTGCCGGTGGGGCCGGTGGGGCGCACCAACCGTTTTCCGGGCCGGGGCCAAGGCTTTACCTGCTGTCGTCTACCCGCGTTGACCGCGCCCCGCCATGCTGTTCCAGCAGCCCGCGCGGCCCCGGACCAGCCCGCGCCCGGGCGACTTCCCCTTCCCCTCGCCGACCGTGGAGCCCCCATGTCCCTGGCCACCTTCGCGCGCCGCACCGGCGCCCTGCTGCTCGCCACCGCCGGCCTGATATCCGCCGCGGGCACCGCGCAGGCCGCCACCGCGCGGGCCGCCCTCACCTCCGGCACGTACACCGCGGTCGTCTTCCCCGACCAGGACCACACGGTGGTCTACAACCTGATCAACTCGGCCACCAAGTCCGTCGACGTCACCATGTACGAGCTGCGCGACACGACGGCGGTCAACGCCCTGATCGCCCGTCAGCGGGCGGGCGTCAAGGTCCGGGTGATCCTGGACGCCAAGCACACGTCGGTCAACTCCGCCGCCTACAGTGCGCTCCAGGCGGCCGGCGTGGGCGTGACGTACTCCTCCTCGGCGTACGTCTACACCCACCAGAAGACCGTCACCGTGGACGGCGCCAAGTCCCTGATCCTGACCGGGAACCTGGACGCCACCTACTACAGCACCAGCCGGGACTACGGCGTCGTCGACACCGACGCCAACGACGTCGCCGCGATCGAGCGGGTCTTCGCCGCCGACTACGCCAAGACCTCCGTCACCCCCGCGGACGGCGACAACCTGGTCTGGTCGCCCACCGACTCGCAGGACCGGCTGCTGGCCCTGATCAACGGCGCGCAGACCTCGCTCGACGTCGAGGAGCTGGAGTTCGGCGACCAGGCGCTGGTCGACGCGATCACGGCGGCCGCCGACCGGGGCGTCGCCGTGCGCGTCGTCGGCATGAACCCGAGCTCGTACGGCTGGGCCTTCGACCAGGTCACCGCGTCCGGCGCCCGGGTCGTCACCTACTCCTCGACCACCGGCCTGTACATCCACGCGAAGGCCATCGTCGCCGACTACGGCACCGCCTCGGCCAAGGTGTTCGCCGGCTCGGAGAACTTCTCCGACAACTCGCTGAACAACAACCGCGAGCTCGGCCTGATCGTCGGCGACGCCGGGGTGCTCACCACCGTCGAGTCGACCTTCGCCACCGATTTCGCCAACGGGCTGCCCTACTAGGCCGGTTGGCGAGCGCACGCACCACAGCCCGCCACCCCCCGATCCGGGCGGCCCCGCGAGGGCCGCCCTTCACCCGAGGACTCGTCATGACTTCGTCCGCGAAGCCCCTGAACGACAGCCCCGCGCACCGGGCCCCCCGCTCCCGGCGCACCGCGACCGCGATCGGCTCCGCCGCCGCCCTGGTCGCCGCCTCCGCCGGCCTGTGGGCCGCCACCGCCACCGAGGCGCAGGCGGCCGGGCTGCCGACGCCCGACCACGTCATCGTCGTGGTGATGGAGAACCACTCCTACTCCCAGATCATCGGGAGCAGCAGCGCGCCGTACATCAACAACACCCTGAAGGCGGGCGGGGCGAACCTCACCCAGTCCTACGCGATCACCCACCCCAGCGAGCCGAACTACTACGCGCTGTTCTCCGGCTCCACCCAGGGCACCACGGACGACAGCTGTGTGGTCGTCGGCGGGTTCCAGGCCCCGAACCTGGCCTCCGAGGTGCTCGCCGCGGGCAAGACCTGGGCCAGCTACAACGAGTCCCTGCCCAGCCAGGGCAGCACCACGTGCAGCAGCGGCAAGTACGCGCAGAAGCACAACCCGTGGTTCGGCTTCGGCAACGTCCCGCTCAACTCCGCGATGACCTTCGCCCAGTTCCCGACCGACTACACCACCCTGCCGAAGGTCTCCTTCGTCATCCCGAACCTGTGCAGCGACATGCACGACTGCTCGGTCAGCACCGGCGACACCTGGATCAAGAACAACCTGGGCGCGTACGCGGCCTGGGCGCAGACCCACAACAGCCTGCTCGTCATGACCTTCGACGAGGACAACAGCCTTTCCGGCAACCGGATCCCGACCGTGTTCTACGGCGCCCACGTCACCCCGGGCAGCAGCTCGTCCGGCACCTACAACCACTACAACGTGCTGCGCACCCTGGAGGACCTGGCCGGCACCACCGGCCACGCGGGCAACGCGGCGACCGCGAGCGACATCACCGGGATCTGGAACTGACCTTCCAGGCCTAGGAGTTGACCGGGGCCGGCGGCTTCTCGGCGGCCGCCGGCCCCGGTTCCGGAGCCGTCCGCGCGGGCGCGGCGCCGAAGCGGCGCACGCCCGGGACCGCCGCCGTGCCTGCACAGGCCAGCACCACCAGCGCGGCGGCGGCCAGCAGCGGCACCCGGCTGCCCCAGGCGTCGGCGGCGAGCGGCGCGAGGACGTACCCGAGCGGCGCCGCCGCCAGCGAGAGCAGCCAGTCGTACGAGGTGACCCGGGCCAGTACGTGGGCGGGGAACTCCTGCTGGACGACCGTCTCCCAGACCGGGTTGAGGAACCCCAGCCCGGCCAGCGCCACCGCGTAGACGGCCACCGTGACGGGCGCGGGCGTCGGGACGGCCAGTGCCACCAGCGGCAGCCCGTACAGCGCGAGGGCGAGGTTGCCGACGAGCACCGGGCGCCTCGGCCGGACCCGCGCGGCGAGCAGCGAGCCCGCCAGCAGGCCCACCGCCGCCGCCTGGGTGATCGCCACCCAGGCGCCGTCGCCGCCGAGCCGGGTCGCCGCGATCAGCGGGCCGAGGGTGAGCGCGACGGAGCTGGCGCCGTTCCACACGCCGTGCGCGATCAGGCTGGTCCAGTACCAGTCCCGGGCGCGCACCTCGCTCCAGCCCTCGGCGAGGTCCCGGCGCAGCGAGCGCCGCTCGGTGGGGACGCGGACGACGGTGATCCGGGTGAGCAGGGCCGCGCTCAGCACGAAGGAGAGGCCGTCGAGGAGGAACGCCCAGCCGGGCCCGGCGGTGTACACCAGGACGCCCGCGAGCGCGGGGCCGCCGAGGCGGGCGGCGCTGGAGGCGGAGCCGAGCAGGGCGTTGGCGCGCAGCCGGTGGGCCTCCGGGGTGGTGCCGCGGACCAGCGGGGAGGACGTCGGCATGGCGAAGGCGGAGGCGACGCCGCCGACCGCCTCGGCGACGGCGATGTGCGCGAGGCTCGGGCGGCCGCCGAGGAGTTCGAGGCCGACGAGCAACTGGGTGGCGGCGCGCACGAGGTCGGTGGTGAGCGCGACCAGGCGCGGGTCGAAGCGGTCGCCGGCCACCCCGCCGAAGGGCAGCAGGAGCAGCCGGGGCACCATCGCGCAGCCGAGCACGAGGGCGAGCGCGCCGGAGGAGCCGGTGGCGCGGGTGACGGCGATGGCGAGGGCGGCGGGGACGACGGCGTCGCCGAGGACGGAGACCGTCCGGCCGATGAAGAGCAGCCGGAAGTCGTGCAGGCGCAAGGGGTGCTGGGGATCCGGTGGCTGGGGCATGGGACGCACTGTATTTCGGTGACGAAATTTCGGCAACGAATATTTTGGCGGCGGCAGATCTGCCGCTTTGTACACTCCTGTCATGGCCGAGCACCCGCACCGACACCCGACCGCCCCCCGCGACTGGGTGGACGGCCACGTCGACCGCTGGCAACCGGTGCTGCCCGAACTCGACCCCGACATCGAGGGCGCGGTGACCCGCATGCAGCGCCTCGTCCGCCACCTCGGCCGCGTCCGCGAACAGGGCGTTGCCGAACACGGCCTGCACAAGCACGAGTTCGACACCCTGCACGTCCTCGCCGGCCGCGGCGGCCACGCCGCCCCCTCCGACCTGCGCACCGACCTCAACCTCGCCCCGGCCTCCGTCACCGGCCGGCTGGAGGCCCTGGAACGGCGCGGCTACATCTCCCGCACCCCCTCGACCGAGGACCGCCGCAAGGTCGACATCGTCCTCACGGACGCCGGCCGCGCCGCCTGGCACGAGGCCCTGGACGTCGTCGGCCGCGAGGAGCACCGCCTGCTGGGCGTCCTCACCGTCGAGGAGCGCCGCACCCTGTCGGACCTGCTGCGGAAGGTGATGCTGGTGCAGGAGGCGGGGGGCTGAGCCGGCCCGCGGCGGCCCCGGGCTCGACCGGCGGCGCGCCGGCCTGGTATCGATGGGCGGGTGAGATTCGAACTCGTGCCGATGCCGGACGGGGTGGGAGCGCGCCCCCGCGACGGCCGCGGCTACCCCGTCCCGGCGATCACGCCCTGGCAGGACGGCGAGCCGCAGTTCGCGCTGACCGACCACGGCCGCAGCGCGGACTGCGCGCTGGAGCGCCGCTGTTCCGTCTGCGGCGAGTTCCTGCCCCGCGGCCCGGTGTGGCGGGTGGTCGGCCCCGCGGAGAGCGCGGCGATCGCGGCGGCGCTGGCCGAGGGCCGGCCGTACCGCAACCTGGCGCCCACCATGGAGGGCCCCGGGCACCGGGCCTGCATGCTGTACGCCGCGATGGTGTGCCCGTACCTGGCGCGGCCGAACGCCCGCCGGCGGGCGGGCGCGGCGGACGGCGGGGACGAGCTGGTGGCGGCCGCCGTGCGCGGGGCGGCGCGCGGCGGCCTGGGGGCGGTGGTCGGCTTCGGCGACTACGAGTACGCCGTCACCGAGGACCGGGTGCTGTTCCGCTTCCTCGACCTGGTGGAGTTCCTGCCGCACGAGTCGGCGGACGAGCACCTCGCCGAGCTGCGGGCCGAGTTGGCCCGCGGCTCGACGCGGACTCACGGCCGGTAGGCGGGCAGCCCCTTGACGGTGGAGACCTTCGTCGGCGCGGCGGAGCCGTCGGCCGGCAGGGTGGCGACGCCGTCCGGGGTGCGGGCGGCGAGGGTCCTGCCGTCCGGGGACCACGCGGGCTCGGTGTAGTCGGTGGTGGCGGACGGGGTGAGGTCCTTCTCCTTCCCGTCCGCGTCGGTGCTGCGGCTGAACAGGTGGTCGTGGCCGTTCACCGAGCGGACGAAGACCACGTGCCCGCCGTCCGGCGAGAGCGCCGGCTGGGAGCCCTTGCCCATGTCGCGGGTGTTGGGGCGGATGTAGTCGTCGTAGATGAAGACCTCGCCCGCCGGCGTGTTGGCGTACGCGACCTCGCCGCGCTGCCCGCCCGCGTTGGCCCAGGTGTTGCCGGTCTCGGGCGGCTGGGGGATGCCCTCGACGCCGCCCTCGGACCGGCTCGGGGTCAGCACCTCCGGGGTGCCGCCGACCGTCTTGGTGGGGACGGTCTTCAGCCGCAGCACCCCGCCCTTCTCGCTGGCGAAGACGAGGTTGGCGAACCGCTCGGTCTCGTTCGGTACGGCGTCGCCGCCGGCGCCCTTGGTGGCGTGCTGCCAGCTGGGGTGGGACCAGGTCTCGCCGCCCGGGTTCTTGGCGACGACCACCGTGTGGCCGCCGTCCGGGTCGGCGGTGACGAGGTCGCCGTCACCGTTGACGAACGCGGCCCGCTTGCCGTCCGGGGACCACGCGAGGTCGCGGACGACGGTGCCGAAGTCGACGGTGGTGCCGTTCATGGCGACGGTCCGGGTGCCGGTGCTGATGGTGAGGTGGTTGGCGGCGGAGGTGCCGTTGACCTCCTTGCCGCCCGGCGCCGGGGAGCCGGACGTGCCCGGAGCGCCGGACGTGCCCGGAGCGCCGGACGCGCCGGGCGCCGCCGAGCCGGTCGCCGCGCCCCCCGTCGCGGCGGCGCCGGCCCCGGGGGCCGGGTCGACGTTCTCGGGTCCGCAGGCGGAGAGCAGGACCGCGCCGACGGCGGTCGTCAGGGCGATCGCGGCGACGGTGCCGAATCTGTTGCGCACGGACATTCCAGGGCCCCCTCGGTGTGGTTCTCGTTCCCCGCAGAGCGTGGCACCACCAGGTCAGGGCGCGGTGCGCACGGTGTCACAGCCGTGGAACAACCTCGGCCCGACGCTCCGTCAGATCCCCGGGGGTGCGCCGGGGGAGCCGCCGCCCATCGGACGGCCGGACGGCACGAAGCCCCTCGCCCGGCCGTCCGGAGGAGCGGCCGCGATCGGCGAGGGGCGCGGGGCGAGCGCGGACTCAGCGGGCCAGTGCTCGGGCGTGCCTGGTGCGGCGCTGGTAGGCCACCGTGCACACGGCGATCGAAACGCCGAGGCTGAAGAAGCCGACGAAGCCGATGACGTAGACCCCCTTCGGCATGCCGGCGAGGTTCTCCTCGTTCAGGTTGCCGAAGATGAGCTCCGTCACGCCCATCGTCCCGTACGGCGCGAGGGTCAGCGCGGTGGCCCAGCCCGGGGTCAGCGGGATCCACCGGGGGACGCGCTTGCCGTGCAGGAGGGGCACCCAGCGCGGGAAGGTCTGGCCCCAGGGCCGGGTCAGGGCGCCGAGCAGCGTGATGCCGAGGACCGTGCCGACCGCGGTGAAGTCGATGCCGTGCCGTTCCAGCCAGACCAGGAACTCGGGGGCGCCGTTCTTGCGGAACTGGTCGGCGAGGTTCCCCGGGCTTCCGACCGTGCCGCCCCAGGTCCAGTAGAGCTTCATCGCGAGATAGGGGAGGCTCCCGGCGATCCCCGCCAGTGCCACCCGGCTGATGGCGGGTGACGCGGCGACGTACCACGGGCTCGGTTCGGTGCTTCGGCTCATGATGCCATTCTGGCCAGGCGGTTGGGCCCGGAACGTCCACCCTCGGCATGGTGTGCGCCTCCCCCTCGCGGGGGAGGAGGGAAGCCCGAAGGCCCAGGTGGCCGCCATCACTTCCGTCGCAGGAAGAGCCGGAGCGCGATCGGGACGACGACCACCAGGATGGCCGCCGAGGCGAGCAGCGTGTAGATCGCCGGGGACGCGGCGGACTCGGCGCCCTTGGGGGCGAGCAGGGCGCGCACGGCGTCGGTGGTGTGGGTGACCGGGTTGATCTTCACCCAGGCCTGCAGCCAGCCCGGCAGCGTGTCGGTCGCCACGAGGGTGTTGTTCCCGAACGTCAGCGGGAGCAGCGCGAAGATGCCGATCGAGCTCATCGCCTCCGGCGTCTTGAGCAGCAGGCCGAGCACGACGGACACCCAGCACATGGCGAAGCTGAAGACCATGATCAGGGCGAGCGCGGCGAGCGTGGACAGCGGGTCGGTGGTGATCCGGAAGCCCAGCGCCATGCCGAAGCCGAGCACCAGGACGAACGAGATCACGTGGCGGACCAGGTCGCCCAGGATCGCGCCGACCAGCGGTGCGGAGCGGCCGATCGGCATGCTCCGGAACCGGTCGAAGATGCCGGTGTTGAGGTCGGTGGCCAGGCCCGTGCCGACGCTGGCGGTCAGCAGCGTCATCGACTGGACGATGATGCCGGGCAGGACGAACTGCAGGTAGTCGTGCCGGTTGCCCTGGATGGCGCCGCCGAACATGAACACGAACAGGAGCGTCAGCACCATCGGCTGGATCGCGGCAACGAAGATCTGCGCGGGTGAGATCTTCAGCTTGACCAGGTTGCGCCAGGCGAGGATCAGCCCCTGCCGGAACGCGGTGACCGGGGAAACCCGGGAGCGCACCGGCGGCCGGTCCAGCGGTGCCGTCCCCATCGCGGTCGTCATGCCACGGTCCTCTTCTCTTCGTCGGATCCACCGGTGAGGGTCAGGAACACCTCGTCCAGGCTCGCCTGTCGCAGGGCCAGCCCGGTCACCGCTATGCCGGCGTCGTCCAGTCGCCTGACCAGTGCGGGAAGCACGGAGGGGTCCTGGGTGGCCGCGGTGATCAGCCCGCCCTCGACGCTCGGGGCCCCGTTGCCGATCACCTCGGTGACGAGGCGCAGGGTGTCGTCCAGGAGCTGGGGGTCGGCCGGGCGGACCTCCACCGTCTGGCCGCCGACCTTCGCCTTGAGCTGGTCGGCGGTGCCCTGCGCGATCACCTTGCCGTGGTCGATGACGACCAGGTCGTCGGCCAACTGGTCGGCCTCCTCCAGGTACTGGGTGGTCAGCAGCACGGTCAGACCGTCGGCGACGAGTCCACGCACCGTCTCCCAGACGGCGCTGCGGCTGCGCGGGTCGAGGCCGGTGGTGGGCTCGTCGAGGCAGAGCACCGAGGGCTGCCCGACCAGGCTCGCCGCCAGGTCGAGCCGCCGGCGCATGCCGCCGGAGTAGCTGCCGGCGAGCTTGCCCGCGGAGTCGGTGAGGCCGAAGCGCTCCAGGAGCTCGTCGGAGCGGCGGCGGGCGGCCGACTTGGAGAGGCCGAGCAGCCGCCCGACCAGGACGAGGTTGTGCATTCCGGTCAGCTTCTCGTCGACCGCCGCGTACTGGCCGGTGACGCCGAGCAGGCTGCGGACCTCGTGGGCCTCCGTGGCGACGTCGTACCCGCAGATCCGTGCCCGGCCGGAATCGGCCTTCAGCAGGGTCGCGAGGATGCGGACCGTCGTGGTCTTCCCCGAGCCGTTCGGACCGAGCAGACCGAGCACGGTGCCGGGACGGACGGTGAAATCCACCCCGGCCAGTGCTTGCGTGTCGGAAAAACGCTTCGTCAGGTCCTCGACCTGGATGGCGTATTCCATCCTGTCCCTCCACCATCGATTACACGGCCCGGCACATGATCGCGTCGGGCCCTTCGTACTGTCGACCGCGTCTGCAGGAAACTGCCAGGGCGGGTTCCGCTCCCGGGCCGGCCGGGCGGTGGGCGGCCGGCCGGCCCGGGAGCGGGGGCTGTCAGAACTCCTCGAGCAGGCTCAGGTCGTCCTCGGACAGCTCCACCAGCGACAGGTCGATCCCGTCCTCGTCCTCGCCCGCGCCGCTCGGGTCGACGTCGTCCGCGCCGTCCGCCGGCGCCTCGGTCGCCACCCGGGCCAGGCCCGCGACGCTGCGCTGGGTGAAGACGTCCTGGGCGGTGATCAGCAGGCCCGCCGCGCGGGCCCGGCTGACCAGCTGGATGGAGATGATGCTGTCGCCGCCGAGCTCGAAGAAGCTGTCGTCGACGCCCACCTTCGGCAGCCCCAGCACCGTGGCGAACAGGTCCGCCAGGACCTCCTCGTTCGGCGTGCTCGGAGCCCGGCCGGAGGACACCCCGAGGTAGTCCGGAGCCGGCAGGGCCCGGCGGTCCAGCTTGCCGTTGGGCGTGACCGGCAGGGCCTCCAGCGGCACCAGGGCGCTGGGCACCATGTAGTCGGGCAGCTGCCCCCGCAGGTAGTCGCGCAGCGAGATCGCGAGCGCGCCGACGTCCCGCCGGGCGATCGGGTTGTTCACCCAGGCGCTCGGGTCGGTGGCCGCGCCGGCCGGCCGGTAGAGCGCGTCCCCGGGCAGGTCCGGGCTCAGCGAGAACACCACGTCGACGGTGTCGGCGGCCCCGCTGGACCAGGTGATGGCCGCGAAGTAGCCGTTGTCCTCGGCGAGTTGGTGGAACTGCTCCGGGTCGATGTCGGACGGCAGCGGTTGCCCCCCGGCGTGGAGCGCGACCACCTCGTCGAGCGGGCTGCCCGACTCCAGGGCGCGCATCGCGCCGATCTCCCGGGCCAGCCGGCCGTTCGGCGCCCCGGTCACCCGGAGCAGCGCGGGCCGCTCGTTCGCCAGCCGCTTGGTGAGCTGCTCGACGTCCAGCACCTCGACGCCCCAGCGCCAGTGGACGGTCGCCTCGGCGGCCGGCGCCGCGCCGTCCTTGCGCAGCACGACGTCGTAGCGGTGGCGGGTCAGCTCGTTGTGGTACTGGCCGCGCTTGATCCGGATGTCGATGTCGCCGATGCCGCCCCGGGAGGCCCGCAGCGCGGGGAAGTACTCCGGGTCGACCATCAGCTCCTTCTCCATCAGCACGCCCTGCTCAACCGCCCGGCGCAGCCCGGCCGTCGACTGCGTGGCCTCCGGGCCGTGCAGCTTGATGCCGGTCTGGAAGCAGCGCTGGAGCCGCAGGTTGCGGATGTCGCCGAGGAACACCGCCCCGCCCGGCACGACCAGGTCGAGCGCCTGCCGGATCACCTGCTCCAGGTAGTCGGCGTTGGGGAAGTACTGCGCCACCGAGTTGACCACCACCGTGTCGAAGAACCCGGTGGGCAGCCCGCTCAGGTCGTCGGCGGGCTGGGTGCGCAGCTCCACCCGGCCGGCGAGGGCGTCGATCCCGGCCACTTCGCCGCGCAGCGTCTCGATCGCCGCGTCGGAGAAGTCGGTGCCCCAGTACGCCTCGACGTGCGGCGCCACCTGGGAGAGGATCAGGCCGCTGCCGACGCCGAGTTCGAGGACCCGCTCCGGACGCAGCGCCATGATCCGCTCGACGGTGGCGGCCCGCCACTCGCGCATCTGCGGCAGCGGGATCGGCTGCCCGTCGTAACTGCTGCCCCAGCCGGTGAAGTTCTCGCCGAAGGCGGTGTCGACGGACTGGCTGTAGCCGTCGTCGAAGACCACCTGCCACTCGTCGATCTGCTCGCCCTCGTGCTCCTCGTCGCGTTCGGCGGCGGCGTCCTCCTCCATCGGCACGACGTAGCCCACCAGCTGGCGCTCGCCCGGGCGGTCCTCGCGGACCACGACGGCGGCCTGGCCGACCGCCGGGTGGCGCAGCAGCAGCGACTCGATCTCGCCCGGCTCGATCCGGAAGCCGCGCAGCTTGACCTGCTCGTCGACGCGGCCGACGAACTCCAGCTCGCCGTCCGCCCGCCAGCGCACCAGGTCGCCGGTGCGGTACATCCGCTCGCCCGGGGCGCCGAACGGGTCGGCGACGAACCGCTCGGCGGTCACGTCGGGCCGGTTGAGGTAGCCGCGGGCCAGCTGCACGCCGGTGGAGTAGAGCTCGCCGACCATGCCGACCGGCACCGGCTGGAGGTTCGTGTCCAGCACGTAGACCCGCGTGTTGGGCAGCGGCGCGCCGATCGGCGGCGTCTGCGCGCCGGCCAGCGGCCGGCTCATGGTGGTGCACACCGTCATCTCGGTCGGGCCGTACGCGTTGATCATGCGGCGGCCCGCGGACCAGGTCTCGACGAGCTCCGGGGAGCACGCCTCGCCGGCCACCGCCACGGTGGTGAGCGAGCCCAGGCTGTCGGCCGGCATGACCTTCAGGGCCACCGGCGGCAGGATGGCGTGGGTGGCGCCGGTCTCGGCGACCAGCTCGGCCAGGGCCACGCCGGGCACCAGCCGCTCGGCGGGCGCCAGCACCAGGGTGGCGCCGGTCAGCAGCGTGACGCTCAGCTCGCAGAACGCGGCGTCGAAGCTCGGCGAGGCGAACTGCAGCATCCGGCTGTCCGGCGTCACGGCGAACCGCTCGCGCTTCGCGCTCGCAAGGTTCGACACGCCCCGGTGCGAGACCACGACGCCCTTGGGGCGCCCGGTCGACCCCGACGTGTAGATGACGTAGGCCGCGTTGCCCAGCCGGAGCGGCCCGTCGCGCCGGTCGGCGTCGGTCAGGTCCGCCGGGCTGAGCGCGGCCACCGCGGCTTCGGTGTCCGGGTCGTCGAGCAGAGTGCGGGCGATGCCCCGGGCGTCCTCGGGCAGCTCGGCGGCGGTCGCCGACCGGGTGACCAGCCGTGCGGGCCGGGCGTCGGTCAGCATGTAGCCGATCCGGTCCTGCGGGTAGCTCGGGTCCACCGGGAGGTAGGCGGCCCCGGTCTTGGACACCGCGAGGAGGGCGACCACCAGGTCGACCGAGCGGGGCAGCGCCAGCGCGACCAGGTCCTCGGCGCCGATGCCCCGGGCGGCCAGGTGCCGGGCGAGCCGGTTGGCCCGGGCGTTCAGCTGCGCGTACGTCAGCCGCTCGCCCTCGTAGACCAGCGCCGTGGCCTCGGGGGCGAGCGCCACCCGGGCCTCGAACAGCTCGGGCAGCGTGCCGACCGGGAGGTCGGCGGCGGTGTCGTTCCACTCCCGCAGCGTCGCGTCGCGTTCCGCACGGCCCAGCAGGGCGATCCGGCCGATCGGCAGGTCGGGCCGGGCCGCCGCGCCGTCGAGCAGTCGGACGAACCACTCGGCCAGCCGCTGCACGGTCGCCTCGTCGAACAGGTCGGTGCTGAACTCGATGTAGCCGTCCAGCCCCTCGCCGGTGCCGTCCGCCGACAGCGCCTCGCGGAAGCTGAACAGCAGGTCGAAGCGGGCCACCTGCATGCCGATCGGCTGCGGGACGCACTCCAGGCCGTCCAGCCGCCAGTCGGCCTTGTCGTTGTTCTCCAGGCCGAGCGCGACCTGGAAGAGCGGGTGCCGGGCCGTGGACCGGGCCGGGTTCAGGATCTCCACCAGCCGCTCGAACGGCATGTCCTGGTGGGCGTAGGCCGCCAGGTCGGTGACCCGGACACGCTCCAGCAGCTCGCGGAAGCTCGGGTCGCCGGAGGTGTCGGTGCGCAGCACCAGCGTGTTGACGAAGAAGCCGACCAGCTCGTCCAGCGCCTCGTCGGTGCGGCCCGCGATGGCGCTGCCGATCGGGATGTCGGTGCCGGCGCCCATCCGGGTCAGCAGCGCCGCGATGCCCGACTGCAGCACCATGTACAGGGTGGCGCCGCGCTCCCGGGCCAGCGCGGTCAGCGCCCGGTGGGTCTCCGGCTTGACGGAGAGCAGCACACCGCCGCCGCGGTAGCTCGGCGCGGCCGGCCGCGGGCGGTCGGCGGGCAGCTCCAGCTCGTCCGGGATCCCCGTCAACTGGTCGGTCCAGTAGGCGAGTTGGTTGGAGATCTGGCTGTCCGGATCGGCCTCGGAGCCGAGCAGCTCGTGCTGCCACAGCGTGTAGTCGGCGTACTGCACCGGCAGCGGGGCCCAGCCGGGGGCGTCGCCCGCGCGACGGGCGGCGTAGGCGGCGGTGAGGTCGTTCGCGAGCGGGACCAGCGACCAGCCGTCGGCGACGATGTGGTGCAGGACGAGCAGCAGCACCGCCCGGTCGGGGCCCAGCACGAACAGGTGGGCCCGCAGCGGGGTCTCGGCCTCCAGGTCGAAACCGCGGGTCGAGGCGGCGGTCACCGCCTCCTGCAGCTGTTCCTCGGTCAGCTCCCGTACCTGCAGCTCGGCCCTGCCCTCCTGGAGCGACAGGACGCGCTGGCGCGGCACCCCGGCGACCTCCGGGAACACGGTGCGCAGGCTCTCGTGCCGCTCGACCAGGTCGTCCAGCGCGCCCTGCAGGGCCACCCGGTCGAGTGCGCCGGTCAGCCGCATCGCGTACGGCATCAGGTAGGTCGAGCTCTGCCCGTCGAAGCGGTTGATGAACCAGAGCCGGCGCTGGGCGAAGGAGAGCGGGACGTCGTAGGGGCGCGGCATCGGGCGCAGCGCCGTGCGGGCCCGGTGGGCGACGCCGAGCTGCTCGGCCAGTGCCGCCACGGTGGGCGCCTCGAACAGCACCCGGATCGGCACCTCGGCGTCGAAGGCCGTGCGGACCCGGCTGATCAGCTTGGTCGCCAGCAGCGAGTGGCCGCCCAGGTCGAAGAAGCTCTCGTCGATCCCGACCTCGGACCGGCCCAGCACCTCGGCGAAGAGCCGGCAGAGGATCTCCTCCTCGGGCGTGCGGGCCGGGCGGCCGGCGGCGCCGTGGGAGAGCTGAGGCGCGGGCAGGGCCCGGCGGTCCAGCTTGCCGTTCGAGGTGAGCGGCAGGGTCTCCAGGACGACGAAGGCCGAGGGCACCATGTAGTCGGGCAGCGCGTCGGCGACGGCGGCGCGCAGACCGGCCTGGTCGGGTGTGCGGCCCGCGGTCGGCACCACGTACGCCACCAGGCGCTTGTCCCCGGGAACGTCCTCGCGGACGAGGACGGCGGCCTGGCCCACGCCGGGAGCGGCGGCGACGGCGGCTTCGACCTCGCCGAGTTCGATCCGGAAGCCGCGGATCTTGACCTGGTCGTCGGCACGGCCGACGTACTCCAGCCGGCCGTCCCCGCTCCAGCGCACCACGTCCCCGGTGCGGTACATCCGGGTGCCGGGGGCACCGAACGGGTCGGCGACGAAGCGCTCGGCGCTCAGGCCGGGGCGGCCCAGGTAGCCGCGGGCCAGGCCGCGGCCCGCCACGTACAGCTCGGCGGGCACCCCGGGCAGGGCCGGGCGCAGCGCGGAGTCCAGCACGTACAGCGCCAGGTCCGGGATGGCGCTGCCGATGCCGCCCGGGGCGGCGCCGGCGGCGCCCGCCTCGGTGAGTTCCGTGTGGGTCACGTGCACGGTGGTCTCGGTGATCCCGTACATGTTGACCAGCCGGGGCGCGTCGTCCGCGTGCCGCTCGTACCAGCCGGCCAGGCGGCGGGAGTCCAGCGCCTCGCCGCCGAAGACGACGTGGCGCAGGGTCAGTTGCCGGCCGGTCTCCGGGGCTTCCTCGTCGGCCTGCGCCAACTGGTAGAAGGCGGACGGGGTCTGGTTGAGCACGGTGACACGCTCGCGCACCAGCAGCCGCAGGAACTCCTCGGGCGAGCGGGAGACGGTGTGCGGGACGACGACCAGGCGGCCGCCGTGCAGCAGGGCGCCCCACAGCTCCCAGACGGAGAAGTCGAAGGCGTAGGAGTGGAAGAGCGTCCAGACGTCGTCGGCGCCGAAGTGGAACCAGTGGTCGGTGGCGCCGAACAGCCCGGTCACGTTGCCGTGCGGCACCACGACGCCCTTGGGACGGCCGGTCGACCCGGAGGTGTAGATCACGTAGGCGGCGTTCGCCGCGGACAGCACCGCCGTGCGCTCGCCGTCCCGCAGGTCCTCGGGCGAGAGCCCGTCCAGGGCGGCGGCCGTGTCGGCGGCGTCGACGTCGATCCGGGCCACGCCCTCGGCGAGGTCGGTGGCGACGCCGGTGGCGGAGAGCACCAGCGTGGGCCGGGAGTCGGCGACCATGAAGGCCACCCGGTCCGCCGGATAGTCCGGGTCCACCGGCACGTAGGCCGCGCCGGCCTTCACCACGGCGAGCAGCGCGACCACCAGGTCCACGCCGCGCGGCAGGGCCACGGCCACGAAGCGCTCCGGGCCGGCACCGTGCGCGGCGAGCAGCCGGGCCAGCCGGTTGGCCCGGGCGTTCAGCTCCGCGTACGTCAGCCGCTGCTCGTCGCAGACCACCGCGACCCGGTCGCCGTCGCGGCCGACGGCCGCCTCGAACAGCTCGGCGAGGGTGGCCCGCGGCGCGGCGACGGCCTTCCGGTCCGCGCCGCCCCACTCGACCAGCAGGCGGTCCAGCTCGTCCGGGGCGACCGTCTCCAGACGGCCGACCGGCAGCTCCGGGGTGGCGACGGCGGTCTCCAGCAGCCGTACCAGGCGCTCGGCCAGTTCCTCGGTGCGCGCCGGAGTGAGTACGTCGGGGCGGTAGTTGAAGCGCAGGTTGAGTCGCGCGCCGGGGACGGCGATCAGCGAGAGCGCGTAGTGGGTGGCGTCGCGGCCCTCCGCACCGACCACCGTCAGCCCGGTGCCCGGCAGGTCGAGCACGCTCGGGTCCAGCGGGTAGTTCTCGAACACCACCAGGGTGTCGAAGAGTTCACCGCCGCCGGTGAGCCGCTGGATGTCGGTGAGCGACAGGTGCTGGTGTCCGAGCAGGTCCGCCTGGTCGCCCTGCAGGCGCACCAGCAGGTCCTGGAGCGGCTCGGCGGGGTCGACGGCGACTCGGACGGGCAGGGTGTTGATGAACAGCCCCACCATCCGCTCCACGTCCGCCAGCTCCGGCGGCCGACCGGCCGCGGTGGTGCCGAACACCACGTCGTCGCGCCCGGTCAGACGGCCCAGCAGCAGCGCCCAGGCGCCCTGCAGGACGGTGTTCACGGTGACGCCCAGGCGTCGGGCCAGCGCGCCCAGCGCCGCCGTCAGCTCCTCGGTCAGGTCGACGGTCACCCGCTCGGGCAGCACCGCCGTCCGCCCAGGCACGTACGGGGCGATCCGGGTCGGCTCCGTGACGTCCTCCAAGGCCACCGTCCAGGCGCGCTCGGCCTCGCCGCGGTCCTGCCCGGACAGCCACTCCAGGTAGTCGCGGTACGGCGGTACCGGCGGCAGGCCGGAGCCGTCGCCGCGCCGCGCGTACAGCGCGAACAGCTCCTGCACCAGCAGCGGGACGGACCAGCCGTCCAGCAGGATGTGGTGGTTGGTCAGCACGAGCCGGTGGCTGCGCTCGCCGGTGCGGATCAGGGTGAAGCGGACCAGCGGCGGGCGGGCCAGGTCGAAGCGGCGCTCCCGGTCCTCGGCCACCAGTCGCTCGACCTCCCGCGCGTGCCGCTCCCGCGGCAGCGCGGTCAGGTCGTGGTCGTGCCACTCCAGCGGCACCTCGCGCAGCACGACCTGCACCGGCTGCTCCAGGCCCTCCTGGACGAATCCGGCGCGCAGCGAGGCGTGCCTGGCCAGCAGGGCGCGGGCGGAGGCGCGCAGGGCCTCGGCGTCCAGCTCCCCCTCGAGGTCGAAGAGCAGCTGCACGTTGTAGACGTCCGGGCCGCTGTCGTCGTACAGCGAGTGGAAGAGCAGGCCCTCCTGCAGCGGGGCCAGCGGCAGGACGTCGGCCAGCTCGCCGCCGGCCTGGAGCCGGTCGAGCTCGGCCTGGCGGATCCGCACCAGCGGCAGGTCGGAGGGGGTCAGCGCGGCCCGGTCGGTCCGCCCGGTGCGGCCCACCAGGGCGGTGAGGACGGCGAACCACGCCTCGGCGAGCTCGCGCACGTCCTCCTCGCCGAACAGGCCGTCGGGCCAGGTCCAGGTCGCGGTCAGGTGCGGGCCGTCGTGCCGGTCCTCGGTGAGCGCGACCAGCTCCAGCGGGTGCGAGAACGGCATCGCCGGATCCCCGGAGCCGCCCAGCGCGTCGCCCGAGGTGGTCTCCCAGCCGGGCACGCCCAGCGGGCTCTGCGCGGCGAAGCGGCCGAGGTAGTTGAAGCCGATCTGCGCCGCGGGCAGGGTGGCCAGCATCGGGCCGGTCTGCGGGTTGAGGTGGCGCAGCAGGCCGAAGCCGATGCCGTTGTCGGGGACGGCGAGCAGCTGCTCCTTGACCCGCATGACGGCCGCGCCGAGGGCGTCGCCGCCGGCCAGCGCCTCGGCCCACTCGACCGGGCCGGGGGCGATCCGGACGGGGTAGAGGCTGGTGAACCAGCCGATGGTGCGGGAGAGGTCGGCGCCCGGCACGATCTCCTCGCGGCCGTGCCCCTCCAGGTCGACCAGCAGGGTGCCGTCGCCGTCGCGGCCGCGGCGGACGCGCCACTGCTCGGCGGCGAGGGCGAGCGCGGTCAGCAGCACGTCGTTGATCCGGCCGTTGAACGCGCCGGGCACGGTGGTGAGCAGCGGGGCGGTGAGCTCCGCGGGCAGCGTGAGGCTGATCGAACGGGCGTGGGCCGCCACGTCCTTGGTGCGGTCGAGCGGGCGGTCGGCCAGGGCCGGGTCGCCGGCGCCCACCGCTTCGGCCCAGAACTGCAGTTCGTTCAGCCGGGCGGGGTCCTGGGCGAGCGCGGTCAGCTGCTCGGACCAGCGGCGCAGCGAGGTGCCCACCGGCTGCAGGCGCGGGGCGCGCCCCTGCGCGGCGTCCTGCCACGCCTCGGCGAGGTCGGGCAGCAGGATCCGCCAGGAGACGCCGTCGACCACGAGGTGGTGGGCGACGAGCAGCAGCCGGCCGGGGCGGTCCGCTCCCGCGTCGAACCAGACGGCCTGCAGCATGGTGCCGGCCTCGGGGGCCAGCCGGGTGCGGGCGGCCTCCTCCTCCGTGGCGATCAGGGTGTCCAGCGCCTGCTCGTCCAGGTCGTGGGCCGGGACGTGGCGCAGCACCTCGGCCGCCGGGACGGAGCCGCGGGCGGTGGTCTCCAGGCCCCAGATGATGCCGCCGGTACGGGTCAGCCGCAGGCGCAGCGCGTCGTGGTGGTCGATCACGGCCTGGAGCGCGGTCCGCAGCTGCGCGAGGTCGAGCGCGGCGGGCACCCGCAGCAGCATGGACTGGCTGAACGCGTCGATGGGGGCGGCGCGTTCGCGCAGCCAGTGGACGATCGGGGTCAGCGACACGGCGCCGATGCCGTCGTCCGCCGGGGTGTCGGGAGCGTCCTCGTCGATGGTCTGGGCCACGGCGGCCAGTGCCTCCACAGTCTTGTGCGCGAACACGTCGCGCGGGGTGAACACCAGGCCCGCGCGGCGGGCCCGGGTGACGAGCTGGATGGAGACGATGCTGTCCCCGCCCAGGTCGAAGAAGCTGTCGCCGGTGCCGACCCGGTCGAGCCCGAGGGCCTCGGCGAACAGACGGCACATCAGCTCTTCGGTGGGGTTGCCCGGTGCCCGGCCGTCGCCGGCCGCCTCGTACGCGGGGGCCGGCAGCGCCTTGCGGTCCAGCTTCCCGTGCGGGGTGAGGGGCAGCGCGGCCAGGACCACGCAGGCCGAGGGCACCATGTACTCCGGCAGTGCGGCCGCCGCGTGGACGCGCAGCTCGGCCCCGGTGAGCCCGGCGCCGTCCGCGGGCACCGCGTAGGCCACTAGCCGCTTGACGCCGGGGGCGTCCTCGCGGACCACGACGGCGACCCGGGCCACGGCGGGGTGGGCGGCGAGGACCGTCTCGATCTCGCCCGGCTCGATCCGGAAACCGCGGACCTTCACCTGCTCGTCGGTGCGGCCCAGGAAGTCCAGGTCACCGTCCGGACGCCGGCGCACCAGGTCGCCGGTGCGGTACATCCGGGTGCCGGGGGCGCCGAACGGGTCGGCGACGAAGCGCTCGGCGGTCAGCCCGGCGCGGCCCAGGTAGCCGCGGGCCAGGCCGGCGCCGGTGACGTACAGCTCGCCCGCGACGCCGACCGGCACCGGGGCGAGGTCCGGCCCGAGCACGTAGACCCGGGTGTTGTCGATCGGGCCCCCGATCGAGGGCGCGGTGCCGTCCGGGGTGAGCGGGGCGCTCATGGTCGCGGCGACGGTGACCTCGGTGGGCCCGTACGCGTTGATCATCCGGCGGCCCGGCGCCCAGGCCGCGACCAGTTCCGGCGAGCAGGCGTCACCGCCGACGACCAGGGTGCGCAGCTCCGGGAACCCGGCGGCGGGCAGCCCGGCCAGGGCCGCGGGCGGGATCAGCGTGTGGCTGATCCGCCGCCCGGCGAGCACCTCGCCGAGGAGTTCCCCGGCCAGCGGCCCGGCCGGGGGCACCACCAGGGCGGCGCCCGCGGGCAGGGCCATGCACAGCTCCAGCACCGACGCGTCGAAGCTCGGCGAGGCGAACATCAGCACCCGGCTGTCCGGAGTGACGTCGAAGCGCCTGGCCTCGGCGGCGGAGAAGCTCGCGAGACCGCTGTGCGTGACGGCGACGCCCTTGGGGCGCCCGGTGGACCCGGAGGTGTAGATGACGTACGCGGTGTTGAGGACGGACACGGGCGCGGTGCGGTCGGCGTCCGTCAGGTCGCCGTCGCCCTGCCGCTCCAGCTCGGCCAGGGTCGTGGCGTCGTCGAGCGCCAGCCACAGCGTCTCGGAGCGGTCGGCCGTGCCGGTGCCCTCCGGGGACAGCGCGCCGAGGTCGCCGGCGGTCAGCACGACGGCCGGGCGGGCGTCCTCCAGCATGAAGACGATCCGGTCCAGCGGGTGCTGCGGGTCGACCGGCAGGTACGCGGCGCCGGTCTTGAGGACGGCGAGCTCGGCCACCACCAGGTCGGCCGAGCGCGGCAGCAGCAGTGCGGCGGTGCGCTCCGGCCCCAGGCCCCGGGCGGCCAGCAGCCGGGCGAGGCGGTTGGCCCTCCGGTTCAGCTCCGCGTAGGTGTGGGTGCCGCCCTCGAAGTCGACCGCGACGGCGTCGGGCGTGCGGGCCACCTGGGCCTCGACCAGCTGCGCCAGGGTGGCGGGTTCGACCGGCCGCTCGGTGGCGTTCCACTCGACGAGCAGCCGGTGCCGCTCCTCCGGCGCCAGTGCGTCGGTGCGGGCGACCCGCTGCTCCGGGGCAGCGACCACGGTGGCCAGCAGCTGCCGCAGCCGGTCGGCGATCCGCTCGACCTCCGCGCGGCCGAACACGTCAGGGCGGTACTGCAGGCGCAGCCGCATCCGGGTGCCGGGGATCGCGGTGAGCGTGAGCGGGTAGTGGGCGGCGTCGCGGCCGTCCACGTCGGTGACGCGCAGGCTGCCGGACGGCGAGGTGAGGTCCGCGAAGCCGAGCGGGTAGTTCTCGAACACCGCCAGGGTGTCGAAGAGTTCACCGAGTCCGGTGAGCCGCTGGATCTCCGCGAGCCCGAGGTGGTGGTGGTCCATCAGCTGCGACTGCTCGTCCTGGAACCGGGTGAGCGTCTCCAGCAGGGTCTCGCCCGGGGCCAGCCGCAGCCGCACCGGCAGGGTGTTGATGAACAGGCCGAGGGTGTGCTCGATCCCGGTCATCTGCGGTGGCCGCCCGGAGACGGTCGTGCCGAACACCACGTCGTCGCGGCCGGTCAGCCGGGCGAGCAGAAGCGCCCACGAGCCCTGGAGGACGGTGCTGAGGGTCAGGCCGCAGGAGCGGGCGCGGGCGGTCAGCTCCGCGGTGAACTCCTCGGGCAGCTCGACCATCAGCTGCTCGGGCGCGGCGACGCCGGCGGCGGCCGCGCCGGCCAGCAGGGTCGGCTCGGTCACGCCGTCCAGCGCGGCCGCCCAGGCCTGCCGCGCGGGCGGCTCGTCCTGCTGGGCCAGCCAGGCCAGGTAGTCGCGGTACGGGGTGACGCGCGGCAGTGCCGCGGCGTCGCCCCGGGTGTCGTACAGGGACAGGAGTTCGCGCACCAGCGCGGCCATCGACCAGCCGTCCATCAGCACGTGGTGGCTGGTGAAGAGCAGCAGGCTGCGCTCGGCGGCCAGCCGCACCAGGGTGAACCGCAGCAGCGGCGGGTGGGCGGGGTCGAAGCGGCGGGCGCGGTCCTCGTCGAGGATCCGGGTGAGCTCCGCGTCCTGCCGCTCGCCGTGCAGCGCGGTCAGGTCGAGCAACTCCCAGGGCACCTCGGTGGCGCCCGGGTAGATCTGGACCGGTGTGTTCGCCCCGGTGAGGCGGAATCCGGCGCCCAGGTTGGGATGACGGCGCAGCAGGGCGTCGGTGGCGGCTCGCAGCGCGGCGGTGTCGACGGCGCCGGCCAGCTCGAACAGGAACTGGACGCAGTACACGTCCGGCGCCTGGTCGTCGTACAGGGTGTGGAACAGCAGCCCCTCCTGCAGCGGCGCGAGCGGCAGCACGTCGGCCAACTGCGGGAAGGCCCCCTCCAGTTCGTCGATGTCGGCTTGGCCGAGCGGGACCAGCGGCAGGTCCGAGGGGGTGCGGCCGCCGCTGCCCGGGCGGTCGGCGTGCGCGGCGAGCGCGGTCAGCGCCTCGAACCAGCCCTCGGCGAGGGCGCGCAGCTCCCGCTCGGGGAGCACCGCGTCCGGCCAGGACCAGTGGGCGACCAGCCGCGGTCCCTCGGCACGGTCCTCGGCGAGCGCGTTGACCTCGATGGCGTGGGCCACCGGCATCGCCGGGTCGGCGGCGCCGCGCAGACCGCCCTCGGGGGCGGGCGCCCAGGCGGTGTCCTCGCCGGCCGCGGAACCGGCGAAGCGGCCGAGGTAGTTGAAGCCGATCTGCGGGGTGGCCAGGCCGGCCAGGGCCCCGGCGGTCTCCGGGTTGAGGTGGCGCAGCAGCCCGTGGCCGAGGCCGCCCAGCGGCAGGGCCCGCAGCTGCTCCTTGACCCGCTTGAGGGCCGTGCCCGGGTCCGTGGTGGCCGGGTCCAGGCGCACTGGGAAGATGCTGGTGAACCAGCCGACCGTACGGGACAGGTCGACGCCGTCGAAGAGGTCCTCGCGGCCGTGGCTCTCCAGGTCCACCAGGACGGCGGTGTCCCGGCTGCCGGTGCGGCTCTCGCGCCACCGGGCGACGGCCAGGGCCAGTCCGGTGAGCAGCACGTCGTTGATCCCGGCGTGGTAGGCCGGGGGAACGCGGGTCAGCAGCGCCTCGGTGACGGCGGCGGGCAGAGTGAGGGTGAGGGTACGGGTGGTGGCCCCGGTGTCCCGCGCCCGGTCCAGCGGCCGGTCGGTGAGCAGCGGGTCGGGGGCCGCCAACTGGTCTGTCCAGCGGGAGAGTTCGGCGGTCTGCGCGGGCTCCTGGGCGAGCTCGCTGAGGCGTCGGGCCCAGCTGCGCAGCGAGGTCGTGGCGCGAAGCGGCGCGGGGGTGCCGGCGGTGGCGCCCTCCCAGGCCTGCCGCAGGTCGGGCAGCAGGATCCGCCAGGAGACGCCGTCGACGACGAGGTGATGGGCGACGATCAGCAGCCGGCCGGTCCGGCCGGGCCCGGCGTCGAACCAGACGGCCTGCAGCATCACGCCCTCGGTCGGGGCCAGTCGGGCGACGGCGGCCGCGTGCTCGCGTTCGATGAGCGCCGCGAGGCCGGCGGTGTCGGTGCCCGTCGCGTCGACGTGCCGCAGCAGTTCGGCGGCCGCGACGCTGCCGCGCGGGCCGGCGGTGAGCGTCCACTCGGTGTCCCCGGCGGTGCGGGACAGGCGCAGCCGCAGCGCGTCGTGGGCGTCCAGGACGGTCTGCAGTGCCGCCGCCAGCCGCTCGCGGCCGGGCTCGGCGGGTGCGGTGACCAGCATGGACTGGTGGTAGCCGTCGATCGGTCCGCCGCGCTCGCGCAGCCAGTGCACGATCGGGGTCAGCGGGACCTCGCCGGTCCCGTCGTCCGAACCGGCGTCGAAGGGGGTTTCGATGCCCTCCTCGGCGGCCTCGGCGAGCGCGGCCGGGGTCTTGCCCGCGAACACGTCCCGGGTCCGCAGCACCAGCCCCCGCTCGCGGGCGGTGCTGACCAGCCGGATGGCGATGATGCTGTCGCCGCCGAGGTCGAAGAAGTTGTCGTCCGGGCCCACTCCGGGCAGGCCGAGGGCGTCGGCGACCAGCTCGCACAGCACCCGCTCGCGCTCGGTGCGCGGCTCCCGGGCGGACGCCGTGACGGTGATCTCGGGCGCGGGCAGCGCCTTGCGGTCGAGCTTGCCGTTGGAGGTCAGCGGCAGGGCGTCGAGCTGCACGAAGGCGGCCGGGACCATGTACGAGGGCAGGCCGGCGGCCGCGTGGTCGCGCAGGTCGGCGGTGCTCGGCCGCTGCCCGGGCTCGGGCACCAGGTAGGCGACCAGGCGCTTGTCGCCGGGCCGGTCCTCGCGGACCACCACGGCGGCCTCGGCGACCAGCGGGTGGGACAGGACGGCGGCCTCGGCCTCGCCCAGTTCGATCCGGAAGCCACGGATCTTGACCTGCTGGTCCGCGCGGCCGAGGTACTCCAGCTGCCCGTCGGCGGCCCAGCGGGCCACGTCGCCCGAGCGGTACATCCGGGTACCGGGGTCGCCGAAGGGGTCGGCGACGAAGCGCTCGGCGCTCAGCGCGGGGCGGCCCAGGTAGCCGCGGGCCAGGCCCTCGCCGGCGATGTACAGTTCCCCGGCGGTGCCGGTCGGGGCGGGGCGCAGCGCGCTGTCGAGCACGTACACCCGCAGGTCCGGGATGCCCCGGCCGATGACGCTGCCGCGCCCGGCGGCGGCGGTCGCGCGGTCCAGCGCCACGTAGCTGACGTGCACGGTGGTCTCGGTGATGCCGTACATGTTGATCAGCAGCGGCGCGGTGTCCGGGTGGCGGTCGTACCACTCCTGGAGCCGGCTCAGCTCCAGCGCCTCGCCGCCGAACACCACGGCCCGCAGGGCCAGCGACGCCGGCTCGGGGCGGCGGCGCTCGGCCTGGACCAGCTGGTAGAACGCGGACGGCGTCTGGTTCAGGACCGTGACCCGCTCGCGCTCCAGGAGCGCGACGAAGTCCTCGGGGGAGCGGCTGACCGCGAACGGCACCACGACCAGCCGGCCGCCGTGCAGCAGGGCGCCCCACAGCTCCCAGACGGAGAAGTCGAAGGCGTAGGAGTGGAACAGCGTCCACACGTCGTCGGGCCCGAAGCCGAACCAGTGGTCGGTGGCGCCGAACAGGCGCACCACGTTGCGGTGCGGCACCACGACGCCCTTGGGACGGCCGGTGGAGCCGGAGGTGTAGATGACGTAGGCCGGGTTCCGGGGCTCGGCGACGGCGGCCCGGTCGTGGGCCGGGTGGCGGGCCAGCCGGTCGGCGGTGTCCGCGGCGTCGAGGTCCAGCCGGGGCACCTCGACGTCCTCGGGGACGGTCAGCTCGACGCCGGTGGCGGTCAGCAGCAGCGTCGGGGCGGCGTCCCGGAGCATGTAGGCGATCCGGTCGGCCGGGTAGTCGGGGTCGATCGGCAGGTAGGCGGCGCCGGCCTTGAGCACGGCGAGCAGGGCGACCACCAGTTCGGTGCCGCGGGGCAGGGCGATCGCCACGAACTGCTCGGGCCGTACGCCCCGGTCGGTCAGCTCCGCGGCGAGGCGGTTGGCCCGCTCGTTCAGCTCCCGGTACGTCAGCCGCTCCTCGCCGCACACCACGGCCGTGCGATCGGGGAAGGCCGCGGCACGGGTCTCGAACAGCGCGGGCAGGGTGGTGGCGGCGGGGTCGTCGGTGTCCTCCTCGCCGCTGCCCCACTCGACCAGGATCCGGCGCAGCTCGGTCTCGCCCACCAGGTCGACGCGGCCCAGCAGGGTGTCGGGGCCGACGGCGGAGAGGTTCTGCAGCAGGGTGAGGAAGTGCTCCTGGTGGTCGGCCAGTTCGGGGCCGTAGCGCTCGGGGTTGGCGTCGAAGTCGATCCGCAGCCCGCCGTCGCGGGTGCGGTCGTAGACGATCACCGACATGTCGTCGGCGGGGCCGATCGCCAGGTTGTGGCCGGTGGAGGCGTGCCCGCCGAAGGTCAGGTCGTAGTCGAACATCATGATGTTGACCTGCGGGCCGACCAACGGCTGGTCGGAGGCGAGGAGTCTGAGGTCGCGGCGCATCTCCTCGAAGCGGTAGCGCTGGTGGCGCATCGCGTTGCGCATCTGCGCGGAGACGTGGTGCAGCAGGTCGGCGACCGTCATGTCGGGGCGCACGGTCACCCGCAGCGGCAGCACGTTGGAGACCATGCCGGGCACCTTGCGGCCGACCGCGCCCAGGCGGGTGGTGACGGGCAGGCCGAGGACGACCTCGGGCGCGCCGGTCATCCGCTGCAACTGCAGCGCGGTGGCCGCGATGATCAGGGACGGCCAGGTGACGGCGGCCTCCCGGGCGGTCTCGCGAAGCCGGTCGGCGCTCGCGGCGTCCAGGTGGACGGTGCGCCGCTCCAGGCTGCGGGCGGTGCGAGGGGTGGTGCCGGAGAGGCTGGGCAGTTCCTCCGGCAGGTCGGCCAGGGCGCCGTTCCAGTAGGCGCGGTCGCGCTCGTGCTTGTCGCCGGCGAGGTACTCGGCCTCGGCGGCCAGCAGGTCGGCCAGCGGGGCGAACGGGCTCGGCCCGATCGGCCCGCCCGCGGCCAGCTCGGAGTACGTCTGGGCGACCCGCTGGGCGATCATGGCCACGGTGAAGCCGTCCACCAGGATGTGGTGGTAGCGGTGCAGCCAGAACCAGTGGTCGTCGGCGGCCCGGAACAGGGCGAAGCGGAACAGCCGGTCGCTCTCCAGGTCCAGCGGCACGGCCAGGTCGGCGCGGCCCCAGGCCTCGACCGCGGCCACCGGATCGGCTTCGGCGCTGACGTCGACGAGATCGAGGGACCACGCGGGGTCGGGATCGAGGGTCTGTACGGCGGTGCGGCCGTCGGTGCTGAACCGGGCGCGCAGGGTCTCGGCCTCGGCGACCGTCCGGCGCAGCGCCGTCTCGAAGAGCTCGGGGTCCACGGGGCCGTGGATCTCCAGGAACTCGCCGGTGTTGTAGATGGTGTTGGCCGGGTCGAGCTGCTGGGCGAACCAGATGCCGGCCTGCGCGGACGTCAGGGGAAGTGCGGAGTCGTGATGGTCGGACATGGTGCGGAAGTCCCTCAAATCCGTCGAGGCCGGAAGCCGTGCCGGGCCCGCGGGGTCCGGCACGGCGTCGTCATGGTGGGAATCTGGTCGCGGTCTCAGCGCGCGGCAGGGCCCAGGGCGACCGGGAGCGTGCGCAGGATGCGGGAGATCGGGGTGGGCAGCCAGCCCAGGTCCTTCGGGTCCGCCGCGAGCTTGAGGTCGGGGTAGCGCTGCAGCAACCGGCCGACCGCGGTCTGCGCCTGGATCCGGGCCAGCGGCGCGCCCAGGCAGTAGTGGATGCCCTGGCCGAACGCCAGGTGACCGGAGGTGTCCCGGGTGATGTCGAACAGCTCCGCGTTCGGGAAGCGCTGCTCGTCCCGGTTGGCCGACCCGAGCGACAGGGCGACGAGGTCGCCCTTCTTGATCTCGGTGTCGCCGATGGTCATGTCCTCGGCGACGAAGCGGAGGTTGTTGAGGATCACCGGGCTCTCGTAGCGCAGGACCTCCTCCACCGCGTTCGGCAGCAGCTCCGGCTTCTCCCGCAGCAGCGCGGCCTGCTCCGGGTGGTTCTGCAGCGCCAGGACGGTGCTGCCGATCAGCCCGGCCACCGACTCGTAGCCGGCCGCCAGCAGCAGGAACGCCGTCGAGAGCAACTCCTGCTCGGTGAGCCGGTCGTCGTCCTCCCGGGCCTGGACCAGGACGCTGAGCAGGTCGTCCTTCGGCTCGGCGCGTCGGGAGTCCAGCAGGTCCTGCATCCGCTCGGCGATCGCGGTGGCGATCTCGATGCGCGACCGCTCGGTCTCGATCCCGCGGGACGAGTCCGACCAGCCCCGGAAGACCGCCTCGTCCTCGGCGGAAGCCCCGAGCATCGTGCAGATCATCGAGAGTGCCAGCCGCCAGGCGAAGGCGTCCATCAGGTCGACCTCGTCCTGGCCGGCCATGGCGTCAAGGAGCTCGTCGACGCGCTGCTCCACCGTCGGACGCAGTCGCTCGACGTGCCGGGCGGAGAACGCCTGACCGACCAGCTTGCGCAGGCGGGTCTGGACCGGCGGGTCGCAGTTGCCCATGTGCTGGCCGACCACGTCGAAGATGCCGGGCTTCTCCGGCTTCGGCTCGTTCGCCCGGGCCGGGGAGTCGGGGCGGAAGTTGCTGCTGAGCCGCCGGTCGACGTGCCCGGCGCGGACGTCCTCGAAGTGGATGAGGGCGTGCACGTCGACCCCGGCGCCGGGGATGGCGGTGTGCCAGGTGCGCCCCTTCGCGCGCAGGCCCCGGTAGAAGCCGTGCGGGTCCGCCAGCACGGCCGGGTCGAACAGCTGTACCGGCTGCTCGCCTTCGTCGGCGGGCTCGGGGGTGGTGCCTTCCTGCATCGGGTGGGCTGCCTCTCTAGTGGATGGTGATGGTCGTGTCCGGAGCCGAACCGCCCTGGCGGGCGCCTTACTTGTTCGACCGGAGCCTGTCGGCGAGCACCTCGGCGATCCGGGCCAGCGGGCCGGGCCGGGTGACGTCGTTGTGCCGGCAGGCGAGGGTGTGGGTGTCGATGTGACCGGTCACGTACGGGCGCCAGGCGCCGTCGGTGGCCATGTCGGCGGGCTTGTCCTCGGTGGCGACGAAGAGCTGCAGGTCGCCGTGGAAGACGGTGGGCCGGTGCCCGGCCAGCACGCGCTCGAAGTTGGCGCCGATCCGGGTGAGGGCCGCGATGTGGCGCTCCTCCAGGCTGGCCAGGGCGCTGCCGTCGCGCCGCAGGACCTCCATCACCGCGGCATGGGTGACCGGCTGTCCGTCGAGCTCGGTCACGTCGTGGCCGAGGAACTCCAACAGCGCGGTGAGGACTTCGGCCTCCTCGTCCGCGACCGGACGCTCGGCCGCGGGGCCCGCGGCGGGCGCCGGGGCGTCCGCAGCCCGGGGGTAGGCGTCGAGGACGGCCAGCATCGCGACCTCCTCGCCCTCCTCCTGAAGCCTGGCCGCCATCTCGTGGGCGACCAGCCCGCCGAGCGACCAGCCCAGCAGGTGGTACGGGCCGGTGGGCTGGACGGCGCGGATCTGCGCGACGTAGTCCTCGGCCATCGCCGCCATGTCGGACGGCAGTTCGTCGTCCTGGCGGGCCAGGCCGCGCGCCTGCAGCGCGTAGATCGGGTGGCCGGGGTCGAGCTGCCGGATGAGCCCCGCGTACACCCAGCCGATGCCGGCCGCCGGATGGACGCAGAACAGCGGCGGGCGCTCGCCCGAGACGCGCAGCGGCAGCAGCACGTCCAGCGGGTCCCGGTCGTCGTCGACGCCCAGGCGGCGGGCCAGGGTGGCCACCGTGGGGCTCTCGAACAGCGCGCGGATCGTCACCTTGACGCCGAACACCGAGCCGACCCGGCCGATCAGGCGGGTGGCCAGCAGCGAGTCGCCGCCCAGGTCGAAGAAGCCGTCCTCGACGCCGACCGAGGGCAGGCCCAGCACCTCGGCGAACAGTGCGCAGAGCACCTCCTCCTGCGGTGTGCCGGGAGCTCCGCCCCGGAACGACGCCGTGAAGTCGGGGGCGGGCAGCGCCTTGCGGTCCAGCTTGCCGTTCGGGGTGAGCGGCAGGTCGTCCAGCGTGACCACCGCGGCCGGCACCATGTAGTCCGGCACCGTCAGGGCGACGTGGGCGCGCAGATCGGCGCCCTCCACCGGCTCGGCGTCGGCCGTCGGCACCACGTAGCCGACCAGGGTGCGCACGCCCGGCGTGTCCTGGCGGACGATCACCGCGGCACGGCCGACCGCCGGGTGCGCGGCGAGCGCGGTCTCGATCTCGCCGAGCTCGATCCGGAAGCCGCGGACCTTGACCTGGTCGTCCGCACGGCCGGCGAACTCCAGCTGCCCGTCGAGGCGCCAGCGGACCACGTCGCCGGTGCGGTACATCCGCTCACCCGGCGCGCCGAACGGGTTCGCGACGAACCGCTCGGCGGTCAGCCCCGGCCGGCCGCAGTAACCGCGCGCCAGCCCGGCCCCCGCGACGTACAGCTCGCCCAGGGCGCCCGGCGCGACCGGGCGCAGCGCCGGATCCAGCACGTAGACCCGGGCGTTGTCGACCGGCCGTCCGATCGGCGGCGTCTGCGCCCCCGACAGCGGTTCGCTCATGGTGGCGCACACCGTGGTCTCGGTCGGGCCGTACGCGTTGATCATCCGGCGGCCGACGCTGTAGCGCGCCACCAGTTCGGGCGCGGTCGCCTCGCCCGCGACGACCAGGGTCATGCCCGCGGGCAGGTCGTCCTCGGACATGGCGGCCAGGGCGGCCGGCGGGATGGTGGCGTGGGTGACCTCGTGCTCGGCCAGCACCTCGGCCAGCGCCTCGCCCGGCATCAGCCGGTCCTGCGGGGCCAGCACCAGCAGCGAGCCGGTCAGGAAGGTCATGCACAGTTCCGACACCGCGGCGTCGAAGCTCGGCGAGGCGAACTGCAGGACCCTGCTGCCCGGTGCCACCGCGAACCGGTCGATCTGCGCGGCCGCGAGGTTCGCCAGTCCGGAGTGCGGCACCATGACGCCCTTGGGGCGGCCCGTGGAGCCGGAGGTGTAGATCACGTACGCGGTGTTCGCCGGGGTCAGCGGGGCCGAGCGCTCCTCGTCCGTCACATCGGTGTGCGGGCGCCGGGCCACTTCCTCGGCCGTGGCCGGGTGGTCCAGCAGGAGCCGCGGGCCGGATTCCGGCAGCTCGACGGAGGACAGCGAGAGCAGCAGCACCGGCTGCGCGTCGTCCAGCATGTAGGCGATGCGCTCGGCCGGGTACTCCGGGTCGACCGGCAGGTACGCGGCGCCGCTCTTCGCCACCGCCAGCAGGGCGACCACCCACTCCGGCGAGCGCGGCAGCGCCAGGGCGACGGTGCGCTCCGGACCGGCGCCGTGCTCGATCAGCAGGTGCGCCAGGCGGTTGGCCCGCTCGTTCAGCTCGCCGTAGCTGAGCGTGGTGCCCTCGAAGGCCACGGCCGCGGCGTCCGGAGTGCGGGCCGCCTGCTCCTGGAAGAGCTCGGGCAGGACGGCCTGCGGCGCCGGCCGCGCGGTGTCGTTCCAGGCCACCAGCACCTGCTCGCGCTCGGCCGCGTCCAGCGTCTCGACGGTGCCCAGCAGCCGCTCGGGCTCGGCCGCCACCGTCTCGAACAGCCGGGCCAGCCGGTCGGCGAGAGTGCGGACGGTCCGCGCCTCCAGCAGGTCCGGCCGGTAGCCGAGCCGCAGCTGGAGCCCGCCGTCCGACAGCACCGCCGCGAGGCTGAGCGGGTAGTGGGTGGCGTCCTGGGCCGTGCTGCCGGAGATCCGCACGCCGCTGGACGGCGTCTGCAGCTGTTCCGGCTGCGCCGGGTAGTTCTCGAACACCGTGATGGTGTCGA
Source organism: Streptomyces rubellomurinus (assembly GCF_000961885.1). Lineage (GTDB taxonomy): Bacteria > Actinomycetota > Actinomycetes > Streptomycetales > Streptomycetaceae > Kitasatospora > Kitasatospora rubellomurina. The sequence goes on from NZ_JZKH01000022.1 coordinate 53,259, forward strand.
ACAGTTCGGGCAGGCCGGTCAGTCGCTGCACCGAGCTGAGGCTGAGCCACTGGTGGGCCATCAGGTCGGACTGCTGGCGCTGCACCGCGGTCAGCAGGGCGGCCAGCGGCTGGGCCGGGTCCAGCTTCACCCGCACCGGCAGGGTGTTGATGAACAGGCCGACCATGGTCTCCACGCCCGCGATCTCGGTGGGCCGGCCGGCGGCGGTGCCGCCGAAGACCACGTCGTCACGGCCGGTGATCCCGCCGAGCAGGATCGCCCAGGCGGCCTGGACCACGGTGTTGGGCGTCACGCCGATCCGGCGGGCCCGCTCGATCACCGCGGCCGTCGACTCCTCGGACAGCGCCACGGTGACCTGCTCGGGGGCGGCCGGCTCGCGGGACGGGTCCGGCTGGGCGACCAGCGTCGGCTCGTCCACCCCGGCCAGCGCCTCGCGCCACGCCTGCTCCGCCGGGCCGCGCTCCTGCTGGGCCAGCCAGGCCAGGTAGCCGCGGTAGGGGGCCACGCGCGGCAGCGCCGCGTCGTCGCCGCCCGACTGGTACAGCGCCGACAGCTCGCCGAGCAGCACCGGCATCGACCAGCCGTCCAGCAGGATGTGGTGGCTGGTCCACACGAACCGGTGGCGCTCGGGCGCCAGCTTCACCAGGGTGAACCGCAGCAGCGGCGGGCGCTCCAGGTCGAACCGGCGGGTACGGTCCTCCTCCAGCAGCCGGGCCAGCTCCGCCTCCTGCCGCTCCCCGTCGAGGTGGGTCAAGTCCACGTCGAACCAAGGGAGTTCGGTCTCGGACGGGATGAACTGGACCGGGTTCGCCAGCCCCTGGTGGCGGAAGCCCGCCCGCAGGTTGCCGTGCCGCTCCAGCAGGGCGCGCAGGGCCCGGCGCAGCGCGGCGGTGTCCAGCGGGCCCTCCATGCCCAGCGCCAGTTGGGTGGTGTACACGTCGAGGCCGCCCTCGTCGTACGCGGCGTGGAAGTGCAGGCCCTCCTGCAGCGGGGACAGCGGCAGCACGTCGGCGATCGCGCCGTGCTCCTCCTCCAGCCGGTCGATCTGGTCCTGCGAGACCTCCACCAGCGGCACGTCGGAGGGGGTGAGCCCGCCGGCGCCCGGCTGGGCGGCGTGCTCGACGAAGGCCCGCAGGACGCTCAGCCAGTCCTCGGCCAGCTCCCGCACCTCCTCCTCGGCGAACATGCCGCCGGGCCAGGACCAGGTCGCGGTCAGCCGGGCGCCCTCGCCGGCGTCCTCGGCCAACGCGTTGACCTCAAGCGGGTGCGGCAGCGGCATCCGCGGGTCGGTGCCGCCGGCGCGGCCGGCGGCCTCGGCGACCACCTGGTGGGTGCTCAGGTCCGTCACCGCGGGGGCCTCGAAGCGGCCGAGGTAGTTGAAGCCGATCTGCGGCGCGGGCAGCGCGGCCAGCTGCGGGCCGGTCCGCGGGTTGAGGTAGCGCAGCAGGCCGTAGCCCAGCCCGTTGTCGGGCAGGGCGCGCAACTGCTCCTTGACCCGCTTGAGGGCCCGGCCGGCGGCCGGGCCGCCGGCGCACAGCTCGGTCCAGTCCACCGCGCCCGGGTCGAGCCGGACGGGGTACATGCTGGTGAACCAGCCGACGGTGCGCGACAGGTCGCTGCCGTCACCGAGGTCCTCGCGGCCGTGGCCCTCCAGGTCGACCAGCAGGGCCGAGCCCGCGTCCTGGCCGCGCAGCCGGCGGCGGTGCGCCACGGCCAGGGCGAGGGCGGCCAGCAGGACGTCGTTGACCCCGGCGTGGAAGGCGGCGGGCACGCGTGCCAGCAACGCCTCGGTCTGCTCGGCGGACAGCTGCACGGACAGGAACCGGGAGGTGGCGGCGACGTCGACCAGCGGGTCCAGCGGGCGGTCCGCCAGCGGCGGCTCGGCGCTGTCCAGGATGCCCGTCCACAGGGCGAGTTCCTCCGCCCGGGCCGGCTCCTCGGCCAGTTCCGCCAGGCGGGCGGCCCAGCCGCGGAAGGAGGTGCGGGCGCGCTCCAGCTCGACCGGACGGCCGGCGGCGACGGCCTCCCAGGCCGTGGTCAGGTCCGGCAGCAGGATGCGCCAGGACACGCCGTCGACGACCAGGTGGTGCAGGACCAGCAGCAGGAAGCCCGGACGCTCCGGTCCGGCGTCGAACCAGACCACCCGGAGCATCGCCCCGGCCTGCGGGTCGAGTGCCGCCCGGGCGGCCTCACCGTGCTCGGCGGCCACCGCGGCGAGCTCGTCGCCCGCGAGACCGGCGACGTCGGCGCGCACCAGGCAGTCGGCCGCGTCCACGCTGCCCTTGGGCAGGACCTCCAGCGTCCACTCGGAGCCGTCACCGGCCCGGTGGAGCCGCGCGCGCAGCGCGTCGTGGTGGTCCAGCAGGGCCTGCACGGTGGCGGTCAGGCCCGCCTCGTCGCAGCCCTCCGGCGCGGGCACCGTGACCGACTGGTTGAACCGGTCGACCGGCCCGCCGCGCTCGCGCAGCCAGTGGATGATCGGCGTCAGCGCGACCTCGCCGATGGCCGCCTCCGGCGCCTCGAACACCACGTCCTCCGGCGAGCCGGCGACGGAGACCAGCGCCGCCACCGTCTTGTGCTGGAAGACGTCGCGCGGGGTGAGCACCAGGCCGGCCTTGCGGGCCCGGCTGACCAGCTGGATGGACATGATGCTGTCGCCGCCGAGGTCGAAGAAGCTGTCCTCGATCCCGACCCGGGGCAGCCCCAGGAGCTGGGCGAACAGCTCGCACAGTGCCGCCTCGCGCGGGTTGCGCGGCTCGCCGCCGCCCACCCGCACCCCGTAATCGGGGGCGGGCAGCGCCCGGCGGTCGAGCTTGCCGTTCGGGGTCAGCGGCAGTGCCTCCAGCGTCACGAACGCCGCCGGGACCATGTAGTCGGGCAGCAGCGCCGCCGTGTGGGCCCGCAGCGCGGCCGCGTCCGGGCCCTGGCCCGGCTCCGGTACCAGGTAGCCGACCAGGGACTTCACCCCGGGCTGGTCCTCGCGCACGACGACCTCGGCCTCGGCGACGTCCGGGTGCCCGAGGACGGCGGAACGGATCTCGCCGAGCTCGATCCGGAACCCGCGGATCTTGACCTGGTCGTCGCTGCGGCCGATGAACTCCAGCTGCCCGTCCCGGTTCCAGCGCACGAGGTCTCCGGTGCGGTACATCCGCTCGCCGGGGGCGCCGAAGGGGTTGGCGACGAACCGCTCGGCGGTCAGCTGCGCGCGGTTCAGGTAGCCGCGGGCCAGGCCGGTGCCGCTGAGGTAGAGCTCGCCCGCCACGCCGGGCGCGACCGGGCGCAGCGCGTCGTCCAGCACGTGGGCGCGGGTGTTCCACACCGGGCCGCCGATCGGCGGGTTGTGCTCGCCGGTCTGCGGCCGGCTGAGGGTCGCGGCCACCGTGGACTCGGTCGGGCCGTAGGCGTTGACCACCCGGCGGCCGCCGGCGGACAGCCGCTGCACCAGCTCGGCCGAGCAGGCGTCACCGCCGGTGACCAGGCAGCGCAGGCTGGCCATCCGCTCGCCGGCCAGGGTGGCGGCCATCGGCGCGGGCAGCATCACGTGGCTGACGGCGTGCCGGTCGATGTGGGCGGCCAGCTCCTCGCCGAGCAGCTGGCCGGTGCCCGGTGCGAGGACCAGGCAGGCGCCGGACAGCAGGCTCATCGCCACGTCCGCGACGGACGGGTCGAAGTTGAGCGACACCGCCTGCAGCACCCGGCTGCCCGGGGTGATGTCGAGGTGGTCCGCGTGGGTGGCGGCGAGGTTGCCGATGCCGGTGTGCGGGACCACCACGCCCTTGGGGCGGCCGGTGGAGCCCGAGGTGTAGATGACGTAGGCCGGGTGGACGGGCCGCAGCGGGGCGCGCCGGTCGGCGTCGGTCAGGTCGCCGTCGCCCAGGGCGGTCAGCGCCTCGACGGTGTCGGACGCGTCGACCGCCAGGCAGACGGTCCGGGCCGCCTCGGGCAGGGCCGCGGCGGTACCGGCGGTGGTCACCACCAGGGCCGGGGCGGCGTCGTCGAGCATGAACGCGATCCGGTCCGCCGGGTGGTTCGGGTCGAGCGGCAGGTAGGCCGCGCCGGCCTTGACGACGGCCAGCAGGGTGGTGAGCCAGCGCACCGACCGGGGCAGCGCGACGGCCACGACCTGCTCGGGGCCGACACCGCGGCCGACGAGCAGTCGGGCCAGGCGGTTGGCGCGGGCGTTGAGCTCCCGGTAGGTCAGCGACTCCTCGTCGGAGACGACCGCGACGGCCTCGGGCGTGCGGGCGGCCTGCGCCTCGAACAGCCCGCCCAGTGTGCCGGTCGGGACGTCCCGCTCGGCGCCGCTCCACTGCCCCAGCACCAGCTCGCGCTCGGCGGCCGTGAGGACGTCGATGGCGGAGATCGCGTCGGCCGGGCGGGCGGTCGCCGCCTGCAGCACACCGGTCAGCCGGTCGGCGAGGGTCTGCGCGGTCGGCGCGTCGAACAGGTCGAGGTTGAAGGTGAGTTCGCCGTTGATGCCGCCGGGGGTGCCGTCCGTGTCCCGGAGCTCGGAGAAGCCGAAGGCCAGATCGATCTTGGCGGTCCCCATGCCGACAGGCTGCGGGTGGATGGACAGCCCCGGCAGGTCGCCGCCCTCGGTGGGCACGTTCTGCAGGTTGAGCGCCACCTGGAAGAGCGGGTGACGGGCCAGCGAGCGCGCCGGGTTGAGCACCTCGACCAGCCGCTCGAACGGCACGTCCTGGTGGGCGTACGCGGCCAGGTCGGTGTCCCGGACGCGGCCGAGCAGTTCCTCGAAGGTCGGGTCCTGCGAGGTGTCGGTCCGCAGCACCAGGGCGTTGACGAAGAAACCGACCAGGTCGTCCAGCGCCTCGTCGGTGCGCCCGGCGATCAGGCTGCCGATCGGGATGTCGGTGCCGCAGCCGAGCTTGGAGAGCAGGACGGCGAGGCCGGCCTGCAGCACCATGTAGAGGCTGGTCCGGGTGTCGCGGGCCAGGACGACGAGCCTGGCGTGCAGCTCCGGGTCGAGCCGGAAGTACAGCGTCTCGCCGCGGTAGCTGATCTCCGCCGGGCGGGGCCGGTCGGAGGGCAGGTCGAGCTGGTCCGGCAGGCCGGCCAGGTTCTGCTTCCAGTAGGCGAGCTGCTGGGAGATCGGGCTGGTCGGGTCGTCCTCGTCGCCCAGGACCTCGCGCTGCCACAGCGTGAAGTCCGCGTACTGGACGGGCAGCGGCGACCACTGCGGCGCGCGGCCCTCCCGGCGCGCGGCGTAGGCCCGGGCGAAGTCCCCGGCCAGCGGGGACATCGACCAGCCGTCGCCGGCGATGTGGTGCAGCGCCAGCAGCAGCACGTGCTCCTCGGGGCCGAGCACGAACAGGAAGGTGCGCAGCGGCGGGACGACCGCCAGGTCGCTCGGCTTTCGGACGGCCGTGAGCAGCGCGTCCGGCAGCGCCTCCTCGGTGACATGGCTCACCGTCAGGTGCGGGTGCGCGGTCGCGAGGTCGAGGACCCGCTGGTACGGGACGCCGTCGACCTCGGGGAAGACGGTGCGCAGGGTCTCGTGCCGCTGGACCACGTCGACCAGCGCCAGGCGCATCGCGTCGACGTCCAGCGCGCCCCTGAGCCGGACGGCGACCGGCATGTTGTAGGTGAGGTTCTGGCCGTCCTCGAAGCGGTTGATGAACCAGAGCCGGCGCTGCGCGAAGGACAGCGGAACATGCTCGGGGCGCGTCATCGGGCGCAGCGCGGCGCGGGCGTCGGCCGCACTGCCCAGCAGCTCGGCCAGGCCGGCCACGGTCGGGGCGTCGAACAGGGCACGGATCGGCAGTTCCACGTCCAGGACGGCGCGGATCCGGCTGACCAGCCGGGTGGCCAGCAGCGAGTGACCGCCGAGCTCGAAGAAGTTGTCGTCGATGCCGATCTGCGGCACGCCGAGGATCTCCCCGAAGATGTCGCAGAGGATCTCCTCCTGCGGCGTCCGGGCGGCGCGGCCGGAGGAGAGCACGCCCAGGTCGGGGGCGGGCAGGGCCTTGCGGTCGAGCTTGCCGTTCGGGGTGAGCGGGAAGGCCGGCAGGGTGACGATCGCGGTCGGGGTCATGTAGTCCGGCAGGAACGCGCCGACGTGGTCGCGCAGCTGCGCGGGCAGCGGGGCGGCGCCGGGCTCGGGCACCACGTACGCGACCAGGCGCTGGTCGCCGGGGCGGTCCTCGCGGACCAGGACGGCGGCCTGGGCCACCTCGGGGTGGGTGGCGAGCACCGTCTCGATCTCGCCGAGCTCGATCCGGAAGCCGCGGACCTTCACCTGGCTGTCGGCGCGTCCCAGGAACTCGAGGTTGCCGTCCTTGCCCCAGCGGGCCACGTCGCCGGTGCGGTACATCCGCTCGCCGGGCGCACCGAACGGGGAGGCGACGAAACGCTCGGCGGTCATCCCCGGGCGGTACAGGTAGCCGCGGGCGAGGCCGTCACCGGCGATGAAGAGGTCCCCGGCGACGCCGGTGGGCACCGGGCGCAGAGCGGAGTCCAGGATGTACACCCGGGTGTTGCCGATCGGCCCGCCGATGGTGGGTGCGCCGGGGCGCTCGCCCAGCAGGGCGGCGGTGGACCAGATGGTGGTCTCGGTGGGGCCGTAGACGTTGGTGACGTCCGCGGCGGCCTCGCGCAGCGCCGCGGCCAGGCCGGCCGGCACGGCCTCGCCGCCGACCAGGGCCCGCACGCCGGCCAGGGCGGCCGGGTCGTGGGCGAGCAGCGCCTGCCACAGCGAGGGCGTGGCCTGCAGGAAGGTGGCTCGCGAGCCGGTGATCAGCTCGGCCAGCCGGGCCGGGTCCAGGACGGTGTCCTTGGGCGCGAGCACCACGCCGGCTCCGCTGGTCAGCGGCAGCCACATCTCCAGGCCCGCGATGTCGAAGGCGACGGTGGTGACGGCCACCAGGCGGTCGTCCGCGCCCATCGGGAAGCGCTCGGCCATGGTGGCCAGGAAGTTGGTCAGCGCCGCGCGGGGGATGACCACGCCCTTGGGCCGGCCGGTCGAGCCGGAGGTGTAGATCACGTACGCGGGCGTCGCGGGGTCGGCGGCGGGGCGGCCTGCGGCCGGGTCGCCGTCCGGCAGGCTGGCGACGGCCAGCAGGGTGGCCGGGTCGTCGAGCAGGACGTGGGTGACGGACCCGGTCGGGTCGGTGCGGTCGGCGACCTCGCCGGTGGTGACGAGCAGCGCGGGGCGCGCGTCCTCCAGCATGTAGCCGACCCGGTCGGCCGGGTAGTCCGGGTCGATCGGGATGTACGCCGCACCGGACTTGAGGACGGCCAGCAGCGCGACGACCATCTCGGCCGAGCGCGGCAGGGCGACGGCCACCAGGCGCTCCGGGCCGGCCCCGAGGGCGGTGAGGTGGTGGGCCAGGCGGTTGGCGCGCCGGTCCAGCTCGGCGTAGGACAGGACGGTGCCCTCGAACAGCAGGGCGGGGCTGTCGGGGGTGTGCCGGGCCCGGGCGGCGAACTGCTGCGCCACGTCGCCGTCCGGCACCGGTCGGGCGGTGTCGTTCCAGGTCGTCAGCAGCCGCAGCCGCTCCTCGTCGTCCAGCAGCTCGACCGTGCCGAGCGGCCGCTCGGGGTCGGCCGCCACGGCCTCCAGGAGGCGTAGCAGTCGGTCGCGCATCCGCTCGACGGTGTCCCGGTCGAACAGGTCGGTGCCGTAGCCGATGGCGCCGCCGATGCCGGCCGGCCCGCCCTCCGCGTCACGGCGCTCGGTGAAGCCGAAGGACAGGTCGAACTTCTCCGAGGCCAGGCCGACGGCCTGCTGGCCGCTGGTCAGGCCCGGCAGGCCCCAGCTCGGTTCGGCGTTGTTCTGCAGGGTGAGCGCGACCTGGAACAGCGGGTGGCGGGCGGTGGAGCGCTCCGGGTTGAGCACCTCCACCAGGCGCTCGAACGGCAGGTCCTGGTGGGTGTAGGCGGCCAGGTCGACCTCGCGGACGCGGCCCAGCAGCTCGCGGAAGCTCGGGTCGCCGGAGGTGTCGGTGCGCAGCACCAGGGTGTTGATGAAGAGCCCGACCAGGTGGTCGAGGGCCTCGTCGGTGCGCCCGGCGATCGGACTGCCGATCGGGATGTCGGTGCCGGCACCGAGCTTGGTCAGCAGGGCCGCCACGGCAGCCTGCAGGACCATGTAGACGCTCGCCTGGTTCTGCCGGGCCACCGCGGTCAGGGCCTGGTGCAACTGCGCGGGCAGTTCGACGGTCACCGCGTCGCCGCGGTGGGTCGCCACGGCCGGCCGGGGCCGGTCGGCGGGCAGGTCGAGCTGCTCCGGCAGTTCGTCCAGGGTCCGCGTCCAGTAAGCGAGTTGCTGCGCGATCGGGCTGCTCGGGTCGTCCTCGTCGCCGAGCACCTCGCGCTGCCACAGGGTGTAGTCGGCGTACTGGACGGGCAGCGGCGCCCATCCGGGCTCCTCGCCGCGGGCGCGTGCCTCGTAGGCCCGGGCCAGGTCGTCGGCCAGCGGCGCCATCGACCAGCCGTCGGCGGCGATGTGGTGCAGCAGCAGGAGCAGCACGTGCTCGTCCTCGCCGCGCTCGAACACCTCGATCCGCAGCGGGAATTCGGCGGCCAGGTCGAAGCCGCGGCCGACGGCGGCACGCAGCAGCTCCTCGACGTCGGCGCCCCGGGCGTCGGTGACGGTCAGCACCGGACGGGCGTCGGGGGCGAGCACCTCCTGGCACGGGGCGCCGCCGACCTCGGGCAGCACGGTGCGCAGGCTCTCGTGCCGGTCGAGCAGGTCCAGCACCGCGGCGGCCAGCGCCGCACGGTCGAGCGGGCCGCTCAGGGTGAGGGCGAGCGGCATGTTGTACGTCGCGCTCTGCTCCTCCAGCCGGTTGATGAACCACAGCCGGCGCTGGGCGAAGGACAGCGGGACGGTCTCCGGGCGCTGTGCCGGGCGAAGGGCCGGCCGGCGGTCGGCCGCGGTCTCGCCCAGCCGCTCCGCGAGGCCGGCCACCGAGGGGGTCTCGAACAGCGCCCGGATGGGCAGCTCGGCGCCCAGCGCGGTGCGGATGCGGCTGACCAGGCGGGTGGCGAGCAGCGAGTGCCCGCCCAGGCCGAAGAAGTCGTCGTCGATGCCGACCTCGGGGACCCGCAGCACTTCGGCGAACAGGGCGCACAGGATCTCCTCCTGCGGCGTGCGCGCCGTGCGGCGGGGGCCGGCCGCCCGAGCCGCCGGGGCGGGCAGGGCGCGGCGGTCCAGCTTGCCGTGGACGGTCAGCGGCAGCTCGGGCAGCCACACGAACGCCGAGGGGACCATGTAGTCCGGCAGGGCACGCTGGGCGTGCTCGCGCAGCGCGTCCTCGTCCTCGGTGGCGCCCTCGGCGGGCACCAGGTAGGCCACCAGTCGCTGGTCGCCGGGCACGTCCTCGCGCAGCAGGACGGCGACCTGGGCCGTCTCCGGGCGGCTCAGCAGGGTGGCCTCGATCTCGCCCAGCTCGACGCGGTGGCCGCGGATCTTGATCTGGTCGTCGGCCCGGCCGAGGAACACCAGCCGGCCGTCCGCGGTCCAGCGGGCCAGGTCGCCGGTGCGGTACATCCGGGCGCCGGGCGCGCCGAACGGGTCGGCGACGAAGCGGTCGGCGGTCTGGCCGGGGCGGCGCAGGTAGCCGCGGGCCAGGCCCTCGCCGGCGATGTAGAGCTCGCCCGCGACCTGCGGGGCGACCGGGTTCAGCTGGGCGTCCAGCACGTACAGCCGGGCGTTGCCCTGGGGCCGGCCGATCGGAACCGGGCCGGCGGGCACGTCCTGGCCCGCCTCGATCGGGTACTCGGCGCAGTTCACCGTCGCCTCGGTCGGTCCGTACACGTTGCGCACCCGGACGCCGGGGTGGCGCTCGCGCCACTCCTGGAGCGCCTCGCCGGTCAACGCCTCGCCGCCGAGCAGCAGTTCGCCGGTGGGGGAGAATGAGTCCGGCAGCGCGGTGAGCAGCGCAAGGTGGCTGGGGGTGGCCTTCATGAAGGTGGCCGGCCGCTCGCCGAGCGCCTCGACCAGGGCCGGGTCCTCGTCGTCGAGGTCGGCCAGGTGGACGGCGCCGCCGGTGGTCAGCGGCGTGTACAGGGCGGTGAGGGTGAGGTCGAACGCGAGCGAGGAGTGCAGCAGGGCGGTGCCGCGCGCCGCCTCGTAGGTGCGGCCCGTCCAGGTCAGGTAGTCGGCGACCGAGCGGTGCTCGACCACGACGCCCTTCGGGGTGCCGGTGGACCCGGAGGTGTAGATGACGTACGCCGGGTGGCGCAGGGTCAGCGGGCTCAGCCGGTCGACGTCGGTCGGGTCGGTGTCCGGCACCGCCTGCGGGACGGCGCCGACCAGCAGCCGGGCCACCCCGTCCACGGACGGCAGGGCGGCGTCGAGCGACCCGGAGGTGATCAGCAGCGCGGGGCGGCTGTCCTCCAGCACGAGGGCGATCCGCTGCGCCGGGTAGTGCGGGTCCAGCGGCACGTAGGCCGCTCCGGCCTTGACCACGCCGAGCATCGCGACGACGGCGTCGATGCCTCGGTCCAGGCAGACGGCCACCAGCTGCTCGGGGCCGACGCCCCGGCCGATCAGGTGGTGCGCCAGCCGGTTGGCCCGGGCGTTCAGCTCCGCGTACGACACCCGGTCGGCGCCCGAGACGAGCGCGGTCGCGTCCGGGGTGCGGGCCGCCTGCTCCTCGAACAGCCGGGGCAGCGGGAGGGCGCGCACCTCCTGGGCGGTGTCGTTGACGTCGGTGAGGACGAGCTCGCGCTCGCCCGGCAGCAGCACCTCCACCGCGCCGATCCGCCGGTCCGCGTCGGCGACGGCCTGCGACAGCAGCAGCTCCCAGCGGGCGGCGATCCGCTCGACGCTCGAACGGTCGAACAGGTCCTCGCGGTAGGCGAGCAGGCCCTCGATCCCGGCGGGGGAGCCGTCCTCGGCGAGGCGCTCGCGCAGGTGGACGGAGAGGTCGAACTTGGCACCGTCGCTGTCCACCAGGCGCGGGGTGACGTCCAGCCCCGGCAGCCGCAGGCTGCCGGCCGGGGTGTTCTCCAGGGTCAGCAGGACCTGGAACAGCGGGTGGCGGGAGAGCGTGCGGGTCGGGTTCAGGACCTCCACCAGGCGCTCGAACGGGACGTCCTGGTGGGTGTACGCGGCCAGGTCCGTCTCGCGGGTGCGGGCGAACAGCTCCCGGAAGGTCGGGTCGCCGGAGGTGTCGGTGCGCAGCACCAGCGTGTTGACGAAGAAGCCGACCAGGTCGTCCAGCGCCTCGTCCGTGCGGCCCGCGATCGGAGTGCCGATCGGGATGTCGGTGCCGGCCCCGAGCCTGGTCAGCAGGGCCGCGAAGCAGGCCTGCAGCACCATGAAGGTGCTCGCCTGGCTGCCCCGGGCGGTGTCGGCGACGCCGCGGTGCAGGTCGGCGGGCAGCTCGAAGGTCACCGTCGCGCCCGAGGCGGCGGGTGCGGTGGCCGGGCGGGGCCGGTCGACGGGCAGGGAGAGCGTGTCCGGCAGGCCGGCCAGGGCCTGCTTCCAGTGGGCGAGCTGGCGGGCGGTCGGGCTCGAGTCGTCGTCCTCGTCGCCCAGCACCCGCTGCTGCCACAGCGAGTAGTCGGCGTACTGGACGGGCAGGGGAGCCCAGTCGGGCGCGCGGCCCTCGCGGCGCGCCTCGTAGGCCACCGCCAGGTCGCGGGCCAGCGGGGCGGCCGACCAGCCGTCGGCCGCGATGTGGTGCATCACCAGCAGGAGCACGTGGGTGTCCGGGCCGGTCTCGAACAGGTCGGCGCGCAGCGGGAGTTCACGGGCCAGGTCGAAGCCGCGCCCGGTCCGGGCGGCCAGCAGCGCGTCGAGCTCGTCCGCGGTGGTCCGGGTGACCTCCAGGGCGGGGCGGGCGTCCTCGGCGGCCAGCACGTGCTGCGAGGGCTCGCCGTCGTGGTCCGGGAAGACGGTGCGCAGGCTCTCGTGGCGGGCCGTCAGGTCGGCCAGCGCGGCGCGCAGCGCGTCGACGTCGAGCCGGCCGGTCAGCTCCACCGAGAGCGGGATGTTGTAGGAGCCGTCGGTGTGGTCGAGCCGGTTGAGGAACCAGAGCCGGCGCTGGGCGAAGGACAGCGGCACGCGCGCCGGGCGCTCCTGCGGGGCCAGCGCCTCGCGGGCGGAGCCCTCGGCGTTCAGCCGCTCGGCCAGCGCCGCCACCGTGGGGGCCTCGAACAGACGGCGCACCGGCACCTCGACGCCGAACACGGCGCGGATCCGGCTGGTGAGGCGGGTCGCCGTGAGCGACTGGCCGCCCAGGGCGAAGAAGTCGTCGTCGACGCCGACCTCGTCCAGGCCGAGGATCTGTGCGAACAAGCCGCACAGGATCTCCTCCTGCGGGGTGGCGGGCGCCCGCCCGGGCGCGCCGGCCGCGGCGTCGGGCGCGGGAAGCGCGGCGCGGTCGACCTTGCCGTTGGCGGTCAGCGGCAGCTCGGCCAGCACCACGAACGCGGAGGGCACCGCGTAGGCGGGCAGCGCCGCGGCCGCGTGCCGGCGCAGCGCCGACAGGTCGGGGGCGTCGTCCGTGGCCGCGGGCACCACGTACGCCACCAGGCGCTTGTCGCCACCGCGGTCCTCGCGCAGCAGGGCCACGCACTGACCGACCCCGCGGTGCGCGGCGAGGGCGGTCTCGACCTCGCCGAGCTCGATCCGGAAGCCGCGCAGCTTGACCTGGTCGTCGGCGCGGCCCAGGAACTCCAGGTCGCCGTCGGCGTTGACCCGGGCCAGGTCGCCGGTGCGGTACATCCGCTCACCGGCGGGCCCGAACGGACAGGCCAGGAAGCGCTCGGCGGTCGCGTCCGGGCGGCCGAGGTAGCCGCGGGCCAGACCGGGGCCGGTCAGGTACAGCTCGCCCGCGGTGAGCGCGGGAGCCGGGCGCAGTGCGTGGTCGAGGACGAACGCGCGCATGCCGTCCAGCGGTCGGCCGATCGGCAGCGCGGCGGGCAGCTCGGCACCGGCGGCGATCCGGTGGTTGGTCGCGAAGGTGGTGGTCTCGGTGGGGCCGTAGCCGTCCACCACGACGATCCCGGGGCACGCCTCGCGCACCCGGCGCACCGCGGCGGCGGGCACCACGTCGCCGCCGGTCCACACCTCGCGCACACCCGCGAAGGCGGCGGGCGACTCCTCGGCCATCAGCCGGAACAGACCGGCCGTCAGCCACATCCCGGTGACCGAGTGCTCCCGGACGACGCGTTCCAGGACGGCGATGTCGAGTTCCCCGGGCGGAGCGACCACGAGTCGGCCGCCGCGCAGCAGCGGGACCCACAGCTCGTAGGTGGAGGCGTCGAAGGCCTGCGGCGAGTGCACCAGCACCCGCAGGTGGGCGTCCGAGGCGAACGCGCCGTCGTCGGCCAGCGCCAGCACGTCGCGGTGGGTGACCGCGACGCCCTTCGGGGTGCCGGTCGAGCCGGAGGTGTACATCACGTACGCGAGCCGGCCGGGGTGGCCCGCCGCGCCGGGGTCGGTGGCGGGCAGGGCGGCCGGTGCCGGGTCGTCGGTGCGGACCACGCGTGCGGTGTGCTCGAAGCCGATCCCGGCGTCGTCGCGGTCGGTCAACAGGACTCGGGCGGCGGTCTGCTCGACGATCATCGCCAGCCGGGCGGCCGGGAAGCGCCCGTCCAACGGGACGTAGGCGCCGCCGGCCTTCAGCACGGCCAGCACGGAGACCACCAGGTCCACCGAGCGCTCCTGCAAGACGGCCACCGTCGACTCGGCGCCGACCCCGAGGCCGATCAGGTGGTGCGCCAGCCGGTTGGCGCGCGCGTCGAGTTCGGCGTAGGTCACCTCGGTGTCGCCGAAGGCCACCGCGATCGCGTCGGGAGTAAGGGACGCCTGCCCGGCGAAACGTTCCTGCACGGAGCCGGTCTGCTGTGCGACGGGCGTGGCCGCCGCGGGGGCGAGCTGCTCGCCGGCCAGTGCGTCGATCCGTCCCACCGGGCGGTCCGCGGTGTCGGCGGCCGAGTCCAGCAGTGCCACCAGGCGGTCCAGGATCCGCCGCGCCTGCTCGGGGGCGAACAGGTCGGGCCGGTACGTCACCCGCAGGTGCAGGCGCTCGCCGGGCACCGCGAACAGCGTGATCGGGAAGTGGCTGCCGTCCGTGCTCTCCGCCTCGCCGACCCGCAGGCCCGTCCCCGGCAGCTCCGTCACCTCGGGGTCGACGGGGAAGCTCTCGAAGGCGGTCAGCGTGTCGAACAGCTCGCTGTGCCCGGCGAGTCGCTGGATCTCACCGAGGCCCAGGTGCTGGTGCGCCAGCAGGCGCGCCTGCTCGTCCTGCACCCGGGTCAGCAGGGCGACCAGGCTCTCCGCCGGGTCCAGCCGGACGCGCACCGGCAGTGTGTTGATGAACAGGCCGACCATCGACTCGATGCCGACGATCTCGGCCGGCCGTCCGGAGACCGTCGCGCCGAACACCACGTCGTCACGGCCGGTCAGCCGGCCCAGCAGCAGCGCCCACGCACCCTGGACGACGGTGTTCATGGTCAGCCCGTGCCGGCGCGCGAACGCCCCCAGCCGGGCCGTCGCCTCGGCGGACAGGTCGTGCATCACCCGGTCCGGGTCGACCGGCCGCCGGGAGGGATCGGACGGGGAAATGAGGGTCGGACCGTCCAGCCCGGCCATTACCCCCCGCCATGCGGAACGCGCGGCGTCCCGGTCCTGCTTGTTCAGCCAGGCCAAATAGCGGCGGAACGGCACCACCGGCGGAAGCGCCGAGTCGTCGGCACCGGAGGCGTACAGACGGAACCACTCGCCGAGGAGGATCGGCATCGACCAGCCGTCCAGGAGAATGTGGTGGTTCGTCAGAATCACCCGGTGGCGATCCCCCCCCAGCTTCACCACCGCGAAACGGACCAGCGGCGGCACCGCCAGGTCGAAGCGGCGCTCTCGCTCCTCGGTCGCGACGGCCCGCACCGCGGCGGCCTGCTCCGACTCCGGAAGGTTGCTCAAGTCGACCTCCCGCCAGGGGAGTTCGATCTCGCGGTGGACCACCTGGACGGGCTTCTCCAGCTTCTCGTGCCGGAAGGTCGACCGCAGGACGGAATGGCGGCGCACCAGGGTCTCGGCGGCCGCGCGGAGAACGCCGCAATCGAGCGAACCGTTGAGTTCTGCACTCATCTGGGTGGCGTAGACGTCCGGCCCGTCGATGTCGTACAGGGACCGGAACAGAAGGCCTTCCTGCAGCGGAGAGAGCGGCAGGACTGCCTCGAATCCCCGTACCGTCATTGCAATTCCTCCACTGGATTGACCACAGCTGAACCGGAGGGCGCCAGCCCGAACCAAGAGAGATCCCGGCGCCCAAATCAAACAGGCGTTCCGCGTAGCCACAACTTCCCCGACAGGAACCTGCCACCCATGCGCAACAGCGGTCGCGGCGCGTCCGCTTCCCGTCAGTGCAGGTAGCTGTCATGCGGCCTTCCGCACGTGGCGGAGCAGGGACAATGGGCATCAGTCGCCCGCAGGCGCACGCCCGAGGGGGCCGGTCCGGAGAGCCGCACATCGCACCGGTGGAACCGCCGGGGGAAGCGCAGCGCCGAGCGGCGCGGCTGGCGCAGAATGTGACGCATGACCAGCACCCCGCCGCCCCAGGACCCGCCCGCGCCCGAGCCGCGACCGGAGCCCGCCGGGCCGCCGGCCGGGGAGAGCCCCGCGGCGCGGGCGGACCGGCGGCTGGTCGAACTGCTGCAGGAACTGCGGGTGTTGCAGACCGGCGTGCAGATCGTGTTCGCGTTCCTGCTCGGCGTCGCCTTCACCCCGCGGTTCGCCGAACTCGGCGACGGCCAGCAGGACATCTACGTCACCACCCTGCTGCTGGCCGTACTCGCCTCCGCCGTCTTCGCCACCCCGGTGGCGCTGCACCGCGGGCTGTTCCGGCACCCGGGCAAGGAGCGGATCGTCCGGGTCTCGGTGCGCATCGCCCAACTCGGCCTGGTGCTGCTGGCCTCCGCCCTCAGCGGCGCGGTGCTGCTGGTGCTGGACGTCGTGCTCGGCACCCCGGCGGCCGTGGTGCTGACCGTCGTCGTCGCGCTGGTCTTCGCCGGGCTGTGGTTCGTGCTGCCCTGGGCGGTGCGGCGGCCGCTGCGCGACGGCGAGCCGGGCGGGCCGACGTGGTGAGCCGACCCCTCACCCACCTACCTCTTCCAGGAGCATCGACGATGAGCACCCCGACCGCAGGCCCGCGCCCGCCCCGGCTGGTCGCCACCGACCTCGACGGCACGATCGTGCGCGGCGACCGCACCGTCTCCGCCCGCACCGTCGCCGCCCTGACCCGGGTCGAACGGGCCGGCGCGCTGTTCGTCCTGGTCACCGGCCGGCCGCCGAGCCTGATGGGCGACATAGCCGGCGCCTTCGGCCACCGCGGCGTGGCGATCTGCTCCAACGGCGCCCTCGGCTACGACCTGCGCACCCGTACGGTCGTCGCCGAGCGGCCGATCCCGGCGGACGTGCTCGGCGAGACGGCCCGGCTGCTGCGCGCGACCGCCCCCGGCATCGGGCTGGCCGTCGAGTACGCGGACGAGCTGGTCGCGGACGAGCGGTACGAGTCGCGCCCGTGGAGCGACACCGACCCGCCGCTGCGGCGCCTCGACGACGCCCGGCTGTTCGGGCGGCCCGCACCCAAACTGGTCGGCCGCCACCCGACGTTGTCCGCCGACGCACTCCTGGCGCTGCTCCGCCCGGTGGTCGGCGAGCTGGTCACCCTCTACCACTCCAACGGCGAGCGGCTGATCGAGGCCGTCGCGCGGGGCGTCAGCAAGGCCGCCGCGCTCGACGAGCTGGCGCGCCGGCACGGGATCGCGCGCGAGCAGACGATCGCCTTCGGCGACATGCCCAACGACCTGCCGATGCTGGCCTGGGCCGGCACCTCCTACGCCGTCGCCAACGCGCACCCCGAGGTGCTGGCCACGGCGGACCGGGTCATCGGCGGCAACGACGAGGACGGCGTCGCCGAGGTGCTGGAGCGGCTGTTCCGACAGCCGTAGCCGGAACGCGGGCGGCCGCGTTTATCGGGCGTTGATCGTTCCGGTCTAACGTCGGGGCCATGGACGAGAGAGCGGCCGGGCGGCCGGTGCCCGAGGGGCGGATGACGGAGCAGGACACCGAGCGGTTCCGGGAGTTGCTGGCGCGGCTGGAGAGCTCGCTGGCGGCGGACCGGGAGGCGGCCGGCCGGGAGGGCTGAGCAGGCTGTGGGGCCCGGGGTGCCGTGGAGGCAACCGGGTCCTCGCCCGTTCCCGAGTCGGGGGTGAGGCGAGCGGTGCGCCGAAGTGCCGGTCCCGGCCCGGACGGTGACCGAAACGCGTTGACCACGTACGGTGTTCACGCGCACTTCGCAGGTGCCCCACCTATCGTGTGTGCACCATGCACCTGGACTCGCCGATGGGGCCGCGACGCCGTAGACCCGCGAGCCGGGCGAGTCCACGAGTCCGTGCGTCCGTCAGCGAGAGGGGTCGCCACCATGCGGGGAGAGGTTCCCCGGCAGGCAGCACTGCCCGAACGGCCCGAGCACTGGGTCAGCCCCGGCGACGCCGCCTACGACGAGACCCGGGCGGTGTGGAACGGCCTGCACGACCGCCGCCCCGCCCACATCGCCCGCTGCCGCACCGCGACCGAGGTGAGCCAGGCCCTGCGGTACGCGGCCGCCGCCGGCCTCGACGTCACCGTGCGCGGCGGCGGCCACCACGTCGCCGGCAGCGCCGTCGCAGACGGCACGCTGATGGTCGACGTCTCGCCGATGCGCGCCGTCACCGTCGACGTCCACGCCCGGGTGGCCGTCGCCGAAGGCGGCTGCCGGCTGCGCGACCTCGACACCGTCACCGCCCCCTACGGACTGGCCTGCCCCACCGGCACCGTCGCCGACACCGGGCTCGGCGGGCTCGCCCTCGGCGGCGGTTACGGCTGGCTCGCCCGCCGCTGGGGCCTGACCTGCGACCACATCCTCGCCGCCCAGGTCGTCCTCGCCGACGGCTCGATCATCGACGCCACCGAGCACAGCCACCCCGAACTGCTGTGGGCGCTGCGCGGCGGGGGCGGCACCTTCGGCGTGGTCACCCGCTTCACGCTCCGGCTGCGCCCGGTCGGCCAGGTCCTGTACGGCGCCGGCGTCCACGCCCTCGACGACGCCCCCGACGCCCTGGCCGCGTACCGGGCGTACACCGGGCGCCAGCCCGTGGACCTGCACACCGTCGCCCGGCTCGGGCACGCGGGCGACCAGCCGTGGGTGCCCGAGCACCTGCGCGGCGGACCCGTGCTCCTCCTGCTCGCGGTGTGGTCCGGCGATCCGGAGGACGGGCCGGCGCAGGCCGCGTCGCTCTTCGACGAGATCCCGCCCGCCGCACAGGTCGCCCGCGCCATGCCGTACCCGCACCTGCAGGCGCTCGGCGACGACACCCGGCCCAAGGGCCACCGGTACTCCACCAGCGCCGCCTACCTCGACGACCTCCCCGGCGACGCCGTGCGGCAACTCGTCGAGGCCGCCCGCGAGAACCCCTCCCCGCGCTGCTCGATCGACCTCGAGTACCTGCGCGGCGCCATCGCCGACGTGCCCGAGCAGGACTCCGCCTTCCCCGGCCGCGCCGCGCCCTACCAACTGACGGTGTCCGCGCACTGGACCGACCCCGGACAGGACGCCGAGCACCTCGCCTGGTCGCGGGCCACCGCCGACCGGACGCGGCCCTTCGGCACCGGCGGCGGCTACCTCAACCACGCCGAGCGCGGCGCCGGCCGCAGCGCCCGGGAGCACTACGGCCCGGACCGCTACGCCCGGCTCGCCGCCGTGAAGAAGGCCTACGACCCCACCAACCTGCTGCGCGGCACCGTCGACATCCGGCCAGAGGGCGACCACGGACAGGGCCTAGCAGGCGCACGGGCCGGGGCGCCCGGAGGCAACCCGGGGGAGCGGGCCGCACGGCCGGGATAGCATCGCCAGCCGTGAGATCCGCGAACGCTCCTGACGCCGCCAACGCCAACGCCGACGAATCCGCCACCGACACCGCGATACCGCAGCCGCCCCGCGAACGCTTCGACGCGGCCGGGCGCCGCGTCCTGCTGGTCTGCGTCGCGGGCGGCTTCACCACGCTGCTCGACCAGTCCGTCCTCAACACCTCCGTCCCCGCCCTGCGCGAGACCCTGCACGCCCAACCCGCCCACCTGCAGTGGATCGTGGCCGGGTACTCGCTCGCCTTCGGCCTCGCCCTCATCCCCGGCGGGCGGCTCGGCGACGTCAAGGGCCGCAAGTGGTTCTTCGTCACCGGCCTGGCCCTCTTCACCCTGGTCAGCCTGGTCTCCGCGACCGCGACCGACCCCGCCGTGCTGATCGCCGCCCGGCTCCTCCAGGGCGCCGGCGCCGGCCTCGTCAACTCCCAGATGATCGGCACCCTCCAGGACGTCTTCGACGGCCAGCTGCGCGCCCGCGCCCTCGGCATGTACGCCGTCACCGGCGGGCTCGCCTTCGCGCTCGGCCCGCCGGTCGGCGGCGCCGTGCTGGCCGCCGCCGGGCCCGGGCTCGGCTGGCGGCTCACCTTCCTGCTCAACGTCCCGTTCGGGCTGGCCACCCTCGCGCTCGCCGTCCGCCACCTGCCGAAGCCCCGGCCCAGCGCGCGCGGCGCCAACCTCGACGTGCTCGGCCTGCTGCTGGTCGCCGCGCTCACCCTCGTCCTGATGCTGCCCTTCGTCCAACCGCCCGGCTGGCGCGGCGCCCTGGCCTTCGCGGGCGCCGCCCTGCTGCTGCTCGGCGCGCTCGTGTGGTGGCAGCGCCGCTACGCCCGCACCGGCGGGCAGCCGCTGATCCACCCCGCGCTCACCCGCTCCGCGCCCTACGCGCTCGGCACGGCCACCGCGATGGCCCAGTTCGGCTCCTCGCTCGCCGCCTCGCTCGTCCTCACCATGTTCCTCCAGGACGGCCTCGGCCTGTCCCCGATGGGCGCCGCCCTCGTCGCCCTGCCCTCCGCGGTCGCCATGGGCGTCGCCTCCGCACTGGCCTGGCGGGTGGTCCAGCGCTTCGGCCGACGCACCGTCACCGCCGGCATGACCGGCTCCGCCCTCGCGATGCTCACCAGCGGCCTGGTCGCCCACTGGGCGCCGGCCGCGCTGCTGCCCTGGCTGCTCGCCCTGCTCCAACTCCTCAGCGGCGCCTCGATCGGCCTGATGGGCTCCACCAACCAGGCGTACGTCCTGCGGCACGCGCCCGCCGAGGCGGCCGGCGTGAGCGGGGCGATCCTGCAGATGGCCCAGCGGATCGCGGCGGCCGTCGCCGTCTCGGCGCTCTCCGGCGTCTACCTGCGCCACACCGCCGGCGGCGGCGGGCACCGCGCCGCCTACCTGTCCGCCAGCGCCGTGTGCGCGGGCGTCGCGGGGCTCGCCGTCCTGGCGTCGGTGCTCGCCAACCGGGCGGCCGGGCGCGCGAACACCCCGGCGGACTGACCCCGGTGGACTGACCCCGGTGGACTGACCCCGGCGGACCGACCGGGGCCGTGCAGCGGCGAACCGACCGGGGCCGTACGGCGGCGGGCCCCGAAGGCGCGCCGCCGTGCGCGGACCTCAGATCGCGGCGATGCTCCCCGGCGCCCGCTCCGCGCGGCTGAGGGCGCGCAGGACGTTCACCGGCCCGTGCCGCCACACCGCGAGCCGGGCCAGCAGGCCGACCACCGCGTCGGTGGCCTCCGGCGGGAGCTCGGGGGTCGGGACGTCCACGCTGACCGCCAGGTCGTCGCTGTGGACGGCCAGTTCCATCGTCCGGGTGGTCAGGAAGTCGTCGAGGGTGAGCGACCACGCCCCCCAGAACGGCAGCCGCACCGGCCGGCCGCCGTCCTGCGCCGCCAGCGCGCCCGTCAGCTCCGCGATCGCCGCGCCGAACTCCTCGGCCAGCGCGGCCGGCCCCTCGGCCGCGATCTCCTCGCCGCCCTCCCGCAGGCGCACGTTGATGTCCGCGTCGAGCGGGGCGCCGAGCCACTTCGACCGCTGGTAGTGCCCGAGCAGGGGGACGGTCTCCTCCTCGGGCACCGGGCCGGCCAGGACCTGCGTCACGGACAGCACCTGGTAGGCCAGGTGGCCGGCCAGGCCGGCGACGCTGAACTCGGCCAGCGCACTGGGACGTTGCCAGGCGGCCGCGACCTCCGGGCGGCGCAGCAGCTGCTCGGCCGTACGGGCCACGGCCAGGAAATCCTCTTGGGCACGGGTCATGGCTCAGCACCGTACCGCCTCCGGTGGTTCCCGACCGCTTAGCGGTCGGCGAAGCGGCCGCGCCCGGCCGCCGCACCACGCCTAGGGTGGCGGTCATGACGGATGTTCGAACCGTGGACCTGCCCGAGGTGACGCTCGCCTACCGGGTGAGCGGACGGCCCGGCGGCCCGCCGCTGGTGCTGCTGCACGCGCTCGGCGAGCGCGCCGCCGACTGGGAGGTGGTGCTGCCCGAACTCGCCCCCGGGCACCGGGTGTACGCACCCGACCTGCGCGGCCACGGCGACAGCGGCCGCACCGCCGCGTACGGCCTGCCGCAGATGCGCGACGACGTGCTCGCCTTCCTCGACGCCCTCGGTCTGGACCGCGTCGACCTGGTCGGCCACTCGATGGGCGGCGTCGTCGCCGTCCTGGTCGCCCAGGCCGCGCCGGAGCGCGTCGACCGGCTGGTCCTGGAGGACATCCCCGCGCTGCACCCGCGCCCGGCGAGCCCGCCCGCGGCGGGGGCGGACCAGCCGGCGCACTTCGACTGGGCGATGGTCCGGGCCGTCAAGGCGCAGCTCGACAGCCCGGACCCGGCCTGGCGGGAGGGCCTGTCCGCGATCACCGCCCGCACCCTGGCGGTCGCGGGCGGCCCGGCCAGCCACGTGCCGCAGCAGCGGATCGCCGAGCTGGCCCGGCTGATCCCCGACTGCCGGCTGGTCACGATCGAGGCCGGCCACCTGGTGCACGCCGCCGCGCCGGCCGAGTTCGTCGCCGCGGTCGCGCCGTTCCTGGCCCGGTAGAGCCCGACTCCGTTCAGACCCCGCGCTCGGCGGGCAGGCGCCCGCTGCGCACGGCCGCGAGCAGGTCGGCGTGGTCGGCCTCGGTCCGGTCGGCGTAGGCGACGGCGAAGGTGGCGACGGCGTCGTCCAGGGCCTCGTTGCGGCCGCAGTAGCCGGCGAGCAGGCCGGGGTCGGCGGTGTGGGCGTGGGCGCGGGCGAGCAGGGCGCCGGTGATCCGCGCGTAGTCGTCGAGCTGGCCGGGCAGCAGCGCGGCCGGGTCGACGCTGCCCTTGCGGTTGCGGAACTGCCGCACCTGGTACGGGAGTCCGTCCACCGTGGTCCAGCCGAGCAGGGTGTCGCTGACGACCTGCATGTGCTTCTGCCCGAGCACCACCCGCCGGCCCTCGTGGTCGACCGGCCCGGCGCCGGCGAGGTGCGGCAGCAGCGCGGACGGGCGGGCCTCCTTGACCTGCAGCACGAGCGGCTGGTCGCGGTGGTCGGTCAGCAGCACGACGTACGAGCGGGTGCCGACGCTGCCGGTGCCGACGACCCGGAAGGCCACGTCCTGCACCCGGTGGCGGGAGAGCAGGGTGCGCACCTCGGCGGGCACGGTCGCCACGTACGGGCCGAGCGCCTCGGCGACGGCCTGGGCGGTGGCGTCGGAGACCTCGGTGAGCACCGGGGGAGCGGCGGTGAACCGCCAACCGCCGTCCGCGGTCCGGGTGGTGCTGCGGGCGGCGAACCTGGCGCTGGTGTTGCCGAGCGCCTTCGCGCCGACCTTCCGCAGCACCTCGGCGAGGTCGTGCGCCTCGGTGAAGGAGACCAACTGCTCGTCGGCGACGGCGTTCCAGGCGTCGAGCGCGGGCAGCTTGGCGAGGGTGCGCATGGTGCGGCGGTAGGAGCCGGCCGCGTGCTGGGCGGCCTCGCGGGCGATCGCCTCGCTCGCCCCGGTCTCGCGCCCGGCGAGGACGAGGCTGGAGGCGAGCCGCTTGAGGTCCCACTCCCAGGGGCCGGGCACGGTCTCGTCGAAGTCGTTGATGTCCATGACGAGTTGGCCGCGCGCGTCGCCGTACAGGCCGAAGTTGGCGGCGTGCGCGTCACCGCACAGCTGGGCGCCGACCCCGGTGACGGGCGTGCCCGCGAGGTCGGCGGCCATCAGCCCGGCGGAGCCGCGCAGGAAGGCGAACGGGGTGGCGGCCATCCGGCCGATCCGGATCGGCACGAGGGCGGCGAGCCGGCCCGCGTTGGAGGCCTCGATCGCCTCGACGGCGCTCGGCCGGCCGGGGGCGGGTGCGAACCGGGCGTGCCGCTCCCGGGGCACCCGGTCCCGCAGCGCCCTGCCGCGCTCCTTGGCCCGCGCGGCCCGGCCGTCCCCGCCGGTCGCGAAACCGGTGACCGCGAACTGCCGCCGTGCCGTGCCCTGCTGGTTGCCGCTCACCTTGTCCGCCACGACTCCCCACCCATCCCGTTCGGTCCGACGACGGCCCGTGAGCTGCACGGATCGTTCATCCGGAGGAGTGACGTCCGGGGCGGCGCGGTGGTTCCCGGGGTGTGCCGGGCCGGGCTCGGCCCGGCACACCGTCAGGTAGTTGACGCGCCGTCAGAGCGGCAGCAGGTCGGGCCGCTTGGCCTCGACGTGGTCACCGGAGGACTCGCCGCGCAGGCGCCGGCCGACCCAGGGGATGAGGTGCTCGCGGGCCCACTGGATGTTCTCCCGTGCCTGGTCGGCGGGGGACAGGACGGGCGCGGCCGGCCACGGGGCCTCCGGGTCCTGCTCGGTGCGCAGGCCGAGCGAGCGGGCGGCCAGCAGGGCGACCCGCTGGTGGCCCTCCGGGGACAGGTGCAGCCGGTCCTCGCTCCAGGCCTGGCGGTCCTGCACCGAGCGCAGCGACCAGAGGTCGGCGACCTTGCAGTCGTAGCGGTCGGCGACGGCCCGCATGTGCCCGTTGTAGGTGGCGACCTTGCCGCGCAGGTGCTTGAGCAGCGTCATCTCGCGGGTGTCGAAGCCGGTGCAGATCAGCACCGTCCCGGCGTTGGCGGCGAGCCGGGCGACGGCGGCCTCGAAGCGCACGGCCACCTCGTCGGGGTCGCTGCCGGGGCGCAGGATGTCGTTGCCGCCGGCGCAGAAGGTGACCAGGTCGGGCTGGAGGCGCTCGACCTGCGGCACCTGCTCGGCGGCGATCTGGTCGAGCAGCCGGCCGCGCACGGCCAGGTTGGCGTAGCGGAACCGGTTCTGCGGCCGGCCGGCGGCGAGCAGTCCGGCGAGCCGGTCGGCCCAGCCGGCGAAGGCACCGTCGACACCGGGGTCGTTCAGGCCCTCGGTGAAGCTGTCGCCGAGCGCGGCGTAGGAACTGATGTCAAGGGTCTCCTGGAGATGCGGCATGAAAGAGATGGTTCACCCAATCAAGTGACCTACGCCACCGTAGGTGACCCTGGCGGGGCGTGAGATGGACCACGTACCCTCCGCGCGCCGGGCCCGGAGCGGCCGGGCGGTGTGCCGCAACGGGCCGTGCGCCGGGGCTCGCGCCGGGTGCGCGGGGGGTTGCGCCCGGCGGGGGCGCCCGCGCGGGTGTGCGAACGGCGGCGCCGGGGCAGCCGCCCCAGGAACGGACGACACCCTGAGCCCCCACCCCAAGGACGGTTGAGGACATGCCCAGCCAGACCCCGGAGCGCACCGCCCGGCCGCGGCGCTACCTGATGTGCCGGCCGACCTACTTCACCGTGGACTACGCGATCAATCCCTGGATGGACCCCGCGCAGCCCACCGACACCGCCCTCGCCGTCCGGCAGTGGGAGCGGCTGTACCGGACGTACCGCCACCTCGGCCACACCGTCGAGCTGATCGAGCCGGTGCCCGGCCTGCCCGACATGGTCTACGCCGCCAACGGCGCGACGGTGCTGGACGGCCGGGCGCTGGTGGCGAGCTTCCGCCACCCG
The DNA here is from genome assembly GCF_000961885.1 of Streptomyces rubellomurinus. Lineage (GTDB taxonomy): Bacteria > Actinomycetota > Actinomycetes > Streptomycetales > Streptomycetaceae > Kitasatospora > Kitasatospora rubellomurina. The sequence goes on from NZ_JZKH01000022.1 coordinate 78,078, forward strand.
GAGCGCGCCGCCGAGTCCGAGGCCTACCAGGCCTGGTTCCGCGAGCGCGGCTACCGCGAGGTGCACCGGGCCGGGCACGTCAACGAGGGCGAGGGCGACCACCTGGTGGCGGGCGGCCGGGTGCTCGCCGGGACGGGCTTCCGCACCTCGCGGGCCGCCCACGCGGAGGCGGCCCGGCTGTTCGGCGTCCCGGTGGTCAGCCTGACCCTGGTCGACCCGCGCTTCTACCACCTGGACACCGCGCTCGCGGTGCTCGCCGACGACCACGTCATGTACTACCCGGAGGCCTTCGACGCGGACAGCCGGGCGGCGCTGCGCACCCTGTTCCCGGACGCGATCCTCGCCGACCGGGAGGACGCCGAGGTGTTCGGGCTGAACGCGGTCTCGGACGGCCGCCGGGTGCTGCTGCCGGAGGCGGCGAAGAACCTCGCGGGCCGGCTCGCCGAGCACGGCTACCAGCCCGTCCCGGTGGACGTCTCCGAACTGCTGAAGGGCGGCGGCGGGGCGAAGTGCTGCACGCTGGAGCTCAGGCGGTGACCGTCACGGGGTGACCAGCAGCACCTCCGGGGTGCGCGGCCCGTGCACCCGGCTCCTTCCGGTCGTCCCGCCGCCGGGGTGGGAGTTCCGGATCTCAGACCAGCCAGAGGTCCGGCCCGAACACCTCGTAGTGGATGTCGGCGGCCGGGACGCCCGCCGCCAGCAGCTGCTCCCGGACGTGCTTGAGGAAGGGCAGCGGCCCGCACAGGTAGGCGGTGGTGCCGGCCGGGACCTCGACGGTCGACAGGTCGACCAGGCCGGTGCGCTCGGCCGGCCACGCGCCGAGCGGCCGCTCGTAGAAGACGTGCGCGACGGCGTTCGGCAGCGCGGCGGTCAGCTGCTCCAGGTCGGCGCGGAAGGCGTGGCGGAGCTGGTCGCGGTCGCCGTGCACGGAGATCACCCGGCGGGTGGAGCCGGTGGCGGCGAGGTGGCCGAGCATCGCGGTCATCGGGGTGTTGCCGATGCCGGCGGAGGCGAGCAGCACCGGGCCGTCGCCCTCGGCGAGCGAGACGTCGCCCAGCGGCGGCGCCAGCTCGACGGTGCCACCGGTGGGCAGGTGCTCGTACAGGTGCTGGGAGACCTCGCCGCCGGGCTCGCGCTTGACGCTGAAGCGCAGCGCGCCGTCGGCCGTGCCGGACAGGCTGTACTGGCGGATCTGGTGGGCGCCGTCCGCGAGTTCGACGCGCACCGACACGTACTGGCCGGGGCGGGCGGTCGGGACGGGGCGGCCGTCGGCGGGGCGGACGACGAAGGTGGTGACGGCGTCGGTCTCCTGGTGGCGGGTGACGACGGTGTACGGGCGCCACAGGTCGGCCGGGTCGCAGTCGGCGGCGGCCGCCTCGGCGCGCAGCCGGTCCTCGACGGCCATCAGCGCGTTGGCCATCAGCCAGTAGACCTCGTCCCAGGCGGCGGCGACCTCGGGGGTGACGGCCTCGCCGAGCACCTCGACGATGGCGGCGAACAGGTGCTCGTGGACGACCTTGTACTGGTCGTCGGCGATGCCGACCGAGACGTGCTTGTGCGCGATGCGCGCCAGCATCGCGTCCGGTCGCTGCCCGGGGTGGGCGACCAGCGCGCTCGCGAAGGCGGCTATCGAGCCGGCCAGGGCCTCGCGCTGGGTGCCGTTAGCCTGGTTGCCCCGGTTGAACAGGTCGCGCAGCAGCTCCGGGTGCGCGGCGAACAGCCGGTCGTAGAAGCGCGGGGTGATGTCACCGATCGCGGCGCCCACGACGGGCAGGGTGGCCTCGACGACCTCGGCGGACTTCGCGGACAGCATCAGACGACTCCTTATCGGTATCTCAGATTCGCATTAAAGGGCGCGCGGCGGGACCGGCTCCCCGGGGGTGTGCGATCAGTCGGTGGCGCGGGCAGTGAGGCTCAGCAGCACCGGCCCGGTGGGCGGGGCCACCAGGTCGTCGACGCAGAGCGGGTCGAGCGCGGCGAAGAACGCCTCCTGGGCGCCCCGCAGGGCCCCGCGCAGCCGGCAGGCGGCCCGCAGCGGGCACGGCGGCTCGTCCTCGCAGCCGACCACGTCGCCGACGCCCTCCAGCTCGCGCAGCAGCAACCCCAGCGAGCCGGTCCGGCCCGCGAAGGTGAGCATCAGCCCGCCGCCGCGACCGCGCCGGGCCTCCACCACGCCGAGGTGCTGCAGCCGGCTGACCACCTTCGCCGCGTGGGTGTACGGCACGCCGACCGCCTCGGCCACCTCGCGGGTGGTCGGGTGGTCGCCCTCCCCCAGGACGGCCAGCCGCATGGCGATCCGGAGGGCGATGTCGGTGCTCTTGGTCAGCCTCACGTTCGGAACGCTAGCGAATACGACTCCACAACTCCAATTTCCTGCACGCCTGCTGTCCGGAGCCGTCGGGTCGGACGAACGGCAGGGTCGGACGAACGGCAGGGGCGCCGCACCGCCTATCCCCTCGGTGGTGCGGCGCCCCGGCCGTCGTCGTGCGGTGCGCGTCACCCGGCGGGCGCCGGGTGGCGGGCGCTCAGAGCTTCTGCCAGGCCGGCTTGGCGGCGTAGGTGTCGCGGAAGTAGTCGGCGAGCTTGAGCTTCGAGGCGGCGGCCTCGTCGACCACCACGGTGGCGTGCGGGTGCAGCTGCAGCGCGGAGGCGGGGACGGCGGCGGCGAGCGGGCCCTCCACGGCGAGGGCGACGGCCTCGGCCTTGGCCTCGCCGGTGGCGAGCAGCACCAGGTGGCGGGCCTCCAGGATGGTGCCGATGCCCTGGGTGATGACGTGGTGGGGCACCTCGTCGAGGCTGTCGAAGAACCGCGCGTTGTCCTCGCGGGTCTGCCGGGTCAGGGTCTTGATCCGGGTGCGGGAGGAGAGCGAGGAGCAGGGCTCGTTGAAGCCGATGTGGCCGTCGGTGCCGATGCCGAGCAGCTGGAGGTCGACGCCGCCGGCCTCGGCCAGCGCGCGGTCGTAGGCGGTGGCGGCGGCCGCGATGTCGGCGGCGTTGCCGTCCGGGCCGAGGAAGGACTCCTCGGTGAGGCCGAGCGGCTCGACGACCTCGCGCAGCACCACCGAGCGGTAGGACTCGGGGTGGCCGGCGGGCAGGCCGACGTACTCGTCCAGCTGGCAGATCCGGGCCCGCGAGGCGTCCAGCCGGCCGTCGCCGACCCGGGCGGCCAGGGACTGGTAGATCGGCAGCGGCGTGGAGCCGGTGGCCACGCCGAGCAGCGCGTCGGGCTTGTCGGTCAGCAGATCGGTGATCGCCGCGGCGATGAGTTCGCCGGCCGCTGCGGGGTCAGGGACGATCACGATTTCCATACTGGTCCACCGTTCTGGGGCGTGGCTGAGGTCTAGACCTTCGAGGTCTAGACCAGTTTGCCGTGAACGGGGGCCCCAGGTCCACCCGGGTCCGCCGGTCGGACGTCCGCGGCGGCCACGGCGTTCTCCCTGGTGGCGGGGCGCGCGGACGGATCGGCGGCGACGGACGGGGGTCGGTCGGGCGGGCCGGTCGGGCGGGCCGGCCGCCGGGTTGCGGGCTCCGGCGGCCGGCCCTGGGGGAGGGGGCGCGATCGCCCCCGGTCCGTGGTCGTTCTCAACCGGCCTGCGGTCAGAACGGGTTGGTACAGGTGGTGACCTGCTTGTCGGCCTCGAGGGCCGGGCCGGCGGTGGCGCAGACCAGCCGCGGGCCGCTGGCGGTCACGCGCGGGGTCGTGGCCTCGGCCGAGCCGAAGCGCACGGTGGTCGCGGCGGCGACGGTCTGCCACGGGCTGCCCCAGGCGGCCTGGGTGCGGATCTCGACCCGGACGACGGTCAACTGGTCCGGCTGGGCGCTCACCCGGGCGACGCCGACGACGCCGTCACCGTCCGCCTCGTGCGAGAGGCAGGGGTGGTTGACCACCGCGGTGCAGGCCGTGGTGCCGGGCAGGGCCGTGGCGGTGGCGGCCGCGGCCGGCCCTGCGGCCAGTCCGGCTATCCCTGCCACCGTCAGCACCACAGCTGCGATCCGAGCGCGCATGTTATGAACCTCCTTGGAAACGAAGGGGATCTCACTCCTTGAGATGAGTCTTACACGGGGAGTGTGCACATGCCCACTGTGTGTTGCGTCACACTCATGGTGACGATTCAACTACGTGCTGCAACCGTTCGCCGAATGTTCGGTATGCGGACAACTCGACGCCCGGCCGGGGATCGGTTCACCTGCACCGGGCTGCCGTTCGTCTGATGACCATTCGGATGCGAGGCCTGAAATCGGCCAACCTGTCGCCGGCGCCGGCCGGTCGGGAGCGGCCCCGGGCGTGAGCGGGCGAAACCGGACGGAAGCGGATGAGTTGTGCCACATCCCTACGAACCACGGCGTGGGCGCCCGGGCGGCGGCCCTCCGGCCTGGGATCCTCGGGCGCATGATCACGAAGCTCCGCGCGGCCGCCGCGCAATGGACCGTCGTCGTTCCGGTGGTGTCGTTCGTCGTCCTCGCCCTGACCTGGCACGAAGACCTGCCCGGCTGGGTGGTGGGCGTGGTGGCCTGCTTCCTGGTGGCGGCCGTCCTGTCCGCCGTGCACCACGCCGAGGTGATCGCGCACTGGTCGGGCGAGCCCTTCGGATCGCTCGTGCTCGCGGTGGCGGTCACCGTGATCGAGGTCGCGCTGATCGTGACGCTGATGGCGGACGGCGGGGACAAGTCCTCCACCCTCGCCCGGGACACCGTCTTCGCCGCCGTCATGATCACCTGCAACGGCATCCTCGGCCTGTCCATCCTGGTCTCGGCGATCAAGTACCGCACGGCGGTGTTCAACGCCGAGGGCACCGGCGCGGCCCTGGCCTGCATCGCCGCCCTCGCCACGCTCAGCCTGGTGCTGCCCACCTTCACCACCAGCTCGCCCGGCCCGCAGTTCTCGACCACCCAGCTCACCTACGCGGCCACCGCCTCGCTCGTGGTGTACGGGCTGTTCGTCGCGACCCAGACCGTCCGGCACCGGGACTACTTCCTGCCCGTCACCCCCGAGGGCCGGGTGCTGGACGAGGAGGACCACGTCAGCCCGCCCACCGTGCGGGCCGCCGGCCTCAGCCTGCTGCTGCTCGGCGTCGCCCTGGTCTCGGTCGTCGGCCTGGCCAAGGCCGTCTCGCCGACCATCGAGTCCGCCGTCGACGACGCCGGGCTGCCGCACGCCGTCGTCGGCGTGGTGATCGCCATGATGGTGCTGCTGCCGGAGACCATCGCGGCGCTGCGCGCGGCCGTCCGCAACCGGGTGCAGACCAGCCTCAACCTGGCCCTCGGCTCCGCCCTCGCCAGCATCGGCCTCACCATCCCGGCCGTGGCCATCGCCTCCACCTGGCTGTCCGGCCCGCTCGTCCTCGGCCTGGACCCGGCGCACATGGTGCTGCTCACCCTGACGATCGTGCTCGGCACCCTCACGGTCATCCCGCGCCGGGCCACCCCGCTGCAGGGCGCCGTCCACCTGGCGGTGCTGGCCGGGTACGTGGTGCTGGCGGTGAACCCGTGAGGGCGCCGCGTCCGTAGAAAATGACGGAGAGCCCCTGGCCGGCCGCATGTGTGCGGGGCCAGGGGCTCAGTGGTGTCCCGGTCAGGTGGTGCCGCGGCTCAGACGCGGCGCCACCGGACTCCGGGAGCCCGACGCGACAGGGAGTGGCGCGTCAGGAGGCGGTGCGGCGACGGCGGGTGTAGACCACCGCGCCCACGCCGGCGGCCAGCAGGACGGTGCCGGCGCCCGCGTACAGCAGGGTGCCGTCGCTACCGGTGGAGGCCAGCTTCTTGCCCGGGATCGGGGTCGGGGTGCTGACCTTGGCGGGCTTGATCAGCGGCTGCTCCGGGCTGGTCCTGGTGCCGGCCGGGGTGGTGGTGTGCACCGGGACGGTGGCGGTCGGCGTGGTGGACGGGCCGGCGCTGGGCACGCCGCTCGGGGCGGTGGTCGGGGCGGTGGTCGGCGCAGCGGTGGCCGTGGGGGTGGCCGGGGCGGTGGTCGGCGGCACCGGGGCACCGGTCGGCGTGGCAGTGGCAGTGGCGGTCGCGGTCGGCGACGGCGCGTGCGAAGGGGTGCCGGTCGCCGGGGTGGTCGGGCCCGCGGAGGGGGTCTTGGTCGGCGTGGGCGTCGCCGACGGCGTCACGGACGGGGTCGCGGACGGCGTCGCCGAGGGGGTCTTGGTCGGCGTCGGCTTGCCGGTCGGGCCGGGCTTCTCGCTGCCGCAGTCGACCTTGAAGACCTTGTGCTTCGGGTTGTTGAGGTCGGCGTCGGCCGGCAGCTCGCCGTCGACCAGCTCGACCGACTGCCAGTACAGCTTGTAGTGGCCGTCCGGCAGGTTGATGTCCTCGGTGCGGACGTCGCCGTCCTCTAGCACCGGCAGGTCGCCCCAGGCAACGGGCGTGGCGGGGTCGTTCATGTCGTAGATGGCCCAGAGCACGTCCTGGTTCGGGTCGAAGCCGAAGGAGTCCAGGTAGAAGGTGCAGACCTTGGGCTCGTTGCGCATGTCCTCCTGGCCGGTGCCGGCGTCGTGGATCTTCACGGTGCCGTTGTTGCCGGGGGCGCCGTGGCCGCCACCCGGGGCGGCGTGCGCGGCGGGGGCGAGGAGCATCAGCGCGGCGGCGGTCGGGACGGCCACCAGGGAGCGTGCTGCGGTGGAGCGGATGTGCATGGGTGTTCCATCGGGTTCGGCAGGCCGGGACGAGCCTGCGCGGTGGGGAGGGAGCCCCCCGGCGGACGGTACGGCCGGGGGGTCGGCACCGTACGGCGGGAAGGGCACAAAAGTTCCCGCAGCGAAGAACGTGACGCAAGGGGTGAATGGCTGGATTGTGCCGTTGTGGCCGAAATATGGCGGAGAGTCCGTGGCAACAATCGGATCACCCGGTTGTGCGTGAATCGTGCCCGTCGTGACCACCTCAAGGACATCCCGGGCCCGGTGGCCGGTATTGACCGGTCCACGCCGCCGGTCCGCGTGTCGGGGGAGCGGTCCGGCACCGCCGTTCTCTATCGTCCGTCTGGGACCGCCGAGCCCCCTGGTGCCGCTGTGGCGGCGCCGGCCCGGTCCCGTCCCTCGCCCACCCAGCCCAGCCGACCCGCGGGAGTGCGCATTGCCCGGTCCAGAGCAGCCCGGTCCAGAGCGGCGCGGCGCCGAGCAGCCCGGCCCCGGGCGGACGCCCGCCCCGGCCGCCCGGACCGCGGAGGAGGCCGACGTCATCGTGGTCGGCGCCGGCCCGTCCGGCTCCACCGCCGCCTACCACCTCGCCCGCGCCGGCCTGGACGTCCTGCTGCTGGAGAAGTCCGCCTTCCCCCGCGAGAAGGTCTGCGGCGACGGCCTCACCCCGCGCGCCGTCAAGCAGTTGACCGACATGGGCATCGACGTCTCCGAATCCGCCGGCTGGCTCCACAACAAGGGGCTGCGCCTCGTCGCCGGCCACCGGCGGCTGGAGTTCGACTGGCCGGAACTGTCCGCCTACCCCCCGTACGGACTCGTCCGCCGCCGCGCCGACTTCGACGAACTGCTCGCCCGCCGGGCCGCCTCGGCCGGCGCCCGCCTGATCGAACGGGCCAACGTGGCAGGCCCGTTGACCGACCGGCGGACCGGCCGCATCACCGGCGTCACCGTCCGGCTCGGCGAGGACCGCGAACCCGCCGAGTACCGCGCCCCGCTCGTCCTCGCCGCAGACGGCAACTCCACCCGCCTCTCCGTCGCGATGAACCGCCACCGGCGCACCGACCGGGCCATGGGCGTCGCCTACCGCACCTACTTCAAGACCCCGCGCCACGACGACCGCTACCTCGAGGCCTGGCTCGACCTGTACGACCCCCACGCCTCCTCCCGCCGGCGCCTCCTGCCCGGCTACGCCTGGGTGTTCGGCATGGGCGACGGCACCGCCAACGTCGGCCTCGGCGTCCTCGACACCGCCGGCATCGACCTCGACTGGCGCGACCTGCTGCGCCGCTGGTGCGACCGGCTCCCGCCCGAGTACGGCTACACCCCCGAGGCCGTCACCGAACCCATCCGCGGCGCCGCCCTGCCCATGGGCCTCAACCGCGAACCCCACTACGCGGACGGGCTGCTGCTCATCGGCGACGCGGGCGGCACGGTCAGCCCCGGCACCGGCGAAGGCATCGCCTACGCCATGGAATCCGGCCGCTTCGCCGCCGAGACCGCCGTCCAGGCACTCGCCCGCCCCACCGACCGCGGCCGCGAACTCGCGCTGCGCGCCTACCCGCAGGCCCTGCGCTCCGCCTACGCCGGCTACTTCGCGCTCGGCCGGCTCGCCGCCGACCTGCTCGGCCGCCCCCGGCTGCTCGGCGCGGCCGGCGCCGCCGGGCTCGGCAACCCGGCCCTGCTGAAGGTGGCCTTCCGGCTCATGTGCAACCTCACCGAACCCCACTCCAAGGACGCCCTCGACCGGCTGCTCCACCTCGTCGGCCGGATCGCCCCCGGCCGGTGACCACCCGCCCGGGGCGCCCGGGCCCGGAGCGCCACCGCCGTCCTCGACGACACCTGCGGCAACCTGATCCGGCTCGCCCGGCACCACGGCTGGTCAGTCGTCGTCGGAGTCCGCCGCCCGGACCCGGCGGGTGGCCGGCGCGAGCTGGTCGAAGCAGTAGTACAGGGCCAGCGCGGCATGGGTGGCGAGCATCGCCACGGGGCTCGTGTAGGCCAGGGCGACGGTGAGGACGTAGGCGACACCGCCGACGCCGAAGCGGCGGAGCGCCGCGCGCCGGGCGGCCGGCGGGATGGGCGTGTGCAGCGCCCGGGCGTCGCGGGTGAAGGTGAGGAAGAGCAGCGAGAACGCGGCGCCCATGGCGACCATCGTCAGCGAGTACAGGGCGGCGGCGGTGTGGGCGTCGTCGGACCGCGCCGTGAGGTAGGCCGCCAGCATCCGGGTCGGGTACGGGATCACGGACACCGTCAGGAGCAGCAGCAGATTGGTGAAGAGCGTCAGCCGGTCGACCCGGCGGGCCAGCGCGCACATCGCGTGGTGGTTGATCCAGATGATGCCGATCACCAGGAAGCTCACCAGGTACGCGAAGTAGGCCGGCCACTGGTGGCCGAGCGCGTCGGCGAGGCTCCGCCCGTCGAGCGCGTCCGCCTCGGGCACCTTCAGGTCCAGCACCAGCAGGGTGATCGCGATCGCGAACACCCCGTCGCTGAACGCCTCCAGACGGGCCGTGCTGAAGTCCGGCACAGCTTGGTCGGTGGTCATCTCGTTCTCCCGGTCGGTTGCGGGCTGCGGATCCTACCGGCTAGATCCGCAGGCCGATGACACCCCAGCCGCGTCGCCCGGCCTCGCCGACCACCTCGCCCCACCCGGACAGCAGCCGGGCGAAGTCCTCGTAGTCCTCGATCCAGCCGCCCGGATCCGCGGCCAGCCGCCCGAACGGCTCGCGCAGCTCCGGCAGCGCGGGGGAGGCCTCCCGCCAGCACCGGTCCAGCCGGGCCACCGTCCCGGGCCCGGCGGCGACCAGCGGCCCGTACCGCTCCGTACGGTCGCCGGCGGGGAACACGCCCGGCTCCACGTGCTCGGCGGCCTCCCGGCCGGGGCCGTACCAGAACAGCGGCAGCAGGAAGCCGTCCAGCGCCGCCCGCAGCGCCGGCCCGGCGGCGTCCCGGACGTTCCCCCAGGCTTCCCCGGCCCGGAAGTGGGGCGTGTACGACCCGCAGCTGCGGGCGAACTCGTACCGCCCCAGCCACGCCCGCCCCGGCTCGACCGGCCACACCCACCCGGCCTCGACCGCCACCTCGTCGTACGCCGCCTCCTCCAGGGCCGGCAGCCGCGCGTCCGGCGCGATGCCCCGCAGGTGCGCCCAGTCGACGGCCACGACGGTGATGTCCACTCCCATGCGGCGAGGCTAGCCCGGGCCGATCGAGCGCCACCCCGCCGGCGGGGTGGCCCGGGTGCGCCCGGGCGGCCCGCCGTGCGCCGGCTGCCCCCACGGCACGCGCCGTGGGGGCAGCCGCAGGCGGTTCGCGGGCTGGAGGCCGGGCTGCCTCCGGCGCCCGGAGCCGGGGGCGGGGTGGTGGGGCGGCAGGCTGCGCGGTGGGGCGGGGAGCGGCCTAACCTGGAAGGGCGCGTACGGTGCGTGGCCTGCGGGCCGGTGTGCCCGTGGGTCGTCGACGGAAGCGGTGGCCATGACGGTGATCTCGGCGGCTCTGTTCGGTACCGACTGGCGGCCCGGGCTGCCCGGCGGGGCCGCGTTGCTGCGCGAGTGCGCCGCCCGGGGCTGGACGGTGGTGCTGACCGGGCCGGGGCCGGCCGGGGCGCCCGTGCTGACCGTCACCGATCCGGGGGCGGATCCGCTGCGCGCCGCGCTGGTCCTGGTGGACGGCGCGCCGTCGCACGCCGTGGCCGTCGCCGGGAGCGTGCGCGAGGTGCTGGCGGCGCGGCGGATCGGGGTGCCCTGCGTCGCCCTGGAGGCCGGCGGGGACGCCGGTCCCCAGCTGCGGGCGGCGGGAGCGGCCGAGGTCCACCGCGATGCCGCGGCCCTGCTGCGCGTCCTGGACGACAGTCTGCTCGCCCGCCCACGGGCCTTCGGCCGGGCGGGCGCCGGAACAGGCGCCGCCCGGAGCGGTTAACGCCTGCTCGTACCGGGCAACCGCCCGGGTGCGAGCACGTCACCGGAAGTGTCGGAGGTGACCGAGATGGACGGACCCGCGTTGAGCGGATGGGAACGGCGGCTGCTGGCGGAGATCGAGTCCGATCTGCGCCAGGACACCCGCCTGGACCGCAAGTTGAGCACCATGGGCGCCAAGCGGCCGAGCCGGATCGGCGGCACGCTGCGCGGCGTCGGGCGCAGCGTGGGGCGTCGGCTGACGGCCGGGGTGGTGCTGACCACCCTGGTGATGACCGCGATCTGCCTGAGCGTCGGCGTGCGGACTCCGACCACCGCCGTCCTGGCCGCCCTCGGAGTGGTCTGGGCGGCTTCGGTGGCGGCCGCGGTGGCCGCCTCGGCGCTGCTGCGCCGCCGGGCCGGGCGGCGTGCCGCCGGCCCGGAACCGGAGGACGGGCGCGAGCAGCGGGAACGCGGGGAACACGGGGAACGTGGGGAACGCAAGGAGGGCCGGGAGCGCCGGCCCTGGGACCAGCCGGAGGCGTGACATGACCGGCACCGAGCTGTGGGAGTACCGCCCGGGCGCCCATCCCGCCGCGGAACTCAGCCTGGTCGGGTACGAGGTGCGGGCCGTCGACGGTCCGCTCGGCCGGGTCGAGGAGGACACCGGCGACCACCTGCTGGTCGACGCCGGGCCCTGGGTGCCGGGCGCCCGGGTGCCGGTGACGGTCGGCCTGGTCGCCCGGATCGACCACCTGGAGCGGACCGTCCACCTGGACTGCCCGCGTGCCAGGCTCAGCACCACCCCGCCGACCGCCGTCGACCTGACCACCCCGCACCCGCGCTGAGCGACCGAGCACGCCGAGAACCGAGCACGCCGAGCACGCCGAGTAACCGAGCAATCGAGCACCCACCATGCGCTGGCCGTCCACCACCCTCACCGGCCGCACGATCGCCTTCCTGGTCGCGCCGTACGGAGCCGAGCAGGTCGAGCTGACCTCCCCCTGGCAGGCCGTCGCCGAGTCCGGCGGCACGCCGCGCCTGCTGTCCACCGCCCCCGGGCGGGTCCTGGCCGTCCACCACCACACCCCGGGCGACACCTTCGCCGTCGACGCCCTCGTCGGCGAGGCGGACCCGGCCGACTACGACGGCCTGGTCCTGCCCGGCGGTGTCGCCAACCCCGACCACCTCCGGCTGGACCGGGCCGCCGTCGCCCACGTCCACGCCCACTGCGCCGCCGGCCGGCCGGTCGCCGCGATCTGCCACGCCGCCTGGACGCTGATCGAGGCCGACGCCGTCCGCGGCCGCACCCTGACCTCCTGGCCCAGCCTGCGCACCGACCTGGTCAACGCCGGCGCGCACTGGGTCGACGAGGAGGTGCACGTCTGCCACGACGGCCCCGGCCCGCTGGTCACCAGCCGCCGGCCCGCCGACCTGCCGCTGTTCGAGGACGCCTTGGTCACCGAGTTCTCGCACGCGACGGCGAAGCAGCATCCGCGTTGACCTGACGGTCCCTCAACTGCCTTTTCCGGAACGGCGCGTACCCCCTTGCCGGTCTCGCCCTTCTTGACGACCATCGGTCAAGGCGGACGCGGTGGCCGTATCGGCCCACCGGCGGAGACCGCGGACGGAGGGGCACCAGATGAACGCACCGCGCACGACCACCCGAGCCCTGCGCACGTCGCTCACGGCGGTGGCGGCCCTGGCCATGGCCTGGTGGGCGCCGGGGATGGCGCAGGCGAACCCCGGGAACTGGCAGCTGCACACCCCCTACGCGAGCAACATGTGCCTGGACGCCGACTACGTGGCCGGCAGCCAGACCCAGAACCCGTGGCGCAACGGCGACAAGGTCCAGATGTGGGTGTGCAACGACCAGGCGCAGCAGGGCTGGCTCTTCCACCCCGTCTCCACCCCGAGCGGTGTGCCGGCGTTCACCATCACCAACCAGCGCAGCGGACTGTGCCTGGACATGGACATCAGCGGCGGCACCCACGACAACATCCCGAACGACTACCTGGGGCACCTGGTGCAGCTGTGGCACTGCCTCAACGACAGCAGCGGGCACCCCGTGCCGAACCAGGTCTGGTACCAGCTCTCCGGTGACCACGACGGATGGGCACGCCTGCAGAGCGGAGCCGACACCGGCGGCACCTTCAACTTCATGGACGCCAAGAACTACGGCGGTACGGACCCGTCGCAGAACGGCGACCCGGTGCTGGTCTGGGACTACATCCCCGGGGACTCCCCGCAGAACTGGAACTGGACCTGATCCCTCTCCTCCCACCCCCCGACGCCCGGCCGGCCCGGGCCGTCAGTCGCCGCGCAGCCGGACGAAGACGGCGGCGGGCGGCCGCCCGGTGACGGTGAGTTCGGCGCGCAGGGGGGTGGTGAGCGGGTGGACGGGGCCGTGGTCGGGGTCGGTGGTGGGCGGGCCGAGGTGGGCGCGCGCGGCTTCGGCGACCTCGCGGGCCTGGGGCGGGGTGAGCCGGGGGGTGGTCGCGAGGACGCGCCCGTCGTCGAGCCGGACGATCAGGGCGTGCGGCCGGCGGGGCGGGCCGGTGAGCGCGTGGACGGTGGCGTCCACGGTGTCGCTGCGGCGGTACTTGACCCAGGCGTGGCCCGCACCGCGCGGGCGGTAGGAGGAGCCTGCGGCCTTGCAGACCAGGCCCTCCACGCCGGTGGCGGCGAGCCGGTCCATCCACTCCAGCGCCTCCGCCCGGTCGGTGGTGGCCATGACGGGCTGGATCGGCGGCGGGACGTCCGCGAGGGCGGCGAGCAGCAGCCGGCGGCGGTCGGTGAGCGGCAGCCGGCGGACGTCCCGGCCGGGCAGGGCGAGCAGGTCGAAGGCGATCAGTCCGAGTGCCGTGTCCGGTGCGGCGGCGCGCGCCTGACGGGTGCGGAGCAGTTCCCCGAAGGCGAACCGGCCGCCGCGCCAGGCGACCAGCTCGGCGTCCAGCACCAGCCCCTCGGGCAGCCGGGCCACGGCGGCGGCGATCGGCGGGAACTCGGCGGCGAGGTCGCGCCCGCTGCGGGACTGCAGGAACGCGGGCTGCCCGCCCCGGGCGAAGGCGACGCAGCGGAAGCCGTCCAGCTTCAGCTCGTACTGCACGCCGGCGCCGCCCAGGCCGTCCGCGGGCGGGACGGCGGGGACGGCGGCGGGCCGCATCACCTCCACCGGCGGGCGGAGCACCTGGGCGGCGCGGGCCGGCGGTTCGGGCGCGGCCGGCTGCGCGGGGTCGGCCGGTCGCGCGGGGGGCGCTGAGCCGGGCGGACCGGTCGGACCGGTCGGGCCGGTGGCGAGAACGGCCGGGCCGGCCGGCAGCGGCCGCGCCCGCTCCGGGTCCAGCAGCGGCGCGAGCAGGTCGCCGTGCGCGGCGATCCGCCCCGGCACGTCGGCGAGGGTGAAGACCAGGTCCAGCTCCCGGCCGGCCCGCTCCAGCTCCTCCCAGGCGAGCGGCGTGGACACCGTGGGCTGCGGCCGGGCGCGCAGCGTGTACGGCGCGGCGGTGGTCTTCTTGGCGTTGTTCTGCGACCAGTCGACCAGCACCCGCCCCCGGCGGCGGGCCTTCGCCATGGTGTGCACGGCCAGCTCCGGGTGCTCGGCCTCCAGGGCGGCGGCGAGCGCCTTCGCGTACCCGGAGACCCGGGTGCTGGGCGTCGGCTCGATCGGGACCAGCAGGTGCAGGCCCTTGGAGCCGGAGGTCTTCACCCAGGCCGCCAGGCCGTCCGCCGCCAGCCGCTCGCGCAGCAGCAGGGCGACCGCCCGACAGGTGAGGACGTCGGCGCCCTCGCCCGGGTCGAGGTCGAGGACGAGCCGGTCGGCGAGGGCGGGCGCGGCCGCGTGCCACTGCGGGACGTGCAGTTCCAGGCACCCGAGGTTCGCCGCCCACAGCAGCGCCGCGCCGTCGTCCAGCACCACCTGGCGCAGCTCGCCGCCGCTGCTCGGCACGTCCACCGTGCGGACCCAGCGCGGGGTGCCGGCGGGCGGGTTCTTGGCGATGAACACCTCCGCCTCGACGCCGTCCGGGCAGCGCAGGAAGGAGACCGGGCGGTCCCGCAGATGGGGGAGCAGGGCGTGGTGGACGGCGGCGTAGTAGCGCAGCACCTCGCCCTTGAGGGTGCCGGTGCGCGGGTAGTACACCTTGTCGAGGTGGGAGAGGGCGAGGGTGCGCCCGTCCACCGTGAGCTGCGGCATCGGCCGCCTCCGTGGCGTCCTGCGGGTGGCCCCCGCAGCCAGTCTGCCGCGTGCCGGCGGCCTGCGCCCCGGGGCGCCCTAGCCGCCCGGTCCGACCAGGGCGTGCGCCTGGGCGACCAGGCCCTCGATCCGCCGCCAGTCCGGCGCCGGCCCGTCCAGGTACACGCCGAGCCAGCCCCGGTGGCCGACGTACGGCGGGCGGAAGTACCGCTCGGGATCCTCGGCGACGAACCGTTCCTGCGCCCCGCCGGGGGCCGCGCACCAGAACGCCAGCCGGTCGTCGTGGTGGTGGTCGGAGAGCGTCACGAACACCCGGGCGCGGCGGCCGGAGCCGGCGAACCAGGTCGGTTCCCCGTGGCTGGTCCGCTCCTCGACCTCCGGCAGCGCCAGGCACAGCGCCCGCAGCCGCTCCACCGGTGCGGCCGTCACGAGGCCGGGGCCGGGCGCGGCGCGCCCGGGTAGGTGCCGAAGGACCAGTGGTTGCCCTCCGGGTCGGCGGCGGCGAAGTCGCGCGAGCCGTAGTCGGTCTCGGTGAGGCCCGTGGTGATCCGGGCACCGGCGGCGACGGCCCGGGCGTGCACGGCGTCCGGGTCGGCGGTGACCACGTACGCCGTGAAGGTGCCGGGCCGGCCGGGCCACGGCTCGGCGCCCTCGGGCGTCGGGCGGTCCGAGCCGAGCATCACACCGCCGCCCTCCGGCCAGGCAAGCTCGGCGTGCGCGACGAAGTCGCCCTCGCCGTAGCTGACCACCTCCTGGAAGCCGAAGGCGTCGACCAGGAAGCGGATCAGCGCCCGGGCGTCGGCGGCGCGCAGCGCGGGCCAGACCTGCGGGGCAGGGGCAGGGGCGGGGGCGGGGG
>NZ_JZKH01000211.1 GCF_000961885.1 Streptomyces rubellomurinus
GCTGTCCTTCGCGCAGCGGCGGCTGTGGTTCCTGCACCGCCTGGAGGGCCCGAGCGGCACCTACAACATCCCGATGGCGCTGCGGCTTTCCGGCGCGCTCGATCGGGAGGCGCTGGCGGCC
This sequence comes from Streptomyces rubellomurinus, assembly GCF_000961885.1. Lineage (GTDB taxonomy): Bacteria > Actinomycetota > Actinomycetes > Streptomycetales > Streptomycetaceae > Kitasatospora > Kitasatospora rubellomurina. The sequence continues at coordinate 122 of NZ_JZKH01000211.1, forward strand.
GCGCTGGCCGACGTGGCCGGCCGGCACGAGAGCCTGCGCACGGTCTTCCCCGAGGACGGCGGCGTGCCGTACCAGGAGGTGCTGGCGGACGCGGCGCCCGAGCTGCTGGTCCGGGAGACGACCGAGGCCGCGCTGGCGGACGCGCTGGCGGACGCCGCCGCGACCGGCTTCGCGCTGGAGCGCGAGATCCCGCTGCGGGCCGAGCTGTTCGTGCTGGGCGAGGAGGACCACGCCCTGCTGCTGACGCTCCACCACATCGCCGGTGACGGCTGGTCGATGGCCCCGCTCGGCGCCGACCTGGCGGCGGCCTACGCGGCGCGGCTGCGCGGTGAGGCGCCGCAGTGGAGGCCGCTGCCCGTGCAGTACGCCGACTTCACACTGTGGCAGCGCGACGCGCTCGGCGAGGAGAGCGACCCGGACAGCCTCATCGGCCGCCAGCTCGACTTCTGGAAGAGCGAACTCGCCGGCCTCCCCGAGCAGTTGGAGCTGCCGACCGACCGTTCCCGGCCGGCCGTGGCGAGCCGCCGCGGCGAGATGGTGACCTTCGAGCTCGACGGCGCCCTGCACGACGGCCTGCTCGCGCTCGCCCGGGAGTCCCGCTCCACCCTGTACATGGTCCTGCAGGCCGGTCTGGCCGCGCTGCTGACCCGGCTGGGCGCGGGGGAGGACCTGCCGATCGGCGGCGCCACGGCCGGGCGTACCGACGAGGCGCTGGACGAGCTGGTCGGCTTCTTCGTCAACACCGTGGTGCTGCGCACGGACACCTCGGGCGACCCGACCTTCCGCGAACTGCTCGGCCGGGTGCGGGAGTCGGACCTGGCGGCGTTCGCACACCAGGACGTCCCGTTCGAGCGCCTGGTCGACGCCGTCAGCCCGGACCGCTCGCTGGCCCGGCACCCGCTGTTCCAGGTGATGTTCGTCCTGCAGAACAACGCGACCGCCGAGCTCGGCCTGCCCGGCCTCACCGGCCGCGAGCTGCGGGTGGGCGTCGCCGGCGCCAAGTTCGACCTCGACTTCGACCTGGCCGAGCGGCCCGGCGGCGGCATCGACGGCCTGGTCATGTACTCCTGCGACCTCTTCGACCGCGGCACGGTCGAGCGGATCGTCGAGCGGTACCTCCGGGTGCTGGCCGCCGTGGCCGCCGATCCGGACCTGCGGATCGGCCAGATCGAGGTGCTGGACGCGGCCGAGCGCCGGCAGGTGCTGGAGGAGTGGAGCAGCGCGCCGCGCGCCCTGGAGGAGCTGACCACGGCGGAGCTGTTCGCGGCCCGGGTGGCGGCGGCGCCGGACGCGCCGGCCCTGCTGTTCGAGGGCGGGTCCTACTCGGCGGCCGAACTGGACGCCCGCGCCGCCAAGTTGGCCCGCCACCTGGTCGAACTCGGCGTCGGCCCGGAGACCTTCGTCGCGCTCGCCCTGCCGCGCTCGGTGGAATTCGTGGTCGCCGTGCTCGCCGTCTGGAAGGCGGGCGGGGCGTACCTGCCCGTCGACCCGGCCTACCCGGCCGACCGGATCTCGTACATGCTGGAGGACGCCGAGCCGCCGCTGGTGCTCACCCGTTCCGACGTCGCGGACCGCGTCCCGGCGGGCCGCCCGGTCGTGGTGCTGGACGACCCGGCCGTCATCGCGGCCGTCGAGGCGCAGTCCCCGGCGGAACTGCGCAGCCCGGCCCGGCCGTCGAACCCGGCCTACGTGATCTACACCTCCGGCTCGACCGGCCGCCCCAAGGGCGTCGTGGTCTCGCACGCGGGTGTGGCGAGCGTGGTCGCCACCCAGGTCGAGCGGCTGGCGGCGGGCCCCGGCTCGCGCGTCCTGCAGTTCACCTCGCCCAGCTTCGACGCCACCTTCTGGGAACTGAGCATGGGCCTGTTCTCCGGCGCGGCCCTGGTGGTCGTGCCCGCCGAGCGGCTGCAGATCGGCGAGGAACTGGAGCGCACGCTCGTCGGGTTCGGCATCACCCACGCCATGCTGCCGCCCGTCCTGCTGACCGCGATGGAGCCGAACGAGCGGATCCTGCCGGGCGGCACCATCGTCAGCGGCAGCGAGGCCGTCCCGGGCGAGGCGGTGGCCCGCTGGTCGCCGGGCCGCCGGATGGTGGACGCCTACGGCCCGACCGAGGCGACGGTCGTCTCCTCGTTCAGCGCCCCGCTGAGCGGCTCGGCGGCCCCGCCGATCGGCTACCCGGTGCTCAACGCCCGGCTGTACGTGCTGGACTCCGGCCTGCGGCCGGTCGCCCCGGGCGTGGTCGGCGAGCTGTACATCGCCGGCGCCGGCCTGGCCCGCGGCTACCTGGGCCGCCCCGACCTGACCGGTGAGCGCTTCGTCGCCGACCCGTACGGCCCGGCCGGCTCGCGGATGTACCGCAGCGGCGACCTGGCCCGCTGGGGTGCGGACGGCCAGCTCCGGTACGCCGGCCGGGCGGACCACCAGGTCCAGCTGCGCGGCTTCCGGATCGAGCTGGGCGAGGTC
>NZ_JZKH01000212.1 GCF_000961885.1 Streptomyces rubellomurinus
CTGAGGACAAGCCCTCGGCCTATTAGTACCGGTCAACTCCACCCCTCACAGGGCTTCCATACCCGGCCTATCAACCCAGTCGTCTACTGGGAGCCTTACCCTCTCAAGGAGGTGGGAGTGCTCATCTCGAAGCAGGCTTCCCGCTTAGATGCTTTCAGCGGTTATCCCTCCCGAACGTAGCCAACCAGCCATGCCCTTGGCAGAACAACTGGCACACCAGAGGTTCGTCCGTCCCGGTCCTCTCGTACTAGGGACAGCCCTTCTCAACACTCCTACGCGCACAGCGGATAGGGACCGAACTGTCTCACGACGTTCTAAACCCAGCTCGCGTACCGCTTTAATGGGCGAACAGCCCAACCCTTGGGACCTACTCCAGCCCCAGGATGCGACGAGCCGACATCGAGGTGCCAAACCATCCCGTCGATATGGACTCTTGGGGAAGATCAGCCTGTTATCCCCGGGGTACCTTTTATCCGTTGAGCGACGGCGCTTCCACAAGCCACCGCCGGATCACTAGTCCCTACTTTCGTACCTGCTCGACCCGTCAGTCTCACAGTCAAGCTCCCTTGTGCACTTACACTCAACACCTGATTGCCAACCAGGCTGAGGGAACCTTTGGGCGCCTCCGTTACCCTTTAGGAGGCAACCGCCCCAGTTAAACTACCCACCAGACACTGTCCCTGATCCGGATCACGGACCCAGGTTAGACATCCAGCACGACCAGAGTGGTATTTCAACGACGACTCCCACCCAACTGGCGTTGGGCTTTCACAGTCTCCCACCTATCCTACACAAGCCGAACCGAACACCAATATCAAGCTATAGTAAAGGTCCCGGGGTCTTTCCGTCCTGCTGCGCGAAACGAGCATCTTTACTCGTAATGCAATTTCACCGGGCCTATGGTTGAGACAGTCGAGAAGTCGTTACGCCATTCGTGCAGGTCGGAACTTACCCGACAAGGAATTTCGCTACCTTAGGATGGTTATAGTTACCACCGCCGTTTACTGGCGCTTAAGTTCTCAGCTTCGCCTCGACGAATCAAAGCTAACCGGTCCCCTTAACGTTCCAGCACCGGGCAGGCGTCAGTCCGTATACATCGCCTTACGGCTTCGCACGGACCTGTGTTTTTAGTAAACAGTCGCTTCTCGCTGGTCTCTGCGGCCACCCCCAGCTCGGAGTGCAAGACTCGTCACCAGGAATGGCCCCCCTTCTCCCGAAGTTACGGGGGCATTTTGCCGAGTTCCTTAACCATAGTTCACCCGAACGCCTCGGTATTCTCTACCTGACCACCTGAGTCGGTTTGGGGTACGGGCCGCCATGAAACTCGCTAGAGGCTTTTCTCGACAGCATAGGATCATCCACTTCACCACAATCGGCTCGGCATCAGGTCTCAGACTACGTGTGAGGCGGATTTGCCTACCTCACGTCCTACACCCTTACCCCGGGACAACCACCGCCCGGGCTGGACTACCTTCCTGCGTCACCCCATCGCTCACCTACTACCCCGTTGGGTCACCGGCTCCACCACTTCCCTTTGCCCGAAGGCTCCGGGACGGCTTCACGGGCTTAGCATCAGAAGGTTCAGCGTTGGCGCTTCAAAGCGGGTACGGGAATATCAACCCGTTGTCCATCGACTACGCCTGTCGGCCTCGCCTTAGGTCCCGACTTACCCTGGGCAGATCAGCTTGACCCAGGAACCCTTGGTCAATCGGCGCAAGAGTTTCCCACTCTTGTATCGCTACTCATGCCTGCATTCTCACTCGTATACCGTCCACGACTGGTTTCCACCGCCGCTTCACCCGGCACACGACGCTCCCCTACCCATCACAACAGGCGTTGGCCCTATTGTTGCAATGACACGACTTCGGTGATGTGCTTGAGCCCCGCTACATTGTCGGCGCGGAATCACTTGACCAGTGAGCTATTACGCACTCTTTCAAGGGTGGCTGCTTCTAAGCCAACCTCCTGGTTGTCTCTGCGACTCCACATCCTTTCCCACTTAGCACACGCTTAGGGACCTTAGTCGGTGTTCTGGGCTGTTTCCCTCTCGACCATGGAGCTTATCCCCCACAGTCTCACTGCCACGCTCTCACTTACCGGCATTCGGAGTTTGGCTAAGGTCAGTAACCCGGTGAGGCCCATCGCCTATCCAGTGCTCTACCTCCGGCAAGAAACACGTGACGCTGCACCTAAATGCATTTCGGGGAGAACCAGCTATCACGGAGTTTGATTGGCCTTTCACCCCTAACCACAGGTCATCCCCCAGGTTTTCAACCCTGGTGGGTTCGGTCCTCCACACGGTCTTACCCGCGCTTCAACCTGCCCATGGCTAGATCACTCCGCTTCGGGTCTTGGGCATGCAACTCAGTCGCCCTATTCGGACTCGCTTTCGCTACGGCTACCCCACACGGGTTAACCTCGCTACACACCGCAAACTCGCAGGCTCATTCTTCAAAAGGCACGCAGTCACGGCC
>NZ_JZKH01000213.1 GCF_000961885.1 Streptomyces rubellomurinus
CTACACCGACCCCGAGTGCTCCCGGGTCAACAACCACATGCCGGCCTCCGAGGACACCAACTCGATGGCCTGCATCCCCGTCCACTGGTACCTGCCCGGACAGTCCGGCAAGGACCCGGTCAACGACTGGTTCGACAAGCCGCTCGTCAAGACCGTCATCGAACAGGACCTGGTCAGCACCCCCGCCGTCGCCCGCACCACCGAGTACACGTACGGCGGCGGCGCCGCCTGGCACCGCAACGACGCCGAGTTCACCGACCCCAAAGTCCGCACCTGGGACCAGTTCCGCGGCTACCAGACGGTCACCACGACCACCGGCAACGCCAACCCCGGCGAGGCCCCCAAGAGCCAGACCCGGATCACCTACCTGCGCGGCATGGCCGGCGACTACCTCGCCGACGGCACCACGCTGCGCACCGTCCCCGACGTCGCCAGCCCGCTCGGCGGCACGGTGCCCGACAGCGCCCAACTGGCCGGCCACGTCGTCGCCACCGAGAGCTTCGACCAGGCCGGCGGCAGCGTCACCGGGATCTCCGGCGCCACCTACAACGGCCAGCAGACCTCCGCCACCCACGCGCAGAGCGCGGGCGCGCCGAAGGTCTACGCCTGGCAGCCGAACTCCCAAACCACCGGGATCGCCAAGGCCAAGCTGGCCGACGGCAGTTGGCGCACCACGACGACGGTGACGACCACCGAGCCGGCCAACGGCAACCGCATCGTCAAGGTCGACGACCAGGGGGACGGCACCGCCGCCACCCCCGAGACCTGCACCACCAGCGCCTACGCGACGAGCGACAACGCCATGAACCTGGGCCTGGTCGCGGAGAAGACCGTCTTCCGGGGCTCCTGCTCCGGCACGGCCACGGCGGCCACCACCCTCACGGCGACCCGCACGCTCTACGACGGCAAGCCGTTCAAGCAGGCCGGCTCCGCCGGTGACCCGACCAGCACCCAGGCCCTCGACCGGTTCGACGCCTCCGGCAACCCCGTCTACGCCCACACCGGCAGCGGCACCTTCGACGCCTACGGGCGCTCGCTGAGCACCGCGACCACCGACGGCTCGACGTACGACCGCAACGGCGCCCGGCTGAGCGCCCCCTCGGTCACCCCCGCCGTCAGCACCACCGGGCTGAGCCCGGCCTCGGGCCGACTGCCGACCGAGGTCCGCACCACCGGCCCGCTGGGCGCCGGCTGGACGGCCGTCGCGACCCACGACCCGGCCCGCGGCTCGGCGCTGACCAGCACCGACGTCAACGGCCGGGTCACCACGGCCCAGTACGACCCGCTCGGCCGCGTCACCGCGGTGTGGGCGCCCGACCGGCCCACCACCGACCTGCCGAGCAAGCGCTTCACCTACGGCCTGTACGGCGCCTCGGCGCCCGCCACGGTGAAGACGGAGACGCTCAACGACGGCGCCACCACCTTCTCCGCGAGCATCCAGATCTACGACGGCCTCGGCCGCCCGCGCCAGACCCAGAGCACCAGCGCCGCCAAGCCCACCGGGCGTCTGATCACCGACACCGTGTACGACACCCACGGCTGGGTGATCAAGAGCTCCGCCCCCTACTACGAGCAGACCTCCTTCCCCACCGAGGCGATCTTCGTCCCGGCGGCGGACGGGCAGGTGCCCGGCCAGACCTGGAACACCTACGACGGCAGCGGGCGCCAGGTGCGCGCGGAGTTCCGCTCCAACGGCAACCTCCAGTGGGCCACCAGCACCGCCTACCCGGGCGCCGACCGCGTCGACGTCACCCCGCCCTCCGGCGGCGCCGCGACCTCGACCGTCACCGACGCCCGCGGCCACACCGTCGCGTCCTGGCGGTACAGGACGCCCGCGCCGACCGGCAACCCGGCCGACGCCGACGTCACCGGCTACGCCTACACGCCCACCGGCCTGACGGCGTCGCGGACCGACAGCAGCGGCAACACCTGGAGCTACGGCTACGACCTGCGCGGCCGCGAGACCACCGCGACCGACCCGGACACCGGCACCAGCACCACGTCCTACGACGCCCAGGGGCACATCGACCACACGGTCAACGCCGCGGGCACCACCCTCGCGTACGCCTACGACCTGCTCAACCGGAAGACCGGCGCGTACAGCGGCAGCGTCGCACCCGCCAACCAGCTGGTCTCCTGGACCTACGACACGCTCGCCAAGGGCCAGCTCACCTCCAGCACCCGCTACGTGGGCGGGGCGAACGGCGCCGCGTACACCAAGGCGTTCACCGGGTACGACACCGCCTACCGCCCGCAGGGCAGTTCGGTGACCATCCCGTCCAGTGAGGGCGCGCTGGCCGGCACGTACACCACGGGCCTCAGCTACAGCGGGGTGCTCGGTGTCCCGACGGGCATGGACATCCCGGCCGCCGGCGGCCTGCCCGCCGAGTCGGTCAGCTACGGCCGCACCGTCACCGGCCTGCTCACCTCGGAGAGCAGCCTGAAG
>NZ_JZKH01000214.1 GCF_000961885.1 Streptomyces rubellomurinus
CTACACCGACCCCGAGTGCTCCCGGGTCAACAACCACATGCCGGCCTCCGAGGACACCAACTCGATGGCCTGCATCCCCGTCCACTGGTACCTGCCCGGCCAGTCCGGCAAGGACCCGGTGAACGACTGGTTCGACAAGCCGCTGGTCAAGACCGTGGTCGAGCAGGACCTGGTCAGCACCCCGGCCGTCGCCCGCACCACCGAGTACACGTACGGCGGCGGCGCCGCCTGGCACCGCAACGACGCCGAGTTCACCGACCCCAAGGTCCGCACCTGGGACCAGTTCCGCGGCTACCAGACGGTCACCACGACCACCGGCAACGCCAACCCCGGTGAGGCGCCGAAGACCCAGCAGCGCGTGACGTACCTGCGCGGCATGGTCGGCGACTACCTCGCGGACGGGACGACGCTCAGGACCGTGCCCGACGTGGTGAGCCCGCTGGGCGGCAAGGTCACGGACAGCGCGCAGCTGGCAGGCCGGGTCGTCGCCACCGAGACCTTCGACCAGGCCGGCGGCAGCGTCATCGGCATCTCCGGCGCCACCTACAACGGCCAGCAGACCTCCGCCACCCACGCGCAGAGCGCCGGCGCGCCGAAGGTCTACGCCTGGCGGCCGGACTCGCAGGTCACCTCGATCGCCAAGTCCAAGCTGGCTGACCAGAGTTGGCGCACGAAGACGACGGTGACGACGAGCGAGCCGGCCAACGGCAACCGCGTCGTGTCGGTCGACGACCCGGGTGACGGCACCGCCGCCACCCCCGAGACCTGCACCACCATCGCCTACGCGGCCGGCGACAACCCCATGAGCCTGGAGCTGGCGGCCGAGAAGACCGTCTTCCAGGGCTCCTGCTCCGGCACGGCCACCGCCGCCAACACCCTCACGGCCACCCGCACGCTCTACGACGGCAAGCCCTTCAAGCAGGCGGCCGCCACCGGCGACCCGACCAGCGCCCAGGCCCTCGACCGCTTCGACGCCTCCGGCAACCCCGTCTACGCCCACACCGGCAGCACGACCTTCGACGCCTACGGCCGTCCGCAGACCAGCGCGACCACCGACGGCTCGACCTACGACCGCGGCGGCACCCAGCTCAGCGCCCCCTCGGTCACCCCGGTCTCCAGCACCACCGCGCTGACCCCGGCCACCGGCCAGCTGCCGACGTCGTTCGTCACCACCAACCCCCTGGGCTGGACCACGACCGTCACCCAGGACCCGGCCCGCGGCTCCCCGCTGACCACCACCGACCCCAACGGCCGCGTCACCACCGCCCAGTACGACCCGCTCGGCCGCCTCACCGCCGTCTGGGCGCCCGACCGGCCCACCACCGACCTGCCGAGCAAGCGCTTCACCTACGGCCTGTACGGCGCCACAGCACCGTCCACCATCAAGACGGAGACGCTCAACGACGGCGCCACCACCTTCTCCGCGAGCATCCAGATCTTCGACGGCCTCGGCCGCCCCCGCCAGACCCAGAGCACCAGCGCCGCCAAACCCGACGGCCGCCTGATCACCGACACCGTCTACGACACCCACGGCTGGGTGATCAAGAGCTCCGCCCCCTACTACGAGCAGACCTCCTTCCCCACCGAGGCGATCTTCGTCCCCGTGGCGGACGGCCAGGTCCCCGGCCAGACCTGGAACACCTACGACGGCAACGGGCGCCTGCTGCGCGCCGAGTTCCGCTCCAACGGCAACCTCCAGTGGGCCACCAGCACCGCCTACCCCGGCGCCGACCGCGTCGACACCACCCCGCCCAACGGCGGCACGGCGATCTCGACGGTCACCGACGCCCGCGGCCGTACCACCGCCACCTGGCGGTACAAGACGCCCACGCCGACCGGCAACCCGGCCGACGCCGACGTCACCGGCTACGCCTACACCCCCGGCGGCCTGACGGCGTCGCGGACCGACAGCAGCGGCAACACCTGGTCCTACGGCTACGACCTGCGCGGCCGCCAGACCTCCACGTCCGACCCGGACACCGGCACCACCAAGCTGTTCTACGACACCCAGGGGCACCTCGACCACACCACCGACGCCAAGAACCAGACGCTCTCCTACAGCTACGACGTGCTGAACCGGAAGACCGGCGCGTACAGCGGCAGCGCCGCACCCGCCAACCAGCTGGTCTCCTGGACCTACGACACGCTCGCCAAGGGCCTGCTCACCTCCAGCACCCGCTACGTGGGCGGGGCGGTGAAGGGCTCGGCGTACACCAAGGCCATCACCGGCTACGACACCGCCTACCGGCCGCTCGGCAGCTCGCTGACCATCCCGTCCGGCGAGGGCGCGCTGGCCGGCACCTACACCACCAACCTCACGTACAGCGGAGTGCTCGGCGTCCCCACGGGCATGGACATCCCGGCCGCCGGCGGCCTGCCCGCCGAGTCGGTCAGCTACGGCCGCACCGTCACCGGCCTGCTCACCTCGGAGAGCAGCCTGAAG
>NZ_JZKH01000215.1 GCF_000961885.1 Streptomyces rubellomurinus
TTTTCTGGTCCGGGCGCCCCGCTGCGCGGTTCCCCCGGCCCCCCTTCGCGGCCCAGTATCCGGAGCCGGCCGCCCGCCTCAAGGGCGCTTCGCGTGGCTTCGCCACCGGCCTGCGGCCGGCCCTTGACCCGGGCGGCCTCTTTGCCCCGGACCCCAGGCAGCTGTCGGGGGGACGGGGGAGGTGCACCCTCGTAACTGACGGTCCGTCACCCGTCTTTCCCGGGGCGGGGAGTCCTGTCCCTGAACTTGCTTGAAAACCCTCTTTGGTGTATTCTTATCTTGTTGGTCGGGGAAGGCACCCCCGACCGGCAGACCGAGACCACGGCGCCCGTACCGAACTTCAAGAGGAGCAGCGACTATGGCAGGCGAGACCAAGATCACCCTCATCGGCAACCTCGCGGACAACCCGACCCTCCAGTACACGGACGGCGGTGCGGCGGTGGTCAACATGACCGTCATCGCGAACGAGAAGGTGTACGACAGCGCGACCCGCGCATGGCGGGACGGCGACTCCCTGTCCATGCCGTGTGTCGCTTGGCGCGGCTACGCCGAGAACATCGCAGCGAGCCTGACCAAGGGCGCCCGCGTGATCGTCACCGGCACGCTCAAGCAGCGCTCGTACCAGCCCGCAGACGGGCCCCGCCGCAGCTTCACCGAGCTGCTGATCGACGAGGTCGGCCCGAGCCTGCGCTTCGCCACCGCCGAGGTCACCAAGGCGTCGGGCAAGCGCCCCGCCCTCCAGCAGGCCGCGCCCCAGCAGGCCGCGCCCGCCGCGGCGTGGCCGCCCCGTCCCACCACCCCGCCCGCCACCAACCCCTGGCCGACTCCGGCCATGGCGGGATGATCAGCCGGGCCGGGCGGCGCCAAGCCGCCCGGCCCGCCGAACCCAGGCACCGAAAGGCCCCAACCGTGAGCAGCACCTCGCCCGAGTCCGGGCTGACCAGCACCATCAGCACCATCCAGCGCGGCCTGTTCGGCGCCGTCATCACCCTCATGGGTTTCGGTGCGGCGTGCGCCGTCCACGACCAGATCCTCACCACTGTGCTGCTGCTGGCCGTCGTCGTCGGCCTGCTCTGGCTCCAGACGGTGGTCCTGCGCCTGCCGAAGCTCATCAACGAAGCCGCCGAAGCGCGCGGCATCCCGCCCTTCCTGCCCGGCGCCCAGCGCTGACCGACCCCAGCCGGCCGGGCCGCCACGGTCCGGCCGGCCACCCGGAGAATCCTTGATCACCACCCATACAGCAGCCCGCCTGCTGCTGCGCTACGACGTCGAGTACGCAGAGAACGGCCTCACCTACTACACCGTCCGCGCCCCGCGCGTCTTCGGCACCATCACCGTGCACCCCGAAGCCCCGCCCGGTGAACGCGACGACCCCGACGCCTACACCAGCCTGCGCCTCGTCTCGGGCCGCTACGACCCGACCGAGAACCCCAGCGGGTACACCGACCGCCTGGCCGTCTACAACTCGTGGATCTACGACGGCATCACCCTGCTCCCACCCGGTACGACCAGCGACCGCGACCCTTGGGAACGGCTCCACCGCAGCCCCTACGAAGTGGCCACCGAGGCAGCCCGCGCCCGCGCACGGGACGTCGGAGAGAAGATCATCACCGAGTACCGCGCAGACCTCCACCGTCACGCCCAACACACGAACTACCTGCGGGCCGCCGCCGACGAGCAACTCCGCCGAGCCGCGCGGGAAGCCGACGAACTTCGCCCGGCCGTCCGCCGCCTGGCCGCACTGGAAACCCGCATCACCCGCTGGAGCCGCCTGCGGGCCCCCGAGGCCAGCCCCACCATCGTGGAAGTCGGCGGGTTCCTCGCTGACTGGCTCAGTGGCCAGTTCGCCGGACACCAGCCCCTCACCCCCGGCGCCCAGGAGTTCTACCGGGCATGGACCGCCGCTCACCGACTCGGCGACCGCGCAGCGGTGTTCCAGCCCCGCCGGATCATCCTGCACACCCCCGCCGCGCTTGCGGCCTTCATCGCCTACCTCACCGAGGCCGCCCGGCAGGCACCCAGCCCTGCCGCCCGCGCCGACGCTCGCAGCCGCTTGCGCCGCATCGCAGCTGTCCACCCGGCGCTCACCGTGGATATCCCCGATCGTGAGGAAGAAACCTCGCCTGCCGCGTGAGCTACGGCCACCGCCACCGGACTGTCTCCGGTGGCGGTGGTTGTTGCTGCCGGGGGCGGGCGGGATTCGGTCGCGCCTTCGGCGCGGCTGCTTTTCTGGTCCGGGCGCCCCGCTGCGCGGTTCCCCCGGCCCCCCTTCGCGGCCCAGTATCCGGGGCCGGCCGCCCGCCTCAAGGGCGCTCCCTGCGGTCGCGTGGCTGCGCCACCGGCCTTCGGCCGGCCCTTGACCCGGACGGCCTCTTTGCCCCGGACCCCAGGCAGCTGTCGGGGGGACGGGGGAGGTGCGCC
>NZ_JZKH01000216.1 GCF_000961885.1 Streptomyces rubellomurinus
CCTCCACGGCACCATGAAGGTGACGGTTCACCAGGCCGTCGAGGCGCTGCTGCGCGCGCCGGACGGGCGCAGCGGCAAGGACTACCTCGGCTACCTCCACCCCGCACACCTGCACGCGGTCCTCGCCCGGGGCTTCGCAGACCTGACCGCCGCGGCTGCTACAAAGTCACCGGGACGGGGGTGTTCCAGCCCGTGCGGTGAGCGATCCACTCCCGTCCCGCGGCGGCGGCCCGGCCCCGGTAGGCGCCCAGCGCGCCGCCGGGGCCGGTGCGCTGCTGCCACGCCCAGTACCCGGTGATGGCGGCCGCGAACGCCAGCACCCCGTCCTCGGGCGCCTCCCGCCAGGCCGGCACCTGCTCGGCGAGCAGGTGTTCGGCGGAGGCGGCGGCGTGGCCGGCCAGCATCAGCTGCGGCAGGAAGAACGCCGCGTCGACCCAGGCGGCGCCGCGGGCGAACCACGACCAGTCGATCACCCGCACCCGGCCGTCCGAGAGCAGCATGTTGTCCGCGCGCAGGTCGCAGTGCAGAAGGGTGTCGCCCTCGGTCGCCCGCACCAGCGCGGCCGGATCATCGAGGGCGACCAGCTCGGGCGCGTGCTCCTGGTCCCAGCCGTCCAGGCCGCCCTCGGCCAGGCGCTCCCAGCACCCGGCCAGGGTGCCGGCGAGCACGGAGAACGGCCCGGTCTGCCCAGCCGGGCACGGCGTCAGCAGTCCACCGAGCTCGCCCACCGTCGCGAGCACAGCGCCGAGCCCTGCAGAGCCGGGCGCGATCTCAGGAGTCGTGCCGTCGACGTCCTCGAAGCCCAGGACCAGCCAGCCCCCCGTCTCCACCGTCCACAGCAGCGCCGGCGCGACCCCGGAGGGCAGATGCGGCCCAACGGCGGCCTCGGCCCGGTACATGCCCGCGGTGCGATCCTCGGCCGGCACGCCCTTGATGAACACCCGGCCGCCGTCCGCGAGCCGCAGGCGCGCGGCGATGCCCGGCGTGAACCCGCCGGACGGGTAATCCACTCCGATCACCTGGGACCGGGCATGTTCCTCGACGGCCATACGGACGGCGGCAGGAAGCTCGTTCCAACCGGGTCGGGTGGCGGGGGGAGTGGACACCATGGCGGCCTCCGGGCGTCGACTGGGTGGGCCGACCGTACCGTGCGCGTCGCCGTGATCGCCGTGAATTGTGCGCTGACAGGTCACTTCGACCGCATGTGCACAACCACCGCCCGGCCGGGGCCGGCGAGTGGCGCCAGGATCTACGGCAAGACGATCCACGCCGACCCGAGGATGCGTACCACCTCCCCGGCTGACCCCTGGTGCCCAACCGGCTGCCCGCGCGCCTTCAACAGGCCGGACTAGGGCGCGTATCTGGTTGTGATCAAGGGTTGGTCTTGGTGAGGTCTTTGAGCCAGATCATCGCGCCGCGAAGGTGGAGGCCGCCGAGGTAGCTCGCGGGGGTCTTGTCATACCGGGTGGCGATGCCTCGCCAGGCCTTCAGCCTGTTGATCAGGCGCTCGACAGTGTTGCGCTCCTTGTAGAGGTCGGCGTCGTGGCTGACGGGCCGGCCGCCCTTGCTGCCCTTCTTCTTCCGGTTGGCGGCCTGGTCCTTCTTCTCCGGGATGACGGCCTTGATCGCGCGCCCGCGCAGGTGGGCGCGGTTGCCGCGGGAGGAGTAGGCCCTGTCCCCGGCGACCGCGTCGGGCCTGGTGCGGGGGCGGCCGACCGGTCCGCGGACCCGGACCTTCTTGAGTACGGGGATGAACTGCGGGCTGTCGGCGGCCTGGCCCTCGGTCAGGATGAACTCCAGCGGGCGGCACCTGCGCTCGCCGGCGACGTGGACCTTGCTGGTCTGCCCACCCCTTGAGCGTCCGAGCAGGGCGGCCTTCAGGCGGAGCTTGCGACGGCGTCGGGCGCGTCTCTGTTCCTCCCGGTCGGGGTCGTCCGCGGTGTCCTGTCCGTCTTGTTCCTCCGGGCCGCCCCTTTTTGCCGAGCCGCCTCCGCCTCGTCGGCCGCCTTCTCCAGAGCGGCCAGCGCGTCGGGGTCCAGGTGCATCCCGGCGGCGTCGTGGTGGGCAGCTCGATGAACTCCCACTCCGCGTCACTCAGTTGCACTCGCGTCACCCATGACTATCTACCGAATCCACCCCCACAACGAAGGCAGAACCAGCAGATTGATCACAACCAGATACGCGCCCTAGGTCCTCGGGACGAAGGCCGCCGGCCCCGACTCGGTGGAGTCGGGGCCGGCGGTGACGGGGCCCGGCGCTGGTGCGGAGGGGCGTGTCAGGAGGCGACGGCTGCGGGGCCGCCCCAGAACTTGGTCCAGCCCGGGCCCTTGGGGTCGACGGACCAGAAGGTGCCGTTGGTGTCGTGGGCGTAGGT
>NZ_JZKH01000217.1 GCF_000961885.1 Streptomyces rubellomurinus
CCCTCGGCCGGGTCCGGCGCCTCGTCCGGGGCCGGCGGCGCGGGCGGCCCCGGCGACGGCCGCTCGGGCGGCGGCACCGGGGGCACGCCCTCGGCCACCCCGAGCGGCCGCCCCTCGGGCACTCCCGAGCCCGAGCACACCCCGCCCGCCACCACGCCGCCGTCCTCCGAGCCGTCCCCGGGCGGCTCCGGTTCCCCGGCCCCGAGCCCCCGCGCGGGCGCACACTAGCGGGCTGGCCAGGGCATTTGCCTCCGATCCCCAGGGTCCTCTATGGTGGTAGATCGTTCGTTTGATTCATTTGACTGGCGCCCTAATCCCATCTGGCGCCCTTGGCGCGTTCCGGCGATCCGTGGCTGACCGCATAGAGGCGGTTGTGAAACAGAACCCCGGACTTTGGCGCGTGCCACTTCCGGAAGGTTTTGCATGTCTCTCGTTGACGACGCCCGCTTCGCCATGCCCGCGAACGAGGCTGCCGCCGATGTCACCGACACCACCGACACCACCGAGCTGATCGCCGAGGCCGAGGAGATCGCCGCCGAGGCCGCCTCGGAGACCACCGAGGACGCCGCGGAGGACACCGCCGCCGAGGCCGCGGAGCCCACCATCACCTTCGGCGACCTGGGCCTGCACGACGACGTCGTCCGCGCCCTCGCCAAGCGCGGCGTCACCACCCCGTTCCCGATCCAGGCCGCGACCATCCCGGACGCCCTGGCCGGCAAGGACGTGCTGGGCCGCGGCCGCACCGGCTCCGGCAAGACCCTCAGCTTCGGCCTGCCGCTGCTGACCCGCCTCGCCGACGGCGAGCGCACCCGCGCCAAGCACCCGCGCGGCCTGATCCTGGTCCCGACCCGCGAGCTGGCCATGCAGGTCGCCGACGCCCTGGAGCCCTTCGGCTCGGTGCTCGGCCTGCGCCTCAAGGTCGTCTGCGGCGGCACCTCGATGTCGAACCAGATCTACGCGCTGGAGCGCGGCGTCGACATCCTGGTCGCCACCCCGGGCCGGCTGCGCGACCTGCTGAACCGCGGCTCCGCCAAGCTGGACGACGTCCAGACCGTCGTCCTCGACGAGGCCGACCAGATGGCCGACATGGGCTTCCTGCCCGAGGTCACCGAGATCCTCGACCAGGTGCCGGCCGGCGGCCAGCGCCTGCTGTTCTCCGCCACCCTGGAGAACGAGATCGACACCCTGGTGAAGCGCTACCTGAAGAGCCCGGTCACCCACGAGGTCGACCCGTCGGCCGGCGCCGTCACCACCATGACCCACCACATCCTCGTGGTGAAGCCCAAGGACAAGGCGCCGATCACCAACGCGATCGCCGCCCGCAAGGGCCGCACGATCATCTTCGTCCGCACCCAGATGGGCGCCGACCGCGTCGCCGAGCAGCTGATCGAGGCCGGCGTGAAGGCCGACGCGCTGCACGGCGGCATGACCCAGGGCGCCCGCACCCGCGTCCTCGGCGACTTCAAGGACGGCTACGTCAACGTCGTCGTCGCCACCGACGTCGCCGCCCGCGGCATCCACGTCGACGGCATCGACCTGGTCCTCAACGTGGACCCGGCCGGCGACCACAAGGACTACCTGCACCGCTCCGGCCGCACCGCCCGGGCCGGCCGCTCCGGCGCCGTCGTCACCCTGGTGCTGCCGCACCAGCGCCGCGGCGTCTTCCGCCTGATGGAGGACGCGGGCGTCGACGCCAGCCGCCACATCCTGGACCACGCCTTCGACGCCGAGGTCGCCAAGATCACCGGCGCCCGCTCGCTGACCGAGGTCCAGGCGGAGAGCGCCGCCAACATCGCCGGTGCCGCCGAGCGCGAGCTCGCCGACATGACCCGCCAGCTGGAGCGCGCGCAGCGCCGCGCCACCGAGCTGCGCGAGGAGGCCGACCGCCTCGCCGCCCGTGCGGCGCGCGAGCGGGCCGAGCTGGGCATCGAGGACGAGGAGCCGGCCGCCGAGGCGGACGGCGAGACCGCGGCCGAGGCCCCGGCCGTCGCCGAGGCCCCCGCCGTTCCGGCGCAGCAGTCCGAGGAGCGCGCGCCGTCGTACCGCGAGGCGCGCGGCGAGCGTCCGGCCTTCGGCCGTGACCGCGACCGTGACCGGGACGACCGTCGCTCCGGTGGCTTCGGTGGTCGCGACCGTGACGACCGTCGTTCGGGTGGTTTCGGTGGCCGTGGCGGCGATGACCGTCGTTCGGGTGGTTTCGACCGCGACCGCGGTGGCTTCGGTGGCCGT
>NZ_JZKH01000218.1 GCF_000961885.1 Streptomyces rubellomurinus
GGCGCGATTAGCTCAGCGGGAGAGCACTACCTTGACACGGTAGGGGTCACTGGTTCAATCCCAGTATCGCGCACGTCGGACTCCCAGGAGTCCGCTGCAGGACCGCCTTACCAGGCGCGATTAGCTCAGCGGGAGAGCACTACCTTGACACGGTAGGGGTCACTGGTTCAATCCCAGTATCGCGCACACAGTGACGGCCGGGGCCGCGATCCGTGAGGGTCGCGGCCCCGGCCTTTTGGCGTTCTCGGGGGCCGACCGGACGTTGTGGAACGTCTCGGGGGCCGGTGGGAAAGATGAAGAGCCGCGTACGGCCGCCCTCACCGACGTCCGTACGCGGCGTCTCCGCCTGCCGGGGCGCTCTGCGCACCGCTCTCGCCCGTCCGCGATTCAGCGCGGCCGCGGCCTCCCCGGCGGCACCGCTCCCCGTCCCCAGGGGATCGGTGCCCGTTCTGCGGCCGGCCCCGGGTGGGGCCGGCGGTTTTTCAGCGGCCGATCAGATCGGCGACGGCCGAGGCCTGGTTCACCATCTGGTCCCAACCGCCGAACAGCATCACCAGCAGCACGGCGCACGGCAGTGCCATGGCCAACGCCACGGCGGGGTGCCGGGTCTGCTGCTCGGTGGACCGGGACTGGACGAAGGGCGGACGGCGGCGGCGTCGGGGGTCACCCGTGAGCTGCGATGCCATTGCCTGGCTCCTGTTCCGGTCGAGTTGGCGCGGTGGACGGCTTACCTCGGGGGACGAGCTCCCCGCCCACCGCTGGAGACAACGCTATTCGTCAGGGGGCCGTCCGGGCGTCATGCCGTCGTACTGTTCCTCGGGCATCCCGGAGGATGACGCTCGGACTTGAGGCGTACTACCGGAGGGGGAGGGAGCCGCCGTCGCGGCCCCGGGGGATCCCTGAGGGGGAACCCCGAGAACCGATTCGGGGCCCGGCCGACCGGCCGATCAGTGCACGATCGGACAATCGCACGGCGGCTTGAGGTGTTGCGTATCAGCACACCGCAACGGGCAGTCCGTAAGCTGTGCCGGACAGGAACTGACGATGCCCCACACCAACGGGGCCTCACCACGGGCTGACGGGGAAACGAGAGATGGCGATGATGCGGCTGAGGCGTGAGGACCCCCGCATCGTCGGGCCGTACCGCCTGCACCGGCGACTGGGCGCCGGCGGCATGGGCGTGGTCTACCTCGGCTCCGACCGGCGCGGGCAGCGCGTCGCCCTCAAGCTGATCCGCGCCGAGCTCGCCGAGGACCAGGAGTTCCGCACCCGCTTCGCCCGCGAGATCGCCGCCGCCTCCCGCATCCGCGGCGGCTGCACCGCGCGCGTGGTCGGCTCCGACATCGAGGCCGACCGCCCCTGGCTGGCCACCGCGTACGTGCCGGGGCCCTCGCTCTACAAGCGGGTCGGCGACGAAGGGCCGCTCAACTGGCCGGAGGCGGCCCGGATCGGGGCCGCGCTGGCCGACGGGCTGGTCAAGGTGCACGAGGCCGGCGTCGTCCACCGCGACCTCAAGCCCTCCAACATCCTGCTCTCGCCGCGCGGGCCGCGGATCATCGACTTCGGCATCGCGTGGTCGCGCGGCGCCAGCACCCTCACCCACGTCGGCACGGCGGTCGGCTCCCCCGGCTTCCTCGCGCCCGAGCAGGTGCGCGGCGCGGCCGTCACGCCGGCCACGGACGTCTTCGCCTTCGGGGCCACGCTCGCGTACGCGCTCACCGGGGACACGCCCTTCGGGTCCGGGGCGTCCTCCGAGGTGATGCTCTACCGGGTCGTCCACGAGGAGCCCGACCTCTCGGCCGTCCCGCCGCAGCTCGCGCCGCTGATCCGGGCCTGCCTGGCCAAGGAGCCCGCCGAACGGCCCGGTGCGGCCGCGCTGCACGAGCGGCTCAGCGAACTGGCGGCGCGCGGCGCGGCGATGGGCGCAGGGAGCGGGGGTTCGCGCGGGGCCCGGCCCGGGCGGGCGGCCGCCCAGGCGCCCGCCGCACCGGCGAGACCCGACACCGGCCGGCCGGACGCCCCCGCGCAGGGCGTGCCCGCGCCCGGGCGGGCGCCCGAACCGTCCGCCCCGGCGCGGGCCCGGGCGGGCGCCCCCCCCCCCCCCGCC
>NZ_JZKH01000219.1 GCF_000961885.1 Streptomyces rubellomurinus
GCGCCGCCCGCCACCGACCCCGGCCGCCACTCCCGGCTGCGCGCCGCCGCCGAGACCGTACGGGCCAACGCCGCCGCCGAGCGCGAAGTCCGGCGCACCAACGCCTCCGCCTGGCTGCTGCCCCGCGACGGGCGCGGCTTCGACCACACGCTGCTGCGCGACATGCGGCGCTACGACGACACGGACGAGGTGGACCTGCTGATCGTCGGCTGCGGCGCCGGCGGTGCCACCCTGGCCCAGCGGATGGCCCGCCGGGGCTGGCGCGTCGTCGTGCTGGAGGCCGGGCCGTTCTGGGACCCGCTCACCGACTGGGTCAGCGACGAGGCCGGCTCGCACCACCTGTACTGGACCGAGCCCCGGGTCATCTCCGGCACCGACCCCGTCCCGCTCGGCTCCAACAACTCCGGCCGGGGCGTGGGCGGTTCGATGGTCCACTTCGCCGGCTACGCACCCCGCTTCCACCCCTCCGACTTCCGCACCCACACCCTCGACGGCGTCGGCGCCGACTGGCCGATCGGCTACGCCGACCTGCGCGACTCCTACCGCCGCCTGGAGTACGAACTCCCGGTCGCCGGCCAGTACTGGCCCTGGGGCGAGCCGCACCCCTACCCGCACCCGCCGCACCCGGTCGGCGGCAACGGCGAGGTCTTCCTGCGCGGCGCCGCCGCCCTCGGCATCCAGGCCCGGGTCGGCCCCGTCGCCATCACCAACGGCCGCTTCGGCCGCCGCCCGCACTGCGTCTACCGGGGCTTCTGCCTCCAGGGCTGCAAGGTCAACGCCAAGGCCTCCCCGCTGATCACCCACGTCCCCGACGCCCTCGCCCACGGCGCCGAGATCCGCGCCGACTGCATGGCCGCCGCCGTCGAACTCGACCACGACGGCCTCGCCCGCGGCGTCCGCTACTTCCACCACGGCCGCGAACACCTCCAGCGGGCCCGCACGGTGGCCGTCGCCGGCTACGCCATCGAAACCCCGCGCCTGCTCCTCAACTCCGCCTGCCCGCGCTTCCCCGAGGGCCTGGGCAACGACCACGACCTCGTCGGACGCTACGTCATGGTGCAGGGCGCCCCGCAGACCTCCGGCCGCTTCGAGGAGGAGATCCGCGCCCACAAGGCCCCGCCGCCCGAGGTCTCCACCGAGCAGTACTACGAGACCGGCGCCGACCGGCCCTACCGGCGCGGCTTCACCATCCAGAACATCTCGCCGCTGCCCATCACCTGGGCCGAACACGTCGTCGCCCAGGGCCACTGGGGCACCGACCTGCGCACCTACCTCTCCGACTACGTCCACTGGGCCACCCTCGGCGCGATGGCCGAACTGCTGCCCCAGGCGGACAACCGGGTCACCCTCGCCGCCGAGACCGACCGGCACGGCCTGCCCGTCGCCGAGTTCGCCTTCTCCCAGTGCGACAACGACCGGATGCTGATCCGCGCCGCCCGCACCGTCATGGAGGACATCCTGCGCGCCGCCGGCGCGAGCGAGGTCATCACCATCGACCGCTACGCCCACCTCGTCGGCGGCTGCCGGATGGCCGACCGTCCCACCGCCGGCGTGGTCGACCACCGGCTGCGTTCCTTCGCCGTGCCCAACCTGCTCATCACCGACGGCAGCGTCCTGCCGACCCAGGGCAGCGCCAACCCCGCGCTCACCATCATGGCCCTGGTCGACCGCGCGGCCGGCCTGCTCGCCGCGGGCGAGCGCTGCGGACTGCGGGCACCGGGATGAACGAGATCGAGCGGATCGGCGTCCGCGTCTACACCGTCCCCACCGACGCCCCGGAGGCGGACGGCACGATCGCCTGGGACCACACCACGCTCGTCCTCGCGGAGGCCGGCAGCGGCCCCCGCACCGGCATCGGCTGGACCTACGGCGCGCCCGCCACCGCCGCCGTCATCCGCGACGAACTCGCCCCGCTGCTCACCGGCCGGGACCCGCACGACACCAGCGGAGCCCACGAGGCCATGAACCGGGCCGTCCGCAACACCGGCCGCCCCGGGCTGGTCGCCGGCGCGATCTCGGCCGTCGACCTCGCCCTGTGGGAC
>NZ_JZKH01000220.1 GCF_000961885.1 Streptomyces rubellomurinus
GCTGACTTCCCGCCAGGGCGAGGCGGCCCCCAGCGCCGCCGATGTCCGGGGCGCACTGCTGGCCGCCGGTGCGGAGAGCGTGCGGATCGAGGCGTGCGACGTCGCGGACCGCGAGCAGATCGCGACCGTTGTCAACGGCCTTGGTGGCGCGCTCGGTTCGGTGTTCCACCTGGCTGCCGTCCTGGACGACGGCCTGCTCGCCGGCCAGAGCGCCGAGCGTTTCGCCCGCGTTCTGGCCCCGAAGGCCATCGGCGCCCGTCACCTGGACGAGCTCACCCGGGGCCTGGACCTGGACGCGTTCGTTCTCTTCTCCTCTGCCGCCGGTGTCCTCGGCAGCGCGGGTCAGAGCGCCTACGCGGCGGCGAACGCCTACGTCGATGCCCTGGCCGCGCGGCGCCGGGCGGACGGTCTGCCGGGCCTGAGCCTGTCCTGGGGCCTGTGGCAGCAGGCCGGCACCGGCCTGACCGCCCACCTCGGCGACGCCGAACTCCAGCGGATGCGCCGCCAGGGCGTCGCCGCCCTCACCCCCGCCCAGGGCCTGCGCGCACTCGATGCGGCGTTGGCCACGGACCTGGCCCACGTCGTCCCGGTCCGGCTCGAACTCTCCGCCGTACGACGCGAAATGGAACGGAGTGGTGACGTGCCACCGCTGCTGCGGTCCCTCGTCCGGGCCCGCCTGCGCCGCGCGGGGACGGCTGCGGCCGCGCCCTCCGCGCTGCGCGACCGCCTGGCGGCCCTGACCCCGGCCGAGCGCCGGAGCACGCTGCTGGACCTGGTCCGCCGCGAGGCGGCGGCCGTCCTCGGCGCCGAGGGCATCGGCGCCCAGCAGGTGTTCAAGGAGCTCGGCCTCGACTCCCTGATGGCGGTGGAGCTTCGCCGCCGTCTCGCTGCCGAGACCGGCCTGACCCTGCCCTCCACGCTCGCCTTCGACTACCCGACCCCGACCGCGATCGGCGAGCTCCTCCTCCAACGGCTGGATGTCGTCGACGGCGGTCGGCCGCAGGCGTCGGGGGTCCGGCTCACCAGGGAGCTGATGGACAACCTCGTGGAGCTGCTGCGCTCCGCGACCCCCCTGCAACTGGAGTCCGAAGGGCTGGCCGGCCAGTTCCTCGCGCTCAAGAACGGCCTCGCGAAGGCCGTCGTCCCGGAAGCCCCAGCGGTCGAGCTGGAGACCGGAAGCAGCACCGAAGACCTTCTGCAGTTCTTGGACCGCAAGCTGGGAGTGACCGCATGAGCAGCAGCACCGAAGTCGAGAAGCTCGAGGCGTACCTGCGGCGCACCGCGACCGCGCTCGTCGAGGCGGAGAAGCAGCTGGACTCCGAGCGGGCCGCCCGCACGGAGCCCATCGCGGTCGTCTCGATGGCCTGCCGTCTCCCCGGCGGGATCGACACCCCCGAGGGCTTCTGGGAGCTGCTGGCCTCGGGCGGCGACGCGATCGGCGGGTTCCCGGAGCGCTGGCAGGGGCTCGACCTGTTCGACCCTGACCCGGAGGCGGTGGGCAAGAGCTACGCCCGTGAGGGCGGGTTCATGTCCGACGTCGAGCGGTTCGACGCCGCCTTCTTCGGCATCAGCCCGCGCGAGGCGCAGTCGATGGACCCGCAGCAGCGGCTCGTCCTCGAAGCCTCGTGGGAGGCTCTGGAGCGCGCGGGCATCCGGCCGGAGACGCTGGAGGGCACGCGCACCGGCGTCTACGTCGGCACCATGAGCTCGGACTACGGCAACCAGCAGGGCCACGACCTGGACGCGCTCGACGGCTACGTCAGCACCGGCAACGCGAGCAGCGTCGTCTCCGGGCGCGTCTCGTACGCGCTCGGGCTCCAGGGCCCGGCCGTGACCGTGGACACCGCGTGCTCGTCGTCGCTGGTCGCCGTGCACCTGGCCGCCCAGGCGCTGCGCGCGGGGGAGTGCGAGCTGGCGCTGGTCGGCGGCGTCACCGTCATGAACACCCCGGCGCTGTTCGTGGAGTTCAGCCGGCTGCGGGGCATGGCGGCGGACGGGCGCTGCAAGAGCTTCGGCGCCGGTGCG
>NZ_JZKH01000023.1 GCF_000961885.1 Streptomyces rubellomurinus
CAGGCGTCAGTGGTGCTACCAGAGCACGTCCCACTTTCAGTGGGGAGAGTCCGTGCGACCCGGGCCTGGCGCTCCAGTTCGGACGAGGTCCGGTGCCTTTCTCGGCGCCGGGCCTCGTTCGCGTTTCCCGGCCGCTGCCGGGACCGGGCCGGTCCGGGGCCGGTCTGGGGCCGGTCTCAGGCCGGCTGGCGGTCGGAGCCGAGTTCGCGGGAGATCCGCAGGCCGGCCTGGGCGACGACCGGGCCGAGGGCGCGGACGCGGGCGGCGGTCATCCGGGAGGTCAGGCCGGACACCGAGAGCGCCGCCGTCACCTCGCCGGTGTGGTCGAAGATCGGCGCGGCGACGCAGCGCACCTCGGGCTCGTTCTCGCGGTCGTCGATGGCGTAGCCGCGGGCGCGGATCCTGGCCAGGTCGGCGCGCAGGCGCGGTTCGTCCGCGATGGTCCACGCGGTGACCGGCCGCAGGCCCGCCGCGACCACCTCGGCGACGGCCTCCTCGGGCAGCCAGGCCAGGATCGCCTTTCCGGTGGCCGTGCAGTAGGCGGGCGCCCGGCTGCCGACCCGGGACGCCATCCGGACGTTGGTCTCGTCCTCGACCTTGTCCAGGTAGACGATCCCGGGCGCCTGCCAGACGGTCAGGTGGACGGTCTCGCCCGCCTCGCGCTGGAGCCGGCGCAGGTGCTCGGTGGCGACGCTGCGCAGGTCGAGGGTGGACAGGTAGGCCTGGCCGAGCCGCAGCGAGCCGTGGCCGAGCCGGAACCAGCCGGTCTCGCGGTCCCGGTCGAGCAGGTGCTCGTCGAGCATCGGGCCGGTCAGCCGCAGCACGGTGCTCTTGTTCAGGCCGAGTGCTTCGGCGAGTTGGGCGAGCGGGACGCCGCGGCCGTCGCCGTGGTCGCGGACGTGGCCGAGGACGGCGAGCGCGCGGCGCAGCGAGGAGGACTGGTTGCGTTCCGTCACGGGCTTCTTGGGGGCCGTGTCCGTCATGGGTCCGTTTCCCTGGTCCGTTTCCCTGGTCCGTTTTCCTGGTCGTGATCGGCGGTTGTCTGGTCCAGTGGTGGTCAGAACCTACCCCTTCGCGGGCGGATCACCTCGTCCTCGATACAACGTTGTGCACTGCAAAACTTCGCGAACCGCCTCTTGTTGGGGCCGATCGCCCACGCCCAACGTCCCTGCGATGGGCAACCTGCCGACGCTGAAGTCCGGGGCGCCATCATGGCCGCCTCCACCCTGATGACCGTGCCGGTCCTCGTCTTCTTCGTCGCCGTCCGACGCCGTCTGGTCTCCGGCCTGGCGGGTGCGGTCAAGGACTGACCGCACCCGCGGGCGGGGCAGGAGTTCGGGAACCTCAGCGGGTGGTGGAGCGCTTGCGCCACCACCAGGCGCCGCCGGCGGCGAGCAGGACCACGGCGGCGGCGCCGATGGCGACGGGGGCGGCCGAGGAGGAGGAGTCGTCGCTCTTGGCGGCGGCCGCCGGGGTGGCCGAGGCGGTGATGCTCGGGGTCACGGAGGGGGCGGCGGACGAGGCGGCGGCCGAGGGGGTGGTCGTCGCGGTCGGGGTGGCCGCGGTGGAGGGGGCGAGCGGGGTGGCGCCCGGCGCGGCGGCGGCGAGCTTGAGGGTGGGGGCCGGGTGCTCGGGCTCGGTGCCGCCCTGGGGCAGGTCGATCCAGCGGACGATGCTGCCGTCGCTGTAGGTCTCCAGGGTCTTGAAGACCAGCTCCTTGGCGTCGGGCAGCTGCTTGATGGTGATCTTGTAGACGGCGTCCTTGCCCTGCGGCAGCGCCGCGCCGCCGACCGTGAAGCCGTCCGCGGTGGCGGCGAAGGTCCAGCCGGCCGGGGCGTCGGCGAGCGTGACGTCGGCCGGGGCGATGCCCGCGGGCAGGACGACCTGGAACTTGGCGAGCCCGGCGGTGCTCGACTCGGCCTCGGCGGTGAACGTCAGGGTGGCCTTGGCGGCCAGCGCCTGCGCGGTGTCGGACGCCACCTCGACGTGGGCGAAGGCGGGGACGGCGAGGGCGAGGGCTCCGGCCGCGACGGCCGTGACGGTGGCGGCGCGGGCGGCCAGGCGGGCGGTGTTCATGAAACGGCGCTCCGGGGGACAGGGTGCTGTGGGGGGTGCGAGGGGCGGGTCGGCCCCGTCGCAGCAAGTCGGCCCGAACCGGCAACGAGTTCCCGGCATTCGGTGTGATGCGCGTCACGCCCTGACGGAACCGGCCGGACGACCTGATTTTGGCCGACCCCGGTCTGTGGCGCGCAAGCTCGGGGTGCGACGATGTGCCGCCATGGACGTGGGTGGAGGAATGCGCACCGGACGGGCCGCGGTGTTCGCGGCCGTGTCCGTGCTGCTCGCCTCGCTCGGCCACGTCCTGATGTCCGGGACCCCCGTGCCCGCCTGGTCCGCCGCCGCCGCCCTGGCCGCCGTGTTCGGCCTCGCCCGGCCGCTCGGCGCCCGCGAGCGCGGGCCGCTGCTGGTGACCGGGCTGACGGTCGGCGTCCAGGCCGCACTGCACACGCTCTTCGCGCTCGGGCAGGCCGCGGCCGGTTCCGGAACCTCGGCCGGCGGCGACCTGGCCGACCAGTGGGCCCGACTGCTCCTGTGCACCTCCCATCCCGTGTCGCCCGCCGAGACGGTGCGGATGGCGCAGGCGGCCGGGCTCGGCGACCTGGCCGGTATGCCAGGCATGACCGGTATGCCGGGGACGGCCGGCATGTCGGGGATGGCGGGCATGCCGGGGACGGCCGTGGGCGCGCACGCCCACCAGCTCGGCACCGTGACGGCCGGGCCCGCGCAGCACGCCGGCGGGGGGATGACCGGCATGCTGGCGGCCCACCTGCTCGCCGCCCTGCTGATGGGCCTGTGGCTGTCGGCGGGCGAGCGCGGCGCGTTCCGCCTCGGCCGGGCCGTCACCGCGCGGCTCCTCGCGCCGCTGCTCCTCCTGCTCCGGCTGGCCTGCCCGCCGCACCGGCCGCGCCTGCGGCCCGTCCGCGCCGGTTCCGCCCAGCGGCTGCGGCAGCTGCTGCTCGTCCACGCCCTCACCTCTCGGGGACCGCCCGCCGGGATCGCCGTCGCCTGACGGCCCTCCCCGGGGCTCCCTCCGCCGACGCCGTACCCGCTGCCGGGTGCGGCGACGCTGCCGCGCTGCGACCCAGCGACGCTGCGGCGCCGAGGCGCGCCCCGGCACGGTCCTGCGGCCGAGCCGCCGCTCCCACGCCTCTCCGAGAAGGACTCCCGGCGATGACACCTGCCCTGCCACGCCCGCGTTCCGCCCGATACCGCCACCCGCACGACGACGCCACGATCACCGCCTGGGCCCTCGCCGCCCGCCACGGCGATCCGGCCGCCGTGGAGAGATTCGTCCGCGCCACCCGCCCGGACGTCCTGCGCTACGTCGCCCACCTGAGCGGCGAGCCGCAGGCCGCCGACGACCTCACCCAGGACACCTACCTGCGCGCCCTGCGCGGCCTGCACCGCTTCGAGGCCCGCTCCTCCGCCCGCACCTGGCTGCTGGCCATCGCCCGCCGCACCGTCGCCGACCGCTTCCGCACGGCGGCCGCCCGGCCCCGTCTGGTGGCCACCGACGACTGGCAGGCCACGGCCGAGCGCGTGCAGGACTGCGACGCGCCCGGCTTCGACGAGGGCCTGGCGCTGGCCGAACTGCTGGAGACGCTGCCCGCCGAGCGGCGGGACGCCTTCGTCCTCACCACGATGCTGGGTCTGCCGTACGAGGAGGCCGCCGTGGTCACGGGCTGCCCGATCGGCACCGTACGGTCCCGGGTCTCCCGCGCCCGCACCACCCTGATCGGGCTCCTCGCGGCGGCCGAACGGGGAACGGACGCGCGCCTCGTCGCCTGCGCGGCCTGATCGGCCTGCGCGGCCTGACCGCCGGACCGATCGATCAGCCCGCCGCCGGGGCGCGCCGGAGCGCGGCATGCCCGGGCGGCGGGCCGGGCTCAGCTCCCGAGGAAGTCCAGGAGGTCCTGGTTGAACCTCTCCTTCTCCCCGGGGACCGCGGCGATGCCGTGGCCGGCGCCCTCGTAGACCTTGAGCCGGGCGTTCGGGACGAGCCGTGCGGCCTTGCGGCTGGTGGCGTCGATCGGCACGATCTGGTCGTCGTCTCCGTGGATGATCAGGGTGGGGACGTCGAACTTCTTCAGGTCCTCGGTGAAGTCCGTCTCCGCGAAGGCCGTCGCGCAGTCCACGCCGGCCTTGATGCTCTGGTGCATGGCCATGAGCCAGTAGGCGTCCTGGTTGCCCTGGGTGACCTGGTTGCCGGGGCGGTTGGCGCCGAAGAACGACGGCGCCAGGTCCTTCCAGAACTGTGAACGCTCCTTCAGGATGCCCGCCCTGATGCCGTCGATCACCTCGCCCGGCACGCCCTCGGGGTTTCCGGCGGTCCGGCCCATCAGCGGCGGGATCGCCGAGAGCAGGAGCGCCCTGCTGATCCGGCCGGTGCCGTGGCGCCCGATGTAGCGGGCGAGCTCGCCGCCGCCCATGGAGTGGGCCACCAGGGTGACCTCGTGCAGATCGAGCCCGGTGAGGAGGTCGTTCAGGTCGTCGGCGAAGGTGTCGAAGTCGTAGCCGTCCCAGGGCTGGCTGGAGCGGCCGTGGCCGCGGCGGTCGTGGGCGATGCCGCGGAAGCCGTGGTCGGCGACCAGCTTCATCTGGTCCTCCCAGGCGTCCGCGTTCAGCGGCCAGCCGTGGATGAAGACGACCGGGCGGCCGCTGCCCCAGTCCTTGTAGTGGATCTCGACGCCGTCACGGGTGGTCAGGATGGGCATGGCGTTCTCCTCGTCGGGTGCACCGGCCGGTGGACGGTCCGGCCCGTACGGCGTGCGGGGCCCGCCACCGATGGACCTGGCGCGCAGCTGGGCGGTGGGGGCGGCGTCCGGCCGCACCCCCACAGCCATCCTGCGAGCGGCCCCGTGATCCGCAACGCGAACCGTCCGTCGGTGCCACACGTCACCCGGCCGGGCCCAGCCGCCCCGGAGACTCAGCTGACGAAGCCGATGACGCCGTAGGTGTCGACCTCCCGGGCCAGCCGGAGCCAGCCGAGGACCTCCTGGACGGCCTCGGAGACCGCGCGGTCCAGGGCCGGGGCGGGGCGGCCCTCGCGTTCGGCCGACTCGAACTGGCGCAGGGCCTCGCGGCAGCGGGCGGGCGACCACTCGCCGCAGGAGAGGTCGGGGCTGTAGGGGAGGCCGGCGGGGAAGCCGGAGCCGTAGAAGAAGTCCTCGAGCGAGACGGCGGTGATGCCGTGGGCGCGCAGGCCCTCGTCGACCACGTCCAGCCAGCGGCCGCGGAAGGGGCCGAAGGAGCGGTTGTCGAGGTCGGTGGCGTCGATCGCGCACAGGCGCCGGTAGGCGGAGCGGTACTGGTGGCCGTACTCCTCGTCGTACGGGCCGCCGAACACCACCGCGCGCAGGGCCTCGCGGGCGGTGGGGGCGCCGTTCGCGATCTCGTCGGCGGACTCCGCGTCGGCGCGGGCGAGTCCGGCGTCGAAGTAGTCGGCGACCTCGGCGACCACCTCCTCGTCGGCGCAGCCCACGAGCTCGTGCTTGCCCTCGACGTCGGTCAGGTACACGGTCAGGAAGGAACTCATGACAGCACCGTAGCGGGGCCGCCGCGCGGGGTCGGGCGGGCCCGCTGCGTCAGGCCGAGCCGTGGACGAACGCGTGGGCCTCGCGGGCGAGTTGGGGCCAGGGGAGGTCGGCGGCCGGGTCGAGGGCGAGCCATTCGCGCATCGGCTTGCCCTTGCCGGCGTCGAAGTGGGCGCCCGCGCCGGCCGCGACCAGGTCGTCCACCCGGGCCCGGGGCAGTTTGAGGACCAGGCGGCCGGCGGAGAGCATGGCGAAGATGTGGCCGTCCGCCGTGAGGGCGTCGGCGCCGAAGCGGCGGCGGCCGGCGGCGGGCGGCCGGACGCCCGGGAGGTCCTTCAACTCCTCGACCAGGGCGGCGAATCGGTGCTCGGGGTCGGTCCTGTCGACGGCCATCTCAGGCGGCCTCCGCGTTCTCGTGGGGTGGCGGGACGGCGACCAGGACGAACACCGCGTCGGCCTCGTCCCCGACGAGCGCGGCGCGGCCGAAGGGCGTCGGCTCGGGGGCGGTGAGGACGGTGCCGCCGAGGGCGCGCAGCTGTTCGGCGGCGCGATCGGTGTCGGCGGTGCCGAAGTGCGTCAGCCAGCGGGCCGGTTCGTCGGACGGGCCGAGGCTGCAGACCGGCAGGCCGGTCAGCCGGGCGAGGGTGCGGCCCGCGCGCGGCCGGTCGTAGGTGTAGCCGAAGACGCGGCGGTAGAAGGCGCGGGCGGCGTCCGGGTCGGGGGAGAGGTGCGCGTTCCAGGCGAGCGTGCCGGGTTCGTTCACCAGCCCCGCGCCGTCGACGGTGTCGCCGCGCCAGAGGCCGAACGGCGCGCCGAGCGGGTCGACGGCGATCGCGGCGCGGCCCTGGTCGGGCACCTCGTACGGCTCACGGGCGATCCGGCCGCCGGCGGTGCGGACCAGCGCGGCGGTGCGGCGCAGGTCGGCGCAGGCCAGCTGGGTGGTCCAGGCGGCGGGCGCGTCGGGCGCCGCCTCGACCGCCGCCACCGGAGCGCCGTACCGGGTGGCGACCGAGCGGCCGGGGCCGGTCGGCACGAACTCCCAGCCGAACAGCTCGCCGTAGAAGCGCTCCGCCCGGGCGGTGTCCGGCGCCGTCAGGACGACCCAGCACGGGACGCCCTCGCGGTACCTGCCTGCCTTCGGCATCCTGCCCTCCGCGCGTCGGCGCCCCTCCCGCCAGCCTCCGTGCCCCGCCGCGCGGCGGCAACCGGGGCGCAGCGGTAACCGGGCCCGGGCGTCAGGCGACGCCGCGGGGGCGGAACTGGATGCTGATCCGCGGGCCCACCGGGCGGGCGGTCTTGGGGACGGCGTGCTCCCAGGTGCGCTGGCAGGAGCCGCCCATCACCACCAGGTCGCCGTGCCCGAGCGGGCGGCGGACCACCGGCCCGCCGCCGGAGCGCGGCCGCAGCGCCAGCGTGCGCGGCTCGCCGACCGACAGGATCGCGACCATGGTGTCCTCGCGGGCGCCGCGCCCGATCCGGTCGCCGTGCCAGGCCACGCTGTCGCGGCCGTCCCGGTAGTAGCAGAGGCCGAGGGTGCGGAACGGCTCGCCGAGCTCCCGCGCGTAGTGCCGGCTCAGCGCCGCCCGGGCCTCGCCGAGGAGGGGGTGCGGCGGCTCGGCGTCCGCCGGGTAGGAGGCGAGCAGCCGGGGGACGTCGACCGTCCGCTCGTACATCTCCCGCTGCTCGGCCCGCCAGGGCACGGTCGCGGCCAGGTGTTCGAACAGCTCGTCGGCTCCGTGCAGCCACCCGGGCAGCACGTCCAGCCACGCCCCGTCGCCGAGCACCATTCGCCGCAGCCCGCCGAGCGGCCCCAGCCGGGGGCCGCCGGTGTCGGCGTCGTCGAACAGCGACGGCTGGAGGTGGACGGTGCTCCGCATGAGGCCAGCGTACGCCTTGATTCGAACAGGTGCGCGAATCGGAGGGGAAACTCCCGGCCCGAGGCTCGAGCGGTCTGCCATCCTCGGGCGCATGTCAGCCCGTAACCGCCGGCTGCCGCGCGATCTCGCGTGGCCGCTCACCCTGACGGACATCCGTACGGCCATCGGCCCGGAGGAGGCGGCGGCCGCCGGCGTGGACTTCGGTGCGCGCCCGTGGGGGGACGGGACCGCGTTGCACGTCGAGTGGGTGCCGCGGCTCCCCGCCAACTACGGGGGCGGGATCCATCCGGCGTGGTGGAACACCGTGCGGATCGGGGTCTCGCCGCTGCCGGCGGGCGAGCGGGCCGCGGCCCGGCGGGTGCTGCGGGAGAGCGCGCTGCCGGAGCTCGCGGAGTGGATCGGTGCCGCCCGGCGGGAGTCGGAGACCTGGAGGCTGTCGCGGCACAGCCGCTCCTGGCGGCCCGAGGGCGAGGGCGCCGTGCACCGCGACGACGGGCGGCCGTATCGCTGACCCGCCTGGGCCTAGCCTGCGGGTATGGCGATCGACGGCTTCGGGGTGACCGAGTTCCAGTTGGTGCTGTTGCGGCGGATGGCCGACTTCCGGCCCGAGTTGGTGGAGGAGGCGGTGCGGCGGCTCGGGGCCACGCGGGCGGGGATGCGGGAGGCGAACCGGCGGTGGCAGGCGATGGTGCGGTCGTCGCGCTTTCCGCGTGGGGGTGGGCGGTACGCGGTGGTGCTCGGGGCGGCGGAGCGGAGTGCGGCGCGGCGGGTCGGGGATCTGGAGTGCGTGGCCCGGCAGTGGGCGCTGCCGCTCTGGCCGCAGTTGCGGTTCGAGGTGCT
Organism: Streptomyces rubellomurinus; assembly: GCF_000961885.1. Lineage (GTDB taxonomy): Bacteria > Actinomycetota > Actinomycetes > Streptomycetales > Streptomycetaceae > Kitasatospora > Kitasatospora rubellomurina. Next base: position 8,312 of record NZ_JZKH01000023.1, read on the forward strand.
GCTGGGGCCGGCGGAGATCGGGGCGCCGGTGCTGAACGCGTGGCTGGTGCGGGCGGAGGGGGTGCCGGTGCCGGTGCTGCGGACGGTCGCGGACCTGGTGCCCTGGGGCTGTGTGGTGGGCGATGTGGGGGCGGCCTTTCCGGGGGCCGTGCCGCGGGAGGGGAGTGCGCCGACGCGCTTCCGGTTGGACTTCGCGGCGCCCGACGTGGACGGGCGGGTGCGCTCCTGGGCGGCCGACTTCACCTGGGGGCTGTTGCAGGAGGTACGGGTGGCTGAGGAGCAGTCATCGGATTTCCGATCGATGCAAGGCGATATTCAGTGAATGCCTTCGATTTGCAGGCCGATATGAGGGTGTGGGAGTGTAATCGCAGACACTGAACAGCCTTGAGAGCGGAAAGCGAAGGATCATGTCGGGCGACGCGCGCGTCATCGTCGGAGTAAGCGGTTCCCTGCACAGCCTCACCGCCCTGCACCGGGCGGCCGAGGAGGCCCGGGCCCGGCAGGCGCTGCTGGTCCCGGTGCTCGCCTGGACCCCGGTCGGCGGCGAGCGCAGCTACCGCGCCCGCCCGTGCCCGCCGCTGCTGCGCGCCTGGCAGGACGCGGCCGAGGCCCGGCTGGAGAGCGCGCTCGGGCAGGCCTTCGGCGGCCTGCCGATCGGCCTGTCGGTGCGGCCGCTGGTGATGCGCGGCGAGGCCGGGCCGGTGCTGACCGAGCTGGCCGACCGGCCCGGTGACCTGCTGGTGGTCAGCGCCGGGCAGCACGCCTCCGTGCGCGGGCGACTGCGCCGGCTGGTGCGCGGCTCGGTCGCCCGCCACTGCCTGGACCACGCGCGCTGCGGCGTGCTCGTCGTCCCGCCGTCCGGCCTGCACGAGGACCTGCGGGCGCTGCACCGTGGCGAGGTCGACCTGCGGGAGCTCATCGCCGCCTGACGGCTTCGCCTGACGAACAGTCAGGCAGCGTGCACCGTGCGGCCGTTGATGACCGTGCGGACCGGCTTCAGGTCGCGCAGCCCGTCGACCGGGCAGGTCAGCGGGTCGGCGGGCCACAGCGTCAGGTCGGCCAGGGCGCCGGGGCGCAGGCTGCCGCGCAGGGTGCTCTCGCCGGTGAGCCGGGCGGCCTCGACGGTGTGCAGGGCGATCGCCTCGGCCCGGGTGATGGCGTGCTCGGGGCCGAGAACCCCGGCCGTGGTGCGGCGGGTGGTCATGCCCCAGACCGAGAGCATCGCGCCGTAGGGGCCGATCGGGAAGTCCGAGCCGGCGGAGAGCCGGCCGCCCTCGTCGAGCCACTCGCGCAGCGGGAAGAGCGCGGCGGTGCGGGCCTCGCCCCAGGCGCGCTGCTGGGTGCGGGCACCGTCGTGCAGCAGCGGGTGCTGCACGGTGACGGGGATGCCGAGCGCGATCGCCCGGGCCCGCTGGTCGGCGCGGGCGAGGCCGCCGTGCTCGACGACCAGGGTGCCGGGCGGCAGGTCGGGCCGGTGCTTGAGCACCTGCTCGAAGACGTCCAGCAGGACGCGCAGCCCGCGGTCGCCCCAGGCGTGCACGCCGACCCGCCGGCCTCGCGCGACCACCCGGTCGACGGCCGCGACCAGCTCCGCCGGCTCCCACAGCAGCCGGCCGTGGAAGCAGGGCTGCCCCGCGTAGGGCTCCTCGACGGCGCCCGCCTCGAAGCCGCCGTCGATGCCGAACTTGACTCCCCACAGGCGCAGTTGGTCGTCGTCGCGACCGGTGGCCGTCCACTCGTCCATCCGGTCCAGCAGGGCGTCGACCTGCTCGGGCGTGCGGGTGGCGAAGCCGGAGACCAGGGCCCGGACCCGGACGGCGAGCGCGCCCTCGGCGCGGGCCGCGTGCAGCACGTCCAGGTCCTCGACCGGGACGAGGCAGTCGCGGACGGTGCCGATCCCGGTGGCGGCGAAGGCGGCGGAGGCGGCCCGCAGGCCGTCGATCCGCTCGGCGAGGGTGGGGCGCGGCAGCACCCGGTCGACCAGCTCGGTCGCCCGGTTGATCAGCCGGCCGGTGCGCCGGCCGTGCGCGTCGCGTTCGATCACCCCGCCGGGCGGGGCCTCGGTGGCGTCGGTGATCCCGGCCAGGCGCAGCGCGGCCGAGTTGAGCACCATGTTGTAAGCGCCTCGGCGGACCAGCACCGGGTGGTCGGTGGTGGCGGTGTCCAACTCCTCGGTGGTGGGCAGGCGTTGCTCGGCCAGCTGCACCTCCTGCCAGTTGACGGTGGTGGTGATCCACCGCCCGGCGGGGGTGCGGGCGGCGCGCTCGCGGATCAGCCGGAGGAAGGCGGCGAGGTCGCGGGCCTCGTGGACGGGGACGCCGTGGACGCTGTGGCCGGCCATGATCAGGTGGGCGTGGGTGTCGTCGAAGGCGGGCAGTACGGTGGCGCCGGGGGCGTCGACCACCTCGGTGGCGGGCCCGGCGAGGGCGTCCAGGCCGTCCGGGGCGGGGGAGAGGGCGGTGATCCGGCCGCCGGTGACGGCGATCGCCCGCTGCGGCGGCTCGCCGGGGGCGAGGGTGTGCACGGCGGCGGCGCGGATCAACAGGTCGGCGGAGGACGGGGTGCTCATGACGGCTCCTGGGGGACGGTCTCCTGGGGGACGGGGGACAGCCCGGTGACCTTCTCGACGTAGCGCAGGCTCGGCTCGGCGAGCAGGCGGTGCAGCTCGGTGAAGAGGGCGCGCGCGGGGCCGGCGTTCCAGTCCTCGGGCAGCAGCGACTCGGGCAACCCCGGGTCCAGGTACGGCAGTCGGCGCCACTGGGTGAGCATCGGCAGATAGGCGCGGAACGCCTCGGCTGGGTCCGGCCGGTTCGGCGGATCCGGTCGGCCCGGCGGGCTCAGTCGGTGAAGGGCCGGCCGCCAGGCGTCCGAGAAGGCCGCGTACTGCGCCTCGATCGCCGGGAGGTCCCACCAACTCGCCACCGCCGTACGGAGGTCGGCGAAGCCGGCGTACTCGGCGGAGAGGAACAGGTGGACGTAGCCGTCCAGGCCGAGCCGGGCCAGCAGGCGGCGGGCGTCCGGCAGCAGCCGGGCGGGGGCGAGCCAGACGCCGGGGGCGGCGTTGCCGAAGCCGAGCCAGCTGAGCCGCGAGCGCAGCTGGTGGCGGTGGGCGCGCGCGGACTCGGGCACCGAGAAGACGGCGACCACCCAGCCGTCCGCGAGGTCGGCGGGCTCCAGGCTGTGGAAGATCCGCCGGTCCCCCTCCTGGAACACCGGCTCCATCGCGGCGGCGAGCCGGTAGCCGGTGGCGTCGCGGCGCTCCTGGAGCAGGGTGCCGGCCTTCTTCAGCCGGGAGATCGCCGAGCGGACGGACGGGCCGTCGACGTCCAGTTCGGCCATCAGCGCGATCAGGTCGGCGATCGATATCCAGCCGCCGAGGCGGCGGACGAACTCGCCGTAGACGGTGTGGATCAGGGCGCTGGGCCGGGTGGTGCCGTCCGGCATGTGCGGGCCCTCCTCCCTGGAAGTCGGTGGTGATCATAGCCGTGGCGCCCCGGTCAGCAGTAGGCGCCGGAGAGCAACTGCCCGGCGCCGGGGGCGAAGGCGGGCAGGCCGAGGGCGCGCAGCAGCTGGTGGGTGGTGCAGATCGCGGCCGAGACGACCGGCTTGCCGAGCTGCCGCTCCGCCTCCTCGACGGCGGACAGCGAGGGCATCTGCACGCAGGCGGAGAGCACCACGGCGTCGGCCTCGGCGTGCGCGAGGCCGCGGGCGATCGCGGGCAGCCGGGCCGGGTCGTGGGCGGCGACGTCCAGGTTGTCGGCGATCTCCAGGGCCGCGTGGTCGAGGACCTCGACGCCCTCGGCGGCCAGGTAGTCGACGACGGTGCGGGCCAGCGGCCGCAGGTACGGGGTGACCAGGACGACCTTCCGGGCGCCGAGCGTCCGCAGCCCGGCGACCAGGGCGCCGGCGCTGGTGACCACGGGCGCGGGCGCGCCGTTCTCCACCGTGCGGCGGTGCAGCCGCTGTTCGGCCTCGCGGTGGTAGCCGGGGCCGGTGGCCATCACGGCGACCAGGCAGGCGTAGCCGATCACGTCGACCCGGGCGTCGGCGAGTTCGGCGGCGCAGCGGTCCGACTCGCCGTCCATGGCGCGCAGTTGCTCGGGGGTGACCCTGGTCATCCGCATCCGGCTGGAGTGGAAGGTGAACCGCTCGGGGGCGACGGCCTCGCGGGCCCGCAGCAGGGCGGGGACCTCGGTCTCCATGGTGACGTTGGAGCTGGGGACGATCTGGCCGATCCGGTACGTGGGCGGCATGGGCGTGGTGCTCCCTTCGGCGGATGTCGTGCGGGCGTCGGTCACGTGCGGGCGTCGATGACGGGGTTGGCGAGGGTGCCGATCCGCTCGATGGTGGCCTCGACCAGGTCGCCGGGCTGCAGGAACTGCGGCGGGACGAGGCCGGCGCCGACGCCGGAGGGGGAGCCGGTGGCGATCACGTCCCCCGGTTCCAGGGTCATGCCGGAGGAGATGTCGGCGATCAGCCGGGCGATGCCGAACAGCATGTGCCGGGTGTTGGAGTCCTGCCGCAGTTCGCCGTTGACCCGCAGCGAGAGGTCGAGGTCCTGCGGGTCGGGGATCTCGTCGGCGGTGGCCACGACCGGGCCGAACGGCGCGTAGCTGTCCTGGCCCTTGGAGAAGAACCACTGCCCGGACCGGCGCTGGTCGCGGGCGCTGACGTCGTTGACGATGCTGTAGCCGAACACGTGCCGCAGGGCGTCCTGTTCGGCCACCCGGAAGGCGGGTTCGCCGATGACCACGGCGAGTTCGCACTCCCAGTCGAGCTGCTTGGTCAGGTCGGCGTTGTGCAGGATCGGCTGGCCGGGGCCAGTGACGGCGGTGGCGGGCTTGCCGAACAGGACCGGGCGGTCCGGGAGTTCGCGCTCGGTGTCCAGGGTGCGGTGCGATTCGGCCACGTGCTCCACGTAGTTGAGGCCGACGCCGACGATCTTGCCGGGGCGCAGCGGGGCGCAGAGCGTGACCTCGGCCAGCGGACGGGTGTCCGGCGGGCGGGTGCCCGGCGCGTCGGCGAGCAGGCGGCCGGCGAGGGCCAGGGCGGGCCGGCCGGCCCGGATCAACCCGAGCAGGTCGCCCGGGAGTTCGGCCCCGGCGGCGCGGGCGAGGGCGGTCAGGTCGGCGACCCGGTCGGCGCCGATCCGCGCGCCGAGGCGCGGGGTGTCGTCGCCGTCCGCGCGGTAGGTCAGCAGGTGCATGGCTGCGGTACTCCTGTCGGGAAGGTCAGGAAGGTCAGGAAGGTCAGGAAGGTCGGGGAGGCCAGGAAGGTCGGGGAGGCCAGGAAGGTCGGGGAGGCCGGGAAGGTCAGGAGGCTCAGGAAGGGGTGGCGGGCTGGTGTCCGTCGTGGGCCGGGTGGGCCTCCTCGCGGTAGAGGCCGAGGGAGTGCATCACCGGGAAGTCGTTGAAGGAGAACAGGCAGGCGTCCTCGCCCTGGTCGAGGTTCGCGTGCTCGTGCCAGGCCCAGGACGGGACGACGAAGACGTCGCCCTGCTGCCACTCGAAGCGCTGCCCGGCGACCACCGAGACGCCGTGCCCCTGGGCGGCGGTGTAGACCACCGAGCCGGTGTGCCGGTGGGCGCGGGTGGCCTGGCCGGGGCGGAGCAGCTGCAGGTGGGCGGCCATGGTGGGCATCACCGAGCCGCCGGTGACCGGGTTGGTGTACTCCATGACCACGCCGTCGTAGGGCGAGCCCTCGGTGGCGCGGGCGAGCCGGCGCAGCGCGTCGTAGCTGGGCTCCCAGGGCCAGCCGAGCAGCGGCGAGTAGGGGCGGGTCCACTTCTCGACGCCGTACGGCAGGAGGTTGCCGCCGTAGCTGAGCAGGGAGGAGTTCGCCACCGGGCCGGGGCGCTGGTACAGCTCGGGGTGGACTTCGTAGAAGTTGGCGTCGAGGGTGTTGACCAGCGGGATGTCCAGGCCGTCCTGCCAGATCACCGGCTCGTCGTCGGCCTCGTTGCCGTGCTCGTGCCAGGTGTTGTTGGGGGTGATGGCGAAGTCGCGCGGGCCGACCCTGAGCTTCTGCCCGTCCACGATCGTCCAGGCGCCGGTGCCCTCGTGGACGAAGCGCAGGGCGGCGGCCTGGTGGCGGTGCGCGGTCATCGCCTCGCCGGGGCCCATGATCTGCAGGCCGGTGTACAGCAGGCCCACGGCGGCGCTGAGTTCGCGGCGCCCGGGGTTGACCAGCATGACCACCCGGCGGCCCGCGTCGTCGGCCTTGACCAGGGGCAGGGCCTTGCGGACCAGCGGGCGCAGGTCCGCGTAGCGCCACAGCACGGGGACGGACCTCGGCTGCGGGTACCAGGGCTCGATCTCGTTCGCCACCGTCCACAGCGCGCCGGCCTGGTGCTCGGCCAACTCCTCGTAGTAGGCGAGCAGTTCGGGGCTCTCGGTGACGCGGGACCGGCCGATCCGGTCGTCGTCGTAGCGGGCTTCCTCGTGGCTGGTCATGCCTCCTCCTCGGGGAACGAGAGCGGCCGCAGCGGACGGTCGTCCACCCGCAGCCGGAAGACGTCGAAGCGGTTGTAGTGGCCGACGATGTCGTGCATCTGCTTGGGCTGGATGCAGCGGCCGAGGTCGATCTCGGCGTAGACCACGCCCTCCTCGTCCACCAGCGGCTCGGTGACCGGCCGGCCGTCCGGGCCGAACACGCCGGACAGGGCGTTGCGCGGGCGGGCGAGCTGCTTGCGCACCTGCGGGTCGCCGTCCGCGATCAGGTCGGCCATCTCCGGGGAGATGGTGGAGCAGGAGACGACGGTGAACACCTTGCCCTCGAAGCAGTGCGCGGCGGCGCGCAGCGAGATCGCCTCCGCCATGTCGTAGTCCTCGGGGGCGACCGGCAGGGCGATGTAGCAGGCGGCGTGGACGAGTTCGCCCTGGGCGAGCAGGGTGAAGCGGGCCAGCGGGTTGGTGTTCTCGCCGCAGGCGAGCGCGCCGAGCGGGCCGACCGCCGTGCGGTGGACGCGCAGGGTGCTGCCGTCGCCCTGGGTCCAGGTCAGCTTCTCGGCCCAGGTCGGCACCAACTTGCGGTGGGCGGCGAGCAGTCCGCCGTCCGCGCCGATGATCAGCAGGGTGTTGTACAGCGCCCCGAGGCTGTGCGGGCCGCGCTCGTTGACGCCGATCACCACGACGGTGCCGGTCTGCCGGGCGGCGGCGCACAGGGTGTCGACGTACGGGCCGGGGACGTCCACGGCGGCGCGGAACAGGCGCTCGTACCAGGGCGAGCCCTGCACCGGGGTCATCGTCCAGTTCCAGTACGGGTAGCCGGCCACGAAGACCTCGGGGAAGACCACCAGGGACGCGCCGTTGCGGGCGGCCTCGTGGATCAGGGCGACGGCCTTGTCGACGGTGGCGGCCGGGTCGAGGTAGACGGGGGCGGTCTGGACGGCGGCGGCGGTGAAGCGGGGGAGGTCCAGCAACGGGTTTCTCCTTGCCTGTTACGGGGCGGGCCGCCAGCGGCGGTGGACGGGCGGGGCGCTCTCGCGCAGCAGGTGCAGGCGCGGGGCGACCCGGTCGGCGCCCGGGCCGGGCGGCTTGCGGCTGCCCGCGCGCCAGGGCTCGGGCCAGTGGACGCCCGGGCCGGTGCAGCCCTGGTCGGCGGCGGCGTGCAGGGTCCACAGCGGGTCGTACAGGTGGGCGCGGCCGACCGCGACCAGGTCGGCCCGGCCGGCCAGCAGCACCGAGTTGGCGTCGTCGTGGCCGGAGATCGCCCCGACCGCGACGGTCGGCAGGCCGGTGGCGGCGCGGACCAGCTCGGCGAACGGCGTCTGGTAGCCGCGCCCGTACGGCGGCCGCTGGTGCGCCACCACCTCGCCGGTGGAGACGTCCACGGCGTCCGCCCCGGCCTCGCCGAGCGCCCGGCAGATCGCCACCGCCTCGGCCTCGGTGGTGCCGCCGGGAGCCCAGTCGCAGGCCGAGATGCGCACCAGCAGGGGCCGCCCGGTGGGCCAGGCGGCGCGGACGGCGGTCAGCACCTCGAGCGGCAGCCGCAGCCGGTGGGCGAGCGGGCCGCCGTAGCGGTCGGTACGGCGGTTGGTGAGCGGGGAGAGGAAGGAGGACAGCAGGTGGCCGTGGCCGAACTGAAGCTCCAGCACGTCGAAGCCGGCCCGGGCGGCGCGCTCGGCGGCGGCCGCGAAGTCGGCGGTGACGGCGGCGAGTTGGATGTGGTTCGCCTCGTGCGGGGCGGGGCTGTCGGCGTCCCAGGGCAGTGGCGAGGCGGCCAGCAGCGGCCAGCCCTCGGCCGCGGGGAGCGGGCGGCCGACGCCGTCCGGCGCGGGGGTGGCGGTGGCGCCCCGGCGGCCGGCGTGGGTCAGCTGGAGGCCGACCGGGGCGTCGCTCACCGCCCTTACGGCGAGCAGGAGTTCACGCCAGGCGGCCTCCTGGTGGTCGCTCCACAGCCCCGGGCAGCGGTCGGTGGTGCGGCCCTCGGGGCTGACGGCGGTCATCCCGGCGATGAGCAGGCCGGGGCCGCCGAGCGCCAGGGCGGTGAGCTGGGCCCGGTCGAAGGCGCTGGGCAGGGCGTCCGGGGAGGTGAAGGTGGCCAGCGGCGGCACGACGATCCGGTTGCGCAGCTCCAGCGCGGCCAGCTTCAGCGGCCGGAACATCGGCGGCACTCCGGGCGAGCCGCCGAAGGCGGTGTCCACGGCGTCCACGAAGCCGCGGTCGCGGGCCCGCAGGCCGTCGTAGGTGACCCGGCGGCTGCGGGTCAGCAGGTTGAACGCGAACTGGTCGGGGCCCTGCCCGGTGCGCCGCCCGATCGTCTCGAACCACTCCAGGCTCGCCTGCGCCGCCCGCTGGGTGGACTCCACCACCGGCCGCCGCTCCGCCTCGTAGGCGGCCAGCGCGCCCGCCAGGTCCGGCTGTTCGCTCAGCGAGGCCGCGAGCGCGAGGGCGTCCTCCAAGGCGAGCTTGGTGCCCGAGCCGATCGAGAAGTGCGCGGAGTGCGCGGCGTCGCCGAGCAGGACGACGTTGCGGTGGCGCCAGCGGGCGTTGCGGACGGTGGTGAAGCGGATCCAGCGGGAGGCGTTGGGGATCAGCCGGCAGCCGTCCAGGTGCGGGGCCAGCAGCGCGGCGCAGCGGCGCACGCTCGCCAGGTCGCTCTCGCCGCGGCCCCACTCCTGTGCGGCCAGCGCCTCGAAGCCCGCCCGGCGCCAGGCGTCCTCGGCGATCTCGACGATGAAGGTCGAGCGGGTGGCGCTGTACGGGTAGGCGTGCACCTGCAGCACGCCGAAGTCGAACTCCTCGACGATGAAGGTGAAGGCCTCGAAGACCCGGTCGGTGCCGAGCCAGATGTAGCGGCTTTGCCGCTCGTCCAGCTCGGGGCCGAAGGCGTCCGCGTACGCCGCCCTGGTCGGCGAGTGGATGCCGTCCGCGGCGACCACCAGGTCGTACTCGGCGGCGAGTTCGGCGAGCGGCGGGGCGGCGGTGCGGTAGCGTAGGTCCACCGCCAGCTCCTCGCAGCGGGCGCGCAGGACGGCGCGCAGCCGGTTGCGGTCGAGGGCGGCGAAGCCGTGCCCGCCGCTGGTGCGCACCTGGCCGGCGTAGCGGACGTCGATGTCGCTCCAACGGGCGAACTCGGCGCTGATCGCGGCGAAGACCTTCGGATCGGCCTGGGCGATGCCGTCCAGGGTCTCGTCGGAGAACACCACGCCGAAGCCGGACTCCGTCTCCGGGGCGTTGCGCTCGAACACGGTGATCCGCCGGTCCGGCGCCAACTGCCGGGCGAGGGCGGCGAAGTAGAGCCCGCCCGGGCCGGCACCGATCACCGCGATCCTGGACGCCCCGGTCACGACAGCACCTCCCTCACGACAGCACCTCCGGCTGTTGCGGCCCGGCCCCGGTCAGCGCGCGGCGCACCGGCTCCGGCCACGGCTCGGCGCCCTTCGCGTGCGGCGCGGCGTGCACCACCGCCATCCGGCCCTCGGCCGCCAGCCCGTTCGGGCCGTGCACCTGGAAGGCGTAGTGCAGCGAGGAGCCGCCGACCCGGACCACCCGCAGCTCGGTGCGGACGACGTCGCCGAACCAGAGCCGCTCGCGGTAGTCGGCCTCGAAGTGCACCCGGGGGATGCGCCCGAACAGCTCGGCCAGACCGAGCCGGCGCAGCAGCGCGGCCTCGGCGGCCTCCGCCCAGCGCTGGACGGCGGAGAAGTGGTAGTGCCCGGCGGCGTCGGTGTCGGACCACTCGACCCGGCGCTCGATGGTCATGCTCGCGGGGGCTGCCGCCTCGCTGGGGGCCGTCGTGGAAGCCGGGCCGGCGGCCCGCCGCCGCAGTTCCGCGCGGCTCAGTTTGCCGGTGGCCGTGCGCGGCAGGGCGGTGACGAACTCGACCGCCCGCGGGTACTTGTAGGGCGCGATCGTCCGCTTCACGTGCTCCTGCAGCGCCCGGACGGCCTCCGGCCCGGCCGGCGCGCCCGCCCGCAGCACCACGTACGCCTTGACCACCGCACCGCGCAGCTCGTCCGGCGCCGCGACCACCGCGCAGTCCGCGACGTCCGGGTGCGCGGCGAGCGCCTGCTCGACCTCGGGCCCGACGATGTTGTAGCCGGCCGAGACGATCATGTCGTCGTTGCGGGCCCGGAACCAGAAGTAGCCGTCGCCGTCGCGCACGTAGGTGTCCCCGGTGAGGTTCCAGCCGTCGCGGACGTAGCCGCGCTGCCGGTCGTCGGCGAGGTAGCGGCAGCCGGTCGGGCCCTTGACGGCGAGCAGGCCGGGCGTGCCGTCCGGCACCTCCCGCCCCTGCTCGTCCAGGACCGCCGCGCGGTAGCCGGGCACCGGGCGGCCGGTCGCGCCCGGGCGGATGTCGTCGTCGGCCGCGGAGACGAAGACGTGCAGCAGCTCGGTGGCGCCTATGCCGTCGATCAGCCGCTGCCCGGTGGCGGCGCGGAAGGCCTCCCAGACGGCGGCGGGCAGCGGCTCGCCGGCCGAGACGCAGCGCCGTACCCCGGCCAGGCGCCCGGCCTGCCCGGCGGCCAGGATCGCCCGGTAGGCGGTGGGCGCGGTGAACAGCACGCTCACCCCGTGGTGCTCGACGTGCTCGGCCAGCTGCTCGGGCGAGGCCTGCTCCAGTAGCAGGCTGGCGGCGCCGGCCCGCAGCGGGAAGACCAGCAGCCCGCCGAGGCCGAAGGTGAAGCCGAGCGGCGGGGTGCCGGCGAACAGGTCGTCGGGGGTGGGGCGGAGCAGGTGGCGGGAGAAGGTGTCGGCGATCGCCAGCACGTCGCGGTGGAAGTGCAGGGTGGCCTTGGGGCGGCCGGTGGTGCCGGAGGTGAAGGCGATCAGCGCGACGTCGTCGGCGGCGGTCGGCACGGCGGGGAAGCCGGCGGGCTTGGCGGCACTGCGGGCGGTGAGGTCGTCCGGGCCCGGGCCGCCGTAGGGCAGGACGCGCACCCCGGGCGTCTCGGCGCGGTGCAGCTCGTCCAGGAAGCGGTGGTCGCACAGGGCGAGGACGGGCCGGGCGATGGCGTGCAGCTCGGTGAGCTCGGGGGAGCGCAGCAATGGCACGGTGGTGACGACCACGCCGCCGGCCTTCAGCACGGCGAGCCAACAGGCCGCGAGGAACGGGGTGTTGGGGCCGCGCAGCAGCACCCGGTTGCCGGGGACGAGCCCTTCGTCCTCGGTGAGCAGGCGGGCGATCCGGTCGGTGTGCTCGCGCAGCTCGCCGTAGCTCCACCGGCCGGTGGGGGTGAGCAGGCAGCGGCGGTCCGGCCCGAGGCGGTCGATCGTGTCGTCGAGCAGTGCCCGGGCGCAGTTCAGTCGCTTCGGGTAGGCCAACTCCGGTGTTTCGAAGAGGAGTTCCGGCCACTGGTCGGGAGGTGGGAGGTGGTCTCGGCAGAACGTGTCCAGGTGCGCGGAAGGGGTGAGCTCCATGGGCGGACACCTCATCGGGCGAGCGGGGAGTGAGGCCAGTATGGCGCGCGGGTGACGGCAGTCAAGAGAGCGATACACGCATTCGGGGGAAAGGACCGGCCGCCCGCTCCCGCCCGTGCGCCTGGACCCACAGGTGAGTGGGCCTGGCCACACTTCTGCGGCGATCCTCGGAACGCCGGCCTCCGTTCGGTGCAGAGTGGGGGCGGTCGAACGGAAACGGGAAAGGCACGGCGATGAAACAGCTGCTCGGATGGCCGGCCCGGGCCGGGACGGGGTTCCTGCGGGCGTGCGCGGTCGCGGGCGTCACCATGACCGTCCCCGCGCTGTGGGCCGCCGCGGCGGCGCTCGGCGTCCACGGCGGCGCGGGCAACCCGTGGTCCTGGCTGCTGCCCGTGGTGCTGGCGGTCACCGGCACCCTCGCGGCCTCCCGCCCGCTCTGCCGGGCCGTCCGCGCCCTCGTCGCCCGCTGGACCGGCACCGCCGTCCCGGCCGGCTACCGCGAGCCCGGGCCGGTCACCCGGATGGCCACCGGCTACTGGTGGAACGGCGACCGGTACGAGCGCACCCGGCGCGACGCCCTGATGGACCAGCGGATGCGCACCTACTGGCGCGACCCCGCCACCTGGCGCGACCTGCGCTTCACCGCCCTGGCGCCGCTCACCGCCGGCCTGCCCGCCTGCCTGCCGCCCGCCGGCGCGGCCGCCGCCGTCCTCGCCCTCACCGGCGCGGCCCCGCTCCTCGTCGGGCCGATCGGCGCCGCCGTCGCGATCGGCACCGCCCCGTACGCCTGGCGGGCCCTCGAACCCGCCGCCGTCCGCTTCCTGCGCCCCTCCACCGCGATGCTGCTCGCCGACCGAGTCGACCAACTGACCGCCCAGCGCGCCGACATGACGGTCACCCAGGCCGCCGAGATCCGCCGCATCGAACGCGACCTGCACGACGGCGCGCAGGCCGGCCTCGTCGCCATCGGCATCTCGCTCGCCACCGCCGAACGCCTGATGGCCACCGACCCCGAACGCGCCCGCGCCCTGCTGCGCTCCGCCCGGGCCGGCGCCGCCGGCTCGCTCGCCGAACTGCGCGACCTCGTCCGGGGCATCAACCCGCCGGTGCTCAGCGAACGCGGCCTCGTCGACGCCGTCCGCGCCCTCGCCCTCACCACCCCGATCGCCGTCACCGTCACCGCGCCCGCCGACCGGCCCCGGCTGCGCCTCGACCCGCCGATCGAATCGGCCCTCTACTTCGGCACCGCCGAACTGCTCACCAACGCCGTCAAGCACGCCCGGGCCACCGCGGCCCGGATCACCCTCGCGCACGACGGCACCGGCATCGTCGTCGAGATCGAGGACGACGGCCGCGGCGGCGCCACCGTCCGGCCGGACGGCGGCCTCGCCGGGCTGCGCCGCCGACTCGCCGTCTTCGACGGCACGTTCGAACTGGACAGCCCCGAGGGCGGCCCCACCCGTGCGATCATGGTGGTCCCATGCGAATCCTTGTAGCCGAAGACCTCTACCTGCTGCGCGACGGCATGGTCCACCTCATCGAGGCGTACGGGCACGAGGTGGTGGCCACCGCCGCCACCGGCCCGGAGACGCTGCGGGCGCTGCTCGCCTTCCGCCCGGACGTCGCCGTGGTGGACGTCCGGATGCCGCCCACCCAGTCCGACGAGGGCCTGCAGGCCGCGCTCGCGGCCCGCCGGGAGGTCCCCGGGCTGCCGGTGCTGATCCTCTCCCAGCACGTCGAGCAGCTGTACGCGCGCGAACTCCTCGCGGACGGCGCCGGCGGCGTCGGCTACCTCCTCAAGGAGAGCGTCTTCGACGGCGAGCAGTTCATCGACGCCCTCGAACGCGTCGCCGCCGGCGGAACGGCCATGGACCCGGCCGTCATCGGCGCGCTGCTCACCTCCGGCACCTCCCACCGGCGGCTGGAGCGGCTCACCGAGCGCGAGTACGAGGTGCTCGGCCTGATGGCCGAAGGACTCTCCAACCAGGCCATCGCCGGACGGCTGTTCCTCAGCGACAGCGCGATCAGCAAGTACACCACCTCGATGTTCGGCAAGCTCGGGCTCACCGACGACGACAACGTCAACCGGCGGGTCCAGGCGGTGCTCGCCTACCTCGACCACTCCTGAGGCCCTTCAGGCCGTCGGGCGGATCCGCAACGGCCGGAGGCCGGCCTCCCGGGCGGGAGACCGGCCGCCGGCCGAGGTGCCGCCGATCGTGCTCAGAAGGGATTGAACACGACCTCGTTCGACGCCTTGGACGCCACGACGTTCCCGCCGGCGTCGTACGCGGTGATCCTCGTTCGGAACCGGGTGCCCGGGGCGTCGTGGACCTGCCGCAGCGGGACGTCCGGTGCGCTGAACTCCAGCTGTCGGCCGTCCGACCGGGGGGAGCGGCAGGCCTCCGAGTACCGGATCCCGATCTGGTTGTAGATCCCCACGCAGACCTTCTGGTAGCCCGTGGAGGTGTAGCTCCCGGAGCCCTTGATGCTGCCGCCGTCGATGACCGTCAGCCCGATGTCGATCCGGTCGTCGAGCCGGATCAGGGTGTTGGAGTCCTTGGAGGCGATCGCGCGGTCGTTGCCGTCGTAGGCGGTGATCCTGGTCAGGAACGCGGTGGCGCCGGTCGTCCCCAGGTCGAGGTCGGGGGCGCTGAACTCCAGCTGCCGGCCGTCCGTGTCGGGGTTGCGGCAGGACGACCCGTACCCCTTCCCGGCGGTGTCGAGGATCTGCACGCACACCTTCCGGTAGCCGCCCGCCGAGGCGTAGCTGCCCGATCCCTTCACGAAGCGGCCGTCCTGCACGGTCAGCCCGACGTCGATCCGGTCGGTCCCCGGCGCGGGCGGGGTCACCGGGAACGTGCCGGTGTTGTAGACGAGTTCGCCGCCCTCTCCGGAGGCGGCCGTCTCGCCGGGCACGAACAGGGTGACGGCGGTGAAGGGCGATCCGTCCGGGGCGGTCAGGTCGGCGATGGAGGGGTTGGCGAAGGCCCGGCTGCCGCCGTCGGTCCGGATGTTCAACTGCTCGGCGGCACGGGACTGCTCGTCGTACAGGAAGATCCGCCAGGACGCCCAGGCCTGGGGCGAGTTGGTGTCCCACTGGTCGTCGTAGGTCTGACCCTCGATGAGCGTGTACGGGTGGCCGCCGTAGTCGACCGAGGCGCGGCCGCCGATGTTCCCCGTGGCGCCCAGCCCGGTCAGCGCCTGGTCCAGGCCCGGCTGCTTGTCGGCGCGCCAGGAGGCGAAGTCGGTGAGGGTGCCTCGCTGCTGGCGGTCGTGGCGTGCTCCCGGGTCGAAGTAGTGGGCGCCCACGTCGATGGTGGAGTGGTCGATGTCCGGGTTCAGGCTGATCCCGTAGATGTTCGGGGTTCCCTCGGAAATCCCGAAGTTCCGGGGCGCGTCGTAGGACTTCGCCACCCGCCCGGCCAGGAGGTCCCCCCGGCTCGCGAAGTACCGGAACGCCAGGTGGCTCCCGCCGTCCGCCTCCTGCTCCCAGGCGGCCACCAGCCCGGCCCCGGCCTGGACGATGGCGGGCTGGGACGCGCCACCGGGGCCGCCGCTCCCGGCCAACTCCCGTTCCCAGTGCCAGTTCACGGTGTCCGTGGAGGTCGCCAGGTGCACCTTGAACCGCCCGCCGGTCATGGTGTGGTAGACCGCCAGGTAGTGGCCCGGGCCCTTCTCCCGGTCGTCGATGATCTTCACGGTGTCCATGGAACGGCCCTGGTCGTCCTTGACGCCGTACGCCTTGTGGCCGGCCGGCAGGTCCTTCACGTTCTCCACGAGCCCGCGGATGTCCGGCCGCGTCACCGACGCGTCGGTCCGGTTCGCCCCCCGGCCGGAGGTGTGATCGCCGACAGCGGCCGAGGCCGGTGCGGCGAACGGCAGGAGCAGCGCCTGCACCAGACCCGCGATCAGGGGGAGAGCGAGCAGTGGAGCCGTCCGACGCCGGCCGGTGCGCCCCCGACGAACGGTGACGTCCGCGACGCCGCTCGAACGGGATGATGGGGTTTCCATACCTCTCCTGCGATAGGTCAACAAAAGGAAAAGGGACCTTCCCGCCGGCCGGTATACAGCCGGTCAACGAGCCGTCAACGCAGCCGCCACCCCTGCGAGGGCGCCGGTCGGCCCCGTACAGTCGGCCCAGTACACCACCTCGATAACTCCCCGGGGTGGTAACGGGTTTCAGGCAGGGGTGGCGCCGTCGCTCGAATCCGCGCCGTCCAGGGCCAGGCGGGCGCGCTCCGCGAGCAGCCGGGCGAACACCGGCAGCGCCGGGGCGGCGGCGGAGGCGCCCGGACCGGAGTCCCGCACGTACAGCAGCGTGCCGCCCACCCGGACCAGCGCCGCGACCCCGCCGGGGCCGTTCGCCCGGGCGGCGCTCTGGTCGCCGATCGGCGGCAACGGCACGGGCGTTGCCGCCGGCGCACTGCCGAGGAGGTCGAGCGTGCCGGTGAAGGCCCGGCCGGCGATCTCGGCGGAGTCGAAGGTGAGCACGGTGAACTGCACGTGCTGGGCCGGCGAGGCCCGGAACGTCACCGTGGCGTAGGTCAGCGGGGCGGAACAGAGGGTGGCGGGCAGGCCGGTCAGCAGGCACGGCGCGTCGCCCGCGCCGCTCGTGCCGGTGTCCGGCCCGCTCTCCACCTGCCAGCCGCCCGGCGGCAGCGCGCCGACGTCCGGGAGGACCTTGCGGGCCCCGGCCGGCTCGCGCAGCGCCTGCCCGCCGTGCGCGACGTGCGGGCCGTCCGGCTTCAGCAGCGGACGCGAGCCCAGGTGCACGCCGAGCGCGACCAGCGCGGTGACCAGGACCAGCGCCAGTGCCGCCACGATCGCCACGTTGCCGCGCCGGGCCGCGAGCGCCCGCGCGCCGGTCACGGCCGGGTCCAGCCGCAGGTGCACGGTCGGTGGATCGGCCGGGCGGCCCAGCTCGGTGGACCGTACGTACTGCGCGAACGCCTCGTCGGTGGCCAGCAGTTCGGTGACGGCGGCGGTCAGCTCGGCCCGCGCCCGCTCGTCCCCGGGGCTCGCCGCGACGGCGTCCACCGCCCGCGCCCCCTCGGGCGTCGCCCGCAGCCGCGCCCGCACCACCTCCGCCACCGCCCGCCCCGGCCCCCCGGCCACCCCCTGCGCCAGCCGCATCAGCGCCCCGACCACCCCGGGCACCAGCGCCGGCTCCCGCCCCTCCGCCATGGCAACTCCCCCCGCCGCCGCACGAGCCGTCACCGCCCACGATCCCGGACGCCGCCCCCGTTCGTGCGCGGGCCGGACGGAACGGAAACCCAACTGCAACCGGCCCCGGACGGCGGCGGTACGGCTGTGGCCGCTGGGGCGGGGAGTGGCGGAGGAGGGGCGGGGCGGCGCGGCCCGGAACAGGCCGGAGGCCGGTCTCCCGGGCGGGGGACCGGCCTCCGGTTCAGATCAGATCGGTCCAGGTCGGCATGTCGATCACCCCCGTGGTGTGGGCGACCCGCCCGGTGGCGAGTCCGACTGACGCGGATTCAAGCACCGGGACCGGGCCCGGACAAGGCCTCCGGCCGCCCGACTGGTCAACCGGGGCCGGGGCCCGGGCGGCGGCCTCAGGGCCGGTGCTGGGCGGGGACGGGCAGGCGCAGGAGGAAACGCGCGCCGCCGCGGGCGCTGCGGTCGACGGTGAGCGAGCCGCCGTGCGCGTGGGCCACCCAGGCGGCGATGGACAGGCCGAGGCCGCTCGATCCGGCGCCGCTGCGGAAGCGCTCGAACAGGGACTTCGCCTGCTCGGGCGGGATGCCGGGCCCCGCGTCGTCGACCGTGACGGTGCCGTCCGCGCCGACGGCGACCTCGACGGCGGCGGGCTCGCCCGGGGCGTGGCCGTGGGCGAGGGCGTTGCCGAGCAGGTTGGCGACGGCGCGGCGCAGCAGTCCGGCGTCGGCGTGGACGACCACCGGCTCGGCCCGTACGGTCACCCGGTGCCCGTCCGCCGGGGTGTCGGCGACGACGGCCTCGACGAGCTGGTCGAGCCGCAGCGGCTCGCGGTCCAGCGGGACGGCTCCGGCCATCAGCCGGGCGCGGGTGAGCAGGTCGTCGACCAGCTCGCTCATCCTGGTCGACTGGCGCAGGGTGCGGCGCATGATCTCGGTGGTCTCGGCCCCGCCGCGCAGGCCGGTCTCGGCGAGCAGCCGCAGCGAGGCGACCGGGGTGCGCAGGTCGTGGGCGGCGTCCGCGAAGAAGGCCTCCTGCTGGTCGAGCGCGGCCAGCGCGGGCCGCACCGCCCGTCCGGCGAGCCAGTGGCCGGCCACGGCCGAGACCGCGACCAGGGCGGCGCAGGCGGCGGCGAGGAGCAGGGCCAGGCGCTCGTGGTCGTCGAGGTTGGAGGAGACGTCGACGGCGGTGACCACCACGCCGTCCGAGTTCTCGGTGGCCGAGGTGGAGAAGGGCTGGGCGGACAGCCGCAGCCGGTGGCCGTTCGGCGCGGTGACGGTGGCCCGGCTGAGGTCCCCCTCCCGCAGCGCCTCGTCGGCGATCGCCTGCAGGGCCGCCGTGGGGACCACCAGGCACGGCCGGTGCGGGGCGGCGAGGGGCGCCACCTGCTCGCCGTTGCCGGTGAACAGGGTCACCGGCGGGCAGTCGTACCCGCCCTCCCTCGGGTCCGGGTACTCGAGCGCGCCCTGCTCGTCGTAGTGCAGGTCGGCGGTGAACTCGCTGGTGCGGAGCTTGAGATCGGCGTCGACCTGGGAGCGCCAGGACGCGTCGTCCGCGTGCACCGCGATGACCGTCATGCCGACCAGCCCGAGGGCGCTGACGAGGGCGAAGAGCAGGGCGATCCGCCGCCGCAGCCGGCGGATCCGGCCCGCCGGGGTGGGCGGCGCCGTCCGGCGCGGCCGGCGGAGCCGCGCGAGCGGGCGTCTCACTCCGGCGACTCCAGTCGGTACCCGACGCCGCGCACGGTGTGGATCAGCGGCGGGTCGCCGAGCTTGCGGCGCAGCTGGGAGACCAGGACCTCGACCACGTTGGAGTTGGGTTCGGTCAGCTCGTCCCAGCAGCGCTCGATGAGGTCGGTGCGGCGCACCGCCTCGCCGGGCCGGGTGGCGAGGGTCTCCAGGACGGCGAACTCCTTGGTGGTGAGGGAGAGCAGCACGCCGTCGCGGCGCACCGTGCGCCGGGCCGTGTCGATCTCCAGGCCGCCGCAGCGCACCACCGGCGGCCGGGCGACGGCGGTGCGCCGGCACAGGTTCCGTACCCGGGCGACCAGTTCGGGTACGGCGAAGGGCTTGACGAGGTAGTCGTCGCCGCCGGTGGCGAAGCCCTCGACCCGGTCGGCGACGGTGTCGCGGGCGGTGAGGAACAGCACCGGTACGGTCCGGCCGTCCGCCCTCATCCGGTGCACGTAGTCCGCGGAGTCGCCGGAGGGCAGCATCCGGTCGAACACGACGCAGTCGTAGGCGGTGACGAACAGCGCCTCGTCGGCGGCCGGCAGGTCCGCGGCCTCGTCGACGGCCAGTCCGCTGCCGCGCAGCGCGGCGGCCACGGCGAACCGCAGGTCCTCGTCGTCCTCGACCACCAGTACTCGCATGCCGGCCAGGATAGCCGTGACCTGGGACGGAACCGCCGGGCGGCGGTCTCGGTGCACGGTCACGGCAGGGGTCCTTCGGCAGGGCGGTGGCCGGCGCCGGGGCGCCCGGGACGTCGACGCGGCGCCCCCTCGCGGGGGATCCAGAGGGCGCCGCCGTCGACCTGGACGAGGTTCCCAGCCGCAACCTGAGGATTCGATGAGGCCGGTGGCCGCCGCGACCGCTCACCGGCAGTGCTGGGTCAGCAGCCTCCGGTGCCCCAGGTCCCCGACGTGCCGGCAGACGGCCTTCAGCGGCCGCATCCCGGCGGTGGCCGCCACCGTGGCCGCGGCCGCCCCCACCAGGAGCACCGCCACCAGCGCCACCGCGACGAGGGCCGCCGGCACGCCCGGCGGAGGACCACCCCGCACCGCGCCCCGACCCCACCCACCGCCCCGCCCGTTCCCGATCCGCTGCTCCGCCATACCCCGAGCCTCGCCGGGCGCCCCTGAGGATTCCGTGAGCGCGGATCCGCCGACCCCCGACCGTTGGGCGGGTGCCTCAGGCGGAGTGGATCAGGCGGAGTGGATCAGTGCGGCCATGACGTCGGCGGGGAGGGCGGGGTTGGCGGCGGCGTAGCTGGAGGTCGGGTGCGGGGCGGTGAGGCAGGCGGTGAGGGCGGCGCGGCCGGCGTGGGGGTGTTGGGCGATGGCGCGCAGGGCCTTGGCGGCGGGTGGTTCGGCGGTGGCGATCCGGTCGAGCAGGGCGGTGGGGGCGTCGGGGTTGCGGGCGACGGCGTGGGCGACCCGGCCGCCGAACCGGTCGTGCAGGGCGGTGAGTCGGGCGGCGGTGAGCCCGGGGTGCGGGGCGACGGACTTCGCCACGGCGGCGTCCGGGTCCTCGGCGAGCCGGTCGCGGACGGCGGCGGGCAGGTCGCGGTGCTCGGCGGCGAGCATCCGGACCCGGGGCTCCGGGGAGGCGGCGAGGGTGGTGAGTTCGGCGGGGGTGGCGGCCGCGACGCGGTCGAGCAGGGTGGCGCCGACCCGGACGGTGACGGCGAGCTCGGCGAGCAGGTCGAGCGGGATGCGCGGGTTGCGGGTGAGGCGCCGGCGGACGTCCGGGTCGTCGTCGGTGGCGAGGCGGCGCAGCACGGCCTCGTCGACGGCCGGGTTCTCGGCCAACTCGGCCCGCACCCAAGGCGATTCGTCCTCGGCGAGCCGCCGGTAGGCCTCGGCGGGCAGGTGGGGGTGGGCGGCGAGCTGCTGGCGGGGCGGCGCGTCGGGTTCGGCGAGGAGGCGGGCGGCGGCGGTTCCGGGGGTGGCGGGGTTGCCGGCGGCGAGGGAGCGGACCTCGGGTTCCTCGTCGGCCGCGAGGGCCGCCAGCAGGTCGGGCGGGGTGGCCTCGTTGGCCGCGACGCCCCGGCGCACCTCGAACGCCGGGTGCCCGGCCAGGGCGCGCAGCAGGTCCGCCCGCCCGGTGAAGTAGGCGAGTTCGGCCGCGACCTCGGGTTCCTCGTCGGCGGCGAGGAGTTCGGCCGCCTGGTCCGGCAGCCCGGGGCAGCCGGCCAGCCGGACGCGGGTGTCCCGGTCCGGGTGGCGGGCGAGCGGCAGCGCCCATTCCGGGCGGCCCCGCCCCTGGTCGAGCAGGGCGAGCGCGAGGTCGGGCCGGGCGAGCGGGTCGTCGACCGGCACGCCGAGCCCGGCCAGCAGGTAGGGGGAGTCCTCGTGCAGCGCGGCGAGCGCCCGGGCCTGTGCGGCGCTCAGGTCGGTGCGGTGCGCCAGCGCCCAGGCCAGGTCCTCGTCCTCGGGCGCGGCGTCGACCAGGCGCTGGAGCAGTTCGGCCGGCAGGGCGGGGTTCTCGGCGAGGGCGGGCAGCAGCGACGGCATGGCGCCATCCTGCCCGCCCGGGCCCGCGGGCCGCCTGCCGTTTTCCGGCGGCGCGTGGTCAGAACGACGCCCTGACCTGCTCGTCGACGCGGCCGACGGACTCCTGCTGGAAGCGCCGGTCGTAGCCGCGGCGGATGTCCTCGACGGCGGCGCCCGCCTGCTTCGCCGTGCCGGCCGGGTACAGCAGGGTGACCAGGTAGGAGCGTTCGCGTTCGATGACGCCGTGCCGGTCGCGGTACTGGCCGCGGGCCTGCTCGATGGTGAGGCCGTCCGGGAAGCGCGGGGTGACCTCGGTGTCGACGAAGTCCTGGAACTCCTGCTCGGTGACGGCGGGGCCGCCGTCCGGCCGCTCGGTGCCGAAGAAGAGCTGGGTGCGGGTGTAGGCGGCGCGCGGCGCGGTCGGGGTGTCGGCGGCGCCGGCGGCGGGGGCGAGGGTCGCGCCCGTCAGCAGTACGGCGATGGCGGCGAGCAGCCCGGTCCAGGTCCTGGTCTCCATGCCGGGGTCAACGGCCGGCCGGGCCGGTGGATGCACCGGTTCAGCCGTGCGGGTGTCGGCCCCGCCCGTGCGGCTGACGGCGGTCAACTCAGCGGTGTCGACATGTAGACCGCGCGCCGGCCGTAGCAGGGCGGTACGGCGACCTCGCGGTGGGCGCGGTAGCCGAGCAGGCGGAGCAGGATGTCGGTGCCGCGCACGGCGACCATCGAGATCCGCTGGTAGCCCTGGGCCTTCGCCCGGTCCTGGAAGTGCCGCAGGAAGCCGAGCGCGACGTCGCGGCCGCGCAGGTCCTCGGCGATCACCAGGTCGTGCACGTGCAGGTTGGTGGAGGTGTGGGTCCGCTCCTCGGGCCGGGTGAGGTCGGGGCAGCGCAGCGGCGGGTACGGCAGGCTCAGCAGGTAGCCGCGCACGGTGCCGGCCTGGTCGAGGGCGTAGCAGGTGCCGGGGGAGCTGCGGCCGCGCGAGGTCAGGGCGTCGGCGCCCTCGGAGAGGCCGTCTGCGGCGTAGGCGGCGTGTTCGAGGGCGATCACGGCCGGCCAGTCGGCCTCGCCGAGCGGCCGGATCCGGAGGTCCCCGCTCACCCGGCCACCCGCTGCGCCCGGGCCGCGGCCACCAGGGCGCCCCAGCCCTCGATCAGCAGGGCGAACCGTTCGGCGTCGGCCTGGGCCTCGTCCAGCAGGTGCTGCCGCCGTGGGGCCAGGTGGTCGGCGAACTCGGCGTACGTGCCGCCGAGTCGGCGGTAGCAGCGGTCGAGGACGTCGAGCCGGTGGACGTTCGCGGCGCGGTCCCAAGCGGCGCTGCGGCGCACCGAGTCTAGCACCGGCTCGACCCGCAGGCGGTGCTGCTCGTCGAGCAACTCCCCGCCGAGGGCGATCATTTCGCCGTACACCGGGTGCAGGTACAGCATGGAGAGCAGGAACTTGGCGAAGCGCAGCTGGTAGGCGGTGAAGCCGGGACCGGTGCGGCGTTCGGGCGTGTAGTGGTTGACGATGTGCCGGTTGTGCACGACGCCGGGCAGGCCGGAGTCGAGGACGGCGTGCAGCAGGAAGTAGTCGCTGCCGATGGTGTCGGGTGCGGGCGGCACCGGCAGCCGTTCGTAGACCCGGTGGTCCAGGCCGAGGTTGCACATGTCGACCCGCCGGATGTCGGGGGCGCCGAGCACCGCCTCGTCGACGGTGAACGGCTCGGTGCCGCCGCCGGTGAAGGAGGCCTCGACCAGCGCGCTCTTCTCCTCCTCGGACCAGATCGGCGGCGCCCACAGGCTCACCACCTCGTGGTAGACGGCCGGGTCGAGGGTGTTGATCCCGCCGATGTCGACGGACAGTTCGCCGATGAACGAGCCGCCGACGAGGGCGACGGGCTTCGCGGCGTCGGCGGGGTCGAGCTCGCTGCGGGTGACGCCGGCGGCCGCCTCGCCGGCCGGGCGGCCGAGCGAGCGCAGCTCGTGGTGGATCGGGAAGACCTTGCGGCCGTCCAGGAGTTGGTAGGTGCTGTCGGAGTCCCGGCGGTGCACGGAGGCGCAGCCGAGGGCGGCGGCGACCAGGAAGACCCGGTTGGTGCAGGCGCCGTAGGAGACGGTGTCGGGGAGCATCAGGTCGAGCAGGAGGTCCGGTTCGGCGGCGCCGGCCCGGTGGATCACCCGGCGGAGGAAGTCCCGCTGCTGCCCGGTGTCGAGGTGGTGCACGACGACCCCGGCGGCGGGGGCGAGGGCACCGACCGCGCTCGCGTTCTCGGCGTGGCCGGCGCTGTCGGCGGTGTCGAGGACGAGGAGGTGGACCTCGACGTCGAAGTGGGCGGCGGCGTACGCGGCCTCCTCGGCGATGTCCGCGACGGCGGCGGCGCAGGGCCGGTTGGTGGGCAGGGCGAGACAGACTCTCTGCATGCGGAACGCGCCTCCGTCTGATCGTCAAAAGCATTGCGGCCGTGGCGTGATGGGCTTGGCTCCAGGGGCCTCGCGGCCGGCCGCCGTCCACCGTGGACTAGACCATTTCCGATGTCAACGATTGACAGGACGGCCCCGGCGAGGTGGAATCCGCGCCGCGCTCCGGCTTCAGGAGCGGCCGCCGCCGGCCGTGCCCGCACCTCGTACGTGCACACGAGCCGCCCTCCTTGATCCGAACGGCCGTGCGGCATCCGGGGGTTCAGCACCGCGAACGGCGCGGATTCCGGCGGTCCGGGGTCAATCCGGACGGCGGACCTGCCGATACCTAGGGCGACGTCATGACGCCGTTCGGAGGAGGAGCGCGCATGCCCGAGCTGTGGCTGCCCGGTGCCGAGATCCACGACCTCGGCGACCACGCGCCGACCGACCAGCAGTACCCGCCGAAGGCCATCGCCCACATCACCTGGGACCGCAACGCGACCGCCGACGCCCCGCAGGACTGGTGCACCTACGAGGACCTGGTCGGCTACTTCACCGGCAGCGGCGCCGGCGACGCCCCGCACCTGGTCTGGGACCCGTTCAGCGGCCGCACCGCCCAGCTGTTCCCGGCCGACTCCCGCTCGAAGAGCCTGCTCAGCCCGGGCCAGAGCCCGACCCGCACCAACCGGGCCGGCCGGGTGGTCATCCAGATCGAGGCGGTGTTCTTCCCGTACTGCCGCCACCAGGGCACCGTCTACCCGAGGCTGGTGGACACCCCGTGCGCCGGCTGGGACCGCATCCACGCCTGGATCGCCTCCTGGGGCGTGCCGGACGCCTGGCCGATGGGCCGGCCCGTCGACTTCACCCCGCACCGCGACGAGCACGTCTGGGAGACCTGCGGCGGCTGGTTCGCGCACGCCCACGTGCCGTACAACGACCACACCGACCCCGGCGCCTGGCCGGCCTTCCCGGTCGGTCCCGGCTCGCCGGGCACCCCGCCCTCGCAGCAGCACCCGGTGCCCCCGCAGGACCCGGGCCCGGCCCGCTACGAGACGGACATCAACGGGCTGCCGTACGGCTACGGCGCGCACGGCTACCAGGTGACGGTGGTCGGCCGCGCGCTGGTGCGGGAAGGCTTCGGCACCCACTACCGCTCCGGCCCGGGACCGGACTGGACGGACGCCGACACCGAGAACTACGCGGACTACCAGCGCAGCCTCGGCTACACCGGCCAGGCCGCGGACGGCGTCCCCGGGGAGGCCTCGCTGCGCCGGCTGCTCGGCTACCTGCCCGGGCCGCGCACCGTCTCGGTGGCGCACGCGGCCGCCGCCGCCCGGCAGGACCCGCCCGCCGAGCAGGGGCACCGCACGTACGGCGCCGAGGTGGCGATCGTCGAGCAGGCGCTCGCCGACGAGGGGCTGCTCGAACAGCGGTGGGTGGACGGCTCGTTCGGCAGCCTGACGGTCGCCGCCTACGCGGCCTGGCAGCGGCGCTGCGGGTACAGCGGCGGGGCGGCGGACGGTGTCCCGGGGCAGGACTCGCTCCGGCGGCTGGGGGCGGCGCAGGGGTTCGACGTCACCTCCTGAGGGGGGGAGGCCGAGCGCGGGGAATGCCGCCGCCGGGGGCGGGCGTTGTGGACGGGCGTGACCAGCCCGATCCCGACCCCGACCTCCGGTCCGACCCCGATCCCGACCTCCGGTCCGATCCCGACCTCCGGCCCGATCCCGGCGAAGGCCCCCGGCCGGCCCCCGGCGGTGCGGCTCTCCGTCCTCGACCGGTCCCGGACCAGGCGCGGCGAGGAGCCGGCCGAGGCGCTGCGCGCGACGGTCGCCCTCGCCCGTGAGGCCGAGCGGCTCGGCTACCACCGCTTCTGGGTCTCCGAGCACCACGGCGTGCCCGGCGTGGCCGGCTCGGCGCCCACCGTGCTGGCCGCGGCGGTCGCCTCGGCCACCACCCGGATCCGGGTCGGCACCGGCGGCGTGATGCTGCCCAACCACCGGCCGATGGTGGTGGCCGAGCAGTTCGGTGTGCTGGCCGCGCTGTTCCCGGGCCGGATCGACATGGGGCTGGGGCGCTCGGTCGGCTTCACCGACGGCGTGCGGCGGGCGCTCGGCCGGGAGAAGGACGCCGCGGACGACTTCGCCGCCCAACTGGCCGAACTGCTCGGCTGGTTCGACGGCACCCAGCAGGTGCACCCGGGCGTGCGCGCCCGCCCGGCGGAGGGCCTGCGGGTGCCGGCCTTCGTCCTGGCCACCGGCGAGGGCGCGGACCTCGCCGCCGCGGCCGGGCTGCCGCTGGTGATCGCCGCCGCGCACGGCGAGGAGCGGATGCTCGCGGCGATCGACCGCTACCGCGACCGCTTCCGGCCCTCGGCGCAGGCCGCCGAGCCGTACGTGGTGGTCTCCGGCACGGTGGCGGTCGCCGGGACGGTCGAGCGGGCCCGGGACCTGCTCGTGCCGGAGGCGTGGGCGGGCGCCTACTCCCGCACCCACGGCGAGTTCCCGCCGCTCGCGCCGGTGGCCGAGATCCGGGCCCGGACGATGAGCGCGCGGGAGCGGGCCGCGTTCGAGCAGTCGCTGAAGGGCCACATCGCGGGCACCCCCGCGCAGGCGGCCGCCGAACTCGCCGCCCTGGTGGCCCGCAGCGGCGCGGACGAGTTCCTGGTCGCCACGAGCAGCTACGACCGCGCGGCGCTGCTCGACTCCTACCGGCTGCTGGCGGAGGCGGTCGGGCAGGTCTGACGGACAGGTCTGACGGCACGGCGGGCCTGCCGGGCCTGGCGGGCGGGGCTCGCACCAGGGCTCCGACCTGGGCGGTCCGCGGATTTCTGACCTGGTGTGATGACCTGCTAGTGTTCATGACGTCGAGAGGAAACGATCTCTCGAACAGGCGTCAGCGGTGCTACCAGAGCACGTCCTACTTTCAGTAGGAAGAGTCCGTGCGACCCGGGCCTGGCGCTCCACCCGAAGGGGCTCGTTCCGTCCAGCGGAACGGGCCCCTTCGTCGTTCCCGGCCGTCGTTCCCGGCCGCGCCGAGCGCATCCTCTTATCGCACTTTCGGTCGCGAAACCCGCCGCCACGGCCGGGTATCGGCCAAGGTCCCCCACCAGGTGACCGGTCGGCGTCGCGCCACTCCGCTCGGTGACGGCGGGCGGGCCAGCGGCTTTGCCGCCTTGGCAGGCTTGACTGATCGTCAGATCTTGGCCGGAACTCAACGCCGATGGTGTGAATATGCCACCGGAATGTTCGTCATCTCGAAACCGCCAGTAGCCTTCCGTGTCGAACCCGCCACTGCTGGTGGCGATCCGGCCGGAGCCGTGCTGCGCCCCGGCCGCCCAGACCCCGCGAAGGAGCCGGTGTGCCGGGTATCGACGAATGCCTCTCCGGGGCCATGACGATCGCCGGGGCGCGCGCCGCGAGCCTGGTCGACTGGGGGAGCGGACTCGCCCTCGGCAGCCTCGGCGACAGCCCGGCCGGCGAGTACGAGACCGCCGCCGCCGAGGCAACCGACCTGGTACGAGCAGCCGTTGAGAGCCAGACCTTCACCGCGGCGGAGGAGCGGCGGGCACCGCTCGAGGACATCATCGTCACCGCGGGCCGAAGCTACCACCTGATCCGCTTCATCGACACCGTCTTCGACAGCCGGCTCGTGCTGCACCTCTGGCTCGACCGCGACGAGGGCAACCTCGCCGCCGCCCGCTTCCGCCTCCGGGCGCTCGCCGAGGACCTGGTGCTCGGGTGAGCGCCGTGCCCGTCGAGGCAGTCGGGGTCGAGACCGGGGCCGCCGGGGCCGACGTCGAGACCGGAGCCGAGGCCGGGGCCCCGGCCGCGACCATCCGTTTCCGGCCGCCGACCCCCGGACGGAGGCCCGCGTGACCACCGCTCCGGCCCCGCCCGTCGAGGACGTCTCCGGCGCGGCCGCCGTGTCTGCCGACACCGCGGCCACCGGCACCGAGGACGTCCCGCCCACCCCGCGCACCCCGGGCGAGGCGCTCGACCTGCTCGCCGTCCGCCACGCCACCGGCGCCCTGCACGGCCCGCTCGGCAGCCTGTACCTCGTCGACGGCCAGGTCGTCGCCGCCGACTCCGACCGCGCCCCCGGCCTGGTCGACCTGCTCACCGGCTGCGGCCGGACCACCCCCGAGGGCTGGGACGGGCTGCTCCGGGAGCACGGCCCGAGCGGCCGGGTCGGCGAGGTGCTGGTCGAGCGGCGGCTGCTCACCCGCGGCGAGCTCGAACTCGGCCACCTGGGCACGCTGTTCGACGCCGCCTTCTTCGTCCTGGCCGACCCGGCCGGCGGCACCTGGCGGTTCGAAGCCGACGCCCGGCACTGGCTCGGCCCGGTCGCGGAGGTCGAACCGGACCGGCTGCGCCGCGAGGTCGAGCGCCGGCGCCGCCTGCTGGACGGGATCTGGCCCTGGCCGCAGCTCGACACCGAGCCCGTGCGCCCCGCCGCGCACAGCCGGCTGCCCGCGCACCGCGCGTCCGGCCGCCGGCGCCGCGAGCTGCTGGACCACGCGGACGGCCGAAGAACCCCGGCGGACCTGGCCCGGCTGCTCGGCCGCTCCGGCTTCGGGGTGACGGCCGACGTCCGCCGCCTGGCCGCCGCCGGACTGCTCGACCTGCCACGGCACACGACGCCGGACGTCCCGGCGGAGGCCGGCCGGGCGGAGGCCGACCCCGCAGAGGCCGACCCCGCGCGGCCCGGTCGCCCGGAGCCGTCCGCGGAACCCGCCGATCGGAGCGGCCTGCACCGCAGGATCCCCGGCGCGACCCTGCGCGGCCCCGGGCTCCGCACCGCCGCAACGACCACGCGCGCAACGACCACGCGCGCCACGGCCACGCCCGCCACGGCCGCTCGCGCCACCACCACGCCCGCCACGGCCGCGGCCCACCCGCCGCTGGCCGTCCCCGACCCGGACATCGCGCTGCTGACCCGGGTCCGAGACCTTCTGGAGGCCCGACTTTGACCCACTCCCCGCCCGCGACCCCGCCGCCCCGGCCATGAGGCGGGCGCTGAAGCAGCGTGTCGGAAGGAGACAACTGATCGCCTTGGAGACCGAGCTGCTCGCCGAACTGCACGTGGTCAAGCGCCGCACCCCGCACCTCGCGGGCGGCCTGGTGGCCAGCGTCGACGGCCTGCTCATCGCCCACGACACGCACGGCACCGAGCCCTCCGGGCTGGCCGCGATGACGGCGGCCGCGCTCTCGCTCGCCCAGCGGCTCGCCGACACCACCGGCCAGGGCGAGTTCCGCGAGTCGCTGGTGCGCGGCGAGCACGGCTACGTCGCCACCTACGCGGCCGGCGGCAGCTGCGTGCTGACCCTGCTGGCGCATCCGGACGTCAACGTCGGCCGGCTGCACCTGGAGGCCCGCCGCAGCGCGCAGCGGATCGCCGCGCTGCTCGGCGAGAGCCCGCAGCCGGGCGCGGCCGCCCCGGGCTGACCCCGACCGCAGCACCTTCCCGCCACCACTCAGCCAACGAACACCTCACCAACGAACGGGAGTTACCGACATGACCGACGCAGCCGGCGCGCTCAAGCAGGCCATGACCACCATCGAGGGCGCCCTCGGCGCGGCCCTGGTGGACTACAACAGCGGCATGGCGCTCGCCACCCTGGACGGCCCCGGCGGGCTCGACCTCAACGTGGCCGCAGCGGGCAACACCGACGTGGTGCGCGCCAAGATGCGCACCATGGACATGCTCGGCCTGCAGGACGGGATCGAGGACATGCTGATCACCCTCACCGGCCAGTACCACCTGATCCGCCCGCTCGCCGGCCGCGGCGGCAAGGGCCTGTTCCTCTACCTGGCGCTGGACCGCTCGCGCGCCAACCTGGCGATGGCCCGCCACCAGCTCACCCGGATCGAGGCCGACCTGGAGGTCTGACCGCTCCCGGTACCGACCGGACGGCCCGGCGGCGGCCTCGGCCCCGCCGGGCCTCAGCCCGCTCCCGCCTCGGCCTCCGCCCACACCACCTCGCCGCCCGGCAGCCCCGCGCACAGCACGCCCTCGGCGCCCAGCACGCTCCACGGTGCGAGCCGCGCGTCCGGCGGCACCGACAGCACGCCACCCCCGGCGAAGCCCAGCTCCAGCCCGCCCGCGAGGGTGATCAGGGCGGACTCGACGGTCCGGCCGACCAGCGCCGACAGGGCGGCGGTCGGCCGGAAGGCCAGCGCCGGGAAGACGTGCTCGACCGTCGCGGGCGCACCGGAAGCCGGCCCGTCGGCGACCGGCCCGGCGGGCGGCGGCGCAGCGAACCGGAAGTCCTGCACCACCAGGACGCTCACCCGCCCGGTGAGCCCGAGCTCCAGCCGGGTCCCGCCGCCGACCGACTCCACCCGCCGCCCAGCGAGCAGTTCCGCGATCCCGTTCCGCATGCCCCCAGTCTGGCCCACCCCGTCAGCCGCCCGCCCGTCAGCCGGCCGCGCCTCGGCCGCCCGCCCGCTCGCCCGTCAGCCGGCCGCCCGGCCCCGTACCAGCTCGGCCGGACCGCCCTGCCGCTCCCGGGCGGCCAGCGCGGCGGCCGTGCGGTCCCAGGACGGCCCGGTCAGCAGGGCCCGGGCCTGCGCCGGGTCGCACAGCCGCCACTCCACCAGCTCCTCCTCCTGCAGCGTGATCGCGTCGAGCAGCTCCGGCGTCAGCCGCCCGCCGTCGTAGAGGTAGACCAGGACGGCGGTGTCCCGGCCGGTCGCCGGGTCGGCCTGCGGATCGGCCGCGGCCCCCGGCTGCCAGTCCAGCGCCAGCAGCCGCCCCGGCGCGACCTCCAGGCCCAGCTCCTCGCGGATCTCCCGCCGGGCCGCCGCCCGGGGCGTCTCCCGGTCCGCCTCGACGCCGCCGCCCGGCAGCGTCCAGTGCGGCACCGCCCCGCGCGGCCCCTCGTACGGGCGCAGCCGCACCAGCAGCACCCGTCCGGCGTCGTCGGTGAACACCGCCCGCGCCTTCGCCCGGATGCGCGGCCGGGTGGCGTAGTACGTCGCCCGGTCCAGCGGCGGATCTGGCGGCGGGTCCGACAGGGCCTCCCCGGTCGCCACCCCGCCGACCGCCGCCCCCAGACCGGGCGCGGCGGCCAGCCCGACGTACTCGGGCGCCGGGCCGTCCAGCTCCGGCAGGTCCGCCGCGTGCCCGGTCGGCCGGCTGTCCTCCAGCTCCAGCGGCCCGGCCGCACGCGGCGCCCGCAGGCAGGCCAGCACCCGCCGCGACAGCAGCGGCGGCAGGGCCCGGCCCGCGTCCTCGGCGTCCAGCCAGGCCCAGCCGCCGACCTCCGCCGCGTCCGGCCGGAACGCCGCCACCTGCTCGTCCGTCAGCGGGTCCGCCCAGTACAGGTACGCCACGATCGGCGGCCGGCCCTCCTTCACCGCCCAGTCCACGCACGCCAGTTGCCGCAGCGTCGGGGTGAAGCCCAACTCCTCGGCGATCTCCCGCCCGGCCGTCTCCCGCGGCGACCGGTCCTGCGGCTCCCAGCCGCCGCCCGGGATCGCCACCGGGTGCTCGCGGTCGTACGGCAGCCGCACCACCAGCACCCGCCCGTGGGCGTCCGGGAACAGCACCCCCGCCGCCGCCAACAGCCCCCGCCCGCCCGCGTCCACATCCGCCGCCGCCACCCCGACCCCTTCCACTTCCACACCGACGACCCGTTCACCCCCGATCCTCCCCCGCGCCGCCCGCGGCCACCCCCGGCCGCGCTTCGACCCGCCCGCCGATGGGCAGTTCTCCGGGCGAACCCGGACACACCCGGTACGAACGAGGAGAATCCCCATGCGGCAGGACACCGGCCGAGCCATCGGCGACCAGCCCGCGGAGCACGAGGACGAGGCGCTGCGCCGCTCCTCCGCCTTCCTGATCGACGAGGCCCTCGGCTTCCTCTTCCCCGCCGCCCTGCGCGCCGCCGCCGACGTCGGCGTGGCCGACCACCTCGCGCACGGCCCCCGCACCCCCGCCGAACTCGCCGCCGCCACCGGCACGGACGCCCGGAACCTCCACCGGGTGCTGCGCCTGCTCGCCACCCGCGGCGTGGTGACGGAGGACCGGGCCGGCCGCTTCGCCCTCACCGACGCCGGACAGGCGCTGCGCGGCGACGTCCCGTACTCCGCCCGCACGGCCGTCCAGATGCTCACCGACCGCACCATGTGGCGGCCGGCCGGCGAACTCTCGCACTGCCTCACCGAGGGCACCACGGCGTTCGAGGGCATCTTCGGCATGCCGTTCTTCGACCACTTCGCCCAGGACGAGCGCACCGCCGCCGTCTTCCACGTCGGCATGGCGGCGATGTCCGACCCGGAGAACGCCCCGATCGCCGCCGCCTGCGAACTCCCCGACACCGGAACGGTCGTGGACGTCGGCGGCGGCCACGGCGGCCTGCTCGCCGAGGTCCTGCGCCGCCACCCCGGCGTGCGGGGCGTCCTCTACGACCGCGCCCACGTCCTGGCCGGCCACCGGCTCGCCGACACCAAGGAGATCGCGGGCCGCTGGACGCTCGCCGAGGGCGACTTCTTCACCGCGGTGCCGCCCGGCGACGTCCACCTGCTCAAGCGCATCACCCACGACTGGGACGACGAGCAGTGCGTCACCCTGCTGAGCCACTGCCGGCGCGCCCTCAACCCCGGCGGCCGGGTGCTGATCCTGGACGCCGTCGTCCCGGACGGCAACGCCCCGCACCAGTCCAAGGCGCTCGACCTGATGATGATGGGCTCCCTCACCGGCCGCGAACGCGACGCGGCCGACTTCGCCGCCCTCCTCGACGCCGCCGGCCTGCGCCTCTCCCGGATCACCCCGACCGGCACCGTGCTGTCCGTGGTCGAAGCCGTCGCCGCCTGAGGCTCGGCCGCGGGCTCACCCGTACGTCACCAGCACCGTGGCGCCCATGGGCGCCGCGATGCCGGCCGGAGGCTCCTGTCTGACGATGTGCCGGTCCGGGACGGGGTCGGGCGAGGCCGGATCCTTGACCAGCCCGACCACGATCAGCGCGGTGAGGGTCTTCCCCCAGTCGAGCACGGCCGGCGCGGGGCCGGCGGGGGCGGTCGGCCGAGGGCGGCGCCTGGCTAAGGTAGCGGGCATGACAGGCACAGCGGGAGAGCTTGTGGGCGGGCGGTACCGGCTGGTCGAGGTGATCGGCCAGGGCGGTATGGGGCGGGTGTGGCGGGGCCACGACGAACTGTTGGACCGGGTCGTCGCCGTCAAGGAGGTGCTGCTGCGCTCGACCGAGAGCCCGGAGCTGCGGGCCGAGCTGATCGCGCGCACCGAACGGGAGGCGCGCGCCGCGGCCCGGCTCCGCCACCCGGGCATCGTGACGGTGCACGACGTGGTGCAGCACGGCGGTGCCCCGTGGATCGTGATGGAGTTCGTCGACGGCCCGTCGCTCGCCCGGCTGATCAAGGGCGAAGGGCCGCTCGGCTGGGAGCGGGCCGCGCGGATCGGCGCCGAGATCGCCGCCGCCCTCGCCCACGCGCACGCCGCCGGCGTGGTGCACCGCGACCTGAAGCCCGACAACGTGCTGGTGGCGGGGGACCGCCTGGTCATCACCGACTTCGGCATCGCCCGACTCCTCGACGCCACCCAGCACCTGACGGGGACCAACGCCCTCATCGGCACCCCGCAGTACATGCCCCCGGAGCAGCTGGAGGGCCGGCCCGTCGACGCCCGGGCCGACCTGTGGGCGCTCGGCGCCACCCTGTACACCGCCGTCGAGGGGCGCCCGCCGTTCGACGGGCCGACCCTGACCGCGGTCATCACGGCCGTGTTCACGCAGCCCGTGCCGACCGCGCCGCACGCCGGGCCGCTCGGCCCGCTGATCGCCGAACTCCTCGCCAAGGACGCGGCGTCGCGCCCCGACGCGCAGGCCACGGCGCTGCGCCTGCGGGCGCTGCGCACCGACGCGCCCGCGCCCGCGCCCGCGCCCGCGCCCGCGCCCGCGCCCGCGCCCGGGGCCGGGGCCGGGACCCTACCGCTCGGGGTGGCTTCCCTGCCGACCCGGACGGCTCCCGCTCCGGCCCCTGCTCCCGCTCCCTCGGGCGAGGCGCCCGAACGGCGCCCGAGCCGGCGTGGCGTCCTGTTCGGCGGCCTGGCCGGCGTCGCCGCCCTGTCGGGCGCGGGCTTCCTGCTGGCCCGGGGCCTCGGCGGCGACAAGACCGCGCCCCCGCCGTCGTGGACCCCGCTGACCGGCGCGACCGCCCGCGTGATGTCGCTCGCGTACAGCCGTGACGGACGGTTCCTGGCCGGAGGCTGCGCGGACGGCACCGTCCGGATCTGGGACACCGCCACCCGGGCCGTCACCGCCACCCTCACCACCAAGCTCGACGAGGTGCGCAGCCTGGCGTTCGGCCCGGACCACGTCCTCGTCACCGGGGCGGGCTACCAGCGGCGCGGCGTCCAGGTCTGGGACGCCGGGACCGGTGCCAACACCGGCACCTTCCCCCCGGAGGCGGGGAGCTTCGAGGCACTGAGCCCGGACGGCAGGACGGTCGCCACCTCCATCGACAACCAGCTCATGCTGTCGGACACCTCCACCCACGCGCTCAAGGCCGCCGTCACCGTCAAGACGCCATGGCAGACGTCGGTGGCGTTCAGCCCGGACGGCACGTCCCTCGCCCTCGGCGGCGAGGACAAGGTCCTGCGGCTCTGGACCCCGAGCGCGGGCGCGACGCTCGTCCACCTGGCGAGCCTCGACAGCACCATGAACGTGGTGGCGTTCACCCCGGACGGCAAGTCCGTCCTCACCGGCAGCCCCGGCAGGGACGGACTCCGGTCCACGAGCCCGGGCGGCGCCGCGACCACCGTCCTCGGCGGGTCCGGCATCACCTGCATCGTCCCGAGCCCGGACGGCAGCACCATCGCCACCGTCGACTTCCACGCCGAGGTCCAGCTGTGGTCCGCCGCCACCCGCACCCTCACCGACACCCTGGCCCTCTCGAAGACCGCCGGCGTCTGGGAGTCCGTCCCTCCGCAGGCCGCGTTCAGCCCGGACGGCCGGACCCTCGCGGTCGGTGACGGCGACGACGCCACCGTCCGCCTGTACTCCCTGCCCCTGCCCACCTCCCACGGGTAGCGGCTACCCCAGGGAGGCCAGGGCCCGGGCGGTTGCACGGGCCATCCGGTCGTCGTGGTGGGCGGTGGTGCCGCGTAGGCGGGTGGCGGCTTCGAGGGCGGCGAGGGCGAGGAGGCCGGGGAGGAGGTCGGTGCTGCGGGCGGCGAGCCAGCGGGTGCCCCGGGTGGCCATCCACCAGAGGTCGGCGGCGCGGCCGGGCGGGGGTTCGGCGGGGGTGGCGGCCGGTGGCGGGCCGAGGGGGTGTCCGGCGTCGGCGAGCAGCTGGTGGAAGTGGCGGGCGATCAGGTGGTGGCCCTCGGCGCTGGGGTGGAGGCGGTCGGCGCTGAGGAGGCGGCGCTCGGCGAGCCAGGGCAGGTCGACGAGGTGCAG
This sequence comes from Streptomyces rubellomurinus, assembly GCF_000961885.1. GTDB lineage: Bacteria > Actinomycetota > Actinomycetes > Streptomycetales > Streptomycetaceae > Kitasatospora > Kitasatospora rubellomurina. Next base: position 43,352 of record NZ_JZKH01000023.1, read on the forward strand.
GTGGATCGCCCGGTGGCGGTCGGTGAGGGCGTGCACCACCGTGTTGACCGCCCGCATCCGCCGGGCCAGTGGCCGGGCCAGGGCGGCCGGGAGGCCGAGCAGGGTGCCCGGGTCGGGCAGGCAGGCGGTGAGCAACCGGACGCCGTGGCCGGACAGTTCGCCCAGGACGGTGTCCAGCGCCAGGGTGCTGCGGTGGATGTCGAAGCCGGCCCGCAGGGTGTCGTTGCCGCCGACGAGCACGGCTGCCAGCTGCGGGCGAAGGGCGAGGGCCGCCGGGAGTTGACGGTCCGTCAGGTCCTTCGTGAGGGCGCCGCTGGCGGCCAGGTTGGTGAACTCCACCGGGTGTTCGTCGGCGGCGAGCGCGGGCGCCAGGACGGCGGCCCAGCCGCGCCAGCCCTCGCCGACCGGGTCGCCGACGCCTTCGGTGAGGGAGTCGCCGAGGGCGACGAAGCGGCGCAGTTCACCGGCCGCCCGGCGACCGTCGTCGGCCGTACGGTCACACCCGGTGTCGAGTACGCTCATCCCCGTAACCCCCGTCCGTGCCACTCCCGTCCGTGCAACCCCCGTCCGCGGCCACGCGGTTCGGCGCCCGGTGTGCGGCCAGGAAGGCCGCGACCGCCGCCGGCCAGCCGTACCGCTCGGCCTGCTCCCGGGCCGCCGCCCGCCGGACCGGCTCCGGCCGAGCCAGCAACTCCCGTACGGCGCCCGCGAATTCCTCCCCGGTGTCGGCGGCCGCGAGCCCGGCCGGCCCGACCAGCGCGGGCAGTGCCGAGGAGCGGGAGACCACCACCGGCGTGCCGCAGGCCAGTGCCTCCATCGCGGCCAGCCCGAAGGTCTCCACCGGGCCGGGCGCGAGCACCGCGTCCGCGCAGCCCAACAGCCGCGCCAGCGCCGCCCGTTCGCCCAGGTGCCCGAGGAAGCGGACCGGCAGCCGCAGCCGGGCGGCCCGCGCCGCCAGCCGGGCCCGCAGCGGCCCGGTGCCCGCCACCACCAGCACGGCGGGCACCCGACGGGCCCGCAGCGCGGCCAGCGCCTCGATCGCCCGCTCCGGCCGCTTCTCCGCCGACAGCCGCGAGCAGAGCACCAGCAGCGCCTCCTCCGGCCGCGCGTACCGGGCCCGTTCGGCGGCCCGGACGGCGGGCGGCAGCGGCCGCATCGCGGCCAGGTCCACCCCCAGCGGGGCCCGGACGAGGTTCGGCACCCCGATCCGGCGGAACTCGGCCGCCGCCCAGTCCGTGGTGCAGAGCACCGCGTCGTACGCCCGCGCCGTGGCCGCGTTGAGCCGGTCGGCGGCCGCGCCGGCGAGCGTGGGCGGCACGCCCCAGGTGCGCAGCACCCCGGCGGCGCTCTCGTGCGAGACCATCACCGCGCGCACGCCGTGCCGCCGGGCCCAACTGCCGGTCCAGCGCAGCGTGGTGCGGTCGGAGACCTCCAGCCGGTCGGGGCGCAGTCGGGTCAGCTCGGCCGCGACGGCCCGCCGGTCGGCGAGCAGCCGGTAGCCGCCGCTGGCCGGCAGCACCGGCCCGGGCAGGGTGACCACCAGGCCCTGCTCGGTCCGCTCCTCGCTGCGCCGCTCGCCGGGCACGATGAGCACCGGCCGGTGCCCGGCGGCCCGGTACCCGGCGCCGAGGTGGCGCAGCGCGGTGCGCAGGCCGCCGGAGACGGGGGTGACGAAGTTGGCGAGCCGCACGATGGTCAGCGGCCCGCCGGGCGTACCCGGTTCCGTGCTCATGCGGGCAGCTCCTCCGGCAGTCCCTCCGGCTCGGCGGGCAGCGCCGGCGCGTCGGCCGCCGGGGGCGCGGGCGGCAGCGGCAGCCCCCGGTGCTCGGCGATCACCTCGGCGTAGTGCCGCAGCAGCAGGTCGCCGACCGCCTCCCAGGTACGGGCGGTGACCTCGGCTCGCCCGGCCTGCCCGTAGGCGGCGCGCCGCACCGGGTCGGCGGCGAGTTCGGCGACCGCCCGGGCGACGGCGGCGCCGTCCCGGGGCGGCACCAGCAGGCCGGTGCGGTGGTGCGCGACCAGGTCGAGCGGGCCGCCGGCGGCCGGGCCGACCACCGCCACCCCGCTGGCCATCGCCTCCTGGATGGTCTGGCAGAAGGTCTCCAGCGGGCCGGTGTGCACGAAGACGTCCAGCGAGGCGAAACATCGCGCCAGCTCCTCGCCGGTGCGTCTGCCGAGGAACACCGCGCCCGGCATGGCGGCCTTCAGCGCGGGCGCGGACGGCCCGTCGCCGACCACCACCACCCGCACCCCGGGCAGCGCCGAGGCGGCCGCCAGCAGGTCGACCCGCTTCTCGGGCGCCAGCCGTCCGACGTAGCCGACCAGCACCTCCCCGCCCGGCGCCAGCGCCCGGTGCAGCGCCTCGTCCCGGTGCCCGGGGTGGAAGCGCACCGAGTCCACCCCGCGCGGCCACAGCCGCACCCGGGGCACCCCGTGCGCGGTGAGGTCCTGCACGGCCGGGGTGGACGGCGCCAGGGTCCGCGCGGCGGCCGCGTGCACGGCCCGGATCCGCCGCCAGGCGGCGGCCTCGCCGAGCCCGCGGCCGGCCCGGTAGGCGTGCGCGTACCCGGCCAGGTCGGTCTGGTAGACGGCCACCGCCGGTACCCCGAGCCGGGTCGCGACCTGCATGCCGCGCGCGCCGAGCACGAACGGGCTGGCCAGGTGGACGACGTCCGGCCGGTGCGCGGCGAGCGCGGCGTGCAGCCGCCGACTCGGCAGGGCGATCCGCACCTGCGGGTACCCGGGCAGCGGCATCGACGGGATGTGCACCACGGGGATCTCGGCCGCCTCGGCGCCGCCGCCGAAGCTCTGCGGCGGGCACTGGGCGCCCCGCGCGGGGGCGGGGGTGACGACGAGGGGCTGGTGACCCCGGCGGACCAGGTGCTCGGCCGTCCGCAGCACGCTGTGGGCGACTCCGTTGACCTCGGGCGGGAAGGATTCCGTGACGATGGCGACGCGCATGCCGCAGTTCTGTCCAGGCCCGGCGTGCACCCGGCCAAAGGGATCTGTCGTACAAGCGAACGTGCGTCGGCGATTTGCACCGCCCCACCCGCGCGCCCGGTGTCCGGCGGCCGCCTGCCCTTCCCGAGCATCGGTCCCGGCATCAGCGGCCGGTCGTCGACCAGCAGGACGCGCTCACGACGCGGCATCGGTCGTCAGTCGAGGCCTTCGACGATGCGGAAGTCGCGCTCGACGCCGTCGGCGAGTACGGCCAGCGCCTCCTGGTAGGCCGCACTCGCGCGTGCGGCGACCGCCTCCTCGAAGCTGTCGAACTCGACCAGGACGGTGCGCTCCGCGATCCCGGCGTCGTGTGCGACGACCCGGCTGCCGCGGGAGAGCACCCGCCCGCCCGAGGCCTTGACCGCTGCACGGGCCAGCTCGTCGTAGGCGGCAACCTTCTGGGGGTCCGCGATGGTGCGGTAGACGCTGACCCAGTAGCCCTTGGCCACGGTACCTCCTGTGTTCGGATGTGTTCGGAATCGGTGTTCGGAATCGACGATCGGAATTGACGCTCGGAATCGACGTTCGGATGCATGCCCGGATCCGTGGCCGGCGCGCGGTGGGTCAGCGAGCCGACGACTACGGCGTCGGCGCCGGACGGCTTCGACGGGTCTCGGGCGAGCGTCGGCGGGCGAGGGCCAGGGCGGCCGTCGTCGTGATCGCCATCGCGGCGATGCCGACCAGCGCCGCGGTCGTGTAGGCGTCGTCGTTCGGGAAGAGACGGCCCGTCGCGGTGCCGGCGGCCAGGACCAGACCGCCGATGGCGCTGCCCAGGGAGTACCCGACGCTGCGGACGACGTAGTTGAAGCTCATAGCGCTCGACGTCTCGTTCTTGGGGGTGACGGCCAGGATGACGCCGGGCACGGCGGCCGAGAAGCTGCCGACGCCGAAGCCCAACACGCCCATGGCCACGAGCAGTTCGGCCAGGTTCGACCGGGCGGCGGCGAACAGGACGAACCCGCCGCCGACGATGGCGGCGCTGCCGGCCAGGAGCAGGGGGCCGTCGATCCGCTCGCGGACCCGCGGTGTGAGCCTGCCGGCGACGAACCCCAGCGCGGAGAACGGGATGAGGACCAGCCCCGCCACGAAGGTGGTCAGTCCGAACCCGTAGCCGGCGCTGTGCGGCGTCTGCGCGTAGCGGGTGATGAGCGTGAGCAGGAGGTACATGCCGATCCCGCCGACGAACATGGCGAGGTTCGCCCCGGCGACCGCCGGGTGCCGTACCGCCCGGACGTCGATCAGGGGCGTCGTGGTCCGCAGTTCCGAAACGGTCCAGACGCAGAGCAGGAGGACGGCGGCGACGGCAAGGGCCGCCGCCACGGCGAGGTGTCGGCTCCACAGGCTCCTCTCGCCCGCCAGGAACAGGACGAGGAGCAGTCCGCCCGCCAGGACGAGGGCACCGGCCACGTTCACGTGGGCGGAGCGGCCCTCGGGAGCCGCGGGCACGGAGCGCCACGCGGTCACGAAGGCGAGGGCGGTGACGAGCAGGCCGAGGCCGTAGGCGGCCCGCAGCCCGCCGAACTCGGCGAGCAGCGCGGCCAGCGGGTAGCCGACGCCGGCGCCGATGACGGAGACCACCGAGATCAGGGCGATCGTGGCCGCGCCGCGCTCCTCGGGGAGATGGTCGCGGGCCACACCCATCATCAGTGCCGTGAGACCGAGTCCGACGCCTTGGGCCGCTCTGCCCACGAGCAGCCAGGCGAACGGCAATGGCAGCACGGTGAGCGCGCCACCGCCGACGACGATCGCCAGCGTGGCGAGGATCGCGGCCCGCCGGTGCGGACCGGCTCCGAGCCGGCCGAGGACGGGTGTGGCGACGGCGCCGCTGAGCAGGGCGATGGTCAGCGTCCACTGCGCGCTGTCGAGGGAGACGTGGAACGTGGTCGCCACGCTGGTGATGAGCGGCGTCCCGAGGCTGCCGACCGCCGCCACGACCAGGGCGACGAACATCAGGGCGGGGACCAGCGGACGTGCCCCGGAACGTATCGGGTCCGTGCTCATGGGCTGCTCGTGAGCCCGGGCCGCGGTCACCGGTCCGACTCCTCTCGGGCCCGGCCTTCGAGGCCGTCGAGCTCCGCCAGGCGCAGCAGCGCCGGAAGGGCTGCCGTCAAGGCCGCGACCTCGTCATCGGAGAGTTCGTCGATCAACCGCGCGTACGCGTCGACGCCCGCCCGGTGCCGCGTCCGGACGTACGACGCGCCGGCCTCGGTCAGGCACACCAGCGTGACCCGCTTGTCGGACGGATCGCCCTTCCGCTCCACCAGCCCGGATTCCTCCATCGCCCGGACCAGGACGGTCATCGCGGGCTGGGTGACGCCCGCGGCCACCGCCAGATCGGTGATCCGCCCCGGGCCGGCCCTGTCCAGGGTGGCCAAGGTGGTGGCGGACGTCAGGCTCAGGTCGCGGGGAAGGCGCCTCACGGCCCTGGTGGCCAGACCGTAGAGGGCTGACCCGATGGCATCGGAAGCGCCGTGCGCGGCGTCTCGGCGGCTCATGCTAGAAGCATAGCAGTTTTATATGAATCCTTTATGCATCTCCGCTCGGGGCTCGGCGCACCCCGACGCCCGCCACCGGTCGCTGATGGTCATGTGCGTGGCTTCGTCCCGATAGCGGGTCTCACAGGGCGATCGGGAGGGTCTCGATCCAGCAGTCCGAGACTTTGGGCGCGATCATGGCCCGGGCGGAGGTGAGGTTGAAGCCGGGCCGGCGCTGAACAACGGCTGGCTGGGCCAGCGAGGCCTGCCGGCGTCGATGTCGTTGAAGAAGCTCTGCTGAGTGGGCGACAGGACGCCCTCGCGCCAGCCGACGGCCATGGCCACGACGTAGTCGATTTCGCCCTTGCTCTCCAGCATGAAGACCCGGTCATCGCGGGAGAAACGAAAGCTGGGGTGGGTGGTTCGAATGCCTTCGGCCTCCTGGGCCGTGGCGCATCGGATGACCAGACCGTCGTAGACGTCCCGAATCTTCAAGAGTCCAGCAGGCTTGAACAGCAGGTCGATCGTGGTGTTGGTCGGGCCACCAGAGCGATCCAGGTCCGCGTGGCTGCGCAACAGCAGCTGGCCGTGGCTGTCGGCGTAGGCGCAGAGCACGAACCTGCGGCCGCTTCTGAAGAGTTCCGTATCCGGCTGCAGCGCGGACTCGGTGTTGAGCCACTCCTTGGTCGTCATGCGGGCAACGCTGTCGATCGTCTCCGCCCCTCGTCAACTCGATGGAGTCGGGGAGGTCCCCGGTGATCGCGACCTCAGGTCCGATCGGGTTCGAAGTCGATCACGACCATCTTCTCCAGCTGGTACCTGTCGAGCCCGGGGTAGTTCCAGAACTCGCCGGACCGGATCTGGTGGAACCTGAACGTCGCATTGGTCTCGTTCGCGGCGACGATGCAGCGCACCGGGCTGGGCTGCTCGAGCCCGTAGACGAGCTGGCCGAACTCCAAGGCGAACGCGATGCCGTGGAGGAGCAGGATCTGCTGATCGTCCTCCGTGATATGCGGAGTGCCATCGACGAGAGCTGCATGAACGGGCACGAGGTCCTCCAGATGGAAGGAACTGTCGTAGCACTCCCAGCCGGTGAGGTCCCCCAAGAACGAGGGAGCGTCATCGGAGTTCCCGACAGAGTCGGCCCAGGTGAGCACCTGTCCACGGCGGCTGATCCCGGCGGCAAGCTGATCCCGCAGACCCGGTGCGAGTCCTCCGGGCGGTGTCGTGGGGACGAGTCCGGCAAGCACTCCCAGCAGCCGAACCGCGGCGTCGTTCAGTTTCAGCGACAACATGCCGTGCATGCTCGCAACCACTTCCTGACCTCGCCAACGAATATCCAACGGACCATGGGATGGCTGCCGACGTTCGTAGCTGGCGGTACTCGGTGATGGCGAGCGAACAGCTCGCGACCCTGGCGACGTTCGGCTCGACCAACGGGTTGCCAGGACGTTGGGCAGCTTGTCGGTGCGCGGAGCCCCCGGCGGTGTGTGGTGGTGGCGCCGGGGTGTTCAGTCGACGTGCAGGGTGAGTTCGGCGGTGTGCAGTTGCCCGGCGGTCTGGAACTGGAGGAAGACGTGCCAGTTGCCGGGCTCGGGGAGCAGGGCCTGGAAGGTCAGGGTGGGGCCGCCGTGGTCGCCGTTGACGGTGTTGGCGGGGTGGAGGTGGGCGAGGGCCTGGTCGCCCTCGTGGAAGGCGCTGAGGTGGGCGTAGGCGTCCAGGTAGGGCTGGAGGTCGGTGACGGGGCGGCCGTCCTGGCTGACGGTGGCGGTCAACTGGTGGGCGCCGGCCATCGGTTGGGCGTGCAGGGTGACGGTGTAGCCGTCGACCGTGGTGCTGTCGGTCGGGGCGGGCAGGGGCGTCGGGGTGGCCCGGCCCGGCACGGTGACGGTGCGGCTGAGGACGAGTTCCGGGGCGTGGGGGCCGGTGTTCGGGATGAAGTCGGCGTACAGCCGCCAGGTGCCCGGGGCGAGGGCGGCGAGATCGGCGGTCCAGGTGCCGTCGTCGGCCAGGCCCGGGTGCAGGTGCTGGAAGCCGGTGAGGTCGGTGCGGATCGCGTAGAAGTGCAGCTTCCTGGTCTGGTGGACGGCGAAGTCGGTGACGGGAGTGCCGTCCGGTCCGGTGATGGTGAATCGGTAGGCCGTGGGCCGCCCGGCCGGGACGCTGCAGGTGGCGGCGTCCAGCCGGTAGCCGTCCTGCTCGGCGGCGAGGCCGCGGGCGAGGCCCTGGGAGGTTCCCGCCGCGTGTGCCATCCCGGGCATCTCCGGCATCTCCGGCACCTGCGCCGTCGCGACCTGCGGGGAACGCGGGGAGGCGGACGGGACGGACACGGCCATCCCGAGCACGAGCAACGTGGGCACGCAGGACGCGAGCAGCCAGCCCCGGGAGAAGGAACGAGGGCGAGAAGCGGTCATCGGCAGGTCTCCCGTAGCGAGCGCGCCACCGGGGCGCCGTCCGGGGCCGAGCGAACTCGGCCTTTCTGCAAGGGGAGACCGTCGACGGGCACTGCGGATAACGGAAATTCCGGCGCGAGTCAGAGGTCCACGCCACCGGGCCGGGGCAGGCCGGAGCGAGCCCGGTCCGGCTGGAGGCGTCGGCGGCCGGTGTGCGCTGAGGCGAGTGGAGCATCCGGTGGCGCGGGAGCATCGCGGGAGTTCACCCGGGCCGCGCGCGCCGCCGATCTGACCGGGCGTCCGGGAATTCCTGGCAGTTAGCTGCAGAACGGCTTGTCCGGCCCTGCTGGGAATCGCCAGAATTCCGACCGGCGATTTCTTTGTGAATTCCCTGGAGACCGGTGACGGCCCCCCTGGGGGTCGGAGTGCCCGTCATCATCGGCCGGCTGCCCGGGCTCGTCTCCGCAGGACGCCACCGCACGGCGGCCGCCACTGCGGCGTCCAGCGGGGCCGATGTCGGCGGACGTCGGCCCTGTTTCATCCGTCCCATCCGCACCTACCCGACCAACCGACAGGAGCCCGATCGATCATGGCGACCAACCCGTTCGAGGACGACAGTGCCTCCTACTACGTCCTCGTCAACGAGGAGAACCAGCACTCGCTGTGGCCCGCCTTCGCCGAGGTCCCGGCCGGCTGGACCGTCGTGCACGGCCAGGAGAGCCGCGAGGCCTGCATCGAGCACATCAACACCAACTGGACGGACATGCGCCCGAAGAGCCTCGTCGAGGCGATGAGCGCCTGACCCGCACACCACCTGACGGCGGCCCGGGCCCCGGTCCGACCCCACGCGGACCGGGGCCCGGGCCCCCCGCCCGCTGGGAGCGGGCGGGGGCTCCCCGCAGCTGGTGGTGAGGTCAAGCAGGCAGACGGCCGGCCACGAACCCCTGCGGTTCCCCCGGGACCTTCCCCGTGTGCAGGCGCCGCGCCGTCTCCGCCGCGAACAGGGCGATCGGGACGCCCGCGACCGGAACCGTCCACCACGGCAGGCCGACCCAGAACGCGAGCACGGCGGGCAGGACGCAGGAGAACACCGTCCAGAAGAGGAGCGACCGGGCGAGGGCGAGGGCGGTGGGTCGGCCGGTGACCAGGCGTACGCCCAGGGCGGCGGCGAGCACCGCCAGCAGCGCGACGGCAGTGCCCAGCCCGGCGATGAGCTGCGCCTCGTCGCGGGGTTCGTCGACCGTGGCCTGCGCGACGCCGGCCCGCTCCAGGCGCATCACCTGGCCGCGCCACACCGTGCCGTCCACCCGGTCGCCGGGCTTAAGGTCCTCCAGCAGCGGCCCGGGGTTGCCGAACCGCACCGTACCGCTCCAGGCCGGCGCGCCGTCCAGCGTTGCCAGCCGGTCCTTGTGCTGGAGGACCGTGCCGCTGACGGTGAACGGCACGGTGCGCACGCATTCCTCGACGGCGGTGCCGGGGCTTCCGGCCGGGCAGGTCGCGGCGGCCGAGTACGAGCGGGACCGCTCGGCGTCGTCCGGCATCCGGACGGCGAAGACGTACCAGGCGGCCGCTGCCGGGACGAGCGCCGTCGCAGCGAGCAGCGCGCCGCCGGTGCGGGTCCATGGTGAGGGACGGTGGGTCACGGTGGTTCTCCCCCCGGTCCGGTGCGTGGCCGGAACGCCCGGGTCGCCGTCGCCGGGGCGTGCCGCCCCGCCCCCCTGCGGGGTCGGACGGCACCGGGCGGCGGGAACGCCGGACGGTGTTTCGGTTCTCGGAATCTGTCCGGAGCCCACTGAAGCCCGGTGGACGGTGCGCAGGGCCCGAGGGGGCCGGGTCGACGGCGTGCCGGCGGACCTCGCGTCGAGCGCCACGCACACCACCCCCGGACCGGCCCGCGGACACACGTGTCCCTTGTTCGCCGACCAGGCTTCCCGGCACTCCTCCGTGCACGCTACCGGACCCCGCCCCGGCTTCGCACGCGGGTTCGCCAGGACGCCCGGAGCGGGTCGAGTTCGGCCGTTTCGGTGGTGCGGGGGTGGCCGCTGCGGGATCGTCGGTGCCGGCGTCGCCGGCTGATCGGGGGACGCCGGGTTCGGGCCGTGGCGCTGGAGGTGTGCTGTGGGTGACCGGGAGACGTGGACCTCGGTGGAGTTCGGAGGCTCGCACCGGGGTTGGGCGGGCGTGCTCGTGGCGGACGGCAGCGTTCCCCGGCCGGTGTACTTCTCGATGATGAGCGGCGGCGACGGGCACTCCGTCTCGCAGTGGAGCGTCTACGACGGTCGCCACGGCCGCCCGCGGGCGGCGGCGCTGCGCGCGGTGTGTGCGTGCGGTTGGTCCGGTCCCGAACGGCGGTTGGACTGGGAGGAGTTCGGCGAGGAGGAGTTGGACGTGGCCGGCTACCCGGTGGCGGAGCTCTGCGAGCAGGACTGGGACGACCACCTTGAGGACGTCGACCGCTCCACCCTGCCGCTGCCGGAGACCGTCGCCTGTCTGCTGAGGCAACTGGAGGAGGAGATCGACACGTTGAGGGCGTCCTCCCCGCTCGCCGCCGTCCGGGCGGCCCGCAAGGCGGAGGTGGTCGTCCAGCGGGCCGTGGAAAGGGCCGCACGGGACGTCGGGTACGACATGGACCTGGACGACGTCGCCGCCGCTCTCGGTCTCGACGACGCCGAGGCGAAGCAGCTGTTGATCAGGCTCGGCCGCCGGCGCTGACGGCCGAACGCTCACCCGGCGCCGGCCCGCCAGGCCGCCGGATCGCCCGCTGCTGCCGGCCGGTCGCTGAGCGCCGGTCTCTGAGGGTCGGTCGCTGAGCGCCGGTCTCTGAGGGTCGGTCGCTGAGCGCCGGTCGCTCGGCGACCGACCGGTCAGCGTGCCGACATGCTCGACCGGACCTGGCCGCGCGCGGTGTCGGCGTCGTCGGCGCGCAGGGCCAGTTCGGCGAGCGCGCGGCACTGCGCGAGGGTGTGGGCGGCGAGCGCCGCCCGGACCTCGGGGAGCGAGGCGGGCGCGGCGGAGAGGCTGGTGATGCCGAGGCCGACCAGGACCAGGGCGAGTGCCGGATCGCCGGCGGCCTCGCCGCAGACGCCGATCGGACGGCCCTGCGCGGCCGCCGAGGCGGCGGCGGTGGCGACCAGTTCGAGCAGCGCGGGCTGCCACGGGTCGAGCAGCTCGGCGAGGCTGCCGAGCGTGCGGTCGGCCGCGAAGGCGTACTGGGCCAGGTCGTTGGTGCCGACGCTGAAGAAGTCGCAGGACTCGGCCAGCCGGTCCGTCCGCAGGGCGGCCGCCGGGACTTCGATCATCGCGCCGGCGGTCGGCAGGCCGTGCGCGCGGACCCGGGCGGCGAACGCGGCGGCCTCGCGCGGGACGGACACCATCGGGGCCATGACCCAGACCTGCGCGGTGCTGTCCCGGGCGGCCTCGGCGATCGCGGCGAGCTGGGTCTCCAGCAGCTGCGGATCGCGGGCGGCCGTCCGCAGGCCGCGGACGCCGAGGGCCGGGTTCGGCTCGTCGGCGGCCGTGGCGAAGGGCAGCGGTTTGTCGGCGCCCGCGTCGAGGGTGCGGACGACCACCCGGCGGCCGGCGAAGGCCGCGAAGACCTGCCGGTAGGCGGCGGCCTGTTCGGCGGGGCCCGGCGCCTCGGCGCGGTCCAGGAAGAGGAACTCGGTGCGGAACAGGCCCACGCCCTCGGCGTCGGCGGCGGCCGCGCCGGCCAGCTCGTGCGGGGCGCCGAGGTTGACCAGCAGCGCGACCGGGTGGCCGTCCGCGGTCCGGCCCGGCCCGCGGAATCCCGCCAGCAGCTCGCGGCGACGGCGCTCGCGCGCGGTGGCCCGCTCGACCGCCTCCGGAGCCGGGTCGGGCTCGACCAGCCCGTCCGCGCCGTGCACCAGGACCAGTCGGCCGTCCGCCAGGCCCAGGGCCTCGGCGCAACCGACCACGGCCGGCACGCCGAGTGCCTTGGCGAGGATGGCCGTGTGGCTGGTCGGGCCGCCGTGGACGGTGACGAGGGCCAGGACCCGCTCGGGGTCGAGCAGCGCGGTGTCGGCGGGTGCCAGGTCGTCGGCGACCAGGACGTACGGGTGCCCGGGGTCGGGCAGGCCGGGCACGGGGAGGCCGAGCAGCTGGGCCACCGCGCGGTCGCGCAGGTCGGCCAGGTCGGGGGCGCGTTCCGCGAAGTAGCCGCCGGCGGCGGTCAGTTCGGCGCGGAAGCCGTCGAAGGCGGTGGTGAGCGCGTGGGCGCCGTCGGTGCCTTGCTCGGCAAGCTCGGCGGCCCGGTCGGCGAGCACCGGGTCGGCGGCCATCATCGCCTGGGCGGCGAGCACCTCGGCCCCGGTGCCGCTGGTACGGGCGGCGCGCTCCTCCAGGCCGGTGACGACCGCGCCGAGGGCGGCGCGGACCGCGGCCGCCTCGGCCGCCGGGTCGGTGACGGCCCGCGGCGCGGGCAGCGGGGCCGGGGGAGCCATGCGGGCGACCGGGCCCGCCGCGCTGCCGGTGCCGACGCCGATCCCGCGCATCAGCTCGGTCATGCCGCTGCGTCGAGGTCGGTGGCGAGCAGGTCGGCGAGCGCCTTGAGGGCGTCCTCGGCTCCGTCACCGGAGGCGGTGAGCTCCAGGACCTCGCCGTGGCGGGCGGCCAGGGCGAGGACGGACAGCAGGCTGCGGGCGTCGACCGGCGGCTGGCCGGGGCGGCCGACGGTGACCTTGACCGGCTGTCGGGCGGAGGCCTGGACGAACATCGACGCCGGTCGGGCGTGCAGACCGCTGCTGGAGCCGACGGTGACCTGGATCGAGTGCATGGGAGTCCTTGGGGAGAGGAGGAGAGGGGTGCCGACCCGGGTGGGAGCCGGGTCGGCCGGGGGAGTGGGCCACGGTGGTGGGTCCCTGGTCCTCGCGGTACGGGGGCAGTCGCGAGGGCTGGGCATTCTGTGGTTTCACGCCCGTTAGCGAGTTGTTTCGGTTGGTTCTATGCCTGTTTGCGCGGAGATGTCAACACGTTCGGGCATATTTCACGGAGCGGACGAGAGCTGGGCGAGAGGCGGAACGAGCTCTTGCTTTTCCGTCCGAAGCGCGTATGGTCAGGCTTCACTCCAGCAACCAGGCGTAAACGGACATGAAACGGATCCAATCCCACATGTACGCTCCCGAGCGGCAGCAACAGATCCTCCACCTCGCCCAGGAGCAGGGCCGGGTGGACGTGCAGACGCTGGCCGAGGACTTCGGCGTCACGCAGGAGACCATCCGGCGTGACCTGAGCGCCTTGGACCGGGCCGGCCTGCTGCACCGGGTGCACGGCGGCGCGCTGCCCGTCGGCGCCCTGCACCTGGAACCCGGTCTGGCCGAACGGGACTCCACGGCCGCGGCGGAGAAGGAGCGCATCGCCAGGGCGGCCCTGTCCCTGCTGCCCGGTGAGGGCAGCGTGATCCTCGACGCCGGGACGACCGTCTCCCGGCTGGCCGGGCTGCTGCCCGTGGACTGCGCGCTCACCGTCGTCACCAACGCCCTCCCCGTCGCGGCCCGGCTGGCCGACCACCCCGCGCTCGCCCTCCACCTGGTCGGCGGGCGGCTGCGCCACCGCACCCAGGCGGCCGTCGACGCCTGGGCGCTGCGCGACCTGGCCGACATCCACGCGGACGTCGCGGTGGTCGCCACCAACGGCTTCTCCCCGGAGGGCGGCCTGTCGACACCGGACCTCGCCGAGGCCGCCGTCAAGAAGGCCATGCTCGCCGGTGCGCGCCGAGTCGTCCTGGTGGCCGACTCCTCCAAGTACGGCGCCCGCCACTTCGCAAGGTTCGGCTCGCTGGACCAGGTCGACGTCCTGGTCACGGACACCGGACTGACCGATGAGCAGGCCGCCGAGATCGAGAACCACGGACCGGAAGTCATCCGCGCATGATCGTCACCATCACCCCCAACCCCAGCCTCGACCGCACCTACGAGGTGGGAACGCTCACACCGGGCGAGGTCAACCGGGCCGTGCACGACCGGCTCGATCCCGGCGGCAAGGGCGTCAACGTCTCCCGCGCGCTCACCGCCGCGGGCCACCGCACCACGGCCGTCCTGCCGTTGGGCGGGCTGTCCGGCGGGCTGCTCTCCGACCTGCTGCGCCGGCAGGGGATCGACGTCGCGGCGGTCGCCATCGCGGGCGACACCCGGATCAACGTCTCGATCGCCGAGGACGGCGGCAGCCTCACGAAGATCAACGCGGTGGGCCCGGAGCTCAGCGCCGCCGAGTCGGCCGCGCTGCTGGCGCTCGTCCGCGACACCCAGCGGACCGGGCCGGGCACCGGGCAGGGCGCCGGCGACGGCGTCGACTGGCTGGCCTGCTGCGGCAGCCTGCCGCGCGGCCTGGAGCCCGAGTGGTACGCCGAGCTGGTCGCGCAGGTGCACTTGGGCGGTGCCCGGATCGCGCTCGACACCTCCGGCGCCGCCCTGCTCGCCGCGCTCTCGGCGCGCCCCGACGTGGTCAAGCCCAACCGGGAGGAACTCGCCGAGGCCGTGGGCCGTCCGGTCGCCACCGTCGGCGACGCCGTGGCCGCGGCCGGGGAACTGCGCGAGCGCGGCGCCCAGCAGGTCCTCGCCAGCCTCGGGGCGGACGGGATGCTGCTGATCGCCGAGGAGGGCAGCTGGTACGGCAGCGCGCCGGTCGCCGTCGTCCGCAGCGACGTGGGAGCGGGCGACGCCTCGCTCGCGGGCTTCCTCGGAGCCGGCGGCACCGGCCCCGGGGCGCTGGCGGCGGCCCTGGCGCACGGCGCCGCCGCCGTGCAACTGCCGGGGAGCGCCATGCCGACCCCGGCGGATCTGGACCCGGCCGCCGTGGCCGTGACGGCGGACATCCCGCTCGAACAACCGCTTCGCGGTTGAGAGCCGCCTCCAGCCGGAGGCACCCCGCCCGACCGTGTGGGACGGAACGGCGGCCATTCCCGGGGGCAAGGGAACACTGTCAGGCACCAGTCGAAGGACCGACACGATGAACGACACCAGCGGACTGATCACACCCGCACTCGTTGATCTCCACCTCGCCCCCGCGGACAAGGGCGAAGCCCTCCGCTCGCTCGCCCAGCGGCTGGTCGCCGAGGACCGGGTGACCGACCTCGACGGCTTCCTCGCCGACGTGGCCGCCCGCGAGGCCCAGGCCCCGACCGGGATGGGAGACGGGATCGGCATCCCGCACTGCAGGTCGGCCCACGTCACGCGGCCGAGCCTGGCGTTCGGCCGCAGCACCAGGGGCGTGGACTTCGACGCCCCGGACGGTCGGCCCGCCGACCTGATCTTCATGATCGCGGCACCGGCCGGCGCGGACGACGCCCACCTGCAGATCCTCGCCGCGCTGGCCCGGCGACTGATGGACCCCGCGTTCACGGGCGCCCTGCGCGATGCCGCGAGCCCGGGCGCGGTCGCGGCCCTGGTCAACGGCGAGGAGGCGCCGGCCGCCGCTCCCGGAACGGTCGCTGTTGGGGAAACGGCCGCCGTTCCGGAGCCGGACCCCGCCGCCGACGGCGGGCTGCGGCTGGTCGCGGTGACCTCCTGCCCGACCGGCATCGCCCACACCTACATGGCCGCCAAGGCCCTCGAACTGGCCGCCGCCCGGGCGGGCGCACGGATCCAGGTCGAGACCCAGGGCTCGGCCGGGACGACGGTGCTGGCCCCCGAGGTGATCGCGGCCGCCGACGCGGTCATCCTCGCCCACGACGTCGAGGTCCGGGACCGCGCCCGCTTCGCCGGAAAGCCCACCGTGGACGTGGGCGTGAAGGCCGCCGTCAACCGCGCCGACGACCTGGTCGCGCAGGCCGCCGCACTCGTCGCCGAGGCCGGCAGCGGGGCGCGTGCCGCCGCCCCGGCCGCCGCGGGGAGCTCACCGGCGAGCGCGTCGTCGGCCGGGCACTGGGCCGAGCGGCTGCGCAAGTACCTGATGACGGGCGTCAGTTACATGATCCCGTTCGTCGCGGCGGGCGGCCTGCTGATCGCCCTCGCCTTCGCCATCGGCGGGTACCGGATCGCCTCCGCGCCGTCCGTGCTGGGCCATTTCGACTGGACGTCCTCGCACAGCTGGGCGGCGATGCTGTTCCAGACCGGCAGGACCTCCTTCGGCTTCCTGGTCCCGATCCTCTCCGGGTACATCGCCTGGGCGGTCGCCGACCGGGCGGCACTGGCCGCCGGCATCGCGGGCGGCGCCGTCTCGGTGGCGGTCGGCGCGGGCTTCCTCGGCGGCATCGTGTCGGGCCTGGCCGCGGGCTTCCTGGTGCTGTGGATGATCCGCTTGAACGTGCCGCGCGCGGTCCGGGGCATCATGCCGGTCGTGGTGATCCCGCTGTTGTCGGTGGCGGCGGTCGGCTTCCTGATGTTCGTGCTGGTCGGCTCGCCGATCGCCTCGGCGATGCGCGGCCTGACCGACTGGCTGAACGGCCTCTCCGGCTCCAACGCGATCCTGCTCGGCCTGCTGCTCGGCGCGATGATGGCCTTCGACATGGGCGGTCCGCTCAACAAGGTCGCCTACACCTTCGCGGCGGGTGCGCTCACCACCGCGGGCACGACCCCGGACGCCGGCAGCCTCAAGGTGATGGCCGCGGTGATGGCCGCCGGGATGACCCCGCCGCTGGGCATGGCCCTGGCCACCGTCGTCCGGCGGGGACTGTTCAGTCCCGAGGAGCGGGAGAACGGCAAGGCGGCCTGGGTGCTCGGCGCCTCGTTCATCACGGAGGGCGCGATCCCGTTCGCGGCGGCGGACCCGCTGCGGGTCATCCCGGCGAACATCGTCGGCAGCATGACGGCCGGCGGGCTGGTGATGGCCTTCGGCTCCACCCTGCGCGCGCCGCACGGCGGGATCTGGGTGCTCCCGCTGATCGGCAGCCCGTTCCTGTACCTGGTCGCGGTCGTGGCGGGCACGGTGGTCACCACGGCGGTGGTCGTCCTGCTCAAGGGGATGCGCAAGGGCACCGCCGCGGCTGACGCGGACTCCGCCGTCGACGGGAAGGTGCTGGTCGGCGCCTGACCGGACGGCCCGTGAGGTACGGCCGGGACGACCCCGCCGGTTCAGGGCGCCCGCTCCTCGGAGCGGGCGCCCTGGCCGTGTCCGGGGCGGAGGACCCCACGCGGCCTCCGGATGCTGGGCCGGCCGCTCACCGGGCCGGGGCGAGGCCTCCGGAGACGGACGCGGCGCCGCCCGCCGACTGGGCCTCGACCCGGTAGCCGTCGCCACTTGCCGGGCGCACGCCGGTGGCGTGGTTGAACTGGCAGGCGAACTCGTGCTGCCCCGCCGGTACCGTGCGGCCCGGCTTGAGGACCCAGCGGTAGACCAGCGCGCCGCCGGACTCCTGGACGGTGACGGTGAAGTCGTCGGCCGGCAGGGTCCGCCAGGTGCCGGTGTCCCGTACGTCACCGGTCTGGGCGACGCGCAGCTCCACGGTGAGCGAGGTGAGCGGCTGGGCGGTCCTGAGGAGGAGGTTGTCCTGGCCCCAGTAGACGGTGCTGTGCGGGTCGACCGATCCCTCCGACCACAGCGGCCCGTTCTGGGCCCGGTTGCCGGCGGACGGGGCCGGGCGCGGGCTGGTCGCGGCGGCGGCGGCGGCGGTGGCGGGGGCCGGCGCCGGGGCGGCGGTGGCCGCAGGCGCAGGCGCGGACGGGGTCGGCGTCGGCGTGACCGCGGGGGAGGGGGTGGCCGGAGCGGTGGTGGCCGGCGGCGTCGGAGTCTGGACGAGTCCTGACACCGCCGCCACGGCGAGCGTGCCGGTGGCCAGGATGCCGACGGCGGCCAGGGCGGCGATCGAGGCCTTGGGCCACGACCGCAGGCCCGAGCGGGTGCGGTGGCGGACGGCGGGACCGGCCGCTCCGCGCTGCATGCGGGCCAGCATCCTCGCGCGGTCGGGCTGGTGGGCTTCGGCGGCCTCGCGCAGCTGCTGGGCGATCTGCTCGTGCTCGTTCACCGGTTCCTCCTTCCTGTCGCCAGTTCGCCGACCGCTCGTGCGCCGAGTGCGCGTTCCAGCTCGGCCATCCCCTTCGAGGTCTGACTCTTCACCGTACCGACCGAGATGCCGAGCGCCGCCGCGGTGTCCTTCTCCGACAGGTCGAAGGCGTGCCGCAGCACCACGCAGGCCCGCTTGCGGAACGGCAGTCGGGCGAGCGCCTCGCGGACGTCCAGGACGGCCGCGACGTCGGGCCCGGAGGTCCTCTCCGGGCTGCGGGACCAGAACAGCAGGACGCGGCGCCGCTCGCGGACCGCGCTGCGGATCCGGGCCCGGGCCATGTTGGCGACCACCCCGCGGGCGTAGGCGAGGGGGTGGTCGGCCGCGCGGAGCCGGTCCCAGCGTTGCCACAGCGCGACCAGGGCGTCCGCGGCGAGGTCGTCGGCCGCGTCCGTCTCGCCGGTCAGGAGGTGGGCGAGACGGGCGAGTTCGGCGTAGTGGCGTTCGAAGAAGTCGTGGAACTCCGCGGACGCGTCATCGAGGAGCATGTGCCCCGGTCGCCCTCTCCCTGCAATGTGAGCGTTAACAAGCGGCATGAGCCTAGCAGCGCGCCGTTCCGGGCCGGGGCGGTGGTCGCCCCGGTCGGCGACCGCCGCCCCCCGCCCGACCCGCGGCGCGGTCAATGCCGGGCGAACTGGACGCGGGTCGGCTGGACGACGTCCGGCTTCACCGCGATCCCGTCGACGGTCAGCTGCTCCCCGTAGACGTCGGTGATCCTGATCGCCCCGCCGCACCCGGTGCCGTCCGGCGAGAGGAAGTAGTTGTAGTCGGTGCGGGTCAGCTGCCGCCAGCCGTCCCCGGTCCGGACCTCCAGGGCCGCCACCGGGTTCCGGTGACCGACCACCTGGAGCCCGCACCACCACTGGGAGGATCCGACCTTGTACCGGATCGACATCGTGTCCGGCGCCGTGCCCGGGCTCAGCAGCGTCCAGGTGATCGGCAGGCGCCCCACCGAGAGGTCCGCGAGCTTGGCGAAGGCCTCGTGGCTCAGGTCGAGCTGCCCGGGCGCGCAGGGCAGGGGGCAGTCGTTGACGATCCGCACCGTGATGCTCGCGCCGTTGGCGGCGCGGACGAGCACGGACGCCCCGCACGCCCTGGACGTCTCGTAGTCGGTGTGGTTCATCGCCGCGACCATGAGGTCGTCGGACGGGCCGAACGAGCAGGCGCCGTTGCCGTCGGCGGCGTCGTAGGACGTCGCGACGCCCTGGTAGCTCGCGCCGGGCTTGATCCGCCCGCTCAGGGACGCGGGCGCCGGAGCGGTGCGGGCACTGCTGCTGGTGGCGGCCGAGGGGGACGGGGTGGCCGACGGCCGCCGCGTGGGAGTGGCCGAGGGCGAGGGGGAGGCGGCCGACGGCGGTGCCGTCGAGGGCGTGGGGCCGGTCGGGGTGCCGGTGCCCGGCGGTGTGGCCGGCGGTGTGCCCGGCTCGGTGGCCGCGACGGAGGCGGCGGCCGGCTCCGCCGAGGCCCCGCCGGCCCCGCCGCTCCCGCCGCCCGGCAGCAGCGCGAAGGCCAGGAGGACCAGCACACCGACCGCCACCAGCGCCAACGGTATGCCCATGACCAGCCCACGCCTGCGGTTCGGCGGTGGGGCGGCATGCTTCGTTGCCTTCATTCCCGTCCATTTCGGTAGCTCGACTGCGGAGGGTCGAATCGACCTCGCACCGACCAGTGGTCGCCGGAGGCGGAAAGGTTGCCGCTCCGGCGCAGGTTTCTCGGAACCGGCGGAGGTGGGCGGCTCCGCGCCGCCAACCTCCGCCCGGGCCGGTCAGGACGGGTCGCCGTAGACCACGCCGCGCCCGTAGCCGCCCAGGTACACCCGGCCGTAGACGTCGGGGTCGCCGGAGACGACGTTGATGACGCTCCCGCCGAACTGGTGCTGGTCGTCGTTGATCCGCGTCCAGGTCGACCCGCCGTCGGTGGAGCGGAACAGGCCGGTGACGCCCTTGACCTTCCCGCTCAGGTAGAGGGCCTGGTAGCCGGCACCGGGCGCGGCCTTGCCGAAGCCGACGGCGCCCGCCTGCGCCACGCCGTCGAGCCTGCGGAAACTCGCCCCGCCATCGGTGGAGTGCCGCAGCCCGTTGCCCCCGCCGGCGATCCACAGGTCACCGGCGACACCCGGGACGGCCCTGAGCTGACCGTCGCCCAGCCCGGTGGCCCGGGCCGCGAAGTGCCACCCGCCGTCGGTGGAGGCGTACAGGGTGCCGCCGCTGAGGGCGTAGAAGGTGCCCGCCGCCGAACGGTCGGCCACCACCGCCGCGTCCCTGGGCAGGCCGGACACCGCCGACCAGGACGCGCCGCGGTCGGTCGACAGGAACGGCGCCCGGCCCGCCGGGGTCCACACCACGGTGCCGCCGTCCGCCGAGACGGCCGCCGACCCGCCGCCCGCGTCGCCCACCGGCGCCGTCGCGAACGGCGCCCAGTTCGCTCCGCCGTCGCCCGACCAGGCGCCGTGCTGCGCGCCGCCGAGGCCGACCCGCACCACGAACTCCGGCCTGCGCTGGGCGAAGTCGATGCCGGTGGTGTTGGTGAACAGCGGCCCGCTCAGCGCCTTGGCGGGGACCTTCGTCAGGTCCTCGTGCCGGAACCCGCTGACGTCGCCGAGCGCGCTGATCAGCGGCTGGCCGGGCGGCTTGACCAGCGCGAGCGTCGCGGTCTCCTCCAGACCCTTGGCCGGGATGTTCCAGTGCGTCGGGCGCCCGCTGTCCGCCGCCGTCACGTCGGTGCTGCCCCACATGCCCGAACCGGTGCCGTACAGCACGTGCCCGGAGTCGAAGGGGTCGATGGTGAGCGCTCCCATCCAGTGCCCGATGCCGGTGCCCACGTACGGCGCCGCCGAGTCGTCCCGCTGCGAGCTCGCGCCCAGCGCCTTCCAGGAGGCGCCGCCGTCGGTCGAGCGGTACAGCTCGTCGGAGGGCCACCAGCGGTCCAGCGTGCTGACCATCACGGTGGCCGGGTGCTGCGGGTCCACCGCCAGGCCGGCGAAGCCGTAACCGCCGCTGGACGGCGAGACGTTCCTCCAGACCCCGGTGGACGGCGCGTACTTCCACACCGAGCCGGCCGTCACCCCGTTCGGGCCGGGCGCGTCGGTGTACGTCAGGTACAGCGAGCCGTCGCCGGACAGCACGCCGTGCTGCGGCAGTTGGCCGGTCGGCTGCCCGGGGACGGCCTGCCAGGTGGCGCCGCCGTCGGTGGAGCGGTACAGCGAGGCCGACCTGTCGGCCGCCCCCACGTAGATCGTCCTGCTGCCGGCCGGGCCGAAGGTGACGAAGGACAGGCCGACCCCGCTGCTGGCACCGTCCTTGACGGGGAAGCCGCCGACCTGGCTCCAGGTCGCGCCGTAGTCGGTGCTGCGCCACAGCCCGTTCTTGCGGGTGCCCAGGTAGAGCGTGCGGTTGTCGGAGGGGTCCACCACCAGCCGCTCGCCCATGGAGCGGCCGTCCTCGTTGCCGCCGAGCTTGAACGGCAGGTCGGTGCGCTGGAACGTACGGCCCTGGTCGGTGGAGCGCAGGATCGCGCCGTTGCCCGCCCAGTCGTTGGTGTAGGTGCCGCTGGCCAGGTAGAGACGGTTCGGGTCGACCGGGTCGGTGGCCAGGCTCTCGATCCCGAGCAGGTTCCAGTCGCCGCCGCCGATCCAGTCGGTCAGCGAGGTCCACCGCCCGGCGGCCGCGTCCCAGCGGTAGGCGCCGCCGATGTCCGTCCGGGCGTACAGCAGGTCCTTGCGGGAGGGGTTGAAGACCAGGCCGGTGACGAACCCGCCGCCGACGATCTGCGCGTTGTGCCAGGTGTACCCGCCCGCGCCGGCCACCTTGACCAGCCGCCACCGCTGGTTGGAGCCGCCGTGGTCGGCGTACTGGATGAGCGGCACGCCCTCGTCGCTGCCGCCGCCCCACACGTCCAGCACCAGGCCGCTGGCGCCGGAGGCGAAGGTCACCGTGCCGTCGCCGACGTCCCGCATCCGCCACTGCTGGGCGGGGGCGGCGTGGTCGGTCTGCTGCTCGATCGCGGCGGCGGACTGCGCGGAGTTCCCGCGCACCCCGAGGACCTTGTGGCTGCCGCGGTTCTCCAGCTCGTAGGAGCCGTCCCCCGTCAGCCGCAGCCGCCACTGCTGGCTCGCGGCGCCGGCCGCGGGGTTCATCTGCCGGATCCAGGCGCCGTCGGCCGTGTCGGCCCCGGGCACGTCCAGCGCCTTGTCGCTGCGGACGGACACCAGCGTGTAGTAGGCGTCGGGATCCACCGACGCGGCCCTGGAGTCGGCCTGCACGAACAGCAGGTACGGGCCGAGCACGCCGGGCACGCCCAGGGCCAGGCCCAGCGTGGTCCAGCGCCGGCGGTGACGCCCACGGGGACGCCGCACACCGCCGGCGGCCGGGCGGGCGCGCCGCCGACCGCGGCCGTTCGCCGCGGGATCCGTCTCGTTCATGGGGGGCTACTCCTTGCTTCGGCCCCGCCGACGCGCTCCCGCCACGGCGGGCGGGGCGCGACGGCGGTCGGCGGATCGGACGACCCGTGGGCGTCTCGCCCTCGGTGTCACCCGTCAGTTGCCGCCGTGGGCGGAAGGGTTGCCGCACGGTCGAAGGAACTTCCCGGCGGACGTGTGCGCGCCCCTGAGGCACTCCGCCTCGACGGTTGGGCCGGCGCCTGAACAACATGTCGGTCCACCTGCCCCGGCACTCCCGCCGCACGACCGGTCAGGTGTCGGCCGGCCCTCGTCGTGCTCGTCCTGGTGCTGCCGGCCCGCTGAAGTCCGACCGGGCCGGAAACGCACCTCGCCCCCGGCCGTCCGATGGCGGACGGCCGAGGGCGAGGGCGTCAGGGGTGCTCCGGCGTCAGGAGCCGGCCCGGCGCTTGTTGTAGACGTCGAAGCCCACCGCCGCGAGCAGCACCAGGCCCTTGATCACCTGCTGGTAGTCGGTGCCGACGCCGACCAGCGACATGCCGTTGTTCAGCACGCCGAGCACCAGGCCGCCGATGATCGCGCCCAGGACGGTGCCGACGCCGCCGCTCGCGGAGGCGCCGCCGATGAAGGCGGCGGCGATCGCCTCCAGTTCGAAGTTGACGCCGGCCTGCGGGGTGCCGGCGTTGAGCCGCGCGGCGAAGACCAGCCCGGCCAGCGCCGCGAGGACGCCCATGTTGGTGAAGGCGAGGAAGACGACCCGCTTGCTCTTCACCCCGGACAGCTTGGCCGCCGGCTCGTTGCCGCCGATGGCGTACGTGTGCCGGCCGATGATCGAGTTGCGCATCAGGTAGCCGAAGCCGACCAGCAGGGCGCCGAGGATCAGCAGCACGATCGGCACGCCGTGGTAGCTGGCCAGCAGCAGGGTGAACACGAGCACGGCCGCCGTGATCACGGCGAGCTTCACCAGGAACAGCCCGAGCGGGAGCACCTCCAGCCCGTACGAGGCGGTCTGCCGCCGGCCGCGCAGCTCCTGGAGGAGCGCGACGGCCAGCACCGCGAGGCCGAGCAGCACGGTGAGGTTGTGGTAGTCGGTGTGCGGGCCGACCTCGGGGAGGAAGCCGCTGCTGATGCTCTGGAAGCCCTTGGGGAACGGCGCCACCGACTGGCCCTGCAGCAGGATCTGGGTGCCGCCGCGGAACAGCAGCATGCCAGCGAGGGTCACGATGAACGACGGGATCCCGAGGTAGGCGATCCAGAAGCCCTGCCAGGCCCCGGCGAGGGCGCCGACCACCAGCGCGACCACCATCGCCACCGGCCACGGCACGTGGTGCTCGACCATCATCACCGCGGCGGCCGCCCCGACGAAGGCGGCCAGTGAGCCGACCGAGAGGTCGATGTGCCCGGCGATGATGACGATCATCATCCCGATCGCCAGGATGAGGATGTAGCCGTTCTGCTGGATCAGGTTGGTGATGTTGAGCGGCTGGAGCAGGATGCCGTCCGTCCAGATCTGGAACAGCAGCACGATCAGCGCGAGCGCGACCAGCATGCCGTACTGTCGCACGTTGCCGCGCAGCGCGCGGGCCAGGACGGAGCCGACGGACGGGCTCGGACCGGGCTCGGGGACGTTCTGGGCGGAGTCCGGGATGATCTCGGTCTGGGCCATGCCTCACACCTGCTCGTTGCTGGATGCGGAGCTCATGGTCATGAGCCGCATGAGGGATTCCTGGGTGGCGTCGGCGCGGGCGACCTCGCCGGTGATCCGGCCTTCGGCCATGGTGTAGATCCGGTCGCACAGGCCCAGGAGTTCGGGGAGTTCGGACGAGATGACGAGCACGGCCTTGCCCTGGGCGGCCAGTTCGGCGACGACGGTGTAGATCTCCGCCTTGGCGCCGATGTCGATGCCCCGGGTGGGCTCGTCGAGGATCAGCACCTCCGGCTCGGCGAAGATCCACTTGCTGAGGACGACCTTCTGCTGGTTGCCGCCGCTGAGCGTGCCGGTCGTGGTGAACACGCTCGGGGCCTTGATGTTCATGGTCCGCCGAAACGATTCGGCGACCTTGCTCTCCTCGTGCCGGTCGACCCGGCCGTACCGGGCGACCTTGCCGAGCGCGCTCAGCGAGATGTTCCGGCTGATGTCGTCGATCAGGTTGAGGCCGAAGTGCTTGCGGTCCTCGGTGACGTAGGCGATGCCGTGCCCGATCGCCTCCGGCACCGTCCGGGTGCGGACCTCCCGGCCGTGCAGCAGCACCCGCCCGCGGCTCCAGCGCCCGTACGAGCGGCCGAAGACGCTCATCGCGAGCTCCGTGCGGCCGGCGCCCATCAGGCCCGCGATGCCGACGATCTCGCCCCGCCGCACGTTCAGGCAGGCACCGTCCACCACGGTGCGCTGCTGGTCGATCGGGTGCCGGACGGTCCAGTCCTCGATCTCGAAGGCGACCTCGCCGACGTCCGGGGTGCGTTCGGGATAGCGGTGCTCCAGGTCCCGGCCGACCATGCCGCGGATGATCCGGTCCTCGGAGATGCCCTCCGGGCCGATCGCGATCGTCTCGATCGTCCGCCCGTCGCGCAGGATGGTGACGGCGTCGGCGACCCGGGCGATCTCGTTGAGCTTGTGCGAGATGATGATGCAGGAGATGCCCTGCGCCTTGAGCTCCAGGATCAGGTCGAGGAGCTTGCGGCTGTCCTCGTCGTTCAGCGCGGCGGTCGGCTCGTCCAGGATGAGCAGCTTGACCTTCTTGGCCAACGCCTTGGCGATCTCGACCAGTTGCTGCTTGCCCACGCCGAGGTCGGCGATCCGGGTGTGCGGGCTCTCGACCAGACCGACCTGCCGGAGCAGGTCGGCGGCGTGGGTGAGCGTCCGGTGCCAGCTGATGATGCCCCGGGTGGCGTGCTCGTTGCCCAGGAAGACGTTCTCGGCGATGGACAGGTACGGCACCAGGGCGAGCTCCTGGTGGATGATCACGATGCCGCGCTGCTCGCTGGCCCGGATGTCCCTGAACCGGCAGGGCTCGCCCTCGAAGAGGATCTCGCCCTCGTAACTGCCGTGCGGGTAGACCCCGCTGAGCACCTTCATCAGGGTGGACTTGCCGGCGCCGTTCTCACCGCAGATGGCGTGCACCTCGCCGGCGGCGACGCTCAGGTTGACTTCGGAGAGCGCCTTGACACCGGGGAACGACTTGCTGATCGACCGCATTTCGAGAACGGGTCCGGCCATGGGTGTGCGTCCGTATCGATCGGGGCGGTGCGGTGGGGGAGCCCTCGGGCGCCCGGGGATCGACCCGGGCGCCGCCGCGCCGCCGGTTCGGCGTGGGGCCCCGCGAACGGGGCCCCACCGGCTACTTGAGCTGGTCCGCGGTGTACTGGCCGCTATCGACCAGGACCTTCTGGTAGTTGTCCTTGTCGACGCTGACCGGCTGGAGCAGCTGGGCCGGGACGACCTTCGCGCCGTTGTTGTACTGGGTGGTGTCGTTGACCTCGGGCTTCCCGCCGGTCAGCAGCGCGTCGCCCATCTGGACGGCGACCTTGGCGAGTTGGCGGGTGTCCTTGTAGACGGTCTGGGTCTGCTCGCCCGCGATGATCGACTTCACCGAGGCCAGCTCGGCGTCCTGGCCCGTGACGACGGGCAGGGACTTGGCGTTGCCGTAGCCGACGCCCTTGAGCGAGGAGAGGATGCCGATCGAGATGCCGTCGTACGGCGACAGCACGGCGTCGACGTGGGCGCCGGTGTAGGCCTTGCTCAGCAGGTTGTCCATGCGGGACTGGGCGAGGCCGCCGTCCCAGCGCAGCGTGGCGACCTGGTTGAAGTCGGTCTGGCCGCTCTGCACGACCAGCTTCTTCTGGTCGATGTACGGCTTGAGGACGCTCATCGCGCCGTTGAAGAAGAAGGTGGCGTTGTTGTCGTCCGGCGAGCCGGCGAACAGCTCGATGTTGAACGGCCCCTTGCCGTCCTTGAGGCCGAGCTTGTCGGCGATGTAGCCGCCCTGGAGGACGCCGACCTTGTAGTTGTCGAAGGTCGCGTAGTAGTCGACGTTCTGGGTTCCCCGGATCAGCCGGTCGTAGGAGATGACCGGGATGTGCGCGTCGGCGGCCTTCTGCAGCACGTTGGTGAGGGAGGAGCCGTCGATGGCGGCGATCACCAGCAGCTTGGCGCCCTTGGTGATCATGTTCTCCACCTGGGCGACCTGGTTCTCCACCACGTTGTCGCCGTACTGCAGGTCGGTCCTGTAGCCCTTGGCCTGGAACTCCTTGACCATGTTGGTGCCGTCGTTGATCCAGCGTTCCGACGACTTGGTCGGCATCGCGATGCCGACGAGTCCGCCCTTGGCGTCGCCCTTGGCCGCCCCGTCGCCGACTCCGTTGGCGCTCTGCCCGCAGGCCGCCAGCGAGAGCGCCAGGCCCACCGCGACGAGGCCTGCTGAAAGCTTCCGCACAGTTCCTCCAGTGATGATGTTCCGCGACCGGGACGATGCGCCCCTGGATGGGCGACCGGGAGCGGTCGAGCGGGGCCGGCCGGAGCGGTCCCGCGTGCTGTGGAACGTCGGGATGACGGTAGCTCTGGCCTGGCGTGACATGAAGTGTTAACGCTAACAAGTTTGGCGTCAAGGGCTCTTGGATCACCGTTGGATCGCGGTGCCCCGCCCGGTCGGCACTCCGGGTGCGCTCCATCTGCGGGAAGGTTCTCCGGGACCGCCTTCGATGAACGTTCGGCGAATTGCCCGTGAGCGCGGCGGCCGGCACGGTGAGGTGCCGGGCCGGCGGGGCGGGCGGAACCCCTGCCGGGGTGCGGCGGAGCCCCCGCCGGGGCGCGGCGGAGCCCCCGCCGGGGCAGGGCGGGGGCGGGCCGGGGCGATCGAGGGCTCAGGACCTCCTGGCCACCCGCCTGGCGCGCAGCCGGTCGGCCGTGATGGCCAGGCCGAGGACGCAACCGAGCACGATGTCGGTGTAGTTGGAGTTGATCTGAAGTGTCGTCAGCCCGTTGTTGATCAGCTCCAGCAGGACGGCGCCGGCGACGATCCCCAGCACGCGCCCCTGCCCTCCGGTCAGGCTGACCCCGCCGATCACCGCGGCCGCGATCGCCGAGAGCTCCCAGCCGACGCCGACGCCGCTGGCGGAGCCGACCCCCATCCGGCCCAGCACGAGCATCCCGGCGAAGGCCGACACCAGCGAGGACGTCACGTACATCGAGACCACCCGCCGGTCGCCGCGGATGCCGGCCAGCCGGGCCGCCTCGGGGTTGCCGCCGACCGCGTAGACCTGCCGCCCGGCGTAGGTGCGCTCCAGGAAGAACCACGCGGCGGCGGTGACCACCGCGAACAGCACCAGCGGCACCGGGACTTGGGCCAGGTAGCTCTGGCCGACGTCGCCGAAGAACGGCGAGATGCCGACGATCGAGGTGCCGGAGGTGATCGCCAGGGTCACGCCCTGGGCCACGGTGTAGGTGACGAGCGTGACCACGAACGGCGGCATCCGCAGCCGGGTGACGGCCAGTCCGTGGAGCAGGCCGACCAGGCCGGCGATGCCCAGGGTGGCCAGGACGGCCAGACCCGCGGGCAGGCCGGCCCGGACGTTGAACCAGGACATCAGGATCACGCTGGTGCCCAGCAGGGCGCCCACCGACAGGTCGATGCCGCCGGTCAGGATGACCAGCGACTCGCCGATCGCGATCAGCCCGTACTGGGCCAGGTCGGCGCCCATGCCCTGGAGGTTGACGGCGCTGGCGAAGGTGTCCCGGGCCAGCGCGAGCGCCGCGAACACGGCGACGCAGGCGAGGACGACGCCCACCTCCGGGGTGTCGACCAGCGCGCGCAGCCGGCTCCGGGCCGGCGCCGCCGTGGACCGGCGGGCGGGAGCGGTCTCGGCGCTCATGCGGAACCCTCCCCGTGCGCCGCCGGCTCCGGCCGGCTGGTGGCCGCTGTCATGATCCGCTCCTTGCCGAAGTGTTCGCGCGGAAGGTCCGCGACGATCCGTCCGTGGGCCATCACGAGGATCCGGTGGCAGATCCACAGCAGTTCCTCCAGTTCGGACGAGGCGGCCAGGACGGCGAGCCCGTCCGCCGCGGCCCGGTCGATGAGCCGGTAGATCTCGGCCTTGGCCCCCACGTCGACGCCGCGGGTGGGTTCGTCGAGCAGCAGCACGTCGGGGGTGGCGTGCAGCCAGCGCCCGAACACGACCTTCTGCTGGTTGCCGCCGGACAGGTCGCCGATCGGCTGCTCCTGGCTGTGCAGCCGGACGCCCAGGCCGTCCACGATCCGTTGTGAGCGCGCACGGTCGCCGCCGGGGGTGAGCACGCCGTGCCAGGAGTCGCGCCGGAGGGTGGCCAGGGTCGCGTTCCAGCGCACCGGGTGCGCCAGCAGCAGGGACTGCTCCTTGCGGTCCTCCGGCACCAGGCCGATGCCCGCGGCGACGGCGTCGGCGGGGTGGCGCGGGCGGAAGCGGCGCCCGCCCAGTTCGACCTCGCCGCCGGTGCGCGGCTGCGCGCCCATCAGGGTGTGCAGGAGCCGGCTGCGGCCCGAGCCCATCAGTCCGGCCACGCCCACGATCTCGCCGGCCCGCAGGTCCAGGTCGACCGGGCCGAGGCCGTCCGCCGTCAGCCCCCGGGCGGTCAGGACGGTGCGGGCCGCCGCCGGGACGGGGCGCACGGCCGCGTCGCGGGCGAGCTCGCCGCCGACCATCTCGCGGATCAGCCGCGCCTCGGTGGCCTCGGCCGGGCCGAGGTCCGCGACCAGGCGGCCGCCGCGCAGCACCACGACCCGGTCGGCGATGTCCCGGACCTCGTCCAGCCGGTGGCCGATGAACAGCACCGCGCCGCCGTCCGCGGCGTGGCGCCGGGCGAGGGCGAGGACCTTCCCGGCCTCGACCGGCCCGAGCGAGGAGGTCGGCTCGTCCAGGATCAGGACCAGCGGCCGGTTGCCCCAGGCCTTGGCGATCTCGATCATCTGCCGCAGCGGAACGGGAAGTTGCTCGACCGGCCGGTCGACGTCGATGCCCTCGACGCCGATGTCCGCGAGCAGTTCGCGGGCCTCGCGCCGGGTGCCGGCGCGGTCGAACAGGGCCCGGCGCAGCCTCCCCGCACCGGGGGCGGACCGGGTGCGCCGGCCGAGCAGCAGGTTCTCGGCCACGCTGAGGCGGCCCACCAGCGGGAACTCCTGCGCCACCAGGCTGACGCCGAGCGCCTTCGCGTGGTCGGGCCGCCCCGGCTGGAGCGGGCGGTCCGCGACCAGGACCTCCCCGGCGGTGGGGGAGACGGTGCCGGACAGCACGCCCATCAGGGTCGACTTCCCGGCGCCGTTCTCCCCGACCACACAGGTGATCTGACCGTGCATCAGGTCGAGCTCCGGGATGTCCAGCACGGTGACCGGCCCGTAGCTCTTGCGCACCTCGCGCAGGGCCGCGGCCGGACGGGCGGCCGCGGGGGCGGCTGGCCCGGTCATCCGGTGATGCCGAGCTGGGCCTGCTTGGCCCGGAAGTCGGCCAGGTTGTCCGGGGTCACCACGCCCACGCCGGAGCTCAGGGTGCTGCCGTCTGGCTCCAGGAACGGCTTGACGACGGCCAGCGTGGCGTCCTTGCCGAGGACCTTGAGGGCGGCCAGCAGGTAGGCGCCGGTGTAGCCCTGCTGGTAGGGCGACTGGACGACGGTCGCCTGGATGACGCCCTGCTGGATGAACGTCAGGGTCTGGGCGTCGCTGTCGTCCGAGACCACCTTGACCTTCCCGGCCTTGCCGGCGGCCTGCACCGCCTGGGCGGCCGAGGGGCCGTCGTAGGAGTAGACGCCGTACAGGCCGGTCACGCCCGGGTCGGTCTGGATCGCGGTCTGCGCGTTGGTGAGGGCCTTGGCCGCGTCCATGTTGTCGGCGAGCTTGTTGGACACCTTGATGTCGGTGCCCTTGAGCGCGTCCTCGAAGCCCTGGATGCGTTCGACGGCGTTGGAGGCGGTCAGCGAGCCCACCAGCACCACGACCTTGCCGTGGCCGCCCAGCGCGGTCCTCATCGCCTCGCCCGCGCGCTTGCCGGCCTGGTAGTTGGGCGTGCCGAGGTAGAGCGCGGCGCCGTCCTCGGCGGGCAGCGGCGAGTCGATCGCGAGGACCGGTATGCCGGCCGAACCGGCGGACTGGATGGGCGACTTGACGGCGGTCGGGTCGATCGCGGAGAGCGAGAAGGCGGAGATGTCCTGGCCGCGCAGGGTCTGGAGGATGGACAGCTGCTGGTCCAGGCGGCCGTTCGCCGGGGCCTGGAAGGTGCCCTTGACCCCGAGGTCGGCGAGGCCCTTGGTGAAGCCGGCCTTGCCGGCGTTCCAGTAGTCCACGGAGACGTTGACCACCATGGCCAGGTCCAGCCGGGAGAGGTCCTTGCCCTGGAGGGTGGCCTTGAGCGCGGCGTCGAGGCGGGTCAGGTTGTCGTCGTTGAAGGTGATGTCGCCCTGGATCGCGGGCGCGGCGGCCGAGGAGCCGCCGGCGGGGGTGCCGGAGTCGCCGGCGCCCTGCTTGCTGCAGCCGACGGCCAGGGCCAGGACGGCGAGCGCGGCGGACGCGACGCGGACGGTCCGGGGGCGTCGGCGGATGGGTGCGCGCATGTGGTGGTTCCTCTCGATCGCTGCCGGTGGGTGGGGGAGCAGGTGAAAGGCGCGGCGAACCGGCAGCCGTGCTCGGTTGCGCCGGAGTGGAGTGTGAGCGCTCACATTGGCCAGCGTCAACCTCCGTGCAACCGAGCTGGGATGACGGACCGACAGCCCGGCGGGCCTGACCGGCCGTTCCTCGGTGCGATGTGTCAAAAGCCTTGACGGCACAGGGTCGGTGCGGCACTGTCACCGGTCCAGGAACCCTCCACCTCCGGCCCGGGGCTGAAGAGTGCTGCCCCGGGGCGGATTGTTAGCGCTCACTTTCCTTTCTGGCCGCGCTCAACGATGAGCAGGGAGGCACCATGAGTGACGACAACGGAACGACCCGGGGACGCGGCGCGCTGCGCCGCCTCGCCCGGGCCGGGGCGGCCCTCGCCGTCCTGGTCGGCGCCCTGGCGGGCGCCACCGCGACGAGCGGCGTGGCCCAGGCGGCCACCCAGGGACCGTGCGACATCTACGCCGCCGGCGGCACGCCCTGCGT
This sequence comes from Streptomyces rubellomurinus, assembly GCF_000961885.1. Lineage (GTDB taxonomy): Bacteria > Actinomycetota > Actinomycetes > Streptomycetales > Streptomycetaceae > Kitasatospora > Kitasatospora rubellomurina. The sequence goes on from NZ_JZKH01000023.1 coordinate 74,668, forward strand.
GGCCGCGCACAGCACCACCCGCGCCCTGTACGCCGGGTACGGCGGGCCGCTCTACCAGGTCCGGCGCTCGTCGGACCAGGCGCTGAAGAACATCGGCGCCCTGAGCACCGGCGGCTACGCCGACGCCGCCGCGCAGGACGCCTTCTGCGCCGGCACCAGCTGCGTGATCACCGTGATCTACGACCAGAGCGGCCGGGGCAACCACCTCACCCAGGCACCCGGCGGCGGGGCCGCGCCCGGCCCGGACAACCTCGCGGACGCCACCCTGGCGCCCACCACGCTGAACGGCCACCGGGCCTACGGCGTGTACGTCGCGCCGGGCACCGGCTACCGCAACAACCACACCTCGGGCGTCGCGACCGGCGACCAGCCCGAGGGGATGTACGCGATCCTCGACGGCAGCCACGCCAACGGCGGCTGCTGCTTCGACTACGGCAACGCCGAGACGAGCAGCACCGACACCGGCAACGGTCACATGGAGGCGATCTACTTCGGCGCCATCAAGGTCTGGGGCTACGGCAGCGGCCCCGGGCCCTGGGTGATGGCCGACCTGGAGAACGGCCTGTTCTCCGGGGCCAACCCGGGCTACAACGCCAACGACCCGACGGTGAACCACCGCTACCTGACGGCCATGGTCAAGGGCGCGCCGAACCAGTGGGCGATCCGCGCCGGCGACGCCCAGTCCGGCGGGCTGTCGACGTTCTACTCCGGGCCGCGCCCGAACGCGTCGGGCTACAACCCGATGCACAAGGAGGGCGCGATCATCCTCGGCATCGGCGGCGACAACAGCAACGGCGCCCGAGGCACCTTCTACGAGGGCGTGATGACCTCCGGCTACCCGTCCGAGGTCACCGAGAACGCCGTCCAGGACAACATCGTCGCCGCCGGCTACGCCACCTCCTCGGGGCCCGCCACGGGGGCGCTGCGCGGCACCGGCTCGGGCAAGTGCCTGGACGTCCCCAACGCCTCCAGCACGCCCGGGCTGCAGGCGCAGATCTACGGCTGCTCCGGCGGCGCGAACCAGACCTGGACCCGCACCGCGGACGGGCAGCTCACGGTGAACATCGCCGGCAGCACCCTGTGCCTGGACGCGTACGGCGCCGGCACGGCGGACGGCACCAAGGTGGTGACCTGGCCCTGCAACGGCGGTGCCAACCAGAAGTGGCAGTTCAACTCGGACGGCAGCGTGACCGGCGTCCCGTCCGGCCGCTGCCTCGATGTCTCCGGGGGGCTCACCGCCGACGCCACGCCCGTCCAGCTGTGGAGCTGCTGGGGCGGCGACAACCAGAAGTGGGCCCTCGGGTAGGCCCCGGCGCACCCGGCCGGGCCCCGGCACCGCGTCCCCGCGGAGCCGGGGCCCGGCCGCAGTCGGCCCGTAGTCGGCCTGCGGACGGTGGGGCGGCGAGGGCGGCGGGGCGCGGGGCGGCGACGGGGAAACCGCCTCCATGGAGGAGGTGTGAGCGTTAACTTGGCGATATTGGCACATGTCAGCAGCCTGCGCGGCTGGTATGAAGAGAAACCGCCGGTTGAACCGAGGGTGACGGATTGGCCTGGACCTGGTCGCGTACTGTGGTCCACAGCCGAGGAGGGGACTGCGAGTGGGAACCGATAGCGCCGGGACGGAACAGCGCCAGCCCGTGATGGCGGACGTGGCGAAACTGGCGGGCGTTTCCCACCAGACCGTGTCCCGGGTGCTCAACGGCGCCCCGCACGTCCGGCCGGACACCCGGGACCGGGTGCTGGCCGCCATACGGGAACTGGACTACCGGCCCAACTCCGCCGCCCGCACGCTGGTCACCCGCCGGTCGCAGACCCTCGGGGTGGTCAGCTTCGACTCGACCCTGTACGGCCCCGCCTCGATGCTGGACGGCATCGAGCGGGCCGCGCGCAGCGCCGGGTACTTCGTGAGCGTGACCAGTCTGCGTTCCCTGGACGGCCGTTCGGTCCAGGAGGCCGTCGACCGGCTGCGCGACCAGGGGGTGGAGGGCGTGGTGGTGATCGCGCCGCAGACCTCCTCCGTCAGCCCGTTGGCCAAGCTGTCGAGTTCGGTGCCGCTCGTCGCGGTGGGTTCGGGCAACCAGACCCATGTGCCCATGGTCTCGGTGAGCAACGGCTACGGCGCCGGCGAGGCCACCGGGTACCTGCTGGACCTGGGCCACCGCACCGTGCACCACGTGGCGGGGCCGGCCAACTGGCTGGAGAGCCGGGACCGGGAGGAGGGCTGGCGCCTCACGCTGCGGGCGGCCGGCGCCCCCGTGCCGGAGGTGCAGCGCGGCGACTGGAGCGCCCGCTCGGGCTACCAGGCGGGGCTGCGGCTCGCCCGACTGGACGACGTCACCGCCGTGTTCTGCGCCAACGACCACATGGCCCTCGGCCTGCTGCGCGCCCTGCACGAGGCCGCCCGGTCGGTGCCGCACGAGATCAGCGTCATCGGCTTCGACGACATTCCGGAGGCCGCCTACTTCACCCCGCCGCTGACCACGGTGCGGCAGGACTTCGGTGAACTCGGCAGGCGGGCCCTGGAACTCCTCGTCGGGGAGCTGGAGGGGGCCGCGCCCTCGCCGGCCCACGTGCAGATCACCCCGGAGATGGTGGTGCGGCGCAGCGTCGGCCCGCCCGCATGGCGCTGAGCCGGTGGCGCGTAGCCGCTCCGCGGCTCGGCGACCCGACGCGACCCGACCCCGGCCGACCCCGGCTCGACCCGACCGCTGAGCTCCCGGTGTCTCGGGTTCCGCCCGTGGACTTCCCTTGACACGTCGTTTGTTAGCGCTAACAATCTCCGTGAGCGTTAACAATGACGCTTCTCACCGCTCCGCCGGCCGGGCCCACTGCTTCCCGCTTCCGTGCGCCCGGCCGGCGGTCAAACGTTCCGTTCTTCTGAGGGAGAGGTAGCGGAACGAAGCCTGTCGCCGGTGCCGTCCGCCCTGCCCCGGTCGAGGACGCACCGGCGACAGGTCACAACGCAGGCCTCGCGTACGAAGGATGAGCACGTGACCGTGATCCCTGCTACTCCCGACGCCGACCGGACCGATCAGGCCGACCCGGCCGATCAGACGGACCAGGCCGATCGGGCCGACCGGTACGTCGTCGGCGTCGACTTCGGCACGCTCTCCGGCCGCGCCGTGGTGGTCCGGGTCCGGGACGGCGAGGAACTGGGCACCGCCGTCCACGACTACCCGCACGCCGTCATCGAGCACGAGCTGCCCGGCACCGGCCGCCCGCTCCCGCCCGACTGGGCGCTGCAGCACCCGGCGGACTGGCGCGAGGTGCTGCGCACCGCCGTCCCGGCCGCGCTCACCGCCGCCGGAGTCGACCCCGCCCAGGTCATCGGCATCGCCACCGACTTCACCGCCTGCACCGTCCTGCCCGTGCTCGCGGACGGCACCCCGCTGGCCGAGACCCCCGACTGGGCCTCCCGCCCGCACGCCTGGCCCAAGCTCTGGAAGCACCACGCCGCGCAGCCCCAGGCGGACCGGATCAACGCGCTGGCCCACGCCCGCGGCGAGAAGTGGATCTCCCGGTACGGCGGCCGGATCTCGGCCGAGTGGCAGTACGCCAAGGCGCTGCAGGTGCTGGAGGAGGACCCGGCCGTCTACGCCGCGTGCGAGCGCTGGATCGAGGCCGCCGACTGGATCGTCTGGCAGCTCACCGGCGCGGAGAGCCGCAACACCTGCACGGCCGGCTACAAGGGCATTCACCAGGACGGGAGTTACCCGAGCGAGGACTACCTCGCCGCGCTCCACCCGGACTTCGCGGACTTCGCCCGCACCCGCCTGGAACACCCGCTCTCCCCGCTCGGCTCGCGGGTCGGCTCGCTCAGCGCCCGAGCGGCGCGGTGGACCGGCCTTCCCGCCGGCATCGCGGTCGCCGCCGGCAACGTCGACGCCCACGTGGCCGCCCCCGCGGCCAGGGCCGTCGAGAACGGCCGACTCCTCGCCATCATGGGCACCTCCACCTGCCACGTGGTCAACGGCGCCACCCTCGCCGACGTCCCCGGCATCTGCGGCGTGGTCGAGGACGGCATCGTCACCGGCTCCTACGGCTACGAGGCGGGCCAGAGCGCCGTCGGCGACATCCTCGCCTGGTGGCTGCGCCAGGGCGTGCCCGCCGACTACCTGGCCGAGGCCGAGGCGAACGGCGAGGACCTGCACCGGCTGCTCACCCGCAAGGCCGCCGACCAACCCGTGGGCGCGCACGGCCTGGTGGCGCTCGACTGGATGAACGGCAACCGCTCGACCCTGGTCGACCACCACCTCTCCGGCGTGATCGTCGGACTCACCCTGGCCACCCGCCCCGAGGACGTCTACCGCGCCCTGCTGGAGGCCACCGCCTTCGGCACCCGGGTCATCGTCGAGGCCCTGGAGCAGGGCGGCGTCCCCGTCACCGAGTTCATCGTCACCGGCGGGCTCAAGAAGAACGCCCTGCTGATGCAGATCCACGCCGACGTGCTGCGCCGCCCGGTCTCGGTCGCCGAGTCCGAGCAGGGCCCGGCGCTCGGCTCCGCGATCCACGCGGCCGTCGCCGCCGGGGCGTACCCGGACGTCCGGACCGCGGCCGCCGCCATGGGCCGGGTGCGGCAGGGCGCCTACCGGACCGACCCGGCCGCCGCCGACGCGTACGACCGCCTCTTCGCCGAATACCGCGCCCTGCACGACCACTTCGGACTCGGCGCCGACAAGCTGCTGCACCGCCTGCGCGACATCCGCAACGCCGCCCTCACCACCCCGAGCGAGGCCCTGTGAACGCGAACAAAACCACCGGCACGACGGTCGACCTGATCCGCCGCCAGGTCAGCGACCTCCATCAGGAGCTGGTCCGCTACGGCCTGGTGGTCTGGACCGCCGGCAACGTCTCCGCCCGCGTCCCCGGCGAGGACCTGCTCGTGATCAAGCCCAGCGGCGTCTCCTACGACGAGCTGTCGCCCGAGAACATGATCGTCTGCGACCTGGACGGCAAGGTCGTCGAGGGCGAGCACGCGCCCTCCTCCGACACCGCCGCGCACGCCTACGTCTACCGCACCATGCCCGAGGTCGGCGGGGTGGTCCACACCCACTCCACCTACGCCTGCGCCTGGGCGGCCCGCGGCGAGGCCGTCCCCTGCGTCCTGACCGCGATGGCCGACGAGTTCGGCGCCGAGATCCCGGTCGGCCCGTTCGCCCTGATCGGCGACGACTCGATCGGTCGCGGCATCGTGGACACCCTCCGGGGCCACCGCTCGCCCGCCGTCCTGATGCAGAACCACGGCGTCTTCACCATCGGCAAGGACGCCAGGGCCGCCGTCAAGGCCGCCGTGATGTGCGAGGACGTCGCCCGCACCGTCCACCTCTCCCGCCAGCTCGGCGAGCCCCTGCCGATCGCCCAGGCGGACATCGACAGCCTCAACCACCGCTACCAGAACGTCTACGGCCAGCCCCAGGCCCGGTAAGGAGCCACCCCGTGAAGAAGCCACTGGACGGACGCCAGGTCTGGTTCCTGACCGGCAGCCAAGGGCTCTACGGCGAGGAGACGCTGCGCCAGGTCGCCGAGCAGTCCCAGCGCATCGCCGAAGCCCTGAACCGCGACGCGGCACTGCCCGTCGAGGTGGTCTGGAAGCCCGTCCTCACCGACGCCGGCGCCATCCGCCGGGTGTGCCTGGAGGCCAACTCCGCGGACGACTGCATCGGCCTGATCGCCTGGATGCACACCTTCTCCCCGGCCAAGATGTGGATCGCGGGCCTCGACGCCCTGCAGGAGCCGCTGCTCCACCTGCACACCCAGGCCAACGTCGACCTGCCCTGGCAGACCATCGACATGGACTTCATGAACCTGAACCAGGCCGCCCACGGCGACCGCGAGTTCGGCTACATCCAGTCCCGCCTCGGGATCGCGCGCAAGACCGTCGCCGGGCACGTCAGCGACCCCGCCGTGTCCTCCAGGATCGCCACCTGGGCCCGCGCCGCCGCCGGCCGCGCCGAACTGCGCAGCCTCAAGCTCGCCCGCTTCGGCGACAACATGCGCGACGTCGCCGTCACCGAGGGCGACAAGGTCGAGGCCCAGCTCCGCTTCGGCGTCTCCGTCAACACCTACGGCGTCAACGACCTCGTCGCCGCCGTGGACGCGACGGACGACGGCGACGTCACCGCGCTGGTCAAGGAGTACGAGGACAGCTACCGCCTCGCGCCCGAGCTGCGGGCGGACGGCGAGCGCCACGGGGCGCTGCGCTACGCGGCCCGCATCGAACTCGGCCTGCGCGGCTTCCTGGAGCAGGGCGGCTTCAAGGCCTTCACCACCAACTTCGAGGACCTCGGCGGGCTGCGCCAGCTGCCCGGCCTCGCCGTGCAGCGGCTGATGGCGGACGGCTACGGCTTCGGCGGCGAGGGCGACTGGAAGACCGCCACCCTGCTGCGCACCCTCAAGGTGACCGCCGGCGGACTGGCCGGCGGCACCTCCTTCATGGAGGACTACACCTACCACCTGGAGTTCGGCCGCGAGCTGATCCTCGGCGCGCACATGCTGGAGGTCTGCCCGAGCATCGCGGCCGGCACCCCCTCCTGCGAGATCCACCCACTGTCCATCGGCGGGCGGGAGGACCCGGTCCGCCTGGTCTTCGACGCCGAGCCGGGCCCGGCGGTCGTGGTCGGCCTCGCGGACCTCGGCGACCGGTTCCGGCTGGTCGCCAACGAGGTGGACGTGGTCGCGCCGCCGGCGCCGCTGCCCCACCTGCCGGTCGCCCGCGCGGTCTGGAAGCCGCGTCCGGACCTGCACACCTCCACCGAGGCCTGGCTGACGGCCGGCGGACCGCACCACACCGTGCTCTCCGGCGCGGTCGGCACCGAGGAGCTCGACGACCTCGCCGAGATGCTCGGCGTCGAACTGCTGGTGATCGACGACGACACCAACCTCCGGCGGTTCACCCAGGAGCTGCGCTGGAACCAGGCCTACCACCGCCTGGCCCAGGGGTTCTGACCCCGCACAGCCCGCCGGCCCGCAGCCCGCCGGCCCGCACCCCGTACCCTGGACAGCTCCAAGCCCGCACCCCGTACAGCCCGCAGCCCGTACAGCCCGCAGCCCGTACAGCCCGCAGCCCGCAAGGAACGGAGCACCCCCGTGCCGAACGACGCCCTCGTGTCCCCGACCGAACTGACGGTCTCCCAGGGCGTCGCCGCGACGCTGCCGGACGGGCGGCCCGTCACCCGCTGGACCATCGGCTCGCCGGACGGGGTGCGGGCGGAGGTGCTCAGCCTGGGCGCCCGGCTCCAGGCCCTGCACGCGCCGGACCGGGACGGGCGGCGGGCGAACGTCGTCCTCGGCTGCGAGCGCGTCGAGGACATGCTCGGGGAGGGTGCGTACCTCGGCGCGACGGTCGGCCGCTACGCCAACCGGATCGCCGGCGGCGTCCTGCCCCTCGACGGCACCACGCACCGGCTCACCACCCAGCCGACCGGCCACACCCTGCACGGCGGAACGGACGGCTTCGCCACCCGGCTCTGGGACGGCGTGCCCGTCCGGGAGGGCCGACGGGCCGGAGTGCGCCTGCGGCTGCACAGCCCGGACGGCGACCAGGGGTTCCCGGGAGCGCTCACCGTCGAGGTGACGTACCTGCTCCACCCGGACGGCCGACTGTGGATCGGCTACCGCGCGACCACGGACGCGCCGACGGTGGTCAACCTCACCAACCACGCGTACTTCAACCTGGCCGGTGAGGGCCACGGCACGGTGCTCGACCACCTGCTGCGCGTCGAGTCCCGCGGCTACCTCCCGGTGGACGCCGGGCTGATCCCGATCGGGCCCGCCGAGCCCGTCCTGGGCACGCCCTTCGACCTGCGCGAGGCCCGGCGGATCGGGGACCGCGTCGTCGACGAGGACCGCCAGATCCGCCGGGCCGGGGCCGGCTTCGACCACAACTGGATCCTGGACGGGACCGGCTTCCGGCGGGCCGCCGTGCTGAGCCACCCGGCCAGCGGCCGGCGGGTCGAGTGCCTGACCATTGAGCCGGGGCTGCAGGTCTACACCGGCAACCACTTCGACGGCACGCTGAGCGGCCCCTCCGGCCGTCCGTACCGCGCGTACGCGGGCGTCGCGCTGGAGACCCAGCACTTCCCGGACTCGCCGAACCGCCCCGCGTACCCCTCCACCGTCCTGCGCCCCGGGGAGGAGTTCCGCTCGATGACGGTGTACTGCTTCTCGGCCGGCTAGCGGAGCAGCGGAGCCGTCACCGGGCGGACAGCGAAGGGGTGGTGGACCCGGCGGGGTCCACCACCCCTTCGCGCTCAGGCCGGCCTCGGCCAGCAGGTCGAGGTCTTCCTCGAACCGCTCGTACGGCTGGTACTCGTGGTAGTGGGCGGCGCCGAACAGGACGCGCGGGCGCAGCGGGAACACGGGTGCACCTCGGAGGCATGAAGGGCCCCGGCTGTCGGGGCGGCAGCCGGGCCGAGGAGGACGCGGCGGGTCAGGCGGCGGTGCCGGTCACCGTGGTGCCGGACTTGGTCACCCGGTAGGTGACGGTGGCGCCGCTCCAGATGTGGAAGGTGAGCGTGGCCGGGGTGCCGTCCTTGAGCGCGTCGAGGAAGTCGGGCTTGAGCACCAGGGCGTTGCCCGCGTAGTCCGGCGCGAAGGCCGTGTTGAACGCCTGGAACGGCGTCCAGCTCGCCGAGCCGGCGTTGCTGCCGTCGGCGTACCTGGCCTCCATGGTCGCCAGCTGGTCCCCGTTGAACCGGGTGGGGATGGTGAGCGCGGTGGTGGTCCCGGTGGCGGCGGACACCGCCGGCTTGTCGAAGGAGATCACGTGGAGCTGCCAGGGCCGGCCCTGCGCGTAGCGGACCTGGAGGGTCGCGTTCTCCCCGTAGGCGCGGTCGCCGGCCAGCCGGGTGAGTGCGGCGGAGGTGAGGGTCAGCTGGTCGCCGTTCAGCGTGTAGTCGCGTGAGGGGGCGAGCGGCAGGTCGCCCTGCCACAGGCCCGCGAAACGCTGCCCGTTGCGGTTGAGCGTGATGGTCTGCGCCGGGATCGGGCCGGACTTCGGCAGGAAGAGGTTGTCGGTGGAGGCCGTTCCCGAGCGGGTGGTCCAGGACGTCTTGATCAGGGCCATCAGGTCGGGCTCGCGCCACTTCAGGGCGGTGCGGTCCAGGTAGTTGGCGTCGTCCCAGAGGGCGCTGGTGACGCCGTTGAGCCGGGCGTGGTAGTTCAGGTCCTCGTAGTACTTCAGCATCTCGCCGTGCTCGACGGTGCCGGAGTTGGGCTCGCTGAGCAGGCCGTACTCGCCGAGGTAGACCGGGATCCCCTTGCTGACGAACTCGCTCCTCATCAGGGCGAAGGTGTCGGCCAGGTACTTCTGGTTCTGGGCGTCGTAGCTGGTGCCGCCCGCGATGTTCACGCTGAACGGGTAGTAGCCGTAGTAGTGCACGGTGGCCACCAGGTTGGGGTCGTGCAGGGAGGCGATCTCCGCGTTCAGGTCGTCCATGAGGGGCTGGGACGGGGTGCAGCCCTGGGTGGGCAGGACGAGCAGGCGGTCGGCGTTCCGGCCGCCGGAGCTGCGGACGATGGAGTGGAACGAGGTGTTGAGCTCGTTCATGTACTGGGTCCTCTGGGCGTCGGTCGCGTTGTTGATGACCGGCTCGTTGACGCTCTCCATGAGCAGCGTGCGCGGCTCGTCCTTGAAGGTGGCGGCGATCTGCTGCCAGGTGGAGTTGAAGCGCGCCATCACCTTGTCGTGGTCGGTGGCGATGTTGGCGATCCACTTCCACGAGTCGTGGTGCACGTTGATCTCGACGTAGAGGCCGTCGGCCAGGGCCAGGTCGACCACCTGCTTGACGCGGTTCAGGTACGTCGCGTCGACGGTGTACGGGGCGGTGTCGGACTGGTGGGTGTACCAGGTGACCGGGATCCGGACGCTGCGGAAGCCCTCCTTCTTCAGGTGGTCGAACAGGGCCTTGGTGGTCCTACGTGCCCGAGGGGACCTGGACCAACTTCCTCACCGGCGACCAGGTCACCGGCCCGCGCTGGGTGCCCGAACAGCACGGCTTCCGCACCCTGCCGCTGCTGGCCCGCCCCGACTCCGTCATCCCGCTCGGCGTGGACGACCAGCGCCCGGTCTCCGCCTGGGCCGAGGGCGTCGAACTGCGGGTGCACGCCTTCGCGGACGGCGTCGAGCGCACCGTCGTGATCCCGCGCGCCGACGACCCCGGCGAGACCGCCCGCTTCCAGCTGCGCCGCACCGGCGACCGGATCCGGGTGACCACGGACAGCCCGCACCCGTGGCAGCTGCGGATCGGCGGCCCGGACGGCCCGCTGCACGTCGGCCCGGCCGGCACGGCCGAGGCCGAGCTGCCGTTCGAGGCGTGAGACCCGGGCCCCGCCCGCCCGTGCGGTGGTGGGCGGGGCCCCGCTGCGTTTCCCATCGGCGTCCGGTCGGACGCGCGCCGAGCCGGGTCGTGCGGGCGGCACGACCCGGCTCGGTCTTCACGGCTGCGGTCAGCGGGCGCCGAGGAGGTGCTCCAGGGCGAGCTGGTCCAGCTGCTCGAAGGCCATGCCGCGCCCGGCGGCGGCGTCCACGTCGAACTCCTCGAAGGCGGAGCGGTCCGCCAGCAGCCCGGCCAGGCCGTCCCCGGCCGTGGGCAGCGCCAGTTCGGGCAGGCGGGAGGCGGCGAGCGCGGCCCGCACCTCGGGGTCGGCCCGGAAGGCGCGGGACCGCTCGGCCAGCAGCAGGTAGTTGCGCATGCAGCCGGCCGCCGAGGCCCAGACACCGTCGAAGTCCTCGGTGCGCGGCGGCTTGAAGTCGAAGTGCCGGGGGCCCTCGTAGCCGGCCGACTCCAGCAGGTCGACCAGCCAGAAGGCCTGTCGCAGGTCGCCCGCGCCGAAGCGCAGGTCCTGGTCGTACTTGATGCCGGACTGGCCGTTGAGGTCGATGTGGAACAGCTTGTCGTGCCACAGCGCCTGGGCGATGCCGTGCGGGAAGTTGAGCCCGGCCATCTGCTCGTGGCCGACCTCCGGGTTGAGGCCGACCCGCTCGGGGCGCTCCAGCGCGTTGATGAACGCCAGGGCGTGGCCGACGGTGGGGAGCAGGATGTCGCCGCGCGGCTCGTTGGGTTTGGGCTCGATCGCGAAGCGCAGGTCGTAGCCCTGCTGCTCGACGTACTCGCCGAGCAGGTCGAAGGCCTCCTTCAGCCGGTCGAGCGCGGTGCGCACGTCCTTGGCCGCGCCGGACTCGGCGCCCTCGCGCCCGCCCCAGGCGACGTAGACCGAGGCGCCGAGTTCGGCGGCCAGGTCGATGTTGCGGATGGTCTTGCGCAGCGCGTAGCGGCGCACGTCGCGGTCGTTGGCGGTGAAGGCGCCGTCCTTGAACACCGGGTGGGTGAACAGGTTGGTGGTCGCCATCGGGACCTTCAGCCCGGCGGCGTCCAGCGCGGCGCGGAAGCGCTTGACGGCCTCCTCGCGGGTGGCGTCGCCGGCGCCGAAGGGGATCAGGTCGTCGTCGTGGAAGGTGACGCCGTAGGCCCCGAGCTCGGCCAGGCGCTGCACGGTCTCGACCGGGTCGAGGGCGGGGCGGGTCGCGTCGCCGAAGGGGTCGCGCCCCTGCCAGCCGACGGTCCACAGGCCGAAGGTGAACTTGTGCGCGGGGGTGGGGGCGAGCGGGTCACTGGACATGGAGCGGCTCCGGATCAGTGCCAGGGGTGTTTGCAATGGCTCTTAACAAACTAGTATGCCGAAACGTCAGAAGGAACCCCCTGGAGGAACGCATGGCTGAGCAACGCGTCGTGATCGGCTTCGACAGCTCCACGCAGTCCACCAAGGCCCTCGCCGTCGACCTCGACACCGGTGCCGTCCTCGGCCAGGGCCGCGCCCCGCACGACGTCAGTACGGGCGCCGGCCGTGAGAGCGATCCCGAGCAGTGGTGGCGGGCGCTCGGCGAGGCCGCGGCGGCGACCGGCTGGGCCGACCGCGCGGCCGCCGTCTCGATCGCCGGCCAGCAGCACGGCCTGGTCACCCTCGACACCTCCGGCGTGCCGGTCCGCCCCGCCCTGCTCTGGAACGACGTCCGCTCGGCGCCCCAGGCCGACGAACTGAAGGCCGCGATCGGCGCCGCCGAACTCGCCCGTCGCACCGGCAGCGTGCACACCGCCGCCTTCACCGCGCCCAAGTGGGCCTGGCTGCGCGCCGAGGACCCCGCCGCCGCCGAGCGCGTCGCCGCCGTCCGCCTCCCGCACGACTACCTGACCGAGCGGCTGACCGGGCAGGCGGCCACCGACCGCGGCGACGCCTCGGGAACCGGCTGGTGGGGCCCGGACGGCTACGACAAGGACATCCTCGACCGCATCGGACTCGACCCGGCCCTGCTGCCGCAGGTCCTCGCCCCGGGCGCCCGGGCCGGCGTCGTACGCCCCGGGACGGCGCTGCGCGCGGGCGCACCGGTGGCCACCGGAACCGGCGACAACATGGCCGCCGCCCTCGGGCTGGGCCTGCGCCCCGGCCAGCCGGTGCTCAGCCTCGGCACCTCCGGGACGGTCTACGCCGTCGGCCGCACCAGGCCGGCCGACCCGAGCGGCACCGTCGCCGGCTTCGCCGACGCCCTCGGCGGCTGGCTGCCGCTCGCCTGCACGCTCAACTGCACCCTCGCCGTCGACCGCTTCGCCGCGCTGCTCGGCCGCGACCGCGACGAGGTCGAGGAGGGCGGCACCGCCGTCGTCCTGCCCTACCTCGACGGCGAACGCACCCCCGACCTCCCGGGCGCCTCCGGCCTCGTCCACGGGCTGCGCCACGACACCACCCCGGGCCAGCTGCTCCAGGCCGCCTACGACGGCGCCGCCCACGCCCTGCTCACCGCCCTGGACGACGTGCTGCGCGCGGGCGGCGCCGACCCGGCGGGCGACGAACCGCTGCTGCTGATCGGCGGCGGCGCCCGCGGCCGGGCCTGGCAGCGGACCGTCCTGCGGCTCTCCGGCCGGGCCGTCCAGGTGCCCGACGCGGGGGAACTGGTCGCGCTAGGCGCCGCCGCCCAGGCGGCCGCGCTGCTCACCGGCGAGAGCGCCGACGCCGTCGCCCGCCGCTGGCGGACGGCCCACGGCCCGGTGCTGGAGCCGGTGCGGAAGGACGAGGACGCGCTGGCGCGGATCGGCGATACCCTGCGTCGGGCCGGGGCCTTGCAGGGCGCTCCGGCCGAGGACCGGTAGGAGGAGCAGCGCGTGACGGTGGTCGGCAGGGCGGGCAGGAGCGCTTCGAACGGGCCCGCGTCGCAACAGGACATGCGCCGGCAGAACCTCGCGGTGGTCCTCGGCGCGGTCGCGGCGCACAGCCCGCTCTCCCGGGCGGACGTCGCCGGACGCGTCGGCCTGACCAGGGCGGCCGTCTCCTCGCTGGTCGACGAGCTGATCGGGCGCGGCGCGGTGACCGAGGCGGCGGCCACCGCCAGCGGCCGCCCCGGCCGCCCCGGACGGGCGCTGGCCCTGAGCGGCCAGGGCCCCGCGGGCCTCGGCCTGGAGATCGGCGTCGGCCACCTCGGCGCGTGCGTGGTGGACCTGAGGGGCGAGCCACGGGTGTGGCGCCGGGAGGAACGGGCCAACGCGGGCCGGCCCGCCGGGGAGGTGCTGGCGGAGGTCGCCGCGCTGGCCGCCGCGGCGGAGGCCGAGGCCGCCGCCCTCGGGCTGCGCGTCGACGGCCGGATCCTGGCCGTGCCGGGTGTGGTGCCGAACGAACCCGGCGGACTGGTCGAGCGCGCGCCCAACCTCGGCTGGCGCGGCGTCCGGCTCGCCGACCACTGGCCGGACGCGGACACCGTGCCCGAACCGGAGAACGAGGCCAACCTCGGCGCGCTGGCCGATTACTGGAACGCCGGGCAGCCCGCGGAGACCTTCGTGCACGTCTCCGCCGGGACCGGGGTCGGCGCCGCCCTGGTCATCGACGGGCGGCTGTTCCGCGGCGCCCGGGGCTTCGCCGGCGAACTCGGCCACCTCCCCGTCCACCCGGACGGCCCCGGCTGCGCCTGCGGCGCCCGCGGCTGCCTGGAGCAGTACGCCGGCGAGGCGGCCGTGCTGCGCGAGGCCGGTCTCGCGCAGTACGGCCCGGGCGACGCCGTCGCCCTGCTCGCCGAACGGGCGCTCGCCGGGCACCCGCCGACCCTGGCGGCGCTGGAGCGCGCGGGCAGTGCTCTGGGCCTCGCCCTCACCTCGGCCGTCGACCTCATCGACCCGGACGGCCTCGTCCTCGGCGGCGCCTACGCCGACCTCGCCGACTGGCTGCTGCCCGCCGTCCGCGCCGAGTTGGCCGCCCGGGTCACCCTGCGGCCCTGGGCGCCGGAGGCACTGCGCCCGTCCGCCCTGGGCCGGCGCGGTCCGCTGCTGGGCGCGGCGCTGACGACGGTCCGCCGGATCATGGCGGACCCGACCCTGCTGCCGGCGGGGTGACCCGGGCGGCTCCGGTCAGTCGTGCTCGACCACGACCATCGCGTGCCCGTCCGTGGTGGTGACCCGCACGTGGACGTACTCGCCGTCGTGCTCCCAGGCCGGCTCCCGCCCGGCGGGCTGCAGCCGCACCGAGCGCGGCGCGTCCGCGAGCCGGATCGCGACGGGCACGTCGACCAGCGGGAACGCGTCGTGCACCAGGTCCAGCTCGGGGGCCTCCCGGGACGGCAGGAAGCTGATCAGGTGCACCACGGTGCTGGTGGCGGTCCGGACGACGGTGGTCTCCAGGTGGACCGGCCCGCCCGCGCGGACGAGCGGGTCCGGCAGCAGCCGGTCCAGCGCGGCGCCGAGCAGCTGGCGGTACGTCTCCAGGCCGTGCTCGTGGAAGGCCTCCAGCAGCGACACGGTCACCGCGGCCACCCCGTCGCCGACGACGACGGCCGCCTCGTCGGTCGGGTCGGCCGGGGGCGTGTAGGAGTGGCCGCAGAAGCGGTCCCGGGAGCGGGGGAAGTAGGGCGCCACGATCCGGGCCAGCACCTCGGCGCCGGGCAGCGCCCGGGCGGCCAGCCGGGCGCCGTGGCTGACGACCGGGAAGTCCTCCGGTGCACCGGGCACGCCCGCGCAGGCGAGGAAGACCTCGCCGGCCGGAGCCGGGGCCAGGCCCTCGACCGGGAGCTCCGGCAGGGTCGGCTCGGTGCCGTTCCTGAGCAGCGAGGGCCCGACCAGCAGCACGGCGCCCCGGCCCGGCGGCACGCGCCCAGGCGCTCGGCCAGGTCGTCGTCGACGGGGGTGCTCTCCGGCACCACGACGGCCCGGTAGCCGCCCAGGTCGGCCGTGGGCGGGACCACGTCGAACTGCGCGCGGAGCTGCTGCAGGGTCCGGACGGCGCCCATGGTGCTCGCGCCGGGGTTGTCGCCGAGAGCGGGGTCGACGACCACGGCGACCTCGCTGACGACCCGTCCGCCCTCGAGGAACGGCGCGCACGCCTCGATGTGCCCGTAGGCCGAGCCGATCAGCTCGTACGCCGCCCGCGAGGGCACTCCGCGCGGGTGCAGCACGTCACCGATGCCGCCGGTCAGACCGTGGCTCAGCATCTGGCTGGTCTCGTAGTGCAGGGCCGCCCGGGGCTTGAGGGCGGCGTTGTCAGGCCCTCACTCATTTCAAGATCACCACGCCGTGAACCCCGTCACCAACCTCCGTGGTCAGTACACCTAGGTCGGGCCCCGGTGCCCTGCGCTCCCGGCGGCGGGCGGGGGCACGGGTCACGGCACGACGACCAGCTTCCCCCGGGTGTGCCCGGTGCGGCTGGCGTCGAAGGCCTCGGCCGTCCGCTCCAGGGGGAAGGTCCGGGCGACCTCGACGGTCAGCGCGCCGCGGTCCACCACCGCCGCGAGTTCGGCGAGCTTCGCGCCGTCCGGCCGGACCCAGATCCAGTGGCCGCCGTGCTGCGCCACGCCGGGGTCGGCGATCGAGATGTGGCGCCCGCCGTCGGCGAGCACGGCGAGCGTCGTCTCCAGCTGGCCGCCGACGAAGTCCGCGACGGCCGACACACCGCCGGGCGCCAGCGTACGCACCCGCTCGGCCAGGCCGTCCCCGTACGTCACCGGTTCGGCGCCCAGCTCGCGGAGGTACGCGTGGTTGCGCTCGGAGGCGGTGCCGATCACCCGGGCGCCGCGGTCGCGGCCGAGCTGCACCGCGAGGCTGCCCACGCCGCCGGCGGCGCCGTGCACCAGCAGGACGTCGGCGGGGCCGACCCCGAGCCGGTCCAGGCTGCGCAGCGCGGTGAGGCCCGCCAGCGGTAGCCCGGCTGCCTGCGCCCAGTCGAGTCCGGCGGGCTTGCGCGCCACCGCGGGCGCGGCGACCGCGACGTACTCGGCGAAGGTGCCGGCCTGCACCGCGTCCTTGCGGGCGTAGGCCATTACCTCGTCCCCCGGGGCGAACTCGGGCGTGTCGGGGCCGGTGCGGGTGACCACGCCGGCCACGTCCCAGCCGGGGATGGCGGGGAAGACCGTGTCCATCATGCCGCCCAGACCGCCCGCCATGACCTTCCAGTCGACCGGGTTGACGGACGCGGCCCGGACCTGGATCAGCACCTGACCGGGACCGACCTTCGCGTCGGGCACCTCGCCGTACTTCAGCCGGGAGTTGTCCGGGGCGAACGCGTCGTAGGTCACCGCGCGCATGAATCGACCTCCAAGGAGCCGGTGTTCGGCCTCGCGCACCGCCACCGGGCGAGCGGGCGCAGTCGGCCACGCTATGCCGACACCGGACGCCCGGCACCCGCGCACCGCCGTCTGAGCGGTCCGGGCCCGCCGGACCGGCGACAGCCGCGGCCGGGGGCCGAGGCCCGTCCGACCGGTGGGGCGGCCGTGCGGGAGCCGAACGTCCACAGGGCTGTTCAGCGGCTGGCCGACGACGGCCGCCCTCCCGCATCCTCCAGGGGCGGCCGACTTCCCGGCCGCACCTGCCCGATGACATGGAGAGGGGAGCAGCCATGCCCGACATGACCGGTGGGAAAGCCGATCCGAGCGCGGCGCCGGCCGAGGAGCCCAACGAGGAGCCCGACGAGGAGCCGGCGGGGGCCGAGGCCGACCAGGCGGACGACTGAGCCACGCGGGAAGTCGGCCCCGCCGACTTCCCGTTCCAGCACCTGCGAACGGGCCCGCCGCGACCGCGGCGGGCCCGGGATGCTGCCGGGCGGTCAGCACGCGGCGAGCCGGTCGGCCGGGCCGCCGACCTGGGTCCGAAGCGCTTGTCGTAGCCGTGGGCCCACTCGAAGTTGTCGAGCAGGGAGCCGAGGTAGTAGCCGCGGATGTCGGCGCCGGCGTCGATGGCGTCGGCGATCGCGCCGAGGTGGTCGCGCCGAGGTGGTCGGGGTCGTGGACGGTGCCGTCGGGCGAGACGGTGTCCACGAAGGCGGCGCCGTTCTCGGAGACGAACAGCGGCAGGCCGAACGCGCGGTGCAGGGCGAGCAGGGTCTCGGACAGGCCGGTGGGGTCGATCGGCCAGCCCATGGCGGTGACGTCCTCGTCGGCGAGGTGGAACGCGACGTCCTCGGCGCCGGGCCAGGGCGCGGACGCGCCGCCGCCGTGGCCGTGGTGGCGGGGGAGGCACTCGCTGCTCGCCAGATGGGAGACGACGGTCGGGTTGTCGTGGTCGAGGCCGAGCGGGTCGATCGGGCGGGAGATCTCGGCGAGGTCGCCGCCGTGCACCGGGGCGGGGCGCGGTCGTGACGACGGTTGGCCGGGCTGGAAGCGCTTCCGCAGCGGCTCCATCGGCGCGGTGTCAGCCGGAGACGGGCGGCGCGGATTCGCGGACGGTCAGGCGGGTGGGCAGGACGAGCGGGCTCGGGTCCTGGCCCTCGATGACGGCGGCGAGCATCCGGGCCAGCTCCAGTCCGAGCGCGCGCACCGGTTGGTGCACGGTCGTCAGCGGCGGGTCGGCGTAGAGGGCGCTGGCGAGGTCGTCGAAGCCGACGACGGCGACGTCCTCGGGGACGCGCCGGCCGTGCCGGCGCAGGGCGCGCAGCGCTCCCAGCGCCATGTCGTCGTTGGCCGCGAACACCCCGTCGATGTCCGGCCGGTCCGCGAGCAGCCGTTCCATCGCGGCCTCGCCGCCGGCCTGGGTGAAGCCGCCCGGCGCCACGCCCGCGGGAGTCAGGCCGGTCAGCAGCAGCGCCTCGCGGAAGCCCTGTTCCCGGGCGACGGCGGCCTGCAGGTCGACCTGACCGGTGATCATCGCGAGGTTACGGCGGCCGTCGCGCACCAGGTGCTCGACGGCCAGGCGCGCGCCGCCCCGGTTGTCCGCGTCCACGTACCACCGGGGCGTGCCGGTCATCGGCAGGCCGCCGAAGACCACCGGAAGGTCCGTCTCCTCGGCCAGCCGGCCCAGCGGATCGTCGCCGCGCACGGCCATCAGCATGAGGCCGTCGGTCCGGTGGGAGCTCAGGATGCGCCGCAGGCGCTCCTTGCCGCGGGGCGTGTCGGCCAGCAGCAGGACCAGTTCCAGGTCCGTCCGGTCGAGGAAGGAGCTGACCCCCACCGTGACCTCGGCGAAGAACGGGTCGGCGAACAGCCCGGGTTCCTCGCTGGACACCGCCAGCACGACCGACCCGGCGCGCCGGGTCGCCAGCGCCCGCGCGGTCGGGTTCGGCACGTAGCCCAGCTCGCGGACGGCCCGCTCCACCGCGGCGCGCTTGGCCGCGCTCACGTGCGGCACGTTGTTGATGACGCGGGACGCCGCCGTGCGGGAGACCCCGGCCCGGGCGGCGACCTCGTCCAGTGTCGGCTGGCGTCGTGGGGACGTCTCCATCGCGATCGTCGATCCTCCTGCTGCCGGCGGGCGTTCTCCGGACCATGGTTCCACAGGCATCCGGTGCCCCGGGGCGATCGGCCGGCCCTCTGGCTCCGCTTTTCGGAAGCGCTTCCACACTCCAGGGCCAGGTGGGCCGTTCCGCCGGGCGAGCGACGGATTCGGCCGGCCTGCGACTGAACTACGGCTGTGGCCAAGCATTCTTGACGGTGTGTTCGAGACCTGTGACGGATGCCTTGACACCGGTTCGGATCGGCTCAATCATCTGGCAATTGGAAGCGCTTCCAGCTTTCGCC
>NZ_JZKH01000221.1 GCF_000961885.1 Streptomyces rubellomurinus
CAGACCACGGCCGCCGACTTCAACGGCGACGGCATAGCCGACCTGGTCGCCCGGGACTCCTCCGGCAACCTCTACCTGTGGACCGGCAACGCGGGCGGCACCTTCAGCACCAAGAAGCTGCTGACCGGCGGTTGGGACTTCACCCAGACCACCGCGGGTGACTTCACCGGCAGCGGCCACGCCGACCTGATCGCCCGCGACGACACCACCGGCACCCTCTACCGCTGGGCCGGCAACGGCACCGGCCACTTCGCCGCGCCCGTCGCCCTCACCACCGGCTGGTAATCGCCCTCACCACCGGCCGGCAAGCGCGCCGCCCCCCGATCCAGAACGCCCAGCACCAGCCCCAGGACCAACACCAGGGCCAGCACGAAGGAGTCAGACCAGTGAAACGCAGCAGCAGAGCCACACCGGGACGTCCACGTACTGCGGGAGGTCGAGCGGCAGCAGTGGCCGCGGCCCTGTGCTGCGGGCTCGTCACGGCCCCTTTCGCCACCGCTGCCCCAGCAGTCGCCGACACCGCCGGCTGCGCGGCCTACCCGACGCCGCTGGCTGCCACCAGCCGTCCCAGCCCCGCGACTTCGCCGTGGACGGGCACCTGGGGCACCGCCCTGAGCACTGCCGGATCAGCCGCGCAGTCCGGCGTGTCAGGACAGCAGACCCTGCGGATGGTGGTGCACAGCAGCATCGCGGGCACCAGTGCCCGGATCCACCTGGCCAACACCTTCGGTTCGGCTCCGGTCACCATCGGCCACGCGACGATCGCCGTCCAGGGCTCGGGCGCGACCCCGGCGGCGAGGCCCGTCACACTGACCTTCGACGGCGGTCAACAGACCGTCATACCGGCGGGTGGGGACGTCTACAGCGACCAGGCCGCTTTCCCGGTCACCGCCGACGAAAACCTCCTGGTCAGTATCTACCTGCCTCAACCGGTCAGTTCCGCGTCCTACCACCCGGACGCCCTCACCACCTCGTACACCAGCGCACCCGGTGACGGCGCCGACCACGCCGCCGGGGCCGACAGCGCCGGCTTCACCACCTCCTACCGCCACTGGGCCTACCTGAGCGGACTCGACGTCACGGCGGGCGGCAACAGCGGAACGGTCGTGGCCATCGGCGACTCGCAAACCGACGAAGGCCACACCACGCCCGACACCAACCGCCGCTGGGTCGACGACTACGGCAGGGCACTCCAGGCCCAGCCGAACCCGATGGGCGTGGTCAACGCCGGGATCTCGGGCAACCGTCTGCTCACCGATGTGACCGGGCAGAAGGCCGCCTACGGGGCCAGCGCCCTCACCCGGTTCGACCGCGACGTGCTGGCCCAGCCCAACGCCCGCTCCGTGATCCTCTACGAGGGCATCAACGACATCTCGCTCGACGGCGCGACGGACGCCGCCCTGGAAGGCGGGATCCAGCAACTGTCCGCGCGGGCGCACGCCAGAGGACTCAGCTTCAGCGTCGCCACCATCCCGCCCTTCGAGGGCAACAGCATGTACTCGGCAGCCAAGGACAACGTCCGGCAGTGCGTCAACGCCTACATCCGCACCACCGCCGACATCGACCACTACCTCGACTTCGACCAGGCCAGCCGCGATCCGCTGGCACCCAGCCGCCTCTTCGCCGGGTACTACAACCGGGGTGACGACCAGCTGCACCTCAACGACAACGGCAACCAGGTCCTGGCGAACACCATCGCCGCCCCGCCGACGGCGTCCTCCGTCCCCCTGAACTTCTCGCAGCAGGTGGCCGGCGACTTCGGGGGCACCGGTCACGCCGACCTGGTCGCGGCCGACTCCAACGGCAATCTCTACCGCTGGCCAGGCAACGGCGACGGCACCTTCGGCAGCCGCATCCTGCTCACCGGAGGCTGGAACTTCACCCAGACCACGGCCGCCGACTTCAACGGCGACGGCATAGCCGACCTGGTCGCCCGGGACTCCTCCGGCAACCTCTACCTGTGGACC
>NZ_JZKH01000222.1 GCF_000961885.1 Streptomyces rubellomurinus
GGGCGCGAGCCTCCGGTTCACCGTCCCGCCGGAGGTGCACGACGGCCTGCTCGCGCTCGCCCGGGAGTCCAGGGCGACCCTGTACATGGTGGCCCAGGCCGGCCTGGCCGCGCTGCTGACCCGGCTCGGCGCGGGCGAGGACCTGCCGATCGGCGGCGTCGTCGCCGGCCGCACCGACGAGGCACTGGACGAGCTGGTCGGCTTCTTCGTCAACACCGTGGTGCTGCGCACCGACACCTCCGGTGACCCGACCTTCCGCGAACTGCTGGGCCGGGTGCGGGAGTCGGACCTCGCGGCGTTCGCGCACCAGGACGTGCCCTTCGAGCGCCTGGTGGACGCGGTCGGCGCGAACCGCTCGCTGGCGCGGCACCCGCTCTTCCAGGTGATGCTCGTCCTGCAGAACACCGAGCAGGCCCGGTTCGCCTTCGCGGACCTGAGCGCCGACTGGCGCTGGGTGGACGCGGGCGTGGCCAAGTTCGACCTCTCCTTCGAGCTGACCGAGCAGGCGGAGGGCGGTCTGGCGGGCCTGCTGGAGTACTCCAGCGACCTCTTCGACCCGGAGACCGCCGAGCGGATCTGCGAGCGCTTCGTCCGGGTGCTGGCCGCCGTGGCCGCCGAACCGGACCAGCGGATCGGGCGGATCGAGGTGCTGGGCGCGGCCGAGCGCCGGCAGGTGCTGGAGGAGTGGAGCAGCGCGCCGCGCGCCGTCGAGGAGCTGACCGCGCCGGAGCTGTTCGCGGCCCGGGTGGCGGCGGCGCCGGACGCGCCGGCCGTGCTGTTCGAGGGCGGTGAGCTGTCGGCGGCCGAACTCGACGTGCGGGCGACGAAGTTGGCCCGGCACCTGGTCGACCTGGGCGTCGGCCCGGAGACCTTCGTGGCGCTGGCCCTGCCGCGCTCGGTGGACGTGGTCGTCGCCGTCCTCGCCGTGTGGAAGGCGGGCGGCGCCTACCTGCCCGTCGACCCGGCCTACCCGGCCGAGCGGATCTCCTACATGCTGGAGGACGCCCGGCCGCGGCTCGTCCTGACCCGCTCGGACGTGGCCGACCGGGTGCCGGCCGGCCGCCCGGTCGTGGTCCTGGACGACCCGGCCGTGATCGCGGCCGTGGAGGCGCAGTCCGCGGCCGAACTCGTCAGCCCGGCACGGTTGTCGAACCCGGCGTACCTGATCTACACCTCCGGCTCGACCGGCCGCCCCAAGGGCGTCGTGGTCTCGCACACCGGGGTGGCGAGCATGCTCGCCGGCCAGGTGGACCGGCTGGAGGCGGGCCCCGGCAAGCGGGTCCTGCAGTTCGCCTCGCCGAGCTTCGACGCCGCCTTCTGGGAGCTGAGCCTCGGCCTGTTCTCCGGCGCGGCCCTGGTCGTGGCGCCCGCCGACAAGCTGCTCCCGGGCGAGGAGCTGGCGCAGGCGCTGACCGGATTCGGGGTGACCCACGTGCTGCTGCCGCCGGTGGTGCTGGCGGCGATGGAGCCGGCCGAGGACCTGCTGCCGGGCGGCTGGCTGGTCTCCGGCGGCGAGGCGCTGTCGGGCGAGGCCGCCGGCCGCTGGGCGACGGGCCGCCACCTGGTCAACGCGTACGGCCCGACCGAGGCGACCGTCGCCGTCACGCTCAGCGCGGCGCTCAGCGGCACCGCGACCCCGCCGATCGGCACGCCGCTGGCGAACGCCCGGCTGTACGTGCTGGATTCCGGCCTCCAGCCGGTGGCGCCGGGCGTGGTCGGCGAGCTGTACATCGCCGGGCCCGCGCTGGCCCGGGGCTACCTGGGCCGCCCCGACCTGACCGGTGAGCGCTTCGTCGCCGACCCGCACGGCCCGGCCGGTTCGCGGATGTACCGCACCGGTGACCTGGCCCGCTGGGGTGCGGACGGCCAGCTCCGGTACGCCGGCCGGGCGGACCACCAGGTCCAGCTGCGCGGCTTCCGGATCGAGCTGGGCGAGGTC
>NZ_JZKH01000223.1 GCF_000961885.1 Streptomyces rubellomurinus
GGTGGTGCATGCGGCGGGGGTGTTGGACGACGGGACGATCGCGTCGTTGACGCCTGAGCGGCTGGCGGCGGTGCTGCGGCCGAAGGTCGACGCGGCGCTCAACCTGCACGAACTGACGGACCGTCAGGAGCTTTCCTTCTTCGTCCTGTTCTCCTCGGCTGCCGGCCTGCTCGGCAACCCCGGACAGGCCACCTACGCGGCGGCGAACACCGCCCTCGACGCGCTGGCGGCGCAGCGCCACGCCGCCGGACTGCCCGCCGTCTCCCTGGCCTGGGGCTACTGGGAACAGACCAGCGGCATGACCGGCCACCTCGACCAGGGCGAACTCGACCGGATGGCCCGGAGCGGCGTCCGGCCACTGCCCACGGAACAGGCCCTGGCCCACTTCGACGCCGCCCTCGGCGCGAGCGAACCCCTGCTGGTGCCGGCACGGTTCGACCTCCCCGCGCTGCGCACCGGCACCGCCCCGCTCCCCGCACTCCTCCGCGACCTGGTGCACCGCCCCCACCGGCGGCACGCGCAAGGACCGAACGCGGCCACCGCGGCCGCCCTCGCGGAACAGCTCGCCGGCCTGGCCGAGCCGGAGCGCGAAGCACTGCTGCTGCGCCTCGTCCGCGGGCACGTCGCCGCCGTGCTCGGCCACGCCGACCCCGAACTGATCGACACCGAACGGGCGTTCAAGGACCTCGGCTTCGACTCGCTGACCGCCGTCGAGCTGCGCAACCGCCTCGCCGAGGCGACCGGCGTACGGCTGCCCGCCACGCTGGCCTTCGACCACCCGACCCCCCTCGCCCTGGCCCGCCGGCTCCGCGACCAGGTGCTCACCACCCCGGCCGGGCGCCCGACCGCCGGCGCGCCCGCAGCGAGGGTCCGGAGCGAGGAGCCGATCGCCATCGTCGGCATGGCCTGCCGCTACCCGGGCGGGGTGTCCTCACCGGAGGAGCTGTGGGAGCTGGTCGCGGGCGGGGTGGACGCGATCGGCGACTTCCCGACCGACCGGGGCTGGGACCTCGGCACCCTGCTGGACCCGGACGGCACCCGGCTCGGCACCACCTACGCGCGCGGCGGCGGCTTCCTGGCGGACGCGGCCGGGTTCGACGCGGGGTTCTTCGGCATCTCGCCGCGTGAGGCGCTGGCGATGGATCCGCAGCAGCGGCTGCTGCTGGAGACGTCGTGGGAGGCGCTGGAGCGGGCGGGGCTGGACCCGGCGTCGTTGCGCGGCAGCCGGACCGGCGTGTTCGCGGGCGTGATGTACCACGACTACGCCACCCTGCTGCCGTCCAGTGCCGAGGACGTGGAGGGCTACCGGCTCACCGGCACCTCGGGCAGCGTGATCTCCGGTCGGCTCTCCTACAGCCTCGGGCTGGAAGGCCCGGCGGTCACTGTCGACACCGCGTGCTCCTCCTCGCTGGTCGCCCTGCACCTGGCCGCGCAGGCGCTGCGCGCGGGCGAGTGCTCGCTCGCCCTGGCGGGCGGCGTGACGGTCATGGCCACGCCCGAGGTCTTCGTCGAGTTCAGCCGCCAGCGCGGGCTGTCGCCGGACGGGCGGTGCAAGGCGTTCTCGGACGCGGCGGACGGCGCCGGGTGGTCCGAGGGCGTGGGTGTGCTGGTGGTGGAGCGGTTGTCGGACGCGGTGCGGGCCGGTCATCGGGTGCTGGCGGTGGTGCGGGGCAGCGCGGTGAACCAGGACGGTGCGTCGAACGGGTTGACGGCGCCGAACGGTCCCTCGCAGGAACGGGTGATCGAAGCGGCGCTGGCATCCAGCGGATTGACGGCCGATCAGATCGATGCGGTGGAGGCGCACGGAACCGGCACCCGGCTGGGCGATCCGATCGAGGCGCAGGCGCTGCTGGCGACGTACGGGCGGGACCGGTCCCCGGGCCGGCCGCTGTGGCTGGGGTCGGTGAAGTCGAACCTCGGGCACGCG
>NZ_JZKH01000224.1 GCF_000961885.1 Streptomyces rubellomurinus
CGCGTGCCCGAGGTTCGACTTCACCGACCCCAGCCACAGCGGCCGGCCCGGGGACCGGTCCCGCCCGTACGTCGCCAGCAGCGCCTGCGCCTCGATCGGGTCGCCCAGCGCCGTCCCGGTCCCGTGCGCCTCCACGGCATCGACCTGATGAACCGTCAAACTACTCGCATTCAACGCCGCTTCGATCACCCGCTGCTGCGACGGACCGTTCGGCGCCGTCAACCCGTTCGACGCACCGTCCTGGTTCACCGCGCTGCCGCGCACCACCGCCAGCACCCGATGACCGGCCCGCACCGCGTCCGACAACCGCTCCACCACCAGCACACCCGCACCCTCGGACCACCCGGTGCCGTCCGCCGCATCGGAGAACGCCTTGCACCGGCCGTCAGCCGCCAGGCCGCGCTGGCGGCTGAACTCGCGGAACACCCACGGCGTGGCCATCACCGTCGCCCCACCCACCAGGGCGAGTTCGCACTCCCCCGCCCGCAGCGCCTGCGCGGCCAGGTGCAGGGCGACCAGCGAGGACGAGCACGCGGTGTCCACCGTGACGGCCGGGCCCTCCAACCCGAAGGTGTACGAGATCCGACCTGACGCCACGCTGCCCAGCGTGCCGGTGAGCGAGTACCCCCCCAGCTCGGCGGCGGGATCGGTGCCGCCCGCGTAGTCGTGGTACATCACGCCCGCGAACACGCCGGTCCGGCTGCCACGCAACGACGCCGGCTCCAACCCCGCCCGCTCCAGCGCCTCCCACGACGTCTCCAGCAGCAACCGCTGCTGCGGATCCATCGCCAGCGCCTCACGCGGCGAGATCCCGAAGAACCCCGCGTCGAACCCGGCCGCGTCCGCCAGAAAGCCACCGGACCGGGTGTACGTCGTCCCGGGCCGCACGCCCTCCGCGTCGTACAGCTCCTCCAGGTCCCAGCCGCGATCGTCCGGGAAGTCGCCGATCGCGTCCACCCCGCCCGCGACCAGATCCCACAGCTCCTCCGGCGAGGACACCCCGCCCGGGAAGCGGCAGGCCATGCCCACGATCACCACCGGATCGTCGGCCGCCACGGCGGACGACCGCGCCACGGCGGGCTGTTGGCCCGGACGTCCGGCCGCCTCGGCCCGCAGGTACCGGGCCAGCGCGAGCGGGTTCGGGTGGTCGAAGACCAGCGTGGCGGGCAGCCGGAGACCCGTGGCGGCGCCGATCCGGTTGCGCAGCTCGACGGCGGTCAGCGAGTCGAAGCCCTGTTCCTTGAACGCCCGTTCGGCGTCGACCAGTTCGGGTTCGGCATGGCCGAGCACAGCAGCGACCTGACCGCGCACGAAGGCCAACAGGGTGGACTCCTGCTCGCCCTCCGGCACGCCGTCGAGCAGCCGGGGCAGCCCGGACGGCCCGTCCGTCCGGTTCTCGGCGATCCGCCGGGACGGCTGCCGGACCAGACCTCGGCAGACGGCCGGCAGCAGCCCTGCCGCCTGCTGGGCGCGCAGGGTGGCGGTGTCGAGCCGCACCGGCACCAGGAGGGGTTCGCTCGCTCCGATCGCCGCGTCGAAGAGCGCGAGGCCCTGCTCGGTCGCGAGCGGACGGATCCCGGCTCGGGCCATCCACCCCAGGCCGCCCGCGTCGAGGTGGCCGGTCATGCCGCTGGCCTGCTCCCACAGGCCCCAGGCGAGCGAGACGGCGGGCAGCCCGGCGGCGTGGCGCTGCGCCGCCAACGCGTCCAGGGCGGCGTTCGCCGCCGCGTAGTTGCCCTGCCCCGGGTTGCCGAAGACACCCGCGATGGACGAGAACAGCACGAAAAACGACAGCTCCTGACTGATCGTCAACTCATGCAGATTCAGCGCCGCGTCGACCTTCGGCCGCAGCACCGCCGCCAGCCGCTCAGGCGTCAACGACGCGATCGTCCCGTCGTCCAACACCCCCGCCGCATGCACCACC
>NZ_JZKH01000225.1 GCF_000961885.1 Streptomyces rubellomurinus
GTTCGGGGTGGAGCCGGCGGCGGTGGTGGGGCATTCGCAGGGGGAGATCGCGGCGGCGTGCGTGGCGGGTGCGTTGTCGTTGGAGGACGGCGCGCGGGTTGTCGCGTTGCGGTCGCGGGCGTTGCTGGGGCTGTCGGGGCGGGGTGGCATGGTGTCGGTGCCGCTGCCCGCCGAGGAGGTGGCGCGGCTGCTGGAGCCGTACGGCGGCCGGATCGGCATCGCCGCGCTCAACGGCCCCGCCGCCACCGTCGTCGCCGGAGACGCCGCCGCCCTGGACGAGCTCCTGGCCGCCTGCCGGGCCCAGGACGTGCGCGCGAAGCGGATCGCCGTCGACTACGCCTCGCACTGCGCCCACGTCGAGGCGATCCGCGAGGGCCTGCTGACCGCGCTCGCCGGCCTCACCCCGGCCCGGGCCCGGATCCCCTTCCACTCCACCGTCACCGGCGGCCTCCTGGACACCACCGCGCTCGACGCCGCGTACTGGTACGACAACCTGCGCAACCCGGTGCGCTTCGCGCCCGTCGTCCGCGCGCTGGCCGAACAGCGCGCCGCCCTCTTCGTCGAGCTCAGCCCGCACCCGGTGCTCACCACCGCCGTCGCCGAGACGGCCGAGGGGACCCCGGCGGCCGCCGTCGGATCCCTGCGCCGCGACGAAGGCGGCTGGCCGCGCCTCGCGGCCTCGCTCGCCGAGGCCTGGGTGCACGGCGCCCCCGTGGACTGGCAGGCCGCCATCCCGGCCGGTGCCCGTCCTGTCGAGCTGCCGACCTACGCCTTCCAGCGCCGCCGCCACTGGCTCGACGGCACCGACACCGCCGGCGACCTCACCGCCGCCGGCCTCGGCTCCGCCGGCCACCCGCTGCTCGGCGCCACCGTCGCTCTCGCCGACGCCGACGAGTACCTGCTGACCGGCCGCCTGGCGATCGGCACCCACCGCTGGCTCGCCGACCACGCGGTGGCCGGGACGGTGCTGCTGCCCGGCACCGCCTTCGTGGAGCTCGCGGTACGGGCGGGCGACGAAGTCGGCTGCGACCACCTGGCGGACCTCACCCTGGAGACCCCGCTCGCCCTGCCCACCGCCGACGCCGTCCAGGTGCAGGTCCGGGTGGAGGCGGCCGACCCCGCCGGTCGACGGGCCGTCAGCATCCACGCCCGCCCCGGCGAGGACGGCCCGTGGACCCGGCACGCCACCGGCACCCTCGGGCGCGGCGGCCGGGCGAACGCGACGCCGTGGGAGGAGGCCTGGCCGCCCGCCGGGGCCGAACCGGTGGCGCTGGACGGCTGGTACGCGGGACTGGCCGAGGCCGGATACGCGTACGGGCCTGCGTTCCGGGGCCTGCGGGCCGCCTGGCGGCGCGGCGACGAGGTGTTCGCCGAGGTCGCGCTCCCCGAAGGGACCGACCAGGAGGCCGGGCGCTACGCCCTCCACCCCGCGCTGCTCGACGCCGCCCTGCACGCCACCCGGCTGCTGCACCCCGCGGACGGGCTCCGCCTGCCCTTCGCCTGGACCGGGATCGCGCTGGCCGCCACCGGCGCCACCGCGCTGCGGGTGCGGATCACCGCGCACGGCGACGCCGTCGCGATCACCGCCGCCGACCCGACCGGCGCGCCGGTCGTCGCCGTCGACAGCCTGGCCTTCCGGCAGCCGCCCGCCGTTCCCGGACGCGGGGACGACCTCTACCGGGTGGTGTGGTCGCCGGTGGTGGTGGCGGGTGGGGAGTTGGTGGGGCGGTGGGCGGTGGTGGGGGCGTCGGTGGATGCCTCGTGGGGTGCGTTGGGGCCGGTGTGCCGGGGGTTGGGTGAGGTCGGTGCGGCGGATGTCGTGGTGGCGGTGTGTGGCGGCGGTTCTGCTGCCGAGGTGGTTGCGTGGGTGTTGGGGTTGGTGCAG
>NZ_JZKH01000226.1 GCF_000961885.1 Streptomyces rubellomurinus
GTTCGACCGAGAGGCAGTGCGCGACGACCTCGTCGCCGGGCTTCCAGGCGTTGACCCCGGCGCCGGTGCGCAGCACCACGCCCGCGAGGTCGGAGCCGAGCACGTGGTAGGGCAGGTCGTGGCGCTTGGTGAGCGGCGACAGCCGGCCGTACCGCTCCAGGAAGCCGAAGGTGGAGACCGGCTCGTAGATGGAGCTCCAGACGGTGTTGTAGTTCACCGCGCTGGCCATCACCGCGACCAGGGCCTCGCCGGGGCCGAGTTCGGGGAGGGCGATCTCGTCGAGGTGGAGGGACTTGCGGGGGTCCTTGTCGCGGCTGTCGAGGCCCGCGAACATCTGCTCCTCGTCCTTGTGGAGCGTGACCGCGCGGTAGGACTCCGGGAGCTCCAGCGCCGCGTAGTCGGCGGCGGTGGTGTCCGGGTTCTGGATCGCGGCGAGGATTTCCTTCATGGCTGCCTCCGGTGGCGTACCTGCTGAGGGATGCAGGGTGCGTCAGTGGGACGGGGGGCTGTCTGGTGGTGCGGGCGCCGGCAGTGGGCGCCGACTATGTCAGTCGCGGTGATGCTGAAGCTGTGGTTCGGGCTTGCAGCCTGCGCAAAATGCGCGGGCGGCAGGCCGTGGCACACCGGGGTGGGAAGCGGCGCCGCGACCAGCGGGTAACAACGTACTGGCACTCTGTGCCAGCAGAAAAGACACTGCGTGCCACCAGCGCGTCCGTTGCCACGTGAGTGTCATCACGTTGCAACACGGCGCCGGACGCGCTGCTTGTTCTTCGGTCCAATCGGGAAGTTGCGACCCTCGCCGGAAGCGGGCGGGGGGTGCGGCATCGTTCGGCGGGCCACTCCCGAGGGACGAGCAGGCGGCCGAGCGGGGTGTGCGCGGCGGTGATCAGCGGCGTCGCGTGTGCCCCCGGTCGCGAAACCATGGGGCATCCGCCTCCGGGGGCGGTGGGGGCATGGCGCCGATGTAGCGCGCCTGGTCAGGACCGTTGGTTCAGGGCGGGCACGTTCTGGCGCTCAACTGGGGTCGGCGGGCGCTACGGCAGGAGCATCGAACGGAGTCGGTGCTGGACGGGGCCCCGCAGCGCGGCGGAGCCGGTTGGCGATGGCCAGTCCCAACCCTTCCTCCACCGGCAAGGACGCGATGATGAGGTCGCACCCTCGTTCGTCGAGCTCCCGCAAGAAGCCGTACAGGCCGCGCGCGTAGGCGGCCATCGAGCCGGGCAGGGCCACCACGGCGTGAGCCTTCACCGGAGTGTCGGTGACGGAGGGCGGAAGGAGAACGCCCACCCGGTGCCCGAGCTCGTGCGCGCGCTCTGCTTCGGCGACGACCTTTTCGGGCGCAACGAGGACGACGCGCGCCCGCGGCGCGTAGTGGGAGGGATGCTGGCCCGGCACCCGGACGCGGCTGGTGGAGTGGACCGGGAGCGGGCGCCCCAGCACCGCTTCGAGGTCCTCGCGGGTCACCCCGCCGGGCCGAAGGATGCTCAAGGCATCGCCCGTGGCGTCGACGATGGTCGACTCGACGCCGACCTGGCAGGGGCCGCCGTCCAGCACGAAGTCGACGTCATCGCCGAGTTCCGCACGGACGTGGTTCGCCGTGGTGGGACTGACCGAGCCGAAGCGGTTGGCGGACGGTGCCGCCACACCGCCGCCGAAGGCGGACAGCAGCGCGAGGGCGACGGGGTGGTCGGGTACCCGCACGGCTACCGTCTCCAGCCCGCCCGTCGCCGCGAGGGGCACTCGGCGACCGCGCCGCAGGACCAGCGTCAGTGGTCCCGGCCAGAAGCGTTCGGCCAGCAGGCGCGCCGCCGGGGGGACGTCCTCGACCCAGCCGCCCAGCAGTTCCGCGCCGCCGATGTGGATGATCAGCGGG
>NZ_JZKH01000227.1 GCF_000961885.1 Streptomyces rubellomurinus
CTGGACCGGCGAATGCCCCACCTGCCACCGAGAGTTACCCACCACACGCCGACCGGAGCCCACGAGACCACTTCAGACCTAACGAAGTACTACTAGGGCCTGTTTCAGAAGTGGATCAAGGTCGTGCGATGATCTTGATCCATGGCTCGGGGAGATCTGACGGATGCCCAGTGGGCGGTGCTGGAACCGCTACTGCCGCTGGGTGTCAAGCCCGGCCGACCGCCGGTGCACACCAAGCGGCAGCTCATCAACGGCATACGGTTTCGCACCCGCACGGGCATACCGTGGCGGGACCTGCCTGAGCGGTACGGGCCGTGGGAGACGGTGTACGGGCTGTTCCGCCGCTGGCAGCGCGACGGCACGTGGCACCGGATCCTTGAGCGGCTCCAGGCCCGGGCCGATGCGAAGGGCCTGATCACCTGGGACATCTCCGTCGACTCCACGATTGCCCGCGCCCACCAGCATGCCGCCGGCGCGCGCAAAAAGGGGACCTGCAACGCGAACCGCCCGGCGGCGTCTTCACTGAGCCCGACGACCACGGACTCGGACGCTCCCGAGGCGGACTGACCACCAAGATCCACCTGGCGGTCGAGCAGGCGCAGAAGCTGATGTCGCTCGTGATCACCGCCGGACAGCGCGGCGATTCCCCGCAGTTCCAGGTCGTCCTGGGCCGCATCCGCGTGCCGCGTCTCGGCCCGGGACGCCCGCGCACCCGGCCGGACAAGGTCCGCGCCGACAGGGCCTACGGGTCCCGCGCGAACCGCGTCTACCTGCGCAGGCACCGCGTCGGCTGCACGATCCCCGAGAAGCGCGACCAGGTCGCGAACCGCAAGAAGCGCGGATCCCACGGCGGACGGCCGCCGAAGTTCGACAAGGACGACTACAAGGAGCGCCACGCGGTGGAGTGCGGCATCAACCGCCTCAAGCGCCATCGCGCGGTCGCCACGAGGTACGACAAGCTCGCCGTCCGCTACGAAGCGACCGTGCTAATCGCGGCCATCAACGAGTGGCTGTGATCGTTACTGCTTGCGGCCCAGCAACTGCACCGCCCGCGACCTGTGACCGTTCATCGTGGCGACCTCGATCCGGCGCTCCTCCACCAGATCGAAGTCCGACAGCAGAGCGCGCAGCTCTGCTATGTCGTGATGCCGGCACACCGCACCGTCGTCAGTGGCGAAGACTCCGTACGGTGCGCCGAATTGCTGGGCATAGGTGGCGTAGCGGCTGTGGTTTCGTTCGTCGTCCTGCAGGACCATGTCGCTGACGTAGAGCAGCCCGCCGGGCGCCAGGACACGGCTCAGCTCGGAGACCAGTGCCCGCTGAGCAGCGTCGTCGGGAACACACGTCAGCACCGCGAACAGCAGGACGACATCGAAGCTTGCCGATGCGTAGGTCAGGTCCGGCGGGGACTCCAGGGCCGCGAAGCGCAGGTCAGGCCTCAACTGACGACCCCGCTCGATCAGCGCGGGGGACAGGTCCACACCGGACACATCGGAAAAGCCGTGCTCACTCAGCTCGGCCATGACACGGCCATATCCACAGCCGTAGTCCAGGACCCGAGCGTTCGGACTCACCCCCGCCAGCCAGGCTAGATTCACCGGATGGGTGAACGTCTTCGTTGCGCCGACGCTGTCCCAGTACGCGATCTGACTACCAAGATCCTTCATGCGAGTGCAGCATACGACCCTCACTCGCTCGACACATCACCTCTTGATCCACTTCTGAAACACGCCCTAGTAGTACTTCGTTAGGTCTGAAGTGGTCTCGTGGGCTCCGGTCGGCGTGTGGTGGGTAACTCTCGGTGGCAGGTGGGGCATTCGCCGGTCCAG
>NZ_JZKH01000228.1 GCF_000961885.1 Streptomyces rubellomurinus
GATCAGGTGACCGGCGCCCCACAGGCGGTCGTTGATGAACGTCGCCGGGACGGACGTGCTGGTGCCCTTGTCGCCCTTCGACCCGCACTGCACGTACTGACCGGCGGAGTCGACGGCGATGACCACGCCGTCGGTGTCCGAGGAGGCGACGGGGGCACGGACCGCGATCACCGCGTGGTACTGCGAGGCCTCCGAGCCCAGGCAGGAGGCCAGGATGCCGGCGACGGCCCCGGCGTCGATCGGCGCCGTCGCCGTGCTGGTGACCGTGGAAGCGGCCGAGGTGGCAGGCACCCAGGTGACGGACGGGCCGGCGTCGGAGGCCGCGGCGGTGGGCGTGCCGGAGGGCTTGTCGTCGGCCGTGGGAGCGGCGGCGGGAGCGTTCGTGGGGGTGGCCGTGGGAGCGGCGGTGGGGGTGGGCGTGGAGGTGCCGGTCGAGGCCGTGGCCATTCCCCCCGCAGCCGCGATGGCTGCGGCGGTGGCGGCGACGAGCATGATCGGGCGGATGCGCATGAATCCGTGTCCTTCCTGCGGGCGTCCGGTTGATGCCCGCGCCCCTGTACGCCTCCCGACGCCCGGCAGGTCGCACCCGCACACGTGATCCAGGACACAGGCCGTGGATGCAACCCCGGGGCGGCGCTCGTGCGTACAGGACGGGAGGCTCCGCCCGGAATCCACGGCTCCACCGCCGCGGCCGAGGAGCGCTTCCCTCGCGGGCCGCCTGTGCCGCGAGCTGACGGACAGCCCCGAGGAGAGGCCCTTGATGACGCCACAGGAGTTCGACGCGTTCTACGCGGCGTCCTTCTCCCGCCTGACCGGGCAGCTCTACGCGCTCACCGGCAACTGGTCCGAAGCGCAGGACGTGGTCCAGGAGGCCTTCATCCGGGCGTGGGACCGAAGGCGCACCTTCGACCCGGGCAACGCCCCGGAGGCCTGGATCCGGACCACGGCCCGGCGGCTGGCCCTCTCCCGCTGGCGACGTCTGGCCCGGGGCCTGCACCTGGCCGGACGCCACCACCGTCAGGAACCACCCACCGTCGAGCCGCCCACCGAGGAACACCTGACGCTGGTCAGCGCGCTCCGCGACCTGCCCGAGGCGCAGCGGAGCGCCCTGGTCCTGCACCACATGTGCGACCTCTCCGTCGAGCAGGTCGCGGCCGAGACCGGCGCCACGGTCAGCGCCGTCAAGAGCCGCCTCGCCCGCGGCCGGACCGCGCTCGCGGCCAGACTCGCCGACCAGAGCCCGACCAGCGAGGAAGGAAAGCTCCGTGTCTGACCCCACCCACGACACCCTCGGCGACCGGCTGCGGCTGCTCGGCACGCAGATGCCCGCACCGACCCTGCCCGCCACGGAGATCCGCCGACGCGCCGACCGGCGCCGCCACCGCCGGCGCGCCCTGGGCACGACCGCGGCCTGCGCCGCGGCAGCCCTGTGCCTGGCTCTCCCGTCCGTGCTGCACTCGCCGGGACCACGACCCGCACCAGGGCCGCAACAGGGAGCAGCCATCGCGGACGCCTCCCCCTCCGTGCCGCCTTCCCCCCGCCCCTCGGCCGCTTTCACGGTCACCAGCACGGCGACGGCGCCGATCGACGCCGGGGCCGTCGCCGGGATCCTGGCCTCCTGCCTGGGTTCCGAGGCGTCGCAGTACCACGCGGTGATCGCGGTCCGTGCCCCCGTCGCCTCCTCGGGCACCGACGGCGTGGTCATCGCCGTCGACTCCGCGAACCAGTACGTGCAGTGCGGGTCGAAGGGCGACAAGGGCACCAGCACGTCCGTCCCGGCGACGTTCATCAACGACCGCCTGTGGGGCGCCGGTCACCTGATC
>NZ_JZKH01000229.1 GCF_000961885.1 Streptomyces rubellomurinus
GTAGTCGTCGCCGGTGGCGCCGAGGAAGACGGCGGTGGCGCTGCCGTGCAGGCTGTCCGGCGGGAGGTAGGCGTCCTCCAGGGCGTCCCAGCTCAGTTCCAGCACCATGCGCTGGCGCGGGTCCATCGCCGCGGCCTCGCGCGGGGAGATCCCGAAGAACCCGGCGTCGAAGTCGGCGACGCGGTCGAGGAACCCTCCCCGGCGGAACGGCGCCAGCTCCGGGACGTCGTAGCGCCGGTCGGCGGGCGCCTCGGTGATCGCGTCCTCGCCGTTGTGCAGCAACCGCCAGAAGGCGTGGATGTCGTCGGCGCCCGGGACGCGGCAGGCCATCCCGACCACGGCGACGGCACGGTCGTCCATCGGGATCCTCCGGTCATCCGGCCGACGCTCGGCCTCATTCACGTGCATAAGTTCGGAACTCCCCGTCCCCAAAAGCAGATAAGCGATGGTGCGCGGTCGGCGACGCCCGGGTGCGGCCGCGTGGACCGCGACCGCACCCGGGCGGTGTCGTCAGATCTCGCCGAACTCGGCGTCGAGCAACCGGAAGACCTCGTCGGCGGTGGTGGCCGCCTCGATCAGTTCGTTCTGGCTCTGGCCGCCCCCGTTGTCGGTGAGGGTGGCCAGCAGGGCGCGCAGCTGTCCCGCGACCCGCTGCTGCTCGCCGGGATCGGCCGCGGCGAGCAGGCCTTCGAGCTTCTTCAACTCCTGGTCGATGAGCGGCTCCTCGGCCCCGACCCCGATCTCGGAGAGGAGCAACTGGGCGACCGCCAACGGCGTCGGGTGGTCGAAGATCAGCGTCGCGGGCAGTCGCACGCCCGCGGCCTGGTTCAGCCGGTTGCGCAGCGCGACCGCGCCCAGCGAGTCGAACCCGAGCTCCTGGAACGGCCGTTCCGGCTCGATCGCGGCGGCGGAGGCGTGGCCGAGGACGGCCGCGACCTGCGCCTGGACCAGCTCCAGGACCACCCGCTCCCGGCCGACCTCGGCCACCCCGGCCAGCCGCTGGGCCAGCGACGCGCCCACCGGCTCCGGCCGGCGGGCCGGCATCCTGACCAGTCCGCGCAGCAGGGCGGGGAGCCGCTCGGCCCGGGCCTGGACCCGCAGCGCGGCCGTGTCCAGCTGGACCGGGACCAGCAGCGCCGCGTCGAA
Source organism: Streptomyces rubellomurinus (assembly GCF_000961885.1). Classification (GTDB taxonomy): domain Bacteria; phylum Actinomycetota; class Actinomycetes; order Streptomycetales; family Streptomycetaceae; genus Kitasatospora; species Kitasatospora rubellomurina. Next base: position 1,147 of record NZ_JZKH01000229.1, read on the forward strand.
CTCCCCGGCCTGGTCGAACAGTTCCAGCCCTAGCTCGGTCGGCAGGGCGACCGAACCCATCTGCTCCAGGCGGGCCAGCTCGGCCTCGCCGAGGTGGCCGGTCATGCCGGTGGCGTCGGCCCACAGGCCCCAGGCGAGCGAGGTGGCCGGCAGGCCGGCCGCGCGCCGCTGGTGGGCGAGGGCGTCGAGGGTGGCGTTGGCGGCCGCGTAGTTCGCCTGACCGGGGTTGCCGATCATCGCGGCCATCGAGGAGAACAGCACGAACGCCGAGAGCTCCGTGCCCGCCGTCAGCTCGTGCAGGTGCCAGGCCGCGTCCACCTTCGGGCGCATGACGTGCTCGACCTGCTCCGCGGTCAGCGACTCGACCAGGCTGTCGTCCATCACGCCGGCCGCGTGCACGACCGCCGTCAGCGGGTGGTCCAGGTCGACGAGCAGCTTGGCCAGGTCGTCGCGGTCGGCGACGTCGCAGGCGGCCACCCGGGCCTCGGCGCCGAGCTCCGCGAGCTCGGCGACCAGCTCGGCCACGCCCTCGGCGGCCGGGCCGCGGCGGCTGACCAG
>NZ_JZKH01000230.1 GCF_000961885.1 Streptomyces rubellomurinus
CACCGTCATGAACACCCCGGCGCTGTTCGTGGAGTTCAGCCGGCTGCGGGGCATGGCGGCGGACGGGCGCTGCAAGAGCTTCGGCGCCGGTGCGGACGGTGCGGGCTGGGCCGAGGGCTGCGGTGTTCTCGTCCTCAAGCGGCTGTCGGCCGCCGAGCGGGACGGGGACCGCGTTCTCGCGGTCATCAAGGGCAGTGCGATCAACCAGGACGGCCGCAGCCAGGGGCTGACGGCGCCGAACGGCCCCTCCCAGCAGCGCGTCATCCAGGACGCCTTGGCGGCGGCCCGGCTCTCCGCCGCCGACATCGACGCGATCGAGGCGCACGGCACCGGCACCTCCCTCGGCGACCCCATCGAAGCCGGTGCCCTGGCCGAGGTCTTCGGCCCGACCCGCGCGGCCGACCGCCCGCTGCTCCTCGGCTCCTCGAAGTCGAACATCGGCCACGCCCAGGCGGCCGCCGGCGTCATCGGCGTGATCAAGATGGTCCTCGCCCTGGAGAACGGCGCCCTGCCGCGCACCCTTCATGCGGAGGAGCCGACCCCTCACGTGGAGTGGGACGGCAGTGGGCTCGCCCTCCTCCAGGAAGCCACCAGCTGGGAGCGCGGCGAGCGGGCGCGTCGCGCGGGCGTGTCGTCCTTCGGCCTCAGCGGCACCAACGCCCACGTCATCCTCGAAGAGGCCCCGGAGGCGCCGGCCGCCCCGACCGGCGAGGGTGCGGGCGACCTCTCCGCCCTTCCGGTCCTGATCTCGGGCCGCGACGAGGCCGCCCTGCGCGCCCAGGCCGCCCGCTGGGCCGACTGGCTCGACGGCCGTCCCGGCATCCCGCTGGCGGACGTCGCCCTGACCGCCGCCCGCCACCGCACCCACTTCGAGCACCGGGCGGTGGTCGTCGCGGGCTCCGCCGACGAGGCGGTGGCGCAGCTGCGCTCGCTGGCCGCCGGTGACTCGGCGGGCGTCGGCGTCGCCGGTCACCCCGGTGAGGTCGTGTTCGTGTACCCGGGCCAGGGCAGCCAGTGGCTCGGCATGGGGGCTGCCCTGCTGGAGCAGTCCCCGGTGTTCCGTGACGCCGTCGTGGCGTGCGATGCGGCGCTGCGTCCGATCACGGGCTGGTCGGTCCTGGACGTGCTGGCCGGCGCGGGTGGCGACCACCCGCCCGTCGACCGGGTGGATGTCGTGCAGCCGGCGCTGTTCGCGATGGGCGTCGCCCTGTCCGCCCTGTGGCGCTCCTGGGGCATCGAGCCGTCTGCCGTGGTGGGTCACAGTCAGGGCGAGGTCGTCGCGGCCGTCGTCTCGGGTGCGCTGTCGCTGGAGCAGGGCGCCAAGGTGGTTGCTCTCCGGTCGGCGGCCGTGCGGGCGGTGACCGGTTTCGGCGGCATGGCGCTGGTCGAGCGGCCCGTCGCCGAGGTCGAGGAGATCCTGAAGGCCTACGAGGGCCGGCTCTCCGTGGCTGCGGTGAACACGCCCGGCTCGACCGTGGTCAGCGGTGAGAGCGAGGCCATCGACGCCCTGGTGGCGGACCTGGCGCAGCAGGATGTGTTCTGCCGCCGGGTGAACGTCGACTACGCCTCCCACAGCGCGCAGATGGACCCGCTGCTGCCGGGCTTGGCGGAGGAGTTCGCCGACCTGACGCCCGGCCGTGCGTCCGTTCCCTTCTACTCCACCGTTTTGGGTCGGGTGCTGGAAGGGCCGGAGCTGGACGGTG
>NZ_JZKH01000024.1 GCF_000961885.1 Streptomyces rubellomurinus
CGCCGGCCGCGCCGCCGCCGGCGGGAGCCGGGGCGGTCGTCCCGCCGATGCCGCCCGGCGCGGGCGCCGTGCCGGCCGGAGCGGCCGGGGTGGTGGCCGCCGCCGAGGTCGGGGCGCCGGCCGGGGTGGTGGCCGCCGGCGGCTGGGTGGCGACGGTGTCGCCGTTGGACGCGTCGTCGTTGCAGGCGCTCAGGGAGAGCGCGCTGACGGCGGCCAGGGCGGCCACGGCCAGGGTGCGGCGGGTACTGCTGATGGGCTTCAAGATGACGTCCCCCGTTCAGGGGCCGCAGGATCGCGGCCCTTCCGAGGGAACTTTCTAGCGCAAACGGAGCGTTGTCCGCCACGGAGGGCGGGCCGAATCGACGTCGTCGTGACAAGTCTCTCGCCGCTCTGTCGCCGCTCCGTGACAAGGGATGCCGAGTCGTGATCCGCGAGGTAACGGCCGCCGGGGCGGCTCCGGCGAGTACGTGCGAGGCTGTCCGCCGTGACCGAGCAGACGACCGGACAGACCGATGGACAGGCCCCCGAACTGATGATCGCCCAGGCCGGGCGGGTGGCCGCCGAGCGCTTCCCCGACGCGCTCGCCGTCCTGCTGGCCGGCTCCGCCGCCACCGGCCGCGCCACCGCCACCAGCGACCTCGACCTCGCCGTCCTGGTCCCGGACGGCGGAGCCACCTACCGGGAGACGGTGCGGTACGAGGGCCGGCTGGTCGAGCTGTTCGTGCACACCGGGGCCGGGCTCGCCGAGCTGCGCGCCGCCGACGCCGCCTCCCGTCGGGCCGTCATCCAGAGCATGTACGCCACCGGCCTGCTGCTTTCCGACCCGCACGGCCACGGCGCCCGCGCCCGCGAGCAGGCGCTGGCCGACCTGCGCCAGGGCCCGCCCGCACTGGCCGCCGACACGGTGGAGACCATGCGGTACGGGCTCACCGACCTGCTGGACGACCTGGCGGACGCCCGCGACCCGTACGAGCGGCTGGCCGTCGCCGGCCACGTCCTCACCGCCGCCGCCGACCTGCTGTGCGACCACCGGCGGGCCTGGCTGGGCGGCGGCAAGTGGCTGCCGCGCCGGCTGCGGGAGGCGGACGGCGAGCTCGGCCCAGAGCTGCTGGCGGGTCACCGCCTGCTCTGCGAGACGGGCGCGGCGGGGCCGCTGTCCGCCGTCGCCCGCCGGGTGCTCGACCTGACGGGCGGCCCGCTGGCGGAGGGCTACCGGCGGGACTGGGGCGGGGCGATCGTCCGGACGGTCTAGCCGCCCGGAGCGGTCGGAGCAGGAAGTCGGCCCGGCCGACTTCCTGCTCCGGCTGGTCACCTGGCCGCCGCCACCGGATTGCGGCCGGGCGTCACGGCTTCTCACCTTGGGCTAGGAGCTGCGGCCCGGCAGCCGATCCCGAGGAGACCCGACCATGACCCGCTTGACCATCCCCGCCGCACTCGCGGCGCTGGTCCTCACCGCCGGTGGCACGACCGCCGGCGGCATGACCGCCGCGGCGCAGGCGCAGGCGCCGGCCGGTGCCGCCGCACCGGCCCCGGCCCGCCAGCCGTCCCCGAGGCACTTCGGGGTCCGGGGCCCCGACGTCCTCGTGCCGGCCCACGACAGCGCGATCGCCAGGGCCGAGTGCCCGGCAGGCTGGGAGCCCAGCGGGGGCGGCGGAGTGAGCGGGGAGCTGGGGATGTTCCTCAACGCCTCCTCCATCAACGGCTACCTCTGGGAGGTCAGTTACAGCAACGAGACCGGCACCCCGGCGTACGCCTCGGCGTACGTCGTCTGCAGCCAGTTGGTCCACGAGAGCTTCGACTCGCAGCGGATCTACCTGCCGCGCCACTCGCCGTGGACCGATGCCGTGACCGCGACCTGCCCCCAGGGCTACGTGCCGAGCGGGGGCGGTTTCTGGACCGACGCGGGGGACGCGCTCACGCTGGGGACGTATCCGACGTACACCGGTTGGCACACCAGGGGCGTCAGCGCCACCACCGATCCGCGGGAGCTCAGCTCGTTCGTGGTCTGTATCACCGGAGCGCCGCACGTCATCCACGCCGGCGCCGTGGTCGACCTGCCGCCGAACGGGGAGGCCATCGCCAGGGCGTTCTGCCCGGCCGGCGAGGAGGTGACCGGCGGTGGCGGCCGCGCCTCGTTCAACGGCACCGACCCCGACCATTACGCCCTCCTCATGTCGTCCTGGATCGGCTACGACGGCGGATGGGAAGTCACGGCCTACAACACCAGTGACATCGAGCACCGCAACCTCGTCGCGAACGTGATCTGCACGCCGGCCGTGCAGGTGGGGGTGCAGGGGGCGTCCTCCCGGCGGTGAGAGCCGGGCGCCGGGCCCGGTCCGGCGCCTGCCGGGCGGAGCGGGACGGCGGTACGCTGCGCCGCGGGAGTGTCGGAGTCGGGGTCGCCGGGGGTCCGGCGGCCGCGGGGGAGGGGGCGGCGCGATGAGGCACCTGATCGGGTTCCTGGTGTCCGGGGCGGGCATGATCGGCCTGCTCGTCGCCTCGAAGGGCGTGCGCGGCTGGGACAACTGGAGCCGCCGCCAGCGGATCGGCGCCGCCGTCTCCGGCGTGCTGATCCTGGTCGGCCTGATCGTCAAGGAGTAGCGGGCGGCCCGCTCCCGTGCCGCGTCAGGCCTGCTCGGCCGCCGGGCCGGTGGCGGGCAGGGCCCGGACGGAGCGGGCGATGTCGGAGCGGAGCCGGTCGAGGGCGCGCTCGGGGTCGCCGCCGGGGCCGTCGTCGGGGCCGAGGATCATGCGGCGGAGCTGGGGCATGGCGAGGCTCCAGCCGACCAGGCCGAGGGCGAGGAACAGGCGGGTGCGGGAGTCCTCGCCGCCGACCGCCCGGACCTTGTCCCGGTAGTGGCGGGTGCGGGCCTCCTCGCCGGGGACGGGCCGGTCGCCGAGTTCGAGGGCCTCCCACAGGAGCAGCCGCAGCGCCTCGGGGTGGGCGCGGTGGTGGTCGAAGAGGCGTTCGGCGTAGGCGGGCAGGTCGTCGTCGCCGGGCGGGACGGCCTCGGCGAGGTCGGCCATCAGGCGTTCGAGGACGGCGGCGAAGAGCTTGTCCTTGTCGCCGAAGTAGTCGTAGATGGCCCGCTTGTTGGCCCGGGCCTGGGCGGCGATGCGGTCGACGCGGGCGCCGGCGACGCCGTGGGCGGCGAATTCGGCGGTCGCCGCGGTGAGGATCCGCTCTTTGGTCGCCGTGGAGTCGTACGCCATGGGGCGATCGTAACGAACCGGTTCGTTGGGCGCGCGGTCGAGGTCGGTTGACGGCCGCGCGGGCGGTCTGCGACGCTCTCCACGGAAATCCGAACCATCTAGTTCGTTCGGTTGGAGTCACGCATGTCACGCACGCCCCGGACCGGGATCGATCCCCCGCCCGCACTCGCCACGACCGCCGCCACGACCGCCGCCCCGCCCGCCGGGCCGGACCGGCGGCTCCCGCTGCTGATGGCACTCGCCTGCGGCGTCGGCGTCGCCAACGTCTACTTCCCGCAGGCCCTCACCCCGCTTGTCGCCGACGCCTTCCGGATCGCCCCCGGCGCCGCCGCGAACGTCGCCACCCTCACCCAACTCGGCTACGCCGCCGGGATCTTCCTGCTCGTCCCGCTCGGCGACCGGCTGCCCCGCCGCCCGCTGGTCACCGCCCTGCTCGCCGTCACCGGCTGCGCGCTGCTGGCCGCCGGACTCGCCCCCACCACCGGCGTCCTCGCCGCCGCCGGCGCCGCGGTCGGCCTGGCCACCGTCGTCCCCCAGCTGCTGCTGCCCCTCGCGGCCGGCCTGGTCGCGCCCGACCGGCGCGGCGCCGTCATCGGCACCCTGCAGGGCGGCCTGATCGGCGGCATCCTGCTGGCCCGCACCTTCGGCGGCGTCCTCGGCGAACACCTCGGCTGGCGCGCCCCCTACCTGGCCGCCGCCGCCCTCACCGGACTGCTCGCCCTCGTCCTCGGCCTCGCCCTGCCCACCGTCCCGCCCGCCACCCGCGAGCGCTACCCGGCACTGCTCGCCGACACCCTGCGGATGCTGCGCACCGAACCCGGCCTGCGCCGCTCCGTGCTCCACCAGTCGACGCTCTTCGGCGGCTTCAGCGCCGCCTGGACGGCGCTCGCCCTGCTGCTCACCGGCCCGCGCTACGGCCTGGACGCCCAGGCGGTCGGCCTGCTCGCCCTGATCGGCGCGGCCAGCATGCTGTGCGCCCCGGCCGCCGGGCGCCTGGTCGACCGCAGCGGCCCGGACCGGGTCAACGGCCGCTGCACGGCGGCCACGCTCCTCGCCGCCGCCGTCCTCGCGGGCGGTGCGGTCGGCGGCGCGGCCGGGCTGGTGGCCCTCGCGCTCGGCCTGCTGCTGCTCGACGTGGCCGTGCAGTGCAGCCAGGTCGCCAACCAGGCCCGGATCTTCGCGCTGCGGCCGGAGGCCCGCAGCCGGCTCAACACCGCCTACATGACCTGCTCGTTCCTCGGCGGCAGCGCCGGCTCCTGGCTCGGCGTCCGCGCCTACGGCCGGCTCGGCTGGGCCGGGGTCTGCGGCCTCGTCGCCCTCGTCGCCCTCGTCGCCCTCGCCGCGGGCGCCGGCCTCGCCGCCCGCGGCCTCCGCTCCCTGTCGTCAACCACCACCTCGAAGGACCACTCATGACGTTCCCCGCCATGCCCCTCGCCGTCCTGCAGTTCTTCCGCGCCTCCCAGGAGGGCGACGCCGACGCCTGGGCGGACGCCTTCGCCGAGGACGGCGTCTTCCACGACCCGATCGGCACCGCCCCGATCACCGGGCGCACCGCGATCCGCGCGTTCATCGCCTCCGTCCTGCCGGGCTTCCGGCCGTTCCTGGGGCTGACGCCCGTCGAGGCGCACACCACCGGCCGCCACGTCGCGGTGATGTGGCGCGGCGCCGCCGTCGCGCTGGACGGCAGGCCCGTCAACTGGTCCGGCATCAACACCTACGAGTTGGACGACGCGGGCCTGATCCGGGAGGCCAAGGCGTACTTCAACCTCGGCGTCTTCCGGGCCCAGCTCGCCGACTGACCCGCCGCGCGCCGGGCGCTCCGGGGCGAGCGGCGGTCAGGGGAGCGTCAGGGTCCGGATCAGGGCAGGCCCGGAGGCGCGGATGCCCGGCGACCCCTATTGTCTGTGCGGCAGATGATCATGCCCTCAGGGGGAAGGCGAGCAGGTGTTCTGGAACAGGGCCGCGGCGGCGCGGACTTCGGACGTCGGCGTGGTGGACGGGGGCGACGTCGTCCGGCTGGACGGCGTGCGCAAGACGTACCGGCGCGGCGCCCAGGCGGTACCGGCGCTCGACGGGGTGGACCTCGGCTTCGCGCCGGGCAGCTTCACCGCGATCATGGGCCCGTCCGGCTCCGGCAAGTCGACGCTGCTGCAGTGCGCGGCCGGCCTCGACCGGGTCGACGAGGGCCGGGTGCTGCTCGACGGCGCGCCGCTGCACGAACTCTCCGAGCGGGCCCTGACCGAACTGCGGCGCGAGCACATGGGCTTCGTCTTCCAGTCCTTCAACCTGATACCGGCACTGACCGCACGCCAGAACGTCGAGCTGCCGCTGCGGTTGGCGGGAACGGCCGTCGACCCGGCGGTGATCGACCGGGGGCTGGCCGAGGTCGGCCTCGCCGAGCGCGGCGACCACCGGCCCGCCGAGCTGTCCGGCGGGCAGCAGCAGCGCGTCGCCATCGCGCGGGCCCTGGCGACCAGGCCCAAGGTCGTCTTCGCGGACGAGCCGACCGGCGCGCTCGACTCGGCGACGGCGCGCGAGGTGCTGGCGCTGCTGCGCGGTGTCGTCGAGCAGCACGGCCAGACGGTGGTCATGGTGACGCACGACCCGGTGGCCGCCTCGTACGCGCACCGGGTCGTCTTCCTCGCGGACGGCCGCGTCACGGGCGAGCTGGTCGAGCCGACCGCCGAGGGCGTGGCCCTGCGGATGGCCGCGCTGGAGCCCGGCCGGGGCGGGGCGCAGCCGTGCTGAGCCTCGCCCTGGCCACGCTGCGCCACCGTCTGACGGGCTTCGTCGGCGCGTTCCTGGCGCTCGCGCTCGGCACGACGATGATCGGCGTGATGGCGCTGACCCTGGGGGCCACCTTCGGGACGCCGCACCCGGGGCCGCAGCGGTTCCGGGCCGTCACGGGCTCGGTGGTCGCGCCGCAGGGCTTCGAGGGGCGTCCGATGACGGCGCCGGCGGTGCTGCCGCCCGAGGTGGTGGCGAAGGTGACGGCGGCGGGCGGGGCCGTGGCCGACCGCAGCTTCCCGGTGAACACCGCTGCCGGGGCGGCGACCGGGCACCCGTGGGCCTCGGCGGGCTTCGCGGGCTACCGCCTGGTGGACGGGCGGGCGCCGCAGGCCGCCGACGAGGTGGTGGTCGGGGGCGGTTCGGCGGAGTCGGTCGGGCGGCAGGTCCCGGTCGGTGCGGGTCAGTACCGGGTGGTGGGGGTGACGGACGGGCGCTGGTTCGAGAGCGCCGTCTTCTTCAGCGACGCGGAGGCGCAGCGGTTGTCGCCGGGCGTGAACGCCCTGGTCAGCGACCTGCCGGCCGGGCAGTTGTCCGCGCTGGTCGGGGATCGCGCCGTGGCGGTGCAGGGGGAGGACCTGACCCGGGTCGACCCCGACGACACCGGCGGCGCCCAGGCGTTGACCAGCGCCCAGGCCATGGCGGGCAGCACGGCCGGGCTCGCGGTGTGCGTCGCCGTCTTCGTGGTGATCGCGACCTTCGCCTTCGCCACCGAGCAGCGCCGCCGCGAGCTGGCGCTGCTGCGGCTGGTGGGCGCGGCGCCCCGGCAGGTGCGGCGGATGGTGCTCGGCGAGGCGCTGATCGTCGGGGTGGCGGCGGCGGTCGTGGGATGTGCGCTGGCGCCGCTGTGCGTGGTGCCGCTGCGGTCGTGGATGGTCGACCACGAGGTGGCGCCGTCCTGGTTCACGATTGCGTTCAACCCGCTGCCGTTGCTGGTCGCCTTCGTGATCGGGGTGGCGGCGGCGCTGGCGGGCTCGGCGGCGACGCTGGTGCGGGTCTCGCTGATCCGGCCGATCGAGGTGCTGCGGGAGAGCGCGGTCGAGCGGCGGGGGATGACGCCGGTCCGCTGGCTGCTGGGCGTGGGGATGCTGGTCGGGGCGGTGGTGACGGGGGTCGTCATCGCCCGGACGGAGCCGTACCTGGCGGCGAGTGCGCGCAAGTACCAGATGGTGCCGGTGCTGTACGTCGGGGCGGTCGCGCTGCTGGCGCCGGTGCTGCTCCGGCCGGTGACCGGGCTGCTGACCTGGCCGTTGCGGCGCTCGCGCAAGGCGGGGCCGCTGCTGGTGCGGGAGAACATCCTGACGGCGCGGCGGCGTACGGCCGCGACGGTGGCGCCGATCGTGGTCGCGGTCGGGCTGGCCGGGACGCTGCTGACGATGCAGAAGTCCGGGGACGCGGCGGTGCTGACGCGCCAGCAGCAGGAGGTGCACGCGGCGGACGTGGTCGTGCCCGGCGCGGGCGGGGCGGGGATCGACGCGCGGACGGTGGAACGGCTGGCGGCGGTGCCGGGGGTGCGGGTGACGCCGGTCGCGTCGATGAACATCCGGATCGGGAACGAGAAGGGGGAGCAGATCGACTCGTTGAGCACGTACGCGGTGCCGGCGGGGGCTCTCGGCTCCACCGTCACGCCGCCGGTGGTCGGCGGCTCGCTCGCTTCGGCGCCGGAGAACTTCCTGGTCATCGACGCGCACGCGGCCCAGTCGGACGACTTGGCAGTGGGGGACAAGGTGGTCACGCTGCTGCCCAGTGGCGAGCGGGTGCAGACGGTGATCGCGGCGGTGGTCGAGCGCGGGCTGCACGGTGATGACACGTACGTGTCGTCGGCGCTGGTCGGTTCACTGCCGTCGAGCCTGGTCTACCTGGATTCGGCGGCGGGGGCGCTCGACGACCAGCAGACGGCGGCGGTGCGGCGGGCGCTGGACGGCTCCGGGGCGAAGGTCGTCACGTACGACGCGTATCTGGAGGCCCAACGCGCGCGTGCGGCACGGCAGACGGACAACGCGGCGGTGGTGATCCTGGGCATCGCGCTGGCCTACGCGCTCATCGCGGTCGCCAACACCCTGGTCATGGCGATGGCGGGGAGGAAGCGGGAGTTCGCGCTGCTGGGCCTGGCGGGCGCGGTGCGCGGCCAGATCGTGAAGGTCGCGGCGGCGGAGTCGGCCGTGGCCGTGGTGGTCGGCACGGCCCTGGCGGCGGTGGCGACCGTGCTTGCGGCGGCAACGCAGTACGCGTCCCTGAGCGAACTCGTCCCCAGCGCCCGGACGGTCGTTCCGTGGACGCCCGTTCTGGCGACGGTCGCGCTGTGCGCCCTGGTCACCGTGGTCACGGCCTCGGGAGCGGCAGGCAGGACGACCCACCACCGGGCGATCGAAGCGGCGGGCACCCGCGAGTAGGGCCCGTCCTGGCTCTGCCGCCGGCGAATCTGCGGCGGGCAGAGAAGCGGCGTCCCGGGGCTCCGCAGCGGTGAGAGTGGACGTCGACGGCATTCCTGCCTCGACGAGACGAGGAGATCCGATGACTCCGCTCACCCCGCTGCGGCCCCGCGCCGCCGAGGGCGACACCGCGCCCTCCCCCTTCGACGACCACCTCGCCGCCCAGCTGCTGGCCCAGCGGATCGTCCTGCTCGGCACCCAGGTCGACGACGTGTCGGCCAACCGCGTCTGCGCGCAGCTGCTGCTGCTCTCGGCGGAGGACCCGCGCGGCGACATCAGCCTGTACATCAACAGCCCCGGCGGCTCGGTCAGCGCGGGCCTGGCCGTCTACGACACCATGAAGCTCATCCCCAACGACGTCTCCACCCTGGCGATGGGATTCGCCGCCAGCATGGGCCAGTTCCTGCTCACCGCGGGAGCGCCCGGCAAGCGGTTCGCGCTGCCGAACGCGCGGATCATGATGCACCAGCCCTCGGCGGGCATCGGCGGCACGGCGGCCGACATCGAGATCCAGGCGGAGAACCTGCAGTTCACCAAGCGGACGATCGAGCGGATCACCGCCGAGCACACCGGCCGGAGCGAGGAGACGATCGCCCGCGACGGCGACCGGGACCGCTGGTTCACGGCCGAGCAGGCCCGGGAGTACGGGATCGTGGACCGGGTGGTGGAGTCGGTCGCCGACATCCGCCCGGCCTCCTCGCGTCGACGGATCGGACTCTGACATGGGCTCCTACACCGTCCCGTACGTCATCGAGCGGACGCCGAGCGGCGAGCGCTCGTACGACGTCTTCAGCCGGCTGCTGAACGAGCGGATCATCTTCCTCGGCACCGAGATCGACGACGGCTTCGCCAACGTCGTCATCGCGCAGCTCCTGCACCTGGAGTCGGAGAACCCCGAGCGTGAGATCTCGATCTACCTCAACTCGCCCGGCGGATCCTTCACTTCCCTCATGGCGATCTACGACACGATGACCTTCGTGCAGTCGCCGATCTCCACGTTCTGCGTCGGCCAGGCGGCCTCGACGGCGGCGGTGCTGCTGGCCGGGGGCGATCCCGGGCGGCGGTTCGTGCTCCAGCACGCGCGGGTGCTGCTCGGCCAGCCGGCCAGCGGCGGGCGGCAGGGGACGGTGTCCGACCTGAGCCTCGCCGCCAAGGAGGTGGTCCGGATCCGGGCGCAGGTGGAGGAGGTGCTGTCCCGGCACACGCGGCACGACGTGGCGACGCTGCGGGCCGACATGAACCGGGACATGGTGCTCACCGCCGAGGAGGCCGTGGCGTACGGGCTCGCGGACGAGGTGCTGAGCCGGCGGGCCCTGTTCACCTGATCGGACAGCGGGTCAGGCGACGAGGCAGAGCCCGTCGTGGCGTGCCGTGGGCGCCGTGCGGCGGCGAACCGTCTCGTACCGGGTCAGCTCCTGCTGGGCGAGCGAGAGCAGGTCGCCGAGGCCGAGTCCGAGGGCCCGGGCGGCGGCCGCGAGGACCTCGGAGGAGGCCTCCTTGAGCCCGCGCTCCAGCTCGGACAGGTACGGCATCGAGATCCGGGCGGCCTCCGCGACGTCCTTCAACGTGCGCTCCTGGGCGAGCCGTTCGCGCCGCAGCGCGTCGCCGACGAGGTCGCGCCACAGGGGTTCCCTCGGCGACGGGGGTGCCTGGGGAACCCCGGCCGGGCGCGGCGGGGTCTGCGGGCGCAGCGGGATGACGCGGGCTTCTTTCGGCGCAGGCGCTTGAGTGCTCACCCCTTCAGATTCAGGGATGGGGGACGCCGGGGGAAGGCACCGGCGTTCTGCCCTGGGTGAAGTCTGCCCGGGCCGTCGTGATCCTGGTTCGCCCAGGAGGCAACCGCACACCCGTTCCCTGACGTTTTCACTGGTGTGAAGCTCACCGGCACCCCGTTCTTCGTCCTCGCGCTCCTCCTCGTCCCGCTCTCCGTGGGGCTCCTGATGTACCTGTGGAACCGGGTGCGGGGGCCGCGCGCCGCGCGCTTCGGCGTGCGGTTGCTCATGGTCGCGTTCACCCAGTTCACGGCCGTGACGCTGGTGTTCGTGATGGTCAACAACGACAACCAGCTGTACGGCAGCTGGGACGACCTGCTGGGCACGGGCAGCCATGTGCGCGCCGTGCCCGTCCCGCCGCCGACGGACGCGACGGCGGCGGCGAACGCGCCCGACCAGCCCAAGGTGGTCCAGCAGTTCACGTCCGTCGACGACAACGCCGTGCCGAAGGACGTGAAGCGGACCGAGCTGAAGGGGCGGGTCTCCGGCGTGGACGGCGAGGTGCTGGTCTGGACGCCGCCGCAGTACGACGATCCGGCGTACAAGGACAAGAAGTTCCCGGTGGTCGAGCTGCTGGTGGGCTTCCCCGGCTCGTCGAGCGCCTGGTTCGGCAGCATGAACGTCTCCAAGCAGCTGGCGCCGCTGATGAAGTCGGGGCAGGTCGCGCCGTTCATCCTGGTCTCCCCGCGGGTGGTGCTGCTCGGCTCGCACGTCGACACCGGTTGCGCGGACGTGCCGGGCAAGGTCAACGCCGAGACCTGGCTGGCCCGCGACGTGACGCAGATGGTGCTCGACAACTTCCGCGCCGAGCCGGGCGCCGACCACTGGGCGGTGGCCGGCTACTCGGCGGGCGGGCACTGCGCGATGCGGCTCGCGGTGGGGCACCCGAACCGGTACCACGCGGGTGTCAGCATGTCCGGCTACAACGACCCGATGGGCGAGTCGGACTCGCTGACCGCCAAGGACGCGCACCTGCGCGACGTGTCCAACCCCCTGCACATGCTCCAGCAGGCGCAGACGCCGCCGCCCGTCGCGCTGTACGTGACGGGGAAGAAGGGCGACGGCTTCGAGGACGCGCTGGCGCTGCAGAAGGCGGCGAAGGCGCCCACGGCCGTGACCCCGGTCGAGGTCAACGGCCCGCACCTGACGTCCACCTGGGAGCCGCTGGTGCCGTCCGTGTTCACCTGGCTGACCCAGACGGTCGGCAAGACGGGCTGAGCGGGTGCGGCGCCACCGGTCAGCGGTGGCGCCGCACCACTGGCGCGCTACGGCAGGGCGGCGTGCTCGGCCCGGCTGGCGGCGAGGCGCTGCGTGGCGAGCGTGCGGGCCCGGTCGGGATCGTTCCCGGTGATGCGGGCGAGGATGGCCGCGAGCGGCCTGATCCGGCCCGAGCTGCCCCAATGGCCCTCGGGGATCTCGGTGGGGAACACCCAGACCCGGCCGGGGTCGCGCGGCCAGGTGCCGTCCTCGGCGTCCAGGATCGCCTCGGTGACGTCGGCGATGACGCCGGCCCGGGTCTGCTCGGCGAACTGCCCCTCGGGCACGGAGGGGACGACCCGGTAGCGGGGCGCGTCGGCGGGCTCGCCGCCGACGTAGACGGCGGCGGGGCGGTGCAGGAACACCCAGGACACGGACCGGACGGTCGGGTCGGCGGGGTCGAAGCCCTCGTGGCGGATCAGGATCTCGGTGATGCGGTTGAGCAGCGCCGCCTCGGCCCGGGGCTGGAGCGCGCCGTCCGGGATGTACACGTCGAGCATCGGCATGGCTTGGTCTCCCAACTGACTTTTGTTTCTCAACTCAGGTCGCGGCCGAGCCTGCCCGTGCTGGGTTGAGATTGTCAACCCAGCGGGCGCGGGCTCGGTATCATCGGGGGCATGGCAGACCAGGCAGACCTCACGGAGGCGCGGGAGCAGCGCCGGATCGACCCGTCGAACTGCTCGATGGCGCGCGCCCTGTCCGTGGTCGGCGAGCGCTGGTCGCTGCTGATCGTGCGCGAGGCCGTCGACGGCGTCAGCCGCTTCGGCGACTTCCGGGCGCGGCTGGGGATCGCCAGCAACCTGCTCTCCACCCGGCTCGACGGCCTCGTGGCGGCGGGCGTCCTGCGGCGCGTCCCCTACCAGGAGCCCGGCGACCGCCAGCGCTTCGAGTACCGGCTCACCGAGAAGGGCCGGGACCTGCGCCCGACCCTGATGGCCCTGCTGGCCTGGGGCGACAAGTACCTCGCGGACGAGCAGGGCCCGCCGGTCGTCGTCCGGCACCGGGTCGCCGACCAAGCGCACGGCTGCGACGAGCCGGTCTCGCTCGTCCTGGAGTGCGCCGCCGGGCACACCCACCTGCCGACCGACGAGGTCTACCGGGCACCGGGGCCGGGCGCCCGCTTCCTGTGACCGCCCCGGGCCTGTGACCGCCCCGGGCCGGCGGGTCGGCTACCGGGCGGACGGCCGCTCGTAGCGGCTGAGCCACACGGGCGGCGCCTCGCCCCACTGCCCCGGGGCGTCGCCCCGGTGCGAGAACCCCTGTCCCTCGTAGTAGGCGCGCAGCGCGGGGTTGTGCGCCACGCAGTCCAGCCGCAGCGCGTCGGCCCCGTGCCGCGCGGCCCGCTCCCCGGCCCAGTCGAGGATCAGGCCGCCCAGGCCCCTCGCCCGCCGGCGCACGGCCAGCCGGTGCACGTAGCCGGCCTCGCCGCCGAGGTCCGTCCACAGGGCGTCGGACCAGTTCAGGGTGACCGTCCCGGAGAGCTCGCCGCCGACGCTCACCAGCCAGGTCTCGCCGCGCGCGATGTCACCGGCCACCCAGGCGGGGTCGAAGCGGGTCGGCCACTGGGTGGTGATGCCGCGCGCGTGCAGCCAGCCGCCCGCCTCGTCGAGGACGCCCAGCACCTCGTCGATCCGCTCGCCGGTCGCGGGCCGGAACGACACCGGGTCGCCGGCCCACTCGATCGCACTGCCCATCGTTCCCCACCACCTCCGCTACCCCGGCGTGAGGGCCGAGACGAGATCCCCCGCCGTCCAGCGTTCCAGCTCCTCGCCCGCCGCGTCCACCGGCCCCGGGTAGAGCCGGTACAGCGTGCCGGCCGCCTTCTCCGGTGCCGGGACATCCCCGTTCACCAGGGCGACGAAGGCGCGGCGCCCGGCGAGCAGGTCGGTGAGGGGGCCGGCGACGGCGCCGTCCGGGTCGCGCAGGGCCCGCAGCCGGGCCGCGAACTCCTCGACGGTCTCCGCCGCGCCGCGCCGCCAGCGCCGTGCGCCGTCCGCGCCGCGCACCGCGACCTCGTCCGTGCAGGCCGCGGCCCGGGCGCAGGCGACGTCCCACAGGGTGGCGCGGTTCTCGGGGGAGAAGTGGGCGAGCACGTCCCGGCTGAGCGCGCCGACCTCGGCCTGGTGCCGGTAGACGCTGTGGAAGCCGCCGTCCGCGCCGGTGTTGAGGTCCGTCCAGGTGTAGCGGCGGTCCGCCAGGTCGACGATCATCGGCACCGACACCTTGGCGTCCCCCTGCAGGTCGAGCCGCTGGCGCACCGCCCTCGGGTGGTAGTGCCGGCCGCCGGCGGGCGTCGCGCCGAGGTCCAGGAAGCCGGCGAACGCCTCGTCCAGGTCCTCGAAGGGGACGTCGTTGTAGCTGAAGACGATCACCACGGCGTACCGGGCGCCGCCCCGCTCCAGCCGGTCGAGGTCCAGGTCGACGAACTCCGTCGCCCCGTCCGGGGGCGGCGCCGTCGTGAAGTCCCCCGAGTGGACGGCCGCGCGCTCGCCGTGCACCAGGTTGGTGTAGTCGCACAGCCCGTGGAAGTTCCACCGCGCGTCGTACAGCGCGACCGACAGGTCGAGGTCCACCCGCAGGTGCTCCGGCTGCATCCAGTGCACGAACAGCCGCAGCCGGTCCCCGGGCGGCAGCGGCTGCCGGCTGCCGCGCGGCACGGACACCAGCGTCTTGGCCGCCGCCCGTTCGGCGAACGGCGCGACCAGGTCCACCAGGCCCTCGTCCAGCAGCGCCAGCTCGTACCGCTCGCCGCCCGCGGCGCCGCGGCGCAGCAGCTCGGCCTCGATCAACGCGCAGACGGGGTCGCTGAGTTCGGCCGGGACGACGGTGCCGTGGTCCTCCTTGGCGTGCGCCAGCGAGACCGTGCCGCGCGGGAAGTACAGCCGCCGCTCGCCCGCCGAACGGGCTCCGCGCAGCCGCCCGTACGCGCCGAGCAGCGGGCCCGGGGCGACCCGGGCGAGCGCGGCCGCGACCGTCTCCGCCAGGCCGTCCGGCAGCGGGGCGCCCGGTGCGGTGGCGGCGTGC
The DNA here is from genome assembly GCF_000961885.1 of Streptomyces rubellomurinus. Lineage (GTDB taxonomy): Bacteria > Actinomycetota > Actinomycetes > Streptomycetales > Streptomycetaceae > Kitasatospora > Kitasatospora rubellomurina. The sequence continues at coordinate 14,486 of NZ_JZKH01000024.1, forward strand.
ACCCGCAGCACGTGGTGCAGCCGGCGGACCAGCTCGCCCGGGCGCGCGGCCAGCACGCGCACCGCGCCCGCCGCGTCCCCGGCGGCGAGCCGGGTCTCCACCCGCCCGGCGAAGCCCGTGAAGCCCAGCCGGGTGTGCTCCCCGGCCTCGACCACCCGCAGCGGTGCGGGCGGGTCGGCGAACTCCCGGCCCACCTCGTGGGTGCGCAGGTCCGTCTCGCGCAGCAGCACGAACGCGGCCGTCACCCGGGGGAAGCGGCTCCGGTGCTCGTACGGGTGCAGCAGCTCGCCCGCGCGCAGCCAGGCCGAGCGGTGGCGGCGCAGGTCCTCGAACAGGGTGGCCTGCGGCAGCGCCTCCAGGATCTCCAGCAGGCCCCGGCGCAGCGGCCGGGGGACGTTGCGCAGCCGCAGCCGGCGGGCGGTGGCGGGCAGCAGGTCGGGTTCGGCGCCGGACCACGACCACAGCAGCCGCAGCACGTCGGTGGCGGTGTCGATCCGCTCGGCGAGGACGGGCAGGGCGCCCGCGCCGTCGCGCCGCAGCAGGGCGGCGAGCACGGCGGCCTTGGTCTCGCGCAGCGGGATCCGCTCGGGCAGCCGCTGCGGCAGGTCGGCGGGGGCGTGCGCGAGCAGGGCGGCCAGGTCGTCGCGGTCCTGCGGGGAGAGCGGGGTGCGGCGGGCCAGCAGGCGGTGGAACTCGGCCATGGCGGCGGCCAGTTGGCTCGCCGAGACGAGGCGCAGCGGGCGCAGGGCCTGGTCGAGGCCGGACACCTCGGCGGCCTTGCGGCCGGCCGAGCTGTCCTCGCCGAGGTAGGTGCCGGCGCTCAGGCCGGTGCCGCACAGCGGGCACCGGGCGCCCCGGCCCTGCGCCTCCAGGCCGTCCAGGCAGGGCGCGCACAGCAGGTGCGCGCACGGGGCGAGCGCGCCGATCCCGGCCTCGGTGCTGCGCCGGCCGCAGTGCGCGCAGGTCTGGCGGGGCTGGTTGAGCAGCAGCGCCCGGATCCGGCGGCTGTAGAGGACGTGCGCGTGGTCCGGCACGGCGTCCGGGAAGCGGCGGAACAGCGGCAGGTGCTCGCGGTCCGCGCCGAGCAGGTGGTCGATCCGGGCGAGCAGCCCGTCGCCCAGCTCGGCCAGCCGGATCGGCGCCAACCGGGCCAGGGTGGCGCGCAGTTGGGTCGTCAGCAGGTATCCGCGCCCCACCAGGTCGGCGTCCAGGGCGACCAGGCCCCGGGTGCTCCACGGGTCGGCGGCGGGCAGCAGTTCCTCGGGGTCGACGGCGACGACGCCGCGCCGGCGGAGGAGGAACGAACCGAGATCGAGATCGACGCGGGCGTCGAAAGGAGGAGCCGTGATGGCTCGGGGCATGCGGTGAGATCCCCCCACGGAGGCGGAAAGGAGAAACAGGCGGAGAGGGGGCGCGCTACTGGGTTTTCGAGGAAGGGTGAGAAGGAAGCGCGCCGCGGAGCCGCCTGTTCGGCCACCGTAGCGGAAGCGTCCGCGGCTGCCCACCGAATTATTCTCGGGGCGTCAGGCCGTGGGATCCCAGAGGCCGGTGGCCTCGCCGCGGGCCAGGTGGTCGGCGTAGACGGCGGTCTTCCACGCGATCAGCGAGCGGCACTCCTCCAGTGCCCGGATCTGCTCGTCGACGCGCCGCCGGTGGGCGTCGAGCAGCCGCAGGCGCTCGGCTTCGTTGCCCGGGCCCTGCCGCACCAGCCCGGCGAAGCGGCGCAGGTCCGCGAGCGGCATCCCGGACTCGCGCAGCCGCACGCAGATCCCCAGCCACTCGACGTCCAGCGGGCGGTAGCGCCGCCGCCCGCCCGCGTCGCGGTCGACCGGGCCGACGAGCAGGCCCTCGCGCTCGTAGAAGCGCAGCGCGTCGATGCTCAGCCCGGTCCGCCGGGCGACCTCCCCGATGCCGAGGCCCGTGCCTGTCATGGGGTCAGCCTAGGCCGGGGCGCGGCGGGGTTGATCTGGACCGCACTCCAGCTCCTAGCGTCCCCGGCATGACCGATCGCACCGACCGCACCGACCGCACCGCCCAACAGCCGCTCGGCTCGCCGTTCACCGCCGCGAGCACCGCCCGGGACGTCCTGGCCGGCCTCGACCTCTCCGGCCGGACGGCCGTGGTGACCGGCGGATCCTCCGGCCTCGGCCTGGAGACCGTCCGGGCCCTCGCGGCCGCCGGGGCCCGCGTCCTCGTGCCCGCCCGCCGCCCCGATGTCGTGTGCGCCGAGGGGGTCGAGGTGCTGCCGATGGACCTCACCGACCCCGGCAGCGTGCGCGCCGCCGCCGCCCGGATCCGGGCGGGCGCCGACCGGCTCGACCTCCTGATCGCCGCGGCCGGCGTCATGGCCACCCCGGAACGGCACGTCGGGCCGGGCTGGGAGAGCCAGTTCGCGGCCAACTACCTCGGGCACTTCCTGCTGACCTGCGAGCTGTACCCGCTGCTGGCCGCGGCGGGCGGCGCGGGCGGCGCGCGCGTGGTGGCGTACAGCTCCGCCGGGCACGCGCTGACCGGCATTCGCCGGCACGACCCGCACTTCCGCACCGGCTACGACAGGTGGCTGGCGTACGGGCAGTCCAAGACCGCGAACGCGCTGTTCGCCGTCCACCTCGACACCCTCGGACGGGCCGATGGCGTCCGCGCGTTCTCGCTCCACCCGGGAAAGATCATCACCGGGCTGCAGCGCGAGCTGACCAGGCGCGAGCAGGTCGAGCTGGGCTGGGTGGACGAGCACGGCGCCGTGATCGGCGCCGGCTTCAAGACCCCCGCCCAGGGCGCCGCCACCGGCCTCTGGGCGGCGACCTCCCCGCTCCTGGCCGGGCGGGGCGGTTGCTACCTGGAGGACTGCGACATCGCTCCCCTCGTCGCCCCCGGCACCCCGATGGACGCCGGCGGCGTCCGCCCCCACGCCGTGGACCCCGCCGAGGCCACCCACCTGTGGTCCGTCTCCCTCGCCGCCACCGGCGCCACCCCACCCGGCCGGACGCCCTGACCCCGCGCGCAGGAAGTCGACCCGGCCGACTTCCTGCGCAGCAGGCCCGGCCGTCCGCCGCAGGCTCTTGGTGTCCTGGCGGCGACTGTCCCCGGTTGCGGATGCCCGCCGCGGCTCGGGCGGTCGGCCCTCGCCGGGGCTGTGGCGCGGGAGGTCGGGCGGGCCGACTTTTCCTTCCTCTCGGGGTGGCCGCGGGCGGTTGGGGGCGCCGCGCAGGAAGTCGGCCTGGTCGACTTCCTGTGGAGCTTGACTGCCCGCCGCAGTGCGGTTGCCGTCCGTCGCGAGGGGCGTGGCCCGATGGGTGTCGCGCAGGAAGTCGGATCGGCCGACTTCCTGTGCAGCAGGCCCGGCCGTCAGGCGAAGGACGGCCAGCGGGTGGTGGCCCAGGCGTGCCAGGTGGGCCAGCCGGGTGGGGGTGCGTCGGGCGCGCGGCCGTCGAGTTCGGTGGGGTCGGGCTCCTCGAAGCCGGCGCGGTCGCGCAGGATGTCGGCCTCGGTCATCGGGAGGGTCTGGTCCGGGGTGGTGGTCCAGCGGTGGGCGATGCGGGCGCTCTGGGTCTCGTGGTCGACGGGGAGGTACACCAGGTGGCAGGTCGCGCCGGCTGAGGCGGCCAGTGCGCGGATCGCGGAGCGCTCGTCGCGGGACCAGCAGCCGAAGTCGACCACCACGTCCGCCCCCGCGCGCAGGGCCTCCAGGCCGAGGGTGAGCAGCCGGCCTTCGAGGATGTCGCGCTTGCCGTCCACCTCCGCGCCGAACAGCGGGATCACCCACTCGTCGGGCGTGAGGCGGACGGCCCGGCGTTCGGCGGCGATGCGGCGGGCTTTGGTGGTCTTCCCGGCTCCGGGGAGGCCGATCATCAGGAACAACTCGGGCATATCCGGATGGTGGCAGCCGCCGCGGGCCGCCGGCGAGCGGTTTTCCCGGAGGAGCAGGAAGTCGGCCTGGCCGACTTCCCGCTCCGGCGCCGACCGCCGCGGGGGCCTCAGCAGGAGAGGTTGCCGCCGCCGACGTCGGTGCCGAGGGCGCCGACGAACCGCTTGTAGAGGTTGATCCGGTCGTTGCGCTGGTCCGGGTTCTTGCCGTCGCACTCCAGCGCGCCGTTGATGCTGCGGATGGTCTCGCCGAAGCCCTTCTTGTTGACCATGGCGTCGTGCGGGGTCATCCGGCCGGCGCCGTTCTGGGTGTCCCAGAACCACAGGGCGGTCTTCCAGGCGGTGGCCGGGTTCTTCTCGACCTGGTAGGGGTCGTGGAGCAGGTCGATGTGGAGGGCGTCGCCGGCGGCCTTGTAGTTGAAGTTCCAGCTGAGCTGCAGCGGGCCGCGCCCGTAGTAGGCGCTCCGGCCGGCGGGGCAGCCGTAGGGCTGGGAACTATCGCAGTAGTGCGGGTAGTTGGCGGTGTTCTGCTCGACGACGTACCGCAGCCCTCCGGTCTCGTGGCTGACGTTGGCGAGGAAGGCGGCGGCCTCGCGCTTGCGGGTGGCGGCGTCGCCGGTGGTGGCGAAGGCGGGGTAGGCGCCGAGCGCGTCGGTGAGGCCCTTGTACGTGTAGAAGGAGTTCCGGTTCGGGAACATCTTGTCGAACTGGGCCTCGCTGACCACGAAGGAGCCGGCGGCGGCCGCGGGGGCGCTCTGGCCGGTCAGGGCGAGGGTGCTCAGGACGGCGGCCGAGGCGACCGCGGCGAGGGTGCGGGAGAGCTTCATCGGTCCTCATTCGACAGGGGCGAGGGGGGAGGAGAACGCGGTGGTGCTTCGATGGCGAACCACCGCGACCATCGTCCCGGCAGGGACACTCGAACGTGAACCAGGAGAGGCCTAAACCACTCGTAAGGGTTGTATCCAGCACGGCAGTTGGGGCGGCCGCCGGGGTGATCATCCGCCTGTCGTACGCGCGGGATAGCCTCGTGCGCGCACCACCAGGCGAGAACGACGGGGGACGGGCCATGGGACACGCCGAGGACGAGGACGACCAGCGGCTGGCGGCGGAGGGCGAGGTCGCGGTCGCCCGGCTGGCGATCGACTCCGGCGAGCTCGACCACGCCGCCGACCACCTCGCCGACGCCATCGTCGCCGACCCCCAGCTGCCCGAACTGCACGAGGCACTGGCCGAGTTGTGCGCGGCGGCGGGCGGGCCGGCCGCGGCCCGCGAGCTGTTCCCGCTGGAGGGCCAGGTGTTCCTGGGCTCCGTCGTCTGCCGCGCCCACGTCGAGGCCGCCGCCGGGGACTGGGACAGCGCGGTGGGCCTGCTCGCCTCGGCGATCCAGTACGAGCCTTCCCGCCCCTGGGCGCACACCGCCTGGCTCGCCCGCGAGGACCTGCCCGCCCTGGTCGACCCGGACGCCGTCGCCCAGGCGGTGGCTCGCGCCGCCGGCCCGCTGCCGGACCCGCTGCCCGCCGAACTCGCCGACTCCGTACGCCCCTTCGAGGCGTTCGTGCAGGCCGTCGTGGCCCAGCACGCCGACCACCCGCTGCTGCTGGCGATGGCCTCCGGCCTGACCCGCCGCCTCGGCGCCACCGCCCGCGCCGTCGAACTCGCCGAGCGGGCGCACCGGCTGGCCCCCGGCTACCTGTCCTCCGTGATGCTCGGCAACGCGCTGCGCTCGGACGGCCGCCCCGAGCCGGCGCTCGCCGTCTGGGAGGCGGAGCTCGACCGCACCCCGCCCGAGCAGGACGACTCCAGCAGCTACCTCGCCGTCGACGTCGCCGAACTGTACGGCGCCCTCGGTCGCGCCGCCGAAGGCCTGCCCTGGCTGGACCGGGTGCTCGCCGCCGAACCCGACCACCCCAAGGCCGGCCCGGCCCGCTACGCGCTGTGCCACGCCCTCGACGGCGACCCGGCGCACCTGCTCGGCCTCGCCGACCACCACCGCGCCCACCCCGACCACGAGTACGCCCAGGAGCTGCTGGAACGGCTCAGCCACCGCGAGCCCTGGCTCGGCATGGTGGCCGGCACCACCGAGGCGACCGTCAACGTGCTGCGCCAGGTGCTCGCCGACGAGGACACCGGCCGCGACAGCGAGATCGACTGCACCGTCTCCGCCCTGGAGCCGCCCAGCTCGCTGCTGGCGCTCCACCTCGCGCTGCCGCGCTCCACCGTCGCGTACCAGCAGGTCCCCGAGCCCGACCCCCGGCTGCCGCTGACCGAGCCCACCACCCGGATCTGGGCCTGGGACGGCACCGAGCCGCGCCCGGCCGTCGCCGCGCCCGCGCCGGAGAGCGCCGAACTCGTCCGCGCCACCGCCGAGATCGTCTGGCCGACCGTCCCCGCCGCCTACGACCACGCCGTCCGGCTGGCCGGGCTGGCGCCGGCGGACCTGCTCGGCGTCCTCGTCCACCCGCCGATGCCGCGCGAGGACGACCTCGGCCGCGCCCTGCTCGCCCGCCAGCCCGAGGTCTGGGTGCGCGCCGTCCAGGCCTTCGCCTGCCTCGGCCTCGCCCACCACCGCACCGACCAGCCGTGGCCGGACTCCGAACGCCGCCGGCTGCTGCGCGACCTGCTGCTCGGGCCCGAGGACTGGGTGGTCGAGGCGGCCGGCTTCGCCCTGCTCGCGATCGGCTGGACGGACCCGGACACCCGCCCCGACATCGCGGAGTTGCTCCGGCAGCGGCTGCTCCACATCGCCGAGGCGCAGCGGAGCCGGGTGGTGACGATCCAGCGCTCGTTCGCCGGGCTGGTCCTGGCCGCGCCCTGGCTGGAGCCGGACGACCTCGCCCTGGCGCGCGAACTGCTGCGGCGCACCGAGCGCAAGACCGATCGGAAGACCGCGCGCGAGACCGAGCGCACGACCGAGCGCGAGGGCGGGGCGGCCGCGCCCCCGCAGGCCCCGGCCGAGCCCGAGCCAGTGAGCGAGCCCGAGCAGCCGAAGCCCCGCCCCGGCCTGCTGCGCCGCCTCTTCGGCAAGGGCTGACGCAGGCCCGGGCCGTGGCCGGAAGCCGTGGCCGGGAGCCGGGCCCGCTCAGTCCACGCCCGGCAGCGGCTCCTGGTCGACGTCGTACCGGGCGACCCGCTCGGCCGGGTCCCGGCACTCCGGCCCGAGCCGCAGGATCCGCGACTCCGGGTCGTGCAGCGGCCGGTGGCAGCGCCGGCAGGTGACCCGGTGGCGCACGGCCTGCTCTGTGTCGGTGCCGGGGATCGGTTCGGGATCGGTCATGGGCAGAGACGGTAGTCGTCGAACGCTCAGGCGTCCCGACCGTCGTACTCGGCGCGCGCCGCCTCGACGGCCGGCACCCGCCGCTCCGACCAGTGCGCGAGCGCCGCGACGAGCTCGGCGGCCTCCCGCCCGAGCGGGGTCAGGCTGTAGTCGACCCGGGGCGGGATCACCGGGTGCGCCTCGCGCAGCACGAAGCCGTCCCGCTCCAGCGTCTGCAGGGTCTGGGCGAGCATCTTCTCGCTGACTCCGGCGACCCGGCGGCGCAGCTCGCTGAACCGGTAGCCGCGCTCGTGCAGCGCGCCGAGCACGAGGACGCCCCAGCGGCTGGTGACGTGCTCCAGCACACCCCGGGAGGGGCACATCCGGTCGAAGACGGTCGCCGGCGGCAGTTCGCGGACCTCGGTGCTTACCTTCACATCAGTACCCTACTTCGAAGTGCGTACTTTCGAAAGGTTAGTGCCATCCCTAGGGTGAGTTCCGAGGTCAGGACAGGGACACCAGAAGGAGCACTGCCATGTACGTCGTCACCGGAGCCACCGGCCAGCTCGGCCGTCTCGTCGTCGAGGGGCTGCTGGCCACCGTCCCCGCGAGCGAGGTGGCGGTCGCCGTCCGCTCGGCCGAGAAGGCGGCGGACCTGGCCGCGCGCGGGGTGGCCGTGCGGGTGGTGGACTACGACCGGCCCGAGTCGCTGGCCGGCGCCTTCGCCGCCGGGGACCGGGTGCTGCTGATCTCGGGCAACGAGCTCGGCCGCCGGATCCCGCAGCACCGGGCCGTGGTCGAGGCCGCGGCGGCGGCCGGCGTGGCGCTGCTCGCCTACACCAGCATCCTGGGCGCGGCGACGTTCCGGCTGGCCGACGAGCACAAGGCGACGGAGGAGCTGGTCCGGGCCTCCGGGCTGCCGTACGTGCTGCTGCGCAACGGCTGGTACGCCGAGAACTACCTGGACGACGCGGCCGGGACGGTCGAGCGCGGTGTGGTGCTCGGCAGCGCGGGCGACGGCCGGGTGGCCGGCGCCCCGCGCCGGGACTACGCGGCCGCCGCCGTGGCCGTCCTGACCGGCGAGGGCCACGAGAACACGGTGTACGAGCTGAGCGGCGACACCGCGTGGAGCCTCGGCGAACTGGCCGCCGAGCTGGCGCAGGCCTCCGGCCGCCGGGTCGAGCACCGCAACGTCCCGGCGCCCGACCACCTGGCGGCCCTGGTCGGCGCCGGCCTGTCGGAGGGCTTCGCCGAGGTGCTGGTGGACGTGGACGCGGGCATCGCGCGCGGCGAGCTGGCCGGCACCCCGGGCGACCTGGCCCGGCTGATCGGCCGTCCGACCGTGCCGCTGGCGGTGTCCGTCCGGGCGGCCCTGGGCGCCTGAGCGAGCAGCCGGCGGATGCCTTGCGCAACCGTCTGACCTCGGGAAACGCCGAACCCGTCCAGCATTCAAGCAATGTCATGACCAAAATCCGAAAACGGAGATGACAGGCTGCCCTCCCGCCCGCTACCGTCGCCCTTCGACACACGCGCGCGCGGGAGGGCACTCGGCCATGCCACAGACGATCCAGCAGGACAGCGGCCGAGGCCTCTGGTACGGCATCGCGGCCTACGGCATCTGGGGGGTCTTCCCGCTGTTCTGGCCGCTGCTGGAGCCCAGCGCCGCCGACGACATCGTGGCCAACCGGATGGTCTGGTCGCTGATCGCCGTCGTCGGCATGCTGGCCGCCCAGCGGCACTGGGGCTGGATACGCCCGCTGCTGCGCCAGCCCCGCCGGCTCGCCATGCTGGCCGGTGCGGCCGCCGTGATCTCGGTCAACTGGGGCGTCTACATCTGGGCCGTCAACGCCGGACACGTGGTCGAGACCAGCCTCGGCTACTTCATCAACCCCTTGGTCACCATCGGCTTCGGCGTCCTGGTGCTCAAGGAGCGGCTGCGTGCCGCCCAGTGGACGGCGGTCGGCATCGGCGCCGTCGCCGTCGCGGTGCTGACCGTCGCCTTCGGGCAACTGCCGTGGATCGCGCTCATCCTGGCGCTCTCCTTCGCCACCTACGGGCTGCTGAAGAAGCAGGTCGGGCTGAGCGGGCTGGAGAGCCTGGCGGCGGAGAGCGCCTTCATGTTCCCCTTCGCCCTCGGCTACCTGGTCTACCTGGAGGTCACCGGACACGGCACCTTCGGGCACACCGTCCCCGGTTCGTACGGCTGGGGGCACTCGGCGCTGCTGATGCTCGGCGGGGTGATCACCGCGATCCCGCTGCTGTTCTTCGGCGCGGCCGCCGTCCGGGTGCCGCTGACCACGCTCGGGCTGCTGCAGTACCTGGCGCCGATCTTCCAGTTCCTGTGCGGCGTCCTGTGGTTCCACGAGTCGATGCCGCCCGCGCGCTGGGCCGGCTTCGCCCTGGTGTGGGCCGCGCTGGCGGTGCTCACCTGGGACGCGCTGCGCCAGATGCGGGTCGACCGGGCCGGACGGGCCGCCGCAGCGGCCCGGTCCGCCCAGCCCGTCGCAGCGGCTCAGCCCCTCCAGCCCGAGGCGGCGGAGGCCGGCGTCACGCGCTGATGTCCCGGCTGGTGAACCGGGCCCAGGCCGCCGAGCCGAACACGGCGACGTAGGCGGCCTGCAGCCCGAGGTCCTTCAGGATGTTGTCCCAGTACATCGGCGCCCGCAGCAGGTCGCCGAAGCTCATCCAGTAGTGCGGGAACAGGAACGGCCGGATCGCGTCCAGCTGCGGGAAGCCGTCCAGGATCTGCACGGTGATCACCAGGCCCACGGTCGCGGCCATCGCCGCGATGCCGCTGCCGGTGAGCGTCGAGACGAACAGCCCGATCGCCACCAGGCCGCTCAGCGAGAGCGCCACCACGGCGGCCACCAGCGCGGCCCGCGGCAGCGCGTCGACCAGGCCGATGGTGTCCCCGGAGATCAGCGTGACGTCGCCGAGCGGGAACAGCACCGCCCCGGCGGCCAGCGCCGACAGCGTGACGACCACGGTGCCGGCCAGGCAGAACACCAGGCCGGCGGTGAACTTGGCGGCCAGCAGCCTGGTCCGCCCGGCCGGGGCGACCAGCAGGTAGCGCAGCGTCCCGGCGGCGGACTCGCCCGCCACCGCGTCCCCGGCGACCACCCCGACCGTCATCGGCAGGAAGACCGGCAGCGCCACGGCCAGCGCGGTGAAGATCAGGAAGACGCCGTTCTGGGTGGTCTGCGCGATGAAGCTCGGGCCGCGCCCGTCGTGCGGGCTGTCCGTGTTGAGCTTGACCACCACGCCGATCAGGACCGGCAGCAGCGCCAGGATGCCGAGCAGCACCCGGGTGCGCAGCCGGCGGAACACCAGGCGCAGCTCGTTGCGGAACAGCGCGAGGTAGCCGGAGGCCGTCCCCCGGCCCCGCCCGGCCGGAACGGGCGGAGCCGCCGCCCGCGGCACCTCCGCCCGCGACACGTCAGCCCGCGACATCGAAGCCCTCCCCGGTCAGCGCCACGAAGGCGTCCTCCAACGTGCCCCGCTCCAGCCCGAACCCGTGCACCCGGACGCCGGCCGCCACCAGCGCCGCGCACAGCCCGGGCAGCACCTCCTCGCCGAGGGCGCCCAACTCGCCGCTCACCCGGCCGTCCTCGACCGCCGGCCCGGCGACCCGGTGGGCGGCCAGCACCTCGGCGGCCTTCGCCGTGTCGGGGGTGCGGACGACCAGCCGGCCCTGCGCCCGGGCGGCCAGCTCGGCGACGGTGCCCTGCACCACCAGCCGGCCCCGGGACATCACGGCGGCGTGGCTGCAGACCTGCTCGATCTCGTCCAGCAGGTGCGAGGAGAGGAACACCGTGGTGCCCTCGGCCGCGACCTCCCGCACCAGGGTCCGGATCTCCCGCATGCCCTGCGGGTCCAGCCCGTTGGTGGGCTCGTCCAGCACCAGCAGCTCGCGCGGCCGCAGCAGCGCGGAGGCCAGACCGAGCCGCTGCTTCATGCCGAGCGAGTAGGCGCGGGCCTTCTTGCCGGCGGCCGCGCTCAGGCCGACCCGCTCCAGCGCGGCCTCGACCCGCTGCCGGCGGGTGCGCGGGTCGGCGGTGGGGTCGGCGGCGTCGAAGCGGTCCAGGTTGTCCCGGCCGGTCAGGAAGCCGTACAGGGCCGGGCCCTCGATCAGCGCGCCGACCCGGGGCAGCACGGTGGCGACGGACTGCGGCATCGACGCGCCGAGCACGCTGGCGGTGCCGGAGGTGGGGGCGATCAGGCCCATCAGCATCCGGATGGTGGTGGTCTTGCCGGAGCCGTTGGGGCCGAGGAAGCCGAAGACGCTGCCGCGCGGCACGGTCAGGTCCAGCCCGTCGACGGCGAGTTGGCCGCCGCGGAAGCGCTTGGTCAGGCCGCGGGTGCGGATCACGTCGTCCGGACCGGCGGGGAGGGAGGGGGGCGGAGCGGACGGAGCGGGGGCCGGGCGCACCTCGGCGGCCCGACCCCCGACCGACTCCTCCGTAACGTCCCCCGTTACGGGAGTCCCGGTCATCCGTCAGTTCACCCCGGCGGCGTGCTGGAGGACCGGCAGGGTCACCGCGCCGGCGAAGACCCGGCCGTCGTCGGTGAGCAGCACGTTGACCACCTTGGTGCTGATCAGGGTGCCCCCGTCGACCGGCTTGCCGAGCGACTTGGCCAGGGTCTGCGGGTTGAACGGCTTGGCCTGGTGCTTGCCCTTGCCCTCGCCCTGGGGCGCCTCGGCACCGCCGGGCAGCTTGGTGGTGACGACCGCCGTCCAGCCCTCGCCGATCACCTGCGGGCGGTTGACCTCGGAGCCGTGCCCCTCGGCGCCGGCACCCTTCGCGCCGTCGCCCTTGGCCTCGGCACCCTTGGCTCCGTCACCCTTGGCGGCACCCTTCGGCTCGGCGCCGGCCGCGTGCTCGGTGACCTTGGCGCCCTTGGGCGCGGTGAAGTCGAAGGTCTTGGCGTCCGGCTTGGCGAAGGACACCTCGGTGAAGTGGACGTCCAGCACGGTGGATCCGCCGGTGGTCTTCACCACGACCGCGAGCGGCACGCCGTTGTCGGCGGCGACGGCGATCCGCACCTCGCCCAGCGTCGAGCCGGACTGGGTGGGCTTGACGCTCAGCTGGTAGGCGTCGTGCCCGGCGACCCGGGCCGTGCCGGCGACGCTGACCGTGGTGGAGCCGGCGCTCGCGGACAGGAACTGCTGGGCGGCCTCCTGCGGGGTGGTGGGCGCGCCGGCCAGTGGGGCGGCCGGGGCCTTCGGGAGCCCGCCGTGCTCGCCGTGCTCGCCGGGCCGTCCGGGCTGTCCGGTGAAGTGCTCGGCGCTGTTGGTGGCGCTCTCCCAGGCCCAGGCCTGGTCGCCGTTGTGGACGACGGTGTAGCCGGCCGAGTCCTCCAGCAGTTCGACCCGCTGGCGGTCCGGGCCGTCCACCGCGACCCGGACGGTGCGGTCGCCGCCGAGCAGGTCGAGCAGCTTGGCCTGCGGGTCCGCCGAGGCGGACGAGCCCCCGCCGTGCCCGCTCGCGGCGCCGAGGCCGCCGGCCGCGCCGAGCAGTGCGGTGGGCAGCCCGAGGTCGGTGGCGACGGAGACCGTCCCGGACAGGGACTGCGCGTCGGAGCCGAGCGCCTTGGCCACCACCTGCTCGGCCGTCAGCGACGGCAGGTCGGGCGGGGAGTCGGCGGCCAGCGCGGGCACCAGCCCGATCCCGGTGGCGATCGCCGCGGCCACCGCGATCGGCACCCCGGCCCGGACCAGCATGCGGCGCCGCGAGCGGTACGGCACGCCGCCGCTCTCCGCGTCCGCCGCCACCGCCGTGTCGTTCGTCATGGCGTCCTCAACTCCTCTGTGGGCATGAGCGATTGACTGTGCCGTCCCATTAGATGCCGCCGCCGGCGGGGCGTCATCGCCCTGCGGGGCCAGATCGGGGGTGAACCTCGCGGGTACACCGACCCTGAGACGGCTCAGGGTTGACCGGTCCCCGCGTACGCCCCCTGGCGTAGGGTCGCGCCATGGACGGAACCCCCGTGGACGCAAGCAACCCCCCGACCGCGAACGCGATGCGGCGTGCCCTGCGCCGCGCCCGGGACGGCGTCGCGCTCGACCTGGGCGAGGCCGCCGTGCTGCTCCAGGCCAGAGGCGAGGACCTGCGCGACCTCTGCGCGAGCGCCGCCCGGGTGCGCGACGCGGGCCTCGAAGCGGCCGGCCGACCCGGGGTCATCACCTACTCCAAGAGCGTCTTCATCCCGCTCACCCGGCTCTGCCGCGACAAGTGCCACTACTGCACCTTCGCCACCGTCCCGGGGAAGCTGCGCCGGGACGGGCACGGGCTGTTCATGTCCCCGGACGAGGTGCTGGAGGTGGCCCGGCGCGGCGCCGAACTCGGCTGCAAGGAAGCCCTGATCACGCTCGGCGACAAGCCCGAGGACCGCTGGCCGGAGGCCCGCGAGTGGCTGGACGCGCACGGCTACGACGACACCATCGCCTACGTGCGGGCCATGTCGATCCGCATCCTGGAGGAGACCGGCCTGCTGCCGCACCTCAACCCCGGGGTGCTGAGCTGGACGGACTTCCAGCGGCTCAAGCCCGTCTCCGCCTCGATGGGCATGATGCTGGAGACGACCGCGACCCGGCTGTGGAGCGAGCCCGGCGGCCCGCACTACGGCTCGCCGGACAAGGAACCGGCCGTCCGGCTGCGGGTGTTGGAGGACGCGGGCCGCAGCTCCGTCCCGTTCACCAGCGGCCTGCTGATCGGCATCGGCGAGACGTACCAGGAGCGCGCCGAGTCGCTGTTCGCGCTGCGCAAGGTCTCCCGTGCCTACCACGGCGTCCAGGAGCTGATCCTGCAGAACTTCCGGGCCAAGCCGGACACCGCGATGCGCGGCATGCCCGACGCCGAACTCGACGAGCTGGTCGCCACGGTGGCCGTCGCCCGGCACCTGCTCGGCCCCGCCGCCTGCCTGCAGGCGCCGCCGAACCTGGTGGACGGCGAGTACGGGCGGCTGATCGCGGCCGGCATCGACGACTGGGGCGGCGTCTCCCCGCTCACCCCCGACCACGTCAACCCCGAGCGCCCCTGGCCGCAGATCGACCGGCTCGCCGAGCGCTCCGCCGCGGCCGGCTTCGAGCTGCGCGAACGCCTCGCCGTCTACCCCGAGTACGTGCTGCGCGGCGAGCCCTGGCTGGACCCGCGGGTGCTCCCGCACGTCCGCGCCCTGGCCGACCCGGCCACCGGCCTGGCGAACCCGGACGCCCCCGTCCGCGGCCTGCCCTGGCAGGAGCCCGAGGACCTGCCGGAGTCGTACGGGCGCACCGACCTGCACGCGACCATCGACACCGAGGGCCGCACCGCCGACCGCCGGGCCGACTTCGAGGACGTGTACGGCGACTGGGAGGTGCTGCGCGAACAGGTGCTCGCCAAGGGCGCCCCCGAGCGGCTGGCCGGGGACCTGCGCGGGGCCCTGGCGACGGCCGCCGACGACCCGACCGCGCTCACCGACGACCAGGCGCTCGCCCTGTTCCACGCGGACGGCCCGGCGCTGGACGCGCTGTGCCGGATCGCCGACGACGTGCGCCGGGACACCGTCGGCGAGCAGGTCACCTACTGCGTCACCCGGAACATCAACTTCACCAACGTCTGCTACACCGGCTGCCGGTTCTGCGCGTTCGCCCAGCGCCGCACCGACGCCGACGCCTACACCCTGTCCCTGGAGCAGGTCGCCGACCGGGCCGCGCAGGCCTGGGAGGTGGGCGCCACCGAGGTCTGCATGCAGGGCGGCATCCACCCCGACCTGCCCGGCACGGCCTACTTCGACATCGCCCGCGCGGTGAAGGAGCGGGTGCCCGGCATCCACGTGCACGCCTTCTCCCCGATGGAGGTGGTCAACGGCGCGACCAGGACCGGCCTGTCGATCCGTGACTGGCTGCAGCGGGCCAAGGAGTCCGGCCTGGACACCATCCCCGGCACCGCCGCCGAGATCCTGGACGACGAGGTCCGCTGGGTGCTCACCAAGGGCAAGCTGCCCGCCGCCACCTGGGTCGAGGTCGTCACCACCGCGCACGAGCTGGGCATCCGCTCCTCGTCCACGATGATGTACGGGCACGTGGACACCCCGCGGCACTGGCTCGGCCACCTGCGGCTGCTCGCCGGGATCCAGCAGCGCACCGGCGGCTTCACCGAGTTCGTCACCCTGCCGTTCGTGCACACCAACGCGCCGGTCTACCTGGCCGGCATCGCCCGGCCCGGCCCGACCGCCCGGGACAACCGCGCGGTGGTCGCGATGGCCCGGCTGCTGCTGCACCCGCACATCCCCAACATCCAGACCAGCTGGGTCAAGCTGGGCGCCGAGGGCGCCGCCGAGATGCTGCGCTCGGGCGCCAACGACCTGGGCGGCACGCTGATGGAGGAGACCATCTCGCGGATGGCCGGCTCCGCGTACGGCAGCTACAAGTCGGTGCGCGACCTGCAGGCGATCGCCGAGGCGGCGGGCCGCCCGCACCGGCAGCGCACCACCACCTACGGCGAGGTGCCGGCCGAGCGGCAGGCCGCCGCCCGCGCCTCGGACGGGCACCTGCCGGAGCTGCTGCCCGTCCTCGACTGAGGCGGCGTCCCGGGCCCGGCCGTCCTCCGTAGGGGCGGCCGGGGCGGGGAGCCGAGTCGGCAGGGACGCCGCCGATTCGCTCGGGCCTTCGAATACAGTGCCAGGGCGCGTCGGCGGCCGAGGCCCCGCGCGCGGCGGCCCCCGACCCCGACGAAAGGCGCCCCGTCGTGATGCCACTGTGGTCACGCGCCCAGCAGCAGGACTTCCGCAGCCGGGTGCGGGGCTGTCTGCTCGGCGGTGCCATCGGCGACGCGCTCGGCGCCGGCGTCGAGTTCGAGCCGCTGGAGGACATCCTCGACCGGCACGGTCCGCAGGGGGTCACCGGCTACGTCCCCGCCTACGGCCGCACCGGCGCCGTGACGGACGACACCCAGCTCACCCTGTTCACGGTCGACGGCCTCATCCGCGCCCACATCCGGCGCGACACCGGCAGCTGGCACCCGCCCACCGACCTGCACCTGGCCTACCTGCGCTGGGCCGCCACCCAGCGCGACTGGGGCCCGGACGAGCGCCGCCCCGACCTCGGCTGGCTCGGCCGCGAGGAGTGGCTGTACGCCCGGCGCGCGCCCGGGCAGGGCTGCCTGTCCGGCCTCACCGGCGCGGAGGGCGAGCGGCTCGGCACGCTGGAGCACCCCAAGAACCCGCACTCCAAGGCCTGCGGCACGGTGGTGCGGGCGGCGCCGTTCGGGCTGCTCACCACCTGGGAGCCGGGCCTGGTCTTCCAGCTCGCGGTGGAGTGCTCGGTACTCACCCACGGCCACCCCACCGGCTACCTCGCGGCGGGCGCGTTCGCGGTGATCGTCCAGGCGGTGGCCCGCGGCGGCACCCTGGAGGAGGGCGTCCACCTCGCGCTGGCGCTGCTCTCCGAGCGGCAGGCGCACGAGGAGACCACGGCCGCGCTGCGGGCCGCGCTGGACGCGGTGCGGGCCGGCGAGCCGTCCGCCGCCCGGGTCGAGGCGCTGGGGGAGGGCTGGGTCGCCGAGGAGGCGCTGGCGATCGCGGTCTACTGCGCGCTGGTCGCCCACGACGTGCGCTCCGGCCTGCTGCTCGCCGTCAACCACTCCGGGGACAGCGACTCCACCGGCGCGATCTGCGGCAGCCTGCTCGGGGTGCTGCACGGCGACACCGCGCTGCCGCCGGGCCTGGTGGCCGGGCTGGAGGGGCGCGCCGCGATCCTCGAACTCGCCGACGACCTGGTGCTGGAGCTGGTGCACGGCGGCGAACTGCACGACCGGCAGAGCCCGGAGGGGGCGGTCTGGGCCGGGCGCTACCCGGTGGCGGGCTGAGAGCCGCGGACGGTCGAACACCCCCGGGACGACGACCCCCGGGACGGCGGTTGCCCGCGGTGGCGCCCGCCGCCGGGGGAGGCGACGGGCGCCACCGCGGGCAACTCCCGCACGGGACGCGCCGGTCGGGTCAGGCGGAGGCGAAGAGCCCGGTCGCCGCCGCCGACGCGAACGCGCGCCAGGCATCGGCGGAGAACCGCAGTTGCGGGCCCTGCGGGTCCTTCGAGTCGCGCACCGCGACCGCCCCGGCGGTCGGACCGGCGATCTCCACACAGGCGCCCTGGCCGCCGCTGTAACTGCTCTTGCGCCAGCGGGTGCCGTGCTCGGGGGAAGTGCTCATCGGTGGTATTCCTCTTCAATCTGGGCTATCAGCGTCCGGCTCTCCGCGACCCCGAGCGCCGCCGCCCTCAGGTAGTCGTAGAGACCGGTATAACGACGGACGTCCGTCTCTTTCTCGAGGTAGAGATCGCTCGTCACACCTTCGAAGTAGACGACCGTGGAATCGGCTGACTCGGGGAACTCCAGCAGGGAGAATGTCCCGGTCATGCCGGGGTGGGCGCCGTGCGAGAACGGGATCACCTGGATGGTGATGTTCTTGCGCTGGCTCAGCTCCAGCATGTGCTTCAGCTGCTGGGCCATCACCTCGCGGCTGCCGACCTCGCGGCGCAGCACCGCCTCGTCGACCACCGTCCACAGGCTGCCGAGCTGGTTCTCGCCGTTGACGCGCTCCTGGCGCTTCATCCGCACCTGCACCCGGCGCTGGACGGCGAACGCGTCGGTGTCCGGCTGGGTGCCCTCGACGACGGCGTGCGCGTACTGCTCGGTCTGCAGCAGGCCGGGGACGAAGGAGGACTCGTAGGCGCGGATCGAGGAGGCCTCGGCCTCCAGCCCGATGTAGACGCTGTAGGGGGTCGGCATGTCGTTGAAGTCGTGCCACCAGCCGCGCTGGCGCGACTCCTTGGCCATGTCCATCAGGCTGGAGCGCATCTGCTCGTCGGTCACGTTGTACACGTCGCAGAGGTCGCGGACGTCCCGCTGGCTGATGCTGCGGCGGCCGTTCTCCAGCCGACTGATCTTCGACTGGGAGACCATCAGCCGGCCGGCGACCTCCTCCGCCGTCATCCCGAGGCCCTCGCGGAGCCTGCGCAGCTCCGAACCGAGGCGCCGGCGGCGCACGGTGGGATTGATGTTCGCGGACACGTCGACCTCCGGCCGTACCTCTGGTGAACGTGGGAACGGCAGCCCTCGGAACACTTCGGACATTGGGACCAACCCCCCTGACTCGGAGCAGCATGTCACCTTGGGCCAGGTCGGCGCCCGGGAATCCCAGTAGCGCGGGGGGACGAACCATCGGAAAAGCGCTTCTGTGAGACAGCGGGTGCTCCCAGCTGGTAATGCGGCTCGGTGGCATCGGACCAGTGTTGCTACCTGCATGCTGTACCCCGGCGGCGGCGCGCTTGCCCCTGGCACGTGCGCGGGCCGACGTCCCGACGGACCTCCGGACGGACCGGGGGGAGCGGCGGCACGGCGTCGGCGCGGCGCCGGGACGGCGTCGGGGACGGCGGAGGGGCGGTCGCCGGGCGACTTGCGTCGCGGGCGACCGCCCCTCGGTGCGGTTCGCGGTGCTGCGTGGTGCTGGGGTGGAACCGGTTGCACGAGGGGGCGTTGAGCCTCCTCGGACGGCGCGGACGGGCTGCCGGGCGCCGCCGCGCGCGCCCCGTCCGGTGCGACCGGACCCGGTCCGGCCGGCGGGCCGGCGCAGTGGCGCGCCGGCGGACTGGCTGACTAGCGGACGCCGACCCGGGTGGCGGTGACCCGCCTGCCGGTGCTCCGGCCCGCCGCGCGGGCGCCGGAGCGGCCGGAGCCGGTCCCGGAACCCTGGGGTGAACGGTTCTGCTGGGTCGGCAGGCCGTTCTGCACGTCCATCACGGCGTGCGCGACCATCCCGCCCAACGGGTCGTAGCGGATCAGGTCGCGCAGCCGCGACCGTGAGGACCTGCCCTCGTTGCCCGGGTACAGGTGCTTGCCCAGGCCCACCGAGTGGGCCAGGGCCGCCAGTGCGGCCGTCCGCGGGTCCGGCGGCACGCCGGTGCGGATCGCGGTGTCCAGCCGCTGCTTGATCGCGGCGTTGGTGCAGTCGTCGGACGCCTGGTACCGGGTCGTCGGCAGGACGCCGCACACCTGGCCCGGCACGGCCGTGACCATGCCGCAGCGCTCCAGGTGCGCCAGGTAGGTCTGCCGCAGGCCCAGTCGCGGCCCGCCGATCCAGTGCGCCGCGCGGACCGGACTGCCGCGCCGGCGCAGCAGTTCCAGTGCGTGGTCGAGGGTCGGGTCACCGGTCGGCCGTGCGAGCACGACGGCGATCCGGTCACCCTCCGGTACGATCCGTCCGGCCAGGGACAGCTCGACGAGCTGCGCCCCGGCGAGTCCGAGGTCGAGGGTCTGCGGCTGCGCCGTGGTACCCGTGGTCGGGTCCAAGGCGAGCAGCAAGAGTTCCTCAGGAACAGTTCTGCGGCTCTTGCCCATCCAAGCCTCCCCGCGTGGATGAGAGACAGAGTGACGCCTCTCACACGGGCTTGTCGAGTACGCCTCCGAATCGTGACCTTGCGGTGAAGGCGCGGAACCGGTGGCCGCGGGCACGGCGTCTGACCGGTGAACAGGCCGCGGCGCGGCCGCGCGCGGACGATAAGCGCCGGTCGGGCGGGGTGTGCGCGGCCGGATCGGCCCTCGGTGGCGGAGACTGTACAGGTACACGGGGCGGGGCGTCGGCTTCCCGAAATCGGGTTCGCCGGTGCCCCGCCGGGCGTTGAGGAGGCTGGGATACGTGGGCGAGTCCCCCGACAGGGTGCTGAGGGACGGCGAGCGGGAGCGCGAGGGCGAACGGGACGGCGCCGGCGCGGCGGCCGTCGACACGCCCGCGAAGGCACCGGACCCGAAGGCTTCCGAGGCTGCCGACCCGAAGCCGTCCGGCGCGAAGGCCGCTGACGCGAAGGCCGCTGGCGCGAAGGCCGCCGACTCCGCGGAGCCTTCCGCCGGAGGGACCGGGGGCGGCTCGACCGTGCAGCTGCGTGTCCAGGATGCGGACGAGCGGACGGCGATGCTGCGGCTGCCCGTCGACAACCGGACCACCTCGCTCAGGCTGCCGGTGGACAACCGGACCACCGCGTTGCGGCTGCCGGCGGAGCTGCTGAAGCCCGCCGATGAGGAGACTTCCGCCGACGACGCGTCCGACGTGTCCGAGGCCTCCGAGACGTCCGAGGCGTCCGGGTCGGCGCCCCGGGCCGCGGGGGAGGAGCCGGGGAAGGCCGCGGAGAAGCCGTCCGGTGCCGACCCGCGTCTCGCCATCCGGACCAGCGCGCCGGTCGCCGAGCCGGAGGCCGAAGAGGACGCCGAGGATGCGGATGGCGGCGAGCCCGACACCGAGGACGCGCCCGCCGAGCCCGTCGCCCCCGTCGTGCTGACCAAGACCGGGCAGCCTGGTCAGCGCACCGGCGGTGCCGGGAAGCTGGAGAAGCCGGAGCCGCTGCGTCCGGCCGCCGTCCCCGCGGCGCTGCCGTCCGCCGCCGGGGCCGTCCCCGCCGGGACGGTTCCCGAGCCGCCGGAGCCCGGGCCGCTGCCGGAGCCGGAACCCGCGCCGAAGCCGCTGCCGAAGCCGGCCCCCGAGCCCGCGCCGAAGCCCGGCCCGGCCCCCACCCCGCTGCCCGAGCCCGACCCGCGCCCGGTGCCGCCCGTCCCGCCGCTGCCGGCGCCCGAGCCGCTGCCCTCGCCGGAGAACACCGCCGAGGCGATGGAGGTGCTGGCCACCCTCAACTCCCGTCCGGTGTCGCCGCTGCGCCGCGCGCTCAAGCGGATCACCATCTGGACGGTGTTCCTGGCCGTGGTGCTCGGCGCCGTCGTGGTGGCCCAGCTGCTGCGCCCGCTGCCGGACGCCAAGGTGCGGATGACGGCCGCCGGGAGCTACAGCTTCGCCGGGAACCCGCTGGACCTCGCCTGGCCGGCCAAGGGCCAGTCCGCGGCCGAGGTGGTCGGCGTCGGCAGCCTCGGCAGCTCGGGCCAGGAGACGCCGGCCTCGATCGCCAGCGTCACCAAGGTGATGAACGCCTACCTGATCCTGCAGAAGTGGCCCCTGAAGAAGGGGGACGCGGGCCAGAAGTTCACCGTCGACAAGCAGGCCGCGCAGGAGTCCGGCAACAGCGACGAGTCCCGGGTCACCCTGACCGAGGGCCAGGTGCTCACCGAGTACCAGGCGCTGGAGCTGCTGATGCTGCCCTCGGCCAACAACGTGGCCCGGCTGCTCGCCCGCCAGCACTCCGGCTCCGAGGAGGCGTTCGTCAAGCTGATGAACGAGACCGCGGCCAAGCTCGGCATGACCAACACCACCTACGCCGACCCGGCGGGCTTCAACGCGGAGACCAAGTCCACCGCCAAGGACCAGCTGAAGCTGGCCGAGCAGGTCATGCAGGACGAGATCTTCCGGCAGATCGTCTCCACCCCGGAGACCAACTTCAACAACACGAAGATCCTCAACACCAACAACCTGATCAACCCGAAGACCGGCGTGATCGGCGTCAAGACCGGCTCCAG
Source organism: Streptomyces rubellomurinus (assembly GCF_000961885.1). GTDB lineage: Bacteria > Actinomycetota > Actinomycetes > Streptomycetales > Streptomycetaceae > Kitasatospora > Kitasatospora rubellomurina. The sequence goes on from NZ_JZKH01000024.1 coordinate 36,035, forward strand.
CACCCCGGCCGGCGGCTGCCTGATGTGGGCCGCCTACAAGGACATCGGCGGCGTGAAGCGGCTGATCCTCGGCGTCACCCTCGGCCAGCAGGCCACCTCCTCCGCCCCGGGCGACGGCATCCTGCCGACCGTGCTGAAGGTCAGCGGCAAGCAGATCCAGGCCGCGCAGAACGGCCTGAACGGCCAGACCGTGGTGAAGAAGGGCGACGTCGTCGGCACGGTGGACGACGGCCTCGGCGGCAAGGTCCCGGTCGTCGCGACCAAGGACCTCGTCGTGGCGGGCTTCCCCGGCATCTCCGGCACCGTCACCCTGGACGCGGGCAAGCTCGGCCACCAGGAGAAGGCCGGCAAGGTGGTCGGCTCGCTGCGGGTCGGCTCGGGCGACGACAAGGTGGAGGTCCCGGTGGCCCTCCAGGCGGACCTCGACCCGCCGTCCATCCAGTCCCGGCTGCTCCGCACCCTCTAAGGCCTGAGCGACTGCAACGCGACGTGCCGCCGTCCCGGACCACCGGGCGGCGGCACGTCGCGTTTCAGCCGATCAACGGGCGTGCGGTTGCGGCCCGTTGTCGAGCGGCGCCTTGTCGAGCGGGACCGCTTCGACCGGCGGCACGGCCGGGCCGCCCTCCGCCTCCGGGTCGCCCTGCTCGATCCGGCCCAGCAGCCGGGCGACGGCGTCGGTGCGCTCGCGCAGCACCGCGACGCGGGCCGCCCGCTCGGCCTCGACGGGCTGCTCGGCGGGCAGCACCGGGATGCCGCGCTGCCGGGCCGTCGCGATCAGGCTCTCCGCGGCCGGGCCGACGACGACCAGGGCGGCGGCCGCGAAGGACCCGGCGTCCAGGGTGTGCTGGCGGCCGAGCAGGCCGCCGCGGTGGACGATCCGGGCCGGCACGGTCAGTTCGTCCAGGCGCTGCTCGACCGAGCCGCGTTCGAGGGCGGCGAGGACGACGGTGGCCAGCGCCTCCCCGGCCTTGGTGACGGCCCACTTGCGGCCGGGCACCGGCGGGAGGAACTCGCGGATCCGGTCCACGTCCCGTTCCAGCGAGCTGGTCGTCAGCACCTCGAAGGCGTTGCGGGTGCGGATCTCGACGACCTTGTCCCAGTCGATCTCCTGGCCGTCGAAGCCGACCTTCTCCGGCCCCAGGTGCACCGCGCCGTAGTCGTCGAGGAGCCCGAGCAGCTTGTGTGCCACCGCCGGTGTGCGGGGGTGGCGGCCGAGCAGCGTGCCCACCGAGAGCTTCCACGGCTCGACGGCGGGGACGGCCGGCGGGGCGACGGAGGTGAGGGCCGAGAGCGCCCACCGCCCGCCCGCCGCCGAGCGCCCGGCCCGCAGCACCGCGCGCCGTCCGGCGTCACCCAGTTCCGCCGCCGCTCCCACCAGCCGTCCCAGCCCGCCCGTCAGACCGCCTGTCAGCCCGCCCGTGCTCAACCGCCCGCCCCTCTCGCCGTGTCCGCTGTTCGCTGTTCGCTGTTCGCTGTCCGCTGTTCGCTGTCCGCTGTGCGCAGGCCCGCCATGCTACGGACCCGGCCCGGGTCAGCGGTCGGGGGCCAGCAGGTCGACGAGCTGGCCCAGGTTCTCCTCGAACAGCGGCTCCGGGTCGGCCATGGCGAAGTCGAGGTGACCGAACACCTCCAGGGCGATGAGCCCGTAGAGGCGGGTCCAGGCCTGGACGAAGCGGTGCAGGACGGGCAGCGGCAGGTCCTCGGTGAGGTGTTCGCGCAGGTCGTCGAACTGGGACCACCAGGCGGGGACGGTCCCCGTGGCGGGCTCGGCCGGGATCGCGCCCTCGCGCCACAGTTGCTCCAGCAGTCCCACGAAGACCTGCCCGAACCGCCAGCCCGCGTCGTGCGCCGGGTCCTCGGGGGCGGTCCCCGCGTCGGGGACGGGCTTGCCGAAGAGCAGGGTGAACTCGCTGCGGTGGCCGAGCGCCCAGTGGCGCAGGGCGCGGGCGGCGGCGGTGAACCGGTCGGCGGTGGGCGCGTCGGGGCGGGCGTCGCGGGCGGCTTCGAGCCCGGCGGCGAGGTCGCGGTAGAGGTCGGTGACGACGGCCTGGACCAGGGCACGGTGGTCGGGGAAGTACCGGCAGACGCCGGGCGCGGTCATGCCGACCTCGCGGGCGGTGGCGCGCAGGGTCAGCGCGGTCGGTCCGTCCTCGGCCAGCAGGTGCCGGGCGGCCCGCAGGATCTCCGCCGCGGTCTGCTCGCGCCGCAGCTCGCGGCGGCTGGGCGGCTGGTCGGGCATCCCGTCTCCCCTTGACTTTGTTAACACCGTCAGCATTAGCTTACACCGTTAGCACTTCTGGGCCGGCGCGGGACCCTCCCGCGCCTCCTCGGCCTGCCCGCACACGAAGGGACCCGCGGATGTACATGGTCATGCTCGGCTACTCGATCTCGCCGCAGTGGCTCGCCCTGCCCCGCACCGAGCGGCAGCGGCTCAAGGCCGCCCACCTCGCGCCGCTGATCGAGAAGTACGCGGACCGGGTGCGCGCCCGCTTCTTCGACGCCGAGGCCTTCTACACCCGGTTCAGCGACTTCGCGCTGTTCGAGACCGACGACCTGACGGCCTACTACCACCTGGTCGAGGAACTGCGCGACACCCCGCTGGTCGGCCAGGGCTACCTGACCTTCAAGGACGTCGTGCTCGGCATCGAGGACGGCCACGAGCACTTCGAACGCACCCTCGCCGCCTGAGCCCGCCCGATGCGCGGCCCGCCCGATGCCCGGCCTGCCCGGGCCCGGCGGATCGCCGCCCGCCCGGGTGGGTAGGGTCTCCCCAGCGCGAGGTGACGGAGGATCGGGGGCGGACGTGGGCGAGCAGCGGCGGGACCACGGCGCGCTGGAGGCCGAGGTGATGGCCGTCCTGTGGGCCGAGGGCCGGCCGATGACGGCCGGGCAGGTCCACGAGGCGCTGGGCGCCGCGGACCTGCACCCCAAGACGGTGCTCACGGTGCTCGGCCGGCTGCACACCAAGGGCCTGCTCGGCCGGGAGCGGACCGGCCGGGCGCACGCCTACGCGCCGAACCGGGGCCCGGCCGACGAGGTCGCCTCGCAGATGAACCAGGCGCTCGTCCGCGGCGCCGACCGCCTGGCGGTCCTGCAGCACTTCGTCGCCGGGCTCGACCCGGCGGACGAGCAGGCCCTGCGCGACCTGCTCGACACCCGGGACTGACCGAGCCGAGCGAGGAACCGACCGTGTACTTCACCGTCTACCTGGTGATCCTCGCCCCGGTCGCGCTGGCCGCGCTCGGGCCGGCGGTGTCGCGCCACCTCGCGCCCGCCGCCGCCGTGCGGGTGCTCACCGCCCTGCTGGCCGCCGCCGCCGCGGCCACCTGCTGGGGGCTGTTCGCGCTCGCCGCCGCCGGTCTGGCCAACCTCCCGCGGCCGCACGGGCGGTGGGGCGGCGACGGGCGGGCGCTGGCGGTGGCCGACCCGGTGCCGTGGGGGCTCGGCGTGCTGGCCGCGGCCCTCCTTGCCGTGGTCGCGGTGCGCCTGCTGACCGGGTGGCGGCGGCACGCGGCCCGGCGGCGGGCGCTCGGCGCGGTGCGCTCGGCCCCGGCCGCCGGGGACCTGCTGGTGCTGCCCGACGACCGGGCCGACGCCTACGCGCTGCCCGGCCGGCCGGGCCGGGTCGTGGTGACGGCCGGGCTGCTGCGCGCCCTCTCGGCGGAGGAGCGCGCCGTGCTGCTCGCCCACGAGCGCGCCCACCTGGCCTGCCGTCACGACCGCTACGCGGCGCTCGCGCAGGCCGCGGTGCTGGTCAATCCGCTGTTCGGGAGGCTGCGCGACGAGGTCGGGTACGGCGTCGAGCGCTGGGCCGACGAGCTCGCCGCGGAGGCGGTCGGCTCCCGCCGCCTCGCCGTCCGCTCGCTCGCCCGGGCGGCGCTGGCTGGCGCCTGCCGACCGGCCGGGCCGCCCGTCCTGGCCTATCTGCGGCACCGGATCGCGGACCGCGCGGCCGCGCTGCAGGGGGAGCGGCCGGTGAACCGCTGGCACCGGGTCTGGCCGGCCGCCGGCGCGCTGCTCGTGGTCGGCGCGGCTTCGGCGGACCTCGGTGTGGCCTTCGCGCGCTGCCTCGGCGCCGTCCTTTCCTCCTAGGACGTCCCGGTCCGGGTGCCTTCGTCCCCGGCGCCGCCACCGGCGGTTTGGTCGCACATCTTGTGCGATGTCATGTCCGGGGCCACACTTCCGAGTTGCGGACCACGCGCGTGCGTCCGCGTGCGCCCGAGCCGCACGCGCCGACCCGGGCGGGGAGGCCGTTCCGTTCTGCGTTAACTGTCTTAACTGACGTGGTTTTAACCATTCGTGACGTTTGACCCCCTTCCGTCGCCCGCCCCCGACCGGCGAAGCTTCGGACGGATTTCCGCCGGGAACCGCGCGACCGCGCGACCCCGCCCATGGGGAGGACCCACCATCGTGCCCAACAGGCAACGTCGACGGCTGCTGCTGCCCGCCGTCACCCTGACCGTGCTCGGACTGACCACCACCCAGGCCCTCGCCGCGCCTGCCGGGACGCCCAAGCCGGGCTCGCGCCAGGCCCAGCACCTCGCCGAGGTCGGGCAGCAGCACGCCCGCAAGGTCCAGGGCTCCGGCACCACCGCCGCTCCGCACGCCGCCTTCACCGCCCAGGCCGAGACCGCGGGCGACGGCGGCTCCGACGAGGCGGAGAACTCCGCCGAGGGCGTCGCGCAGTACACCGAGGCCCGCACCGCGCCCGGCGTCGTCGCCCCCGGCGCGTACGGCGCCGCCTGGTCGGCCCTGCAGTCCATGCCGCACACCGAGGGCGACTGGAAGCACGTCACCAAGCAGCCCTACAACGGGGACGACCCGCGCTACCGCGACGTCAACTCCAACTCCAGCGGCGGCGCCGGCTTCGTCACCGGCCGGATCACCGGCATCGCGGCCGACAGCGACGGCTACGTCTACGCGGGCGGCGCCAACGGCGGCGTGTTCCGCTCCCGCACCGGCGGCGGCAACTGGGAGCCGATCGCGGACAAGCTGCCCACGCTGTCCACCGGCACCCTGGGCCTCGACGGCGCCGGCCGCCTCTGGTACGCCACCGGCGAGTCCAACACCGGCGCCACCTCGTACGTCGGCACCGGCGTGTACGTGCTCGCCGACCCGAAGCACGGCACCTTCAAGCCCGGCGACCGCATCGGCGGCAACGAGCTGGAGTCCACGATCATCCACGCGCTGCGCTTCGGCGGCGGCAAGGTGTGGGCGGCCACCAGCCGCGGCGTCTGGAGCCACTCCGCCACCGACCTGACCGGCCCGTGGGTGCTGGAGTTCGCGCCCAACCCGGACTACCTGCCGGGCGGTTCGAAGGCCTCGGACCCGAGCGCGCCGTACAAGAACATTGCCAACGACATCGCGATCGACCCCAAGGACCCGTCCAAGGTCGTCCTGGCGGTCGGCTGGCGCGGCGGCGACACCTACAACGGCTTCTACAGCAAGGCCGCGGACGGCAGTTGGCAGCGGGTGGCCTCGCTCGGCGACCTGCCGACCGACGCCGCGAACGTTGGCAACGTCACCTTCGCCCGCTCGGCGGACGGCTCGCGCTACTACGCGATCGACCAGTCGCCGGACGTCATGGCGCACGACCCGGACACCGGCCTCAAGGGCGTCTACGTCTCCAAGTCCGGTTCCCCGTTCGGCCCGTGGACCCGGATCGCGGACAAGGACAAGCTGAAGAACTCCGGCTCCGCGCTCCAGGACCCGGGCTACCAGCCCGGCATCCAGGCCTGGTACAACCAGTCCCTGCAGGTCGACCCGGCCAACCCGGACCACGTCTACATGGGCCTGGAGGAGGTCTTCGAGACCACCGACGGCGGCGCCGACTGGTCGACCGTCGGCCCGTACTGGAACAACGGCTTCCCCTGCTGGAGCATCGACCCGACCAAGCAGACCGGCGACTGCTCGCCGACCACCCACTCCGACCAGCACGCCGTCGCCTTCGGCAGCTACCAGGGCAAGTCGAACGTCTACGTCGGCAACGACGGCGGCATCTACACCCGCCCGACCAACGGCCGGCTCGACCAGTGGGGCCACGGCAAGGACTGGAAGTCCCTCGCGGACGGCACCATCGACACCCTGCAGTACTACTCGGTCGGCGTCGGCAAGGACCCGGCGGACCGCTCCGGCAAGGGCGTCATCGTCAGCGGCGGCCTGCAGGACAACGGCGAGTCGATCCTGCGCGCCCACGACAAGGTGATGGGATCGAACTTCGGCGGCGACGGCGCCGACACCCTGGTCGACCCGGCCAACGGCTGCAACATCGCCGAGGAGTACGTCTACCTCGACATGTGGGTCACCCAGAACTGCGCCGTCAACGACGGCAGCTGGACGAAGGACCCGAGCAAGGCCACCTCCTTCGAGGTCGCGCCGCCCGACAAGGACACCAGCTCGGCCCGCTTCATCGCGCCGATCACCGCCGACCCGAAGGACGGCAACACCTGGGTCGCCGGCGGCCGGCACGTCTGGGTGCAGCACAAGGGCTATGCGATCCGCAGCGGCAGCGAGTGGACCTCCGCGTACGACCTCGGCGCGGGCCACGTCGCCACCGCCGTCGCCACCGTCAACGGCACCGTGTACGCGGGCTGGTGCGGCCCCTGCAACAACCAGGGCTTCAGCCGCGGCATCGCGGTCGGCAAGACCGACGGCACCGGGTGGCACCAGCTGAACCTGCCCGTCGACGGCACCCTGCCCAACCGCTACATCTCCTCCTTCGCCGTCGACGAGAAGGACGCCCAGCACGTCTTCGTCGCCTTCAACGGCTTCTCGCGGACCTGGACCGAGGGCCCCGGCGCCGGCATCGGCCACCTCTTCGAGACCCACGACGGCGGCGCGACCTGGACCGACGTCTCGGCCAACCTGCCCGACGTCCCCGCCACCTCGGTCAAGCTCCTGCCGAACGGCGGCCTCGCCCTCGGCAGCGACCTCGCCGCGTTCTACCGCGCCCCGGGCGAGAGCCGGTTCTCGGTCCTCGGCAAGGGCCTGCCCACCACCTCGGTGCAGCAGCTGAAGCTCGGCCCGGACGGCAAGCTCTACGCCGCCACCTTCGGGCGCGGCATCTGGGCGATCAACCCGCGCGCGCTCTCCGGTGACGACGACAGCCAGGGCGACGACAACCAGGGCTGACCGTTCCCACCCGCGACGACACCGGTGCCCGGCCCGCTCACCCCGAGCGGGCCGGGCACCGGCGCGTCCGGCCTCCTCGGCCTCCCCGGCTCCGCCCCCGGCCGACCCCGACGACCCCGTCGACCTCCAGCACCGCCCCCGCCCCGTCCCCGCCCACCCCTGAGCCCGCAAGATCACCGGTCAACCACCCCCGAGCCGCCCGACCCGCTACACTGAGCCCTCGGTGGCCACCTCCGGGCCGGCCACCCGGGGCCCGCGAGCGGACCCCCGCCTCAGTAGCTCAGGGGATAGAGCACGGCTCTCCTAAAGCCGGTGTCGCAGGTTCGATTCCTGTCTGGGGCACAACCGAGAACGCGACGAAGGCCCAGGTCAGCGGGATGATCCCGCCGACCCGGGCCTTCGCCGTTCCGGGCCGCCGGCCTCCCGCCGGCCCTCCGCCGGCCCTCCGGCGGTCAGCCCAGGACGTGCCGGGCGCGCGGCGCGGCGGGGGCGGCGCCGTAGACGACGAAGTCGGCGAGCAGGGTCTCGGACTCGCGGGCGGCGCGCAGGACCTGCGGGTCGAGGTCCACCAGGACGACCTCGCGCCGGTCGGCGCTCGCCTCCGCGATCAGCCGCCCGTCCGGGCCCCACACCGCGCTGGCGCCACAGGTGCGCCAGGCGCCGGTGGTGCCGATGTGGTTGGCGAGCAGCGCGTAGACGGTGTTGTCGAACGCCCGGGCCGGGAACCAGATCCGCGACTCGTGGTGGCCGTGACCGACGCTGAACAGGGCGCCGACCAGGTAGGCGTGGCAGCCGTCGAGCGCGGCCGCCCGGGCGTGCTCGGGGAAGCCGGAGTCGTAGCAGATGCCGAGGCCGAGCCGCCAGCCGTCCAGTTCCACGGTGCAGCCGGTCGTCCCGGGGCGGTAGTAGGCCTGCTCGGACTTGAACAGGAACTGCTTGTCGTAGCGGGTGACCAGGGTGCCGTCCGGGCCGAACACCAGGGCGGAGATCCGCAGTTCGTCCTCGTCCGTCCGGCACGCGGCGCCGACGACCGCGGCCGCCCCCGTCTCCCGGCAGGCCTCGGCGATCGGTGCCAGCCGCGGATCGCCGGGCTGGACGGCGTACTTCACCGGATCCGAGGTGATCAGCTCGGGCTCGTAGCCGGAGAGGAACTTCTCGGTGAAGAGCACCAGGCGGGCTCCGCCGGCGGCCGCTTCGCGGATCAGCGCCGCGGCCTCGGCGACGTTGGCGGCGATGTCCCCGGCCACGACCTCGGCCTGGACGGTGGCGATCCGCAACGGGCGTGCGGGGTGAGGCGCTTGGGAGACGGCGGCGGGCTGTGCGGCTTCCGGGGTGATGGGCATGCCCGGCAGGCTACCGGGCCTGCCAGGACCCCTGCTGACCGGCCGTCTCGTCGATCCGGTCGGCGGCCGCGTCCGGTGACTCGGTGTCCGCCACCGGCTGGACGGGCGGCGCGAGGACGCGCTGGACCCGGGGCCTGGTACGCCACTTGACCCTCCGTACGTCGCGGGCCAGCGCGCCCGGGCGCCACAGCTCGGTCGCGGTGGTGACGGCGCCGATCACCATCCCGGCGGCCAGCCAGCCGGCCAGCACGTCGCTGGGCCAGTGCACCCCGAGGGCGACCCTGGTCCAGCCGATGGTCAGCACCGTGGCGCCGGCCACCGCGACGGCGGCGGTCCGTCCGCGTCGGCCGACCCGATACCAGAGCAGCCCGACCAGGACGGCGCAGGTGATCGCCGAGGCCATCGCGTGCCCGGAGGGGAAGGCGGGGCCGCCGGCGTGCGAGACCGGGTCGGAGAACTCCGGCCGCCGCCGGTCGACGGCCAGCTTCAGGGCCCACTGGGCGCCCCAGCCGACCAGCGTCTGGGCGGCCACCCAGCCGGCCAGCACCCGGGCGCCGATCAGCCAGAGCCAGCCGGCGGCGATGCCGAGCAGAACACGCATGGTGACGGTGCCGCCGATGTCGGAGAGCGTCTGCACCGAGGCGGTCCAGATCCGGTGGTCCCGGGCGTGCAGGTGCAGTTCGCCGACCCACTGCTGGTCGAACCGGACGAGCGGGTGCCAGTGGCCGGTCACCAGGGCCGTCAGGAGCCCGAAGGCCCCGGCACATCCCAGCGCGACTCCCGCGTCCCGGAGGAGACGACGGTGACGCGCGGTGACGGACGCCCAGCGGTTGGTCAGGTGCATGCCTGACACCTTCCCAGTGTCCTGTGCCGATCGGGACCTGGAGTGATAGCGATTCGGCATCGTTTCTGGGGAGGACCTGCGTGCGCCGGGGTGTGCGCGTGGGCGCGAGCGCGGGTGGGAGCCGGGGGCGCACGGGAACGTCCGCGAACCACCGGGGGTTGACCGGATGGGGTGGCGGCGGCATGACGGCCGGGTGAACCCGGTGTGCGGGAAACGGTCGCCGCGATGGCACGGGAGGTGCCCGACCGGTCACCGAGCGTCCATGACCGGGGTGAAAACCAGCAGGATACTGCATCATCGGGAAGAATCTGAGTGACTTGGGAATGTTGTCCGGATTCTGTTCGTTGGATCGTTACGTGTGAGGCCCGGTGGGGCCCGCACTTCTTGCCCTCGGGGGCAGGCAGGCAGAGCTCGGCAACACCAGTCAAAGGGAGCAAGCATGGCCACCCGTGCCGTCGTTCGCGACAGGGCCGACCGGACTCGCGCGGCCCGCCCGACCAACCTCGAAGCCGACCGCGACCTGGTGGGCATGTACCTCGACGAGATCGCCAGGACGCCCCTGCTCGATGCCGCCGAGGAGGTCGAGCTCTCGCTGCGGATCGAGGCCGGCGTGTACGCCCAGCACCTGCTGGACGAGGACGAGCTGCCGAAGGGCGTCACCCGCGAGGAGCTGGAGGCGATAGCCGCCGACGCCGAGCGGGCCAAGGACGTCTTCATCCGCTCGAACCTCCGCCTCGTGGTCGCCGTCGCCCGCCGCTACCCGCGCAGCGGTCTCCCGCTGCTCGACCTCATCCAGGAGGGCAATGCGGGCCTGGTGCGCGCGGTCGAGAAGTTCGACTACGCGAAGGGCTTCAAGTTCTCCACGTACGCGACGTGGTGGATCCGCCAGGCGATCACCCGCTCGATCGCCGACCAGTCCCGCACGATCCGGCTGCCCGTGCACCTGGTGGAGGAGCTGGGCCGGATCCGCCGCGTCCAGCGGGAGAAGTCCAAGGAGCTGGGCCGCGAGGCCGAGCCGGCCGAGATCGCGGCCGAGCTGGACACCACCGAGGCCCGGATAAAGGACGTGCTGGACTGGGCGCGCGACCCGGTCAGCCTCAACATGTCCGTCGACGACGAGGGCGAGACCCAGTTCGGCGACCTGGTCGAGGACACCGGGGCGACGTCCCCCGAGGACGCCGTGATGGTCATGCTCCGCCGCGAGGAGCTGGACGACCTCATCGGGCGGCTGGACGACCGCACGGCCTCGATCATCCGCTCCCGCTACGGGATGGAGGACGGCCGCGAGCGCACCCTCACCGAGGTGGGCAAGCAGCACGGCCTCACCCGCGAGCGGATCCGGCAGATCGAGAAGCACGCGCTGGCCGAGCTGAAGAAGATTGCCGACCACGCGGGCTTCGAAGCCGCCTGACCAGGGCGGGTGCGAATCCCCCTGGCCCCGGGCCCGGGTGCGGAGCGCTCCGCACCCGGGCCCGCGCCGTGCGGCGGTGCTCGTAGGCTGGTGGGATCAGGCCCGGCGGGATCGGCAGGGCGGGATCGGCAGGGCGTGGCGCGGTGGACGACGGGGTGAACGGGATGAGCGAGCAGGAACAGGCGTCCGGGCAGCAGGTGCCGGACGAGCGGGAGGCTCAGGCCAAGGCCCGGGCGAAGGCGCGCCTGATCTTCGGCGACCCGCTGGACCAGCAGTCCCGGGACGACACCGACACCGGCTGGGGCGACCGCCCCGGGGCGGGGGAGAGCGGTGGACGGGGGCTGGACTGGTACCTGAGCCAGCGCCCGCCGCACCACGGCGGATAGGGCATGAACCTCCAGGTGCTCAGCGCTGGGCGACCAGCGCGTCACGGATCTCGGTGAGCAGTTCGACCTCCTTGGCCTCCGCCTCGGCCGCGGCCTCGGCGGGGCTCTGGCGCCTGGCGGCCATCCGGTTCATCGGCACGATCAGGACGAAGTAGACGACGGCCGCGGTGATCAGGAACTGCAGCACGGCACTGAGCACGGACCCCCACAGGATGAGGATCCCGCGCGTGACCTCTCCGGTGGCGCTCACCTCGCAGGGCCCCTTGAGGCAGGAACTGTAGGACGCGAGGTCCTTGCTCCCGAACACGCCGATGATCGGATTGATCACGCCCTTGACGAAGGCGTTGACGATGTTGGTGAAAGCCGCGCCGATGACCACGGCGACGGCGAGTTCGACGACGTTTCCACGCAGCAGGAATTCCTTGAAGCCTTTCATGCCGCCTCGAACGACGAAGTCGCCTCCCGGTCACGGGTGATCTTCCGAACCCGTGGATTGACAACCCGTTCGGCTCACCGCGCTCTCGATGGGAGGCGGCAGCCCGGCCCGCGCCGGCCCGGACGCGAGCGCCGCGGCGACCGCGAGCAGGACCAGTGCGAGCCCCAGGAGGAGCGCCGGCCCGGCCCGCCGCCGGACGGCGGCGCGCCAGCGGTGCCAGCCGCCGCACCCGCGCCGGATCGGCGGGAAGCTCGGCACCTCCCGCCGGGGCGGGACGGTCGGGGCGGGCAGGGGGACGGTGAAGCTGAGGGCGGTCATCGGGCACCTCCGGAACCGGTCGGTCGATCGCTGGTGCCCCCACGATGCGTGTTCCGCCCCCGGCGCGAAATCTTTTTCCCACCGCCTGTGGACAACCCGCCCCCACCCGAAACCCGGTTCCCCCGTACGGATCAATTCGGCCCGCCCGAGGTTTGGAGCCGAACGCGAAAAGGCCCGCCGCCCCGCGTGAAGCGGGAGCGACGGGCCTTTCCGAAATGCTCTCGGAGCGTTCTCGGAGCGCTCTCGGGGCGTCCTCGAAGCGCTCTCGAAGCGATCGAGACGCGTTCCGGATCCCTGTGGTCAGCTCGCGGTCGAAGCCGGGGCCGACGAGGCCGTCGAGGACGAGGTCGAGGACGACGAAGAAGAAGAGGACGCGGACGACGACGAAGAGGAGGTCGTCGACGACGTCGAGGACGAGGAGCCGGCGCCCACCGAGCTGCTGGAGGACGAGCGGCTGTCGGTCCGGTAGAAGCCCGAGCCCTTGAACACGACGCCGACCGCGGAGAAGACCTTGCGCAGTCGTCCCTGGCAGTCGGGGCACGTGGTCAGCGCCTCGTCGGTGAACTTCTGCACCGCCTCCAGGCCGTTGCCGCACTCGGTGCACTGGTACTGGTACGTGGGCACTTGCTTCCTCCTGGCACTCTCGCCTGATGAGTGCTAACGATGGTCAATGATGCGGTATTCCGCGGGATCAGTCCAGCGACCCCGGGTGTGAGATGGGCCCGCCCGGGTTCCGCCCCGCCGTCCGCTCAGCCCTCGACCGCCCCCACCAGGGCCCCGGCGCCGCCGCGCTCCGCGGAGCCCGCGACCACCCGGCTCGGCGTCCCCGGCGCCACCAGCAGGTGCCGCAGCGACACCAGCGCGACCAGCCCCAGCCCGGCGCCGACCACCGGCACCAGGAACCCGACCGAGGGCCCGTGCCCGTCGATCAGCTTGCCGGCCACCATCGAGCCGATCGCCAGACCCAGCCCGATCGCCCCGGTCAGCCAGGTGAAGGCCTCGGTCTTGGCGCCGTCCTGGACGAGCGTCTCGACCAGGGTGTAGCCGCTGATCAGGGTGGGTGCGATGGCCAGCCCGCAGACCAGTCCGGCGACGGTGAGGGCGACCAGGTTCGGCATCGCCCACAGCACCGAGGCACCCAGCACCAGCATCGAGTAGCTCATGACCATCCGCTGCTGGACGGTCCGCCGCCAGGCGATCACGCCGTACAGCACGCCGGCCAGCATCGAGCCGCCAGCGAAGATCCCGTACACGGTGCCGCCGGCGTCGTGCTGCCCGACCGAGTCGGCGAAGGCGTTCACCGAGACCTGCATCCCGCCGAACACCGTGCCGACGCCGAGGAACGCCGCGGCCAGCAGCCGCACGCCCGGCGAGGCGAGCGCGGAGGCGCGCCGCACCCCGGGCTCGGGGATGATCCGGGCGGGGGCGGTGCGCCGCTGCGCGGCGAAGGCGAGCCCGCCGACCAGGGTCAGCGAGGCCTCGGCGACCAGCGCGGCCGCCGGGTTGGCGAAGGCGGCGATGCCGGAGGCCAGGATCGGGCCGATCACGAAGGTGAACTCGTCCGTCACGGACTCGAAGGCGAAGGCGGTGCTGACCCGGGCCGCGGCGGCGTCGGACGGGCCGTCCGCGGTGAACCGGGCCACCCAGCGGGCCCGGACCATCGCGCCGATCTGCGGCACGCTGCCGCCCGCGGGGACGGCGGCCAGGAACAGGCTCCAGGCCGGCGCGTGGCCGAGCGCCAGCGCGATCAGCAGGCCGACCGAGGCGCCGTGCACCAGGACGGTCGGGACGAGCACCGCGGCCTGGCCGTACCGGTCGGCGAGCCGCCCGGTCTGCGGCCCGATCAGGGCCTGCGCGACGGCGGCGACGGCGGTGACCGTACCGGCCGTGCCGTACGAGCCGTGGGTCTTGGTGACCAGCAGCAGGATGCCCATGCTGAGCATCGCGTAGGGCAGCCGCGCGACGAGGGCGGGCGCCAGGAACCTCCAGGCACCAGGGGTGCGCAGCAGCGTCCCGTACCCGACGCGGGCGGGGGCCTGGGCTGCGGTGTCGGTGCTGTCCGCGATCTGCGCGGTGTCGTCGACCGTTCGGCGGGCCGTCACGGTCGGTCCTTCCTGCTGCCTGGTAGCGCGGCAGGGCATGGGGTGGCCCCGACGGCGCCGAGAGTCGTCCTCTCGCGCGTCGACCGGGGTAGATACCGGGTCGGCCCGGCCGGTGGGCCGGGGTCCGGACCGCGGCCGCCGAGCGGTCGCGCCAACTCTGCGTCAGGCAGATGCTGGGTGTGTTCTCACAGTAGTCGAACGGAGTATCCGTCCCAGCATACCGGTTACGCGCGTAGACCCGCCAGGTTCGCCGGGTGAACCGGCTCACCAGGCGAGACGACCCGGGCGACGACCAGGCGAGACGACCGGCCTCCGGCCCCGACCCTGCAGCCCGGCCCCGAGCCAGCCCCCCCGGCCCCGACCCGCAGCCCCGCACCCCCGGGCCGGGCCGAGCTCACTTCCCGTTCAGCCACCCCGCGAGCTTGCCGCCCTTGTCCACGGCCCGCAGCCGCCGCTCCGCCGCCTCGCCGACCTCGTCCGTGGTGACCACCAGCAGCTCGTCCCCGCCGCGCAGCATGGTCGCCTTGTCCGGCACGAAGGAGTTGCCCTCCCGCACGACCAGGGTGACGGCCGCCCCCTTGGGCAGCCGCAGCTCGCTGATCTCGACCCCGGACATCCTGGAGTCCGGCGCGAGCGAGACGGACAGCAGGTGCCCGTGCAGCTTCTCCAGCGGGGCGGACTCGATGTCGAGGTCCTGGCCCATCGCGCCCTCGGCGATCCGCAGCCGCTTGGCCACCCAGGGCAGGGTCGGCCCCTGGAGCAGGGTGAAGACGACGACCAGGATGAAGACGATGTTGAACACGTCGTCGGCCTGGTGCGCGCCCGACACCACCGGGATGGTGGCCAGCACGATGGGCACCGCCCCGCGCAGCCCGGCCCAGCTGAGCAGCGCCTGCTCGCGTATCGACACCCGGAACGGGGTGAGGGTGAGCACCACCGACAGCGGCCGGGCGAGGAACACCAGCACCGCGCCGATCACCAGCGCGGGGACCACCGCGTCGCCCATGCTCTCGGGCGCGGCGAGCAGCCCGAGCAGGACGAACATGCCGATCTGCCCGATCCAGGCCAGGCCGTCCGCGAAGCCGCGCACCGCCGGTCCGTGCGGCAGCTTGGAGTTCCCGAGGATCACGGCGCTGATGTAGACGGCGAGGAAGCCGGAGCCGTGCAGCAGCGAGCCGCCGGCGTAGGCGAGCACGGTCAGCGCCACCACGGCGATCGGGTACAGGCCCGAGGAGGGCAGCGCGACGTGCTTGACGGCGAACGCGCCCAGCTTGCCGACCGCGAGGCCGACGGCCGCGCCGATCGCCAGCTCGGCGACGATGGTGCCGAGCAGGACGTACCAGGTGCCGGGCTCGCCGGTGCTGGCGAAGGCGACGACGAGGATGACGACGGGCGCGTCGTTGAAGCCGGACTCGGCCTCCAGCAGGCCGGTGAGCCGGTGCGGCAGCGGCACCATCCGCAGCACCGAGAAGACGGCCGCGGCGTCGGTGGAGGAGACGATCGCGCCGAGCAGCAGCGAGGTCTGCCAGTCCAGGCCGACCAGCCAGTGCGCGCCGGCCGCGGTGACGAAGACGCTGACCCCGACGCCGACGGTGGCGAGCACGGTGGCGGCCGGCATCGCGGGTCTGACCTCGCGCCAGTTCGTCTTGAGGCCGCCCTCGGCCAGGATCACCACCAGGGCCGCGTAGCCGAGCACCTGGGTGAGCTCGGCGTTGTTGAAGGTGACGCCGATTCCGTTCTGGCCCAGCGCCACGCCGATCCCCAGGTAGATCAGCAGGCTGGGCAGCCCCGATCTGGTCGAGAACCGCACGGCGACCACCGCGACCAGCAGGATCACGGAGGATTCGAGCAGGAGCTGGTTCAGGTGGGCGACGTTCACGCAGGGGCACCTCGGGCAGGCAGGGGCGGACGGGGTGTCTGGGTGGTGCGGGGGGTGACCCGTTAAGAAGCCGTCAATGCTCCCCTTGCGGATCGTTACTCAGTCTAACATTTTGCCATATCTTTAGCTTGGTCCCCCGTTCACAGCGTCCGGCCGACTCGGCCTAATGTGGTGCCCTGTCACGGCCCCAGGCCCTGGACACGCCCGCCCGCCCCGAAGTCAGGACCGCAAGGACCCAGATGCCCCGCTTGAAGAAGTTCCGGCGCGCCCGTCTGATCGTGATCGTGCTGGTCGTGCTGCTGGTGGCCGGCGTCGGCTACGGCGGCTACCGCGGGGTCGCCGCGGTCCGCGCCTCCTTCCCGGAGGTCGACGGCAGCGTCAAGGTCGCGGGCCTGAGCGCGCCGGTCGACGTCAAGCGGGACGCCAACGGCATCCCGCAGCTCTACGCCGACACCGCCGAGGACCTCTTCCGCGCCCAGGGCTACGTCCAGGCGCAGGACCGGTTCTGGGAGATGGACGTCCGCCGCCACATCACCGCCGGCCGGCTGTCCGAGATGTTCGGCGACGGCCAGGTCGACACCGACGCCTTCATCCGCACCATGGGCTGGCGGCAGGTCGCGCAGAAGGAGTTCGACACCAAGCTGTCGCCCGAGACCAAGAAGTACCTGCAGGCCTACTCGGACGGCGTGAACGCCTGGCTCGGCGAGCACCCCGGCGGCGAGAAGGCCTCGCTGGAGTACGCGCTGCTCGGCATGGTCAACGACGGCTACAAGCCCGAGCAGTGGACCCCGGTCGACTCGGTGGCCTGGCTCAAGGCGATGGCCTGGAACCTCTCCGGGAACCTCCAGGAGGAGATCGACCGCTCGCTGCTGTCCCAGGACTTCACCCCGGACAAGATCGCCGAGCTGTACCCGGACTACCCGTACAGCCGCAACGGCACCATCGTGAAGACCGGCACCGTCAGCGGCGACACCTACCGCCCGGCGGACGGCCCCGCGCCGGCCGCCGGCACTCCCGGCGCCGGCACCGCCCAGGGCGCGGCCACCACCAAGGCGCTGCTGCAGGGCCTGACCGACCGGGTCGACAAGATGCCGCAGCTGCTCGGCCGCCCCGGCCAGGGCATCGGCTCCAACTCCTGGGTCGTCGCCGGCAGCCACACCACCACCGGCCGGCCGCTGCTCGCCAACGACCCGCACCTGGGCCCCGGCCTGCCCTCGGTCTGGTACCAGATGGGCCTGCACTGCCGGACGTCCTCCCCCGCCTGCCAGTTCGACGTCTCCGGCTTCACCTTCGCGGGCATGCCCGGCGTGGTCATCGGCCACAACAAGGACGTCGCCTGGGGCTTCACCAACCTCGGCGCCGACGTCACCGACCTCTACCTGGAGAAGGTCACCGGCCCGGACACGTACCAGGTCGACGGCAAGGACGAGAAGTTCGACCTCCGCAAGGAGACCATCAAGGTCGCCGGCGGCGAGGACCGCACCATCACCGTCCGCACCACCAGGACCGGTGCTCCGCTCATCTCCGACCAGAGCACCGAGCAGCAGAACGTCGGCAAGTACGCCCCCAACGGCAGCGCCGCCCCCGACCGCGGCACCACCGGTTACGGCGTCGCCCTGCAGTGGACGGCGCTCAACCCCGGCAAGACCATGGACGCCGTCTTCGAGCTCGACAAGGCCCGGAACTGGGACGAGTTCCGGGGCGCCGCCAAGGACTTCGCCGTCCCGGCGCAGAACCTGATCTACGCCGACGCCAAGCACATCGGCTACCAGGCCCCCGGCGACGTCCCGATCCGCGGCAAGGGCGACGGCACCATGCCCGCCCCCGGCTGGGACTCCGGCTACCAGTGGAAGGGCTCGATCCCCTTCAGCGCCCTGCCCTACAGCCTCGACCCGGCCGCGGGCTACATCGTCACCGCCAACCAGGCCGTGGTCGACCCGAGCTACAAGTACAACCTGACCAAGGACTGGGAGTACGGCACCCGCGCCAAGGAGATCACCGAGCAGATCGAGGGCCTGCTCAAGAACAACGGCAAGATCTCGCCGGACGACATGCAGAACCTCCAGCTGGACAACACCAGCATCATGGCCAAGACGCTCGTCCCGCTGCTGCTCAAGCAGCAGATCGACGACCCGTACGTGCGCGAGGCCCAGGACCTGCTGAAGGACTGGAACTACCACCAGGACGCCGACTCGGCCGCCGCCGCGTACTACAACGGCGTCTGGCGCAACCTGCTCACCCTCGCCTTCGGCCAGAAGTTCCCGGCCGACCTCCGGGCCAAGGGCGACTGCCTGCTGGTCCGCCAGCAGGGCGACCCGACCAAGCCGGACAGCGGCAGCCGGATCGTCACCGAGTGCGGCACCCGCGACCCGGGCAAGGCCCAGCCGGACGGCGGCGACCGCTGGACCGAGGTGGTCCGCCAGCAGCTCGACAAGCCCGACAGCAGCTGGTGGACGTACATCGACTCCGACCACAAGGAGCAGAAGGGCCTGGACAACCTGCTCAAGGAGGCGATGAAGAACGCCCGGCAGGACCTCACCTCGCTGCTGAGCAAGGACATCTCCACCTGGAGCTGGGGCCGGCTGCACAAGCTGGAGCTGAAGGAGCAGACCCTCGGCACCGACGACTCCTCGATCGCCTCCGGCGTCGTCCACAAGCTGCTCAACCGCGGCCCGTACCGCCTCTCCGGCGGCTCCGCCGCGGTCGACGCGGCCGGCTGGAACGCGGCCGCGGGCTACCAGGTGGACTGGATCCCGTCGATGCGGATGGTGGTCGACCTGAGCGACCTGGACTCCTCGCACTGGATCAACGTCGGCGGCGCCTCCGGCCACGCCTTCCACGCCAACTACAACGACCAGACCGATCTCTGGCTCAAGGGCAAGCTGCTGACCTGGGCGTTCACGCCCGACGCGGTCGAGAAGGCGACCAAGCACAAGCTGGTGCTCACCAACGGCTGAGCCCCCGTACGGCCGGCGGCCCCGCTCCCACCCGGGAGCGGGGCCGCCGCCGTTCCGGCCCGCCGGGCTTCCGGGCCGCTCAGTCCAGCCGGTGCACCCCGGACGGCGTGACCGCCAGGTCCACCGGCCGGTCGTGCGGCTCGGCCGGCACCCGCTCCAGCAGCTCGTGCCCGTACAGCAGCACCGCCAGCACCGGGTGCGCGCCGGACCGCTCCAGCCGGGCCAGCACCCGGTCGTAGCTGCCGCCGCCGCGCCCCAGCCGCAGCCCGCGCCGGTCCACCGCCAGACCTGGCAGCAGCACCACCGACGCCTCCGTCACCGCCGCCGGCCCCAGCCGCGGCCCCACCGGCTCCAGCAGCCCGCGCCCGGCCGGGGCGAGCTCCCCGGGCCCGCCGTACTCGGCCCAGTCCAGGTCGTTGTCCGGGAGCAGGACGGGCAGCAGCACCCGCACCCCGCGCGAGCGCAGCGCGTCCAGCAGCGGCCGCGTCCCCGGCTCGGCGCCCACCGAGACGTACGCCGCCACCGTCGCGCCCGGCCCGGCCAGCTCCCCGGCGTGCCCGGCCAGCGCGAGCGCCGCCGCGGCCCGCTCCCCGTCGCTCAGGGCCCGGCGTTCGGCGAGCAGCCGTGTCCTCAGCCCGTTCTTGTCGTTGTGCATCAGATCCTCCACGTCCGCAGAGCCTGACACGTGAAAGGGCGCCGCGATTGTCCACCCCGCTGCTGGTCCAGGCGCTGGCCGCGCTGAGCGCCCCCGCCCTGGCCGGCACCGCCGTGCTCGGCCTGCGCCTGCGCAGGGGCGCCGCCGAGGCCGCCGCCCGGCAGCGGCGCCAGCGCGAGCGGATCGCCGAACTGGAGGCCCGCTGCTCCGAGCTGGAGCGCACCGCCTCCTGCGACCCGCTCACCGGCGTGTGGAACTACCGCCACCTGCAGCTCACCCTCGACCGCGAGATCGAGCGCGCCCGCCGGGCCGAGCACAGCGAGCAGGCCGAGGGACCGCGCCCGCTCGCCGTGCTGATGCTGGAGATCGCCGGCTTCGGGGCCGTCGTCGCCGAGCACGGCCGGGCCCGGTCCGGCGCCGTGCTGCGCGACCTCGCCCAGCGGCTCGCGATGGAGATCCGCCGCTCCGACACCCTGGGCCGCTACAGCGGCGAGGAGTTCCTGGTGGTGCTGCCGGACACCGGCGCCGAGGGCGCCGCGCAGGTCGCCGAACGGCTGGTCTGGTCGGTGCGCCGGCACCTGCTGCTGGACTGGTCCTCCGGCCCGCGCGAGCCCCGCCCCGCGCACGGCAACGGCCTGACCGCCGCGGTCGGCATCGCCGTGCTGCCCGAGGACGGCGGCCACGCCGCCGTGCTGCTGCGCGCCGCCGACCGGGCGCTCGCCGAGGCCCGGGCGGCCGGCGGCGACTGCTGGCGGACCGCCCCGCGGACCGGTGGCGCGCCCCCCGCCGCCGAGCCGCGACGACCGGTCGCTTCCGGTACGGAGGACGGGGTGACTGCCGAACGTGACCGTTCGGAAAAGCCGGGTAGTCTGTCGGCCTGTGCCGGACGGGACCCCCTCGCCCAGCCGGTCACCTTCCATTCGCCTGCCATCGTTGCCGGGCCCCGTGACCTGCTGTCCTGAGCAGGGACCGACCGTGCTCGGCCGGGCAAAAACGTGCCTGAGTAAGGTAAACGCATGACGACGAGCAACTCCCGAATTCCGGTCACCAAGGCCGTGGTACCCGCGGCCGGACTGGGCACCCGCTTCCTCCCGGCGACCAAGGCCACCCCGAAGGAGATGCTCCCGGTCGTCGACAAGCCGGCCATCCAGTACGTCGTCGAGGAGGCCTCCTCCGCGGGCCTGTCCGACATACTCATGGTCACCGGCCGTAACAAGCGCGCGCTGGAGGACCACTTCGACCGCGCCTACGAGCTGGAGGAGCTGCTCGCCCGCAAGGGCGACGAGGACCGCCTGCGCCGGGTCCGCGAGTCCGTCGAGCTCGCCAACATGCACTACGTCCGCCAGGGCGACCCCAAGGGCCTCGGCCACGCCGTCTCGGTCGCCGAGCAGCACGTCGCCGGCCAGCCCTTCGCCGTCCTGCTCGGCGACGACCTGATCGACCCCCGCGACCCGCTGCTGTCCCGCATGATCGAGGTGCAGCAGGAGTTCGGCGGCTCGGTCGTCGCCCTCATGGAGGTCGACCCCTCGCAGATCCACCTCTACGGCTGCGCCGCCGTCAAGCCCAACGGCTTCGGCGACGACGTCTTCGAGGTCACCGACCTGGTCGAGAAGCCCGAGCCCGGCGAGGCCCCCTCCAACTACGCCGTCATCGGCCGCTACGTCCTCGACCCGCTGGTCTTCGACGTGCTGCGCGAGACCAAGCCCGGCCGCGGCGGCGAGATCCAGCTCACCGACGCCCTGCGCGAGCTGACCACCCGCGACCAGGCCGAGGGCGGCAAGGTCCACGGCGTCCTCTTCAAGGGCCGCCGCTACGACACCGGCGACCGCGCCGACTACCTGCGCGCCATCGTCCGACTCGCCGCCGAGCGCGAGGACCTGGGCCCGGAGTTCCGCTCCTGGCTGCGCGGGTTCGTCGCCACCGAGCTGCAGGACTGACACCCCGACAGACAGAGAGCGAGCCGCCGATGACCGGGTCCACGGAGCACAGCACCACCGACGCAGCCTGCTGTGACGGGTCCGCGGACCGGGCGCCGGCGGCTCCTCGCCTCTGGACGGTCGACGAGCACCTCACCGACGTGCTGGCCGCCGTCGGCCCGCTGCCCGCGATCGAGCTCCAACTGCTCGACGCCCAGGGCTGCCGGCTGGAGGAGAACGTCCTCGCGGGCGGCGACCTGCCGCCCTTCGACAACAGCTCGATGGACGGCTACGCCCTGCGCACCGCCGACACCGCCGGCGCCACCGACACCTACCCCTCGGTGCTCACCGTGGTCGGCGACATCGCCGCCGGCGCGGACGAGCTGCCCAAGGTCGGGCCCGGCCAGGCCGCCCGGATCATGACCGGCGCCCCCCTGCCGCCCGGCGCCCAGGCCGTCGCCCCGGTCGAGTGGACGGACGGCGGCACCGGCACCGGCGTGGCCGCCGCCGCGATGGGCGCGCCCGTCGAGGGCGAGGAGGTCCGGGTGCTGCGCCCGGTCGCCGAGGGCGCGCACATCCGCCGCCGCGGCAGCGACGTCGCGGCCGGCACGACCGTCCTGGCCGCCGGCACCCGGCTCGGCCCCACCCAGCTCGGCCTGCTCGCCGCGATCGGCCGGGCCACCGTCAAGGTCCGCCCGCGCCCGCGGGTCGTGGTGCTCTCCACCGGCAGCGAGCTGGTCCAGCCCGGCGAGCCGGTCGGGCCCGGGCAGATCGCCGACTCCAACAGCTTCACCCTCACCGCGGCCGCCCAGGCCGCCGGCGCCATCGCCTTCCGGGTCGGCGCCGTCCCCGACGACGCCGAGCGGCTGCGCGCCGTCCTGGAGGAGCAGCTCGGCCGGGCCGACCTGATCGTCACCAGCGGCGGCGTCAGCGTCGGCGCGTACGACGTCGTCAAGGAGGTCTTCGAGACCTACGGCGGCGTGGACTTCCGCAAGCTCCGGATGCAGCCCGGCAAGCCCCAGGGCTTCGGCCGGATCGGCGGCCGGACCGGGGTGCCGCTGCTCGCCCTGCCCGGCAACCCGGTGAGCGCCTACATCTCCTTCGAGCTGTTCGTCCGCCCGGTCATCCGCACCATGCTCGGCGCGGCCGACGTCCACCGCCCGGTGGTGCGCGCGCTCTGCCCGTCCGCGCTGCGCTCCCCGGCCGGGCGCCGGCAGTTCCTGCGCGGCCGCTACTCGCCTGCGGACGGCACCGTCGAGCCGGTCGGCGGCGCCGACTCCCACCTGGTCGGCGCCCTGGCCCGGGCCGACTGCCTGATCACCGTCCCCGAGGACGTCACCGACCTGCCGGCCGGCAGCGCGGTCGACGTGGTGCTGCTGGACTCCTGACCGTTCGCGTTCCCCGCCCCGAGCCGGAGAGGGCGCCGGAGCGCCGACCGTCGACACCGGGTCCGAGCGCCCGGAGACGAGTGGCGAGTCACAGAGCGGTACGGTAGCGCCGTATTCGACCCGTGCGCCCCTGGAGTTACCCGTGACGACACCTCCCCCCGGCGACCGCCTGACCCACGTCGACGAGCAGGGCGCGGCCCGGATGGTCGACGTCTCCGAGAAGGCCACCACCGCGCGCACCGCCGTCGCGGCCGGGCGGGTCCGGGTCTCCCCGAAGGTGGTCGAGCTGCTGCGCGGCGAGGGCGTGCCCAAGGGCGACGCCCTCGCGGTGGCCCGGATCGCCGGGATCATGGGCGCGAAGCGGACGCCGGACCTGATCCCGCTCTGCCACCCGATCGCGGTCTCCGGCGTCAAGGTCGACCTCGCCGTCGCGGACGACGCGGTCGAGATCACCGCCACCGTGAAGACCGCCGACCGCACCGGCGTCGAGATGGAGGCGCTGACCTCGGTGGCGGTCGCCGCGCTGACCGTCATCGACATGGTCAAGGCGGTGGACAAGGGCGCCGCGATCGAGTCCGTCCGGGTGCTCAGCAAGACCGGCGGCAAGAGCGGCGACTGGTTCGCGCCGGAGGTGGAGGCGTGACGGCGCGGGGCACGGGGGCACAGGACATGAGGGCCTTGGCGGTGACCGTCTCCAACCGCGCCTCGGCCGGGGTGTACGAGGACCGGGGCGGCCCGCTGCTGGTCGCCGGCCTGACCGCGATGGGCTTCGCCGCGGACGGCCCCCGGGTCGTCCCGGACGGCGAGCCGGTCGAGGCGGTGCTGCGCGAGGCCGTCGCGGCCGGCTACGACGTCGTGCTGACCACCGGCGGCACCGGCATCTCCCCGATGGACCTCACCCCCGAGATGACCGCCCGGGTGATCGACCGGCCGGTCCCCGGCATCGCCGAGGCGATCCGCGCGTACGGCCGGGACAAGGTGCCGACCTCGGCGCTCTCCCGCGGGCTGGCGGGGCTCGCCGGACGTACCCTGATCGTCAACCTGCCGGGGTCGACCGGCGGCGTCAGGGACGGCCTGGCCGTCCTGGAGCCGCTGCTCGCCCACGCCGTGGACCAGCTCCGCGGCGGGGACCACCCCCGGCCCGACGCACCAGCTTCCGGGAGAGCGCACTGAACGCCGGCTGGCCGGTAGAACTCCACGAGGGGGAGGTCGTGCTGCGCCCGATCCGGCGCCGCGATCAGCACGAGTGGCAGGAGGTGAGCCGCCGCAACCGGGACTGGCTGCAGCCCTGGGAGGCCACCGTGCCGCCGGGCCCGGCCGGCCAGGCCTCGGCCCCGCGGCCGACCTACCGGCAGATGGTCCGCTTCCTGCGCGGCGAGGCCGCGCACGGGCGGATGCTGCCCTTCGTGGTCCTCCACAAGGGCCGCATGGTGGGCCAGTTGACGGTCGGCGGGATCACCTGGGGCTCGATGTGCGCGGCGAACATCGGCTACTGGATCGACGAGGCGGTGGCCGGCCAGGGCATCATGCCGACCGCCGTGGCGCTTTCCGTGGACCACTGTTTCCGGACCCTCGGGCTGCACCGGATCGAGGTGTGCATCCGCCCGGAGAACCGCCCGAGCCGGCGGGTGGTGGAAAAGCTCGGCTTCCGTTCGGAGGGAATCCGGCCGCGCTATCTCCACATCGACGGCGACTGGCGGGACCACCTGGTCTACGCGCTGACCGCGGAGGAGGTTCCGGAGGGGATGCTGGAACGTCGGCGGTCGCTCAGTTCCGGGCACGGGCCAGGTAATTGAATATATGTTCGAAAGAAATATCGATATGGCATCGCTGCCCCACCGGACCGGCACAAATACCGGCAAAATAGTCGGAGAATCAGCTTGATCACACGACACGCCGCGTCAAATTGCTGCCAGGCCTTCCCCGGCGCCCGTACGGTGTGAATCGTGAGCAGTAGCGGCCTTATCTACGCCGTCATCGTAGGGGCCTGGGCCGCCTATCTGGTGCCGATGTGGCTCCGCAGGCAGGACGAACTCAACGAGGCGCGCCCGACGGAACGCTTCAGCACCGCCATCCGCCTGCTGGCCGGGCGTTCGGCGCTGGAGCGGCGGGCAGCCCGGGCCCTGGGCGACGAACCGCGTGACGACGAGCACACCAGCGACGGCCCTCCCGAACGGGACGAGGCCGCCCCCGGCGACCCCACGGCGCGGGAGCCCGAACCTCCCGTGGAGCGGTCCGCCCCGGCTGCGGCTCCGGCTCCGCTCCCGGCTTCGGTGCGGCAGGACGGCGGGGAGCGGCGGGCGCGGCTGCTGGCCCGCCGCCGCCGGATGGTCACCGTCCTCTTCCTCGCCTTCGCGCTCGGCGCCGTGGTCGCCGCGGTCGCCGGGCTCGCCTTCCTCTGGGTCCCGGCCGTCCCGGCCGTCCTCCTCACCGGCTACATCGGCCACCTGCGCCGGCTGGAGCGCCAGCGGTACGAGGTGAAGCTGGACCGCGCCCGGGCCGCCCAGGCGGCCGAGCGGCTGCGCAAGCGCGAGCGGCAGCGGGCGGAGGCTGTTGAGGCCGCCCCCGTCGAGCAGTCGCACGTCGAGGTGCCCACCGTCCCGGCCGCCCCGGTCGGGCGCGAGGTGCCCGGGCCGCCCGTCGAGGAGCGGGCCGGGCGGCGCCCGCACCTGCGGCTGGCCGTCGACCCGGAGCAGGCCGCCGCGTCGGCCGGCTCCGCCTCCGCGGTGGCCGAGGCGACCGAACACGAGGAGTGGGTCGACGGCATGCGCGAGCGCGGCGCGGCCGGCCCGGACTCCTGGGAGCCGGTGCCCGTCCCGCTGCCGACCTACGTCACCGCGCCGGTCGCCCCCCGGGTCTCCCGCAACCTCGACCTGTCGGCCCCCGGCACCTGGACCGCCGGGCGCCCGGCCGAGCCCCGCACCACCCCGCTGTTCGACCAGTACGCGGAGGCCCCGGCCCCCGAGGCCCGGCCCCGCGCCGCCAACGAGTGAGGTCCGTGACCACCCCCGGCCAGGGGGGTGGTCACGGACCCCCTCCGAAAGGTGCTAGAGTTTCTTCTCGTTGGGGCTGTGGCGCAGTCCGGTAGCGCACCTCGTTCGCATCGAGGGGGTCAGGGGTTCGAATCCCCTCAGCTCCACCCAACGGCCGGTTCGACCGGTCGACGAAATCCCGCCGGGAGGCAACTCCCGGCGGGATTTCGCGTTTGCGGGGTTCGGCGAGGAGCCGGCCGGTCGCTGTGTTCGAGGTCACATCGGCGTCAGGGGTGCGTTTCTGACGCGGTTTGGGCTTCAGGGGGGTCGGTTATGGTGGGTGGGCCCAGACGCTGACGGCGGACGATCTGGTCTATCTCAACGGGGTGCCATCGCGGTGCGCGAGTTCGGTCTTTCACGGTGGTCGCGGCGCGCGGGGTCCGAGGGGCCCGGCGGGGCGCCGGTGACCGGGAGACCGAGGGCCCGGACCGTCGCGGCGGCCGTCTTCGCGGTGGTGTCGCTCGCGGTCTTCACCCTGCTGCGGCACCAGCACGGGGCGACCATGGTCGACATGCTCGTCTACCGGGCCGAGGGCCAGGCCGTGGTGAACGGCGACGACCTCTACGCGATGCGGCTGCCCGGGTGGGACCTGCCGGCCACCTACCCGCCGTTCGCGGCGATGCTGTTCGTGCCGAGCACCTGGTTCGACGTGAGCACCCTGCGCGTCCTGGTGATGCTCGGCAACTACGCGCTGCTGGCCCTGGCGGCGCACCTGTCCTTCCGGCTCGCCGGCTGGCCGGCCGGCCGCAACCGCCCGGCCGCCGTGCTGGCCGCCGTGGGCCTCGGCATCTGGCTGGAGCCGGTCTTCACGACCTTCCAGTACGGCCAGGTCAACCTCGCCATCCTCTGCCTGGTGCTGTGGGACCTCACCCGCCCCGACCGCTCCCCGCTCAAGGGCGTGGGCATCGGCCTGGCCACTGCGATCAAGATCACCCCCGGCCTGTTCGCCGTCTACCTGCTGCTGACCGGGCGGATCCGGGCCGCGCTGGTCTCCGGCGCCACTTTCCTGGCGGCCGGCCTGATCGGCTGGGCCGCGCTGCCCGACGCCTCGTACGGCTTCTGGAAGACGTACCTGTGGGACCCGAGCCGGGTCGGCGTCACCGTCCTGGTGGACAACCAGTCGCTGCGCGGGGCCGTCTGCCGGCTGCTCGACGTCAACGACCCGGGCCTGGTCGGGCTGGTGGCCTCCGCGCTGGTGGCCTCGCTCGGCATCGCGGTGGCGGTGCTGGCCGGGCGGTCCGTGCGGGTGCTGCGCCGGGCCGACGCCTGGGGCGCCGTGTGCACCGCGCTCACCGCGCTGCTGGTCTCCCCGATCAGCTGGACCCACCACTGGGTCTGGTGCCTGCCGCTGCTCGCCCTGCTGGCCGCCGAGGCCAGGACGGTCGGCCGGCGGGTGCTGCTGGGCGTGACGCTGGCCGTGTTCCTCTCGCACGTCATGTGGACGGTGCCGCACCGGTGGGGCCGCGGGGTCGCCTGGTACTGGCAGCTGCCCGGCTCCATCTACCCGCCGCTGGGCATCGCCGTCCTGGTGGCGGTCGGCCTGCGGCTGTACCGGGTGCGGCGCCGGGCCGCCGAGGGCGAGGGCTGGGCGCTGCCCGTCTCCGCGCTCGACGATGACGCCGCCCTGACCAAGCAGACCTGACCAAGCAGACCTGACCGAGCAGACCTGACCCGAGCGGACCTGGCGAAGCAGA
Source organism: Streptomyces rubellomurinus (assembly GCF_000961885.1). Lineage (GTDB taxonomy): Bacteria > Actinomycetota > Actinomycetes > Streptomycetales > Streptomycetaceae > Kitasatospora > Kitasatospora rubellomurina. The sequence continues at coordinate 63,527 of NZ_JZKH01000024.1, forward strand.
CCTGACGTGACCACCGAGACCCGATCCGCCGCGCCGTCGCGCGCCGCCGAAGCGCCCGGCCGGGCACGTGCGCTGGCCGCCGCCCTCACCCCCGGCCGGCGCACCGCGCTGCTGACCGCCCTCTGCTTCGCCGTCATGTGCGCGGTCGGCCTGCAGGGCTGGACCTCGGTCGGCCTCGGCGGCTTCGACCTCGGCATCTTCGACCAGGGCGTGCGCGGCTACGCCCACTTCGGGCTGCCCGTCTCCACGCTGAAGAGCTACCACCACGAGTTCCCGCCCGGCTTCTCGCTGCTCGGCGACCACTTCTCGCCCGTCCTGGCGCTGCTCGCGCCGCTGTACTGGATCTGGGACGACCCGCGCTCGCTGATCATCGGCCAGTCGCTGCTGTTCGTCGCCGGCGTGCCGCTGATCCGGCGGATCACCGCGCACGCCTTCGCTGCCGCCGAGCCGCGTACCGCCCGCCGCGCCGCCGACCTGGCCGGGCTGGTGTACGCGCTGGGCTGGCCGCTGCTGGTCGCCGCCCGGGTCGGCTTCCACGAGGTGGCCTTCGCCGTCCCGCTGATCCTGCTGATGCTGGAGCGCGGGCTCGCCCGCCGGTACGGCACCGTGGTGCTCGCCGCCCTGCTGCTGTGCGGCACCAAGGAGGACCTCGGCCTGCTGGTCGGCGCGTACGGGCTGGTGCTGCTGCTGCGCACCCGGCGCACCGGCGACCGCGCGGGCCGGTACACCGGGCTCGGGCTGCTGCTCGGCGGGCCGGTCGCCTCGGCCGTCGCGATCACCTGGCTGATCCCGGCGATGGGCGGCCAGCCGGGCTACTACTGGAACTACCAGGCGCTCGGCGCGGACGGCGGCGACGCGGTGCGGCACCTGCTGCACAACCCGTTCCTGCTGCTGCAGACCGCCTTCGACCAGCCGCTCAAGCCGCTGCTGCTGCTCTGGCTGTTCGGCACCCTGCTGCTGCTGCCGCTGCGCTCGGCCACCGTGCTGTGCCTGGTGCCGCTGCTGGCCGAGCGGATCCTCTCCAGCAACCCCAACCACTGGTCGATCGCCCGGCACTACGACTCGATGCTGTGGCCGGTCCTGCTGGTCGCCACGGTCGAGGTGCTGGGGCGGCTGAGCGCCGCCGACCGGCCCGAGCGGAGCGTCCGGCGGGCGCGGCGGCTGGGCCTGGGCGCGGCCGGGATCGCGCTGGTCGCCGCCGTGCCGATCGGGCTGGCGCAGCTCGCGGTGCCGTCCTCCTGGACGCCCAAGGCCAGCGAGGCCGCGCTGGTGCGGGCCGCCGCGCTGATCCCGGACGGGGCGTCCGTCGAGGCGGACAACCAGATCGCGCCGCGGCTGACGGCGCGGGCGGACGTGGTGCTGGTGGACGGCACGCCGCGCGGGCGCGAGTACGTGCTGACCCGGGCGGACAAGCGGTCCTTCCCGTTCAAGACGGACCAGGAGCAGGCCGCGCGGATCCAGCTGTTGCTGGCGCACGGGTACAAGCAGCTGTGGGCCGAGGACGGGGTCGTGCTGCTGCACCGGGAGGGCACCGAGCCGGTGCCCGGGGAGCACGTGCCGGGGCCCGGCAGCACGCCCGTCCAGGACGAGGTGCCCTCGGACGTCGGGCACAACCTGTTCCGCGGCTGAGTCACGTCGCGAACGCCGGAGGGCCGGCCGGAAGCTTCCGGCCGGCCCTCCGGCGTTCGGTGCGGGGTCAGGGCCGCTCGGCGTAGCCCTCGTGGTGGTGGTGCGGGCCGGACTGGGGCGGGACGGCGCCGTAGCGGGCCGGGCGGTGGCCGCGCGGGTGCCGGGTCAGGTGGTAGCCCAGGACGCCCGCGAGGGCGGCCAGGAAGCCGCCGCCGATGGTCCAGTACCAGCGGCTGTTCCAGCCGGAGAACCAGCCGGTGTACCAGTGCTCCTCCGCGGCCGCCGGGGCCGCCGCCTTGGCGGTGGAGGCGCCGCCGCCGACCGGCGGGACCAGCGGGGCCTTCAGCTCCCCGCCCTCCGGCTGGGCGTTGTCGGCGTTCCCCTTGGCGGCGACGTGCAGCTGGACGGAACCGGCCAGGCCGAGGTCGGGCTGCGGGGCGTCGGTGACCGACAGCCGCACGTAGTAGGTGCCGGGCAGCGGGTCGCCGGACCACGGCTCGGCCCAGGTGCGGACCTCGCGCAGGGTGCAGTCGAGCTGCAGGGCGGTGGTGTTCTGGTCGCCGGTGGCGTTCTGGGTGCCGGCCGTGCAGGCCTGGCGGCGGCGCAGCCCGTCGAAGACCTCGACCGACCAGGTCTGCGGGCCGTGCCGGTCGGCGCCGGCGGCCAGGTTGACGGTCAGCTTGACCGCCGGGGTCTGGCCCTCGGAGGCGCCGAACGCCCAGTACAGGTAGTCGCCGGTGGAGACGGCGACGTTCGCGTCCTGGCCCGGGGACAGGTTGACGGCGGTCAGGAAGGAGGTGCCGGCCTTGGTCGCCGGGGCGGGGGTGCCGCTCGCGGTCGCCGAGGGGGACGGCGCGGCGGAGGCCGCCGGGGCGCCGAGGGCGAGGGCGGGCAGCAGGGCGAGGGCGGCGAGGGCGCCGCGGAACGTCGTACGCATGTCAGTTCTCCCGCCAGACGGCGATGCGCCAGCGCGCGATCCAGCCGAAGACCAGGCCGAAGAGCAGGCCGGCCAGGGTGAGGGTGAGCAGCAGGATCCAGCCGCGGCCGAGGCCCATCGCGGCGCCCTCGGGGGCGGGCGAGGCGGCGGTCAGGTCGACGGTCAGCTCCACCGGCATGCCGGGGTCCGCCTGGACGCCGGACTGCGGGGAGGCCGAGTTGCTGACGACCAGGCAGACCGTGGTGTCCGGCTTCTCCTTGTCCTTGTCCTTGGACGAGGTGGTCGGGCTCGCGGTGACGTAGCCCTTGGAGTCGTCGGTGGACCAGCGCAGGCCGGTGGAGACCACGTCGGTGCGGCTGCTGCCGGCGTCGGTGCCGCGGACCAGCTCCTGGCCGGTCGCGCTGGTGGCCTGCAGCAGGACGCCGTAGTCCCGGTTCACCGCGCGGTCGAGCGAGACGCTGACCGAGGCGCGCAGCTCCTGGCCGGCCTTGACCGGGACCTTGTAGACGCGGTGCTCGGAGAACTTCTCGCGGTCGCTGTAGACGCCGGGGGCGAGCACCGGGGCGTTCTCGCACTTGTCGGTGCCGGAGGTCTTGACCGGGGTCACCGTGTACGTGTCGTTGGTGCGGTCGACGAGCTGCTTCACCTTGTCGGTGAGCTGCTGCGGGGTGCGGACGTCGGTGTAGGTGCCGCCGGTGGCGTTGGCGATGCAGAGCAGCTGCTGGCGGGTCTTGTCGTCGTGCGCCAGGCCGAGGGTGTCGACCACCAGGTGGATGCCCTGGGAGGCGAGTTCGCGGGCGACGTCGCACGGGTCGGGCGGGGTGCAGGTGTCCTCGCCGTCGGTGATCAGCACCACGCGGCGGGTGGTCTCGCCCTTGCCGAGGTCCTGTGCGGCGCCGCGCAGGGCCAGGCCCATCGGGGTCCAGCCGGTGGGACGCAGGGTGGCGACGGCGGTCTTGGCCTCGACCTTGTTGGTCTTGCCGACCGGGAAGAGCACCTTGGTGTCCTGGCAGCCGATGTTCTTGTCGTTGCCGGGGTAGGTCGCGCCCAGGGTGCGGATGCCGAACTCGGTCTCCGGCGGCAGCGCGTCGATCACCTCGTTCAGCGACTGCTGGGCCACCGAGATGCGGCTCTTGCCCTGGATGTCGGTGGCGGTCATGGAGCCGCTGACGTCCAGGATCAGGTCGACCCGGGGGGCTTCCTTGGGGGCGGCTGGGGCGGCGCCGGCTGTTGGTTCGTCGGCGTGGGCGGGCAGGCCGAGCAGCAGCGAGGCGCCGGTTATCGCCATGGCCGCCAGCAGGCTGCCGAGCCTGGTCTTCGGTCGTCGTCCGGTATTCACGCGGCGATCCTAGGGACCATCAGTTCGCCAAGGCCAAACGGGACGGTCGCGCTCCGGTGCGTTCACGCCGGTCTCACAGGGGCCCCGCTAGCCTGCGTACGCCACGAGCGGGAGGGGAGGGCGCGATGGAGCTGACGGCGGTCGGCAAGCGGTACGGGCGGGGCGGCCGGTGGATTCTGCGGGGCGTCCATCTGGCGGTCGGGCCGGGGGAGTTGGTGCGGATCGCCGGTGCGAACGGCAGCGGCAAGTCGACGCTGCTGCGGCTCGCGGCCGGGATCGAGCGGCCCAGTACCGGCAGGGTCGCGCGGCCGGGCCCGGTCGCCTACGTGCCCGAGCGCTTCCCGCCGGCGCTGCCGTTCGACGCCGCCTCGTACCTGCTGCGGGTGGGCCGGGTGCACGGCCTGTCGGCCGAGGCGGCGCGGCGGCGGGCGGGGTGGTGGCTGGAGCGGTTCGGCATCGCGGACCGGGCGGGCACGCCGCTGAGCCGGCTGTCCAAGGGCACCTGCCAGAAGGTCGCGGTGGCGCAGGCGTTGATCGCCGAGCCGAGGGTGCTGCTGCTGGACGAAGCCTGGACGGGGCTGGACCCGCAGGCCCGGGCGGTGCTGGACGAGGCGGCCGCCGAGCGGGCGGCGCGGGGCGGCGCCGTGCTGTTCGTGGACCACGACCCGACCCGGCTGGCCGGGCGGACCGGAGCGGTCTACCGGGTCGGCGCGGACGGCGGGCTGCGCGCGGTGGAGCAGGAGGCGCGGCCGGAGGGCGGCCCGGTGATGGAGATCGAGGTGGACGTGCCGGACGGCTCCCCGCTGCCGGAGCGGCTGCCCGGCGCGCCGGAGCGGGCCGCGCTCGGCGGGACGGCGGTGCGGCTGGCGGTGTCCCGCGCGCACTCGGACGCGCTGCTGCGCAGCCTGCTGGTGGGCCGTCCGGCCGTGCGGGTGCTGGCGGTGCGGCGGCGGGAGGGGGAGCGGTGAGGCTCGTCGGGGCGCTGACGCGGTACCACCTGGAGCTGCTGGTGCGCTCGCACGCCTGGCTGCCGCCGTTCCTGGCGTTCGCGCTGCTGATGGTGATCGGGGTGCAGCCCGGCGATCCGCTCCTGGGCGGGCTGGGGTTCGGCGCGGGGGTGCTGGTGCCGGTGAGCGCCTGGTACGTCCGGGCCGCGCTGAACGCCGAGCCGCCGGCCTCGCGAGCCTGCCTGGTCGCGGCGGCGGGCGCGCCGCGGGTGCACCTGGGGGCGCTGCTGGCGGCACTGACGGCGGGTCTGCTGCTGGCGGCGGGCGAGGTGGCGGCGCTGTGGGGGCTGAGCGGGGCGGTGGCGAACACGGGGGCCGGGCACGCCCCCGGCGTCGGAGAGGCGCTGACGGCCGGTCTGGCGACCTCGGTGGTCTGCGTGCTGGCGGGCGTGCTGGCCGGGGCGCTGGGCAACCGTCCGGTGCTGCTCCGCTCGCCGTACGGCATCCTGGCGACGCTGGGGCTGTCCGCCGGGGCCCTGGTGCTGCCCGGATCGCCGGCGAACGCGGCGGTGCGCGACCTGGTGACGGCCGCCCGGACGGGGCTGGTCGCGGCGCCGTGGGCGGAACTGCTGCTCGCCCTCGCCCTGTTGGGCCTGCTGGGGGCGGCGGTGGCCGCGCTGGCGGGGCGTCGGCCCGAGTAGCGGGCAAAGGCGGACACACCGGGGCGTGGAGCCGGTAAAGCGGGATGACCCTCGTTAGGGTGCGAATTCGGGGCGGCCGGCCCCGGCCGGCCTGTCCGACACCCTGGAGGGAGCCATGGCCACACCCTCCGCCGTGACGAGGTCCGCCGCCGCGCCGGGCCGGCCGGTGCGGCCGAGGCGCACGACCGAGCTCGTGCTGGTGCTGGCGGCCGTTCTGGCCGCCGTGTACGGCTACGTGGAGGTGGGCGCCGACCTCGACGGCGCGGTGCCCGCGGACGCCGTCGAGTACGGAGCGGCGCTCGGCGGGCTGGCGCTGGCGGCGCACCTCACCGTCCGCCGGTGGGCCGGGTACGCGGACCCGCTGCTGCTGCCGATCGCGGTGCTGCTCAACGGGATCGGGCTGGTGGCGATCCACCGGCTGGACCGGGCCACTCCGGGCCGGGAGGCCGCCTCCACCCAGCTGCTCTGGTCGAGCCTGGGGGTGGCGCTGTTCATCGCGGCCGTCCTGCTGGTGCGCGACCACCGGCGGCTGCGGCGCTACGCGTACCTGGGGGCGCTGGGGGCGCTGGTCCTGCTGGTGCTGCCGATCTTCTTCCCGCCGGTGTACGGCTCCCGGATCTGGATCGTCATCGGGCCGCTGTCCTTCCAGCCCGGGGAGTTCGCCAAGGTCCTGCTGGCCGTCTTCTTCGCCGCCTACCTGGCGGTGCACCGGGACGCGCTGGCGCTCACCGGCCGCCGGGTCTGGCGCTGGCAGCTGCCGCGCGGTCGGGTGCTGGGGCCGGTGCTGCTGATCTGGGCGGCGTTCGTCGGGGTGCTGGTGCTGGAGACCGACCTGGGGACGTCCCTGCTGTACTTCGGGTTGTTCGTGGTGATGCTCTACGTGGCCACCGCGCGGACGGGCTGGATCGCGATCGGGCTGGGGCTGGCGGCGGTCGGCGCGGTGACGGTGGGCTGGCTGTCGCCGCACGTGCACAGCCGGGTGGTGGACTGGCTGGACCCGCTGGGTTCGATCGCGGCGGGCCGGGGCGCCAACCAGATCGCCCAGTCGCTGTTCGCGTTCGCCTGGGGCGGCGAGCTGGGAACCGGGCTGGGCAACGGGCACTCGGTGCTGATCGGCTTCGCCGCCAAGTCGGACTTCATCCTCGCGACGCTCGGCGAGGAGCTCGGCCTGACCGGGCTGATCGCGGTGTTCCTGCTGTACGCGCTGCTGGTCTCCCGGGGCTTCCGGACGGGCATCGCGCTGCGCGACCCGTTCGGGCGGCTGCTGGCGATCGGGCTGGCGGCGATCGTGGGCCTGCAGGTGTTCGTGGTGGCGGGCGGGGTGCTCGCGCTGATCCCGCTGACCGGGATGACGCTGCCGTTCGTCGCCCAGGGCGGCTCCTCGGTGGTCACCAACTGGATCATCGTCGCGCTGCTGGTGCGGATGAGCGACGAGGCCGGGCGGCCCGCGCCGGAGGTGGGCTGATGGCCCGGATCCGGCCGAAGGGCAACGGCCCGCAGGGCCTGCCCGGGATCTCGGTGACCGGCCGGCGGGCCGGCACCTTCTGCCTGCTGCTGGTCGCGGCGCTGTGCGCGCAGGCCACCCGGGTGCAGGTGTTCGAGGCCAGGAGCCTGAACCACAACAGCGCCAACCAGCGGCTCACCGTCGAGCGCTACGCCCGGCCGCGCGGGGACATCCTGGTCGGTGACGTGGCGGTGACCGGCTCGGTGCCGACCAGGGGCCGGTACGCGTACAAGCGCGGCTACACCGACGGCCCGCTGTTCGCGGCCGTCACCGGCTTCGCCTCGCAGGCGTACGGCACCACCCAGCTGGAGGGCACCGAGGACGACCTGCTGATCGGCACCGACCCCCGGCTGGGCGGCTGGGCGGTCTGGGACGCCGTCTCCCGCCGGCAGAACCCCGGCGGGAACGTGTCCACCACGCTGAACCGGGCCGCCCAGGAGGCGGCGATGCGCGGGCTCGGCGCCCAGAAGGGCGCGGTGGCGGCGATCGAGCCGGCCACCGGCCGGATCCTGGCCCTGGCCAGCACGCCCTCCTACGACCCGGGCTCCTTCGCCGGCTCCACCTCCGCCGACCAGGAGGCCTGGAACCGGCTGCAGACCGACCCCGACCAGCCGATGCTCAACCGGGCGCTGCGCCAGACCTACCCGCCGGGCTCGACCTTCAAGGTGGTCACGGCGGCGGCCGCGCTCGCGGCGGGCGTGGTCACCGACCCGGCCGCGCCCACCACCGCGCCGTTCCCGTACGTGCTGCCCGGCACCACCACGCCCCTGGTGAACGACACCGCGGCCTGCGACCGGCCGGGTCAGTCGCTGTCCGCCGCGATGACCGCCAGCTGCAACAGCGTGCTCGGCTACCTCGGGGTGCGGACCGGACTGGACGCGATGGCGGCGATGGCCGAGAACTTCGGCTTCAACGACCCGAAGCTGGACATGCCGGTGCGCCCGGCGCGCTCCACCTTCGACACGCGGATGGACCAGGCGCAGCTGGCGCTCTCCTCGATCGGGCAGTTCGACACCGCCGCGACGCCGCTGGTGATGGCCATGGTCGCGGCCGGGGTGGCGAACGGCGGCACGGTGATGCGTCCACAGCTTGTGGACAAGCTGACGAGGAGCGACGGCGCCGTGGTGCGGTTGATGAAGCCGGCCGTCTACCGGCGGGCGCTCACCCCGGCGGTGGCCGGGCAGGTGCAGAAGCTGATGACGGACGTGGTGGAGAGCGGGACGGGCGGCAACGCCCGGATCGCCGGGGCGGTGGTGGGCGGCAAGACCGGTACCGCCCAGCACGGTGTGGACAACAGCGGGACGCCGTACGCCTGGTTCATCGCCTGGGCCAAGCCGGCCGGCTCGGACGCGGTGCCGCCGGTCGCGGTGGCGGTGGTGGTCGCGGACAGTGACGCGACGGACGTCAGCGGGGGAGCCCTGGCCGCGCCGATCGCCCGCTCGGTGATGCGGGCGGTGCTCGGCCGCTGAGCCGCGCAGGGCTCGGGAACGGCCTCTGAGCTGGTCTTTTACCAAACCTCCGCGAGATGCGCCGCGTGCGAAGTGTCGGATTTGTAACATCTGATCTGCCAATTCGTACAATGCGCGGATCAGGACTGTTCGTTTGCGACAGTGGCGTATTCGCGGGGTACTGTCCCATGTTTGTTCGGTTGGTCCCCGATGGCACCCCCCAGTGCTCGGGGTGACCGACCACCAGGACACCCTCCCCCGCCCAGAAGGACCGTGGTTTTGGCCAGCAACACCCTCGGCTCGCGCCTGCTGCGACGCAAGCCCGTCTCGACCCTGATCGCGGAGAGCGAGGGCCACGGCCTTCCGGCCGGCGCACCCGAGGGCGGTGGGCGCTCCGGCATCCACCTGCGCCGCTCGATCGGCCTGTGGCAGCTGTCCTCGATCGGCATCGGCGCCACCATCGGCACCGGCATCTTCTTCGTGCTCGGCACCGCCGTCCCGGACGCCGGCCCGGCCGTCATCCTGTCCTTCGTGCTCGCCGCGGTCACCGCCGGCCTCACCGCGCTCTGCTACGCCGAGATGGCCTCCGCGATCCCGGTCTCCGGCTCCTCGTACTCCTACGCCTACGCGACCCTCGGCGAGGGCGTGGCCTTCGGCGTCGGCATCTGCCTGCTGATGGAGTACGGCGTGTCCGCCTCGGCGATCGCGGTCAGCTGGGCCGAGTACCTGAACAAGTTCTTCGACCTGGCCTTCGGGTTCCGGATCCCCGAGCAGTTGTCCGGCGCCCCCGGCGGCGGCCACTGGTTCAACCTGCCGGCGCTGCTGCTGGTCGCGATGATCTGCTTCCTGCTGGTCCGCGGCGTCAGCGAGTCGGTCAAGGTCAACGCGGCCATGGTCGGGATCAAGATCGTGATCCTGCTGCTGTTCGTCGGCGTCGCCGTCACCGGCTTCCGTTCCGGAAACCTGACCCCGTTCATGCCGCTCGGCATCGGCGGCGTGGGGACCGCCGCGTCCAGCATCTTCTTCTCCTTCATCGGCCTGGACGCGGTGTCCACCGCCGGCGAGGAGGTCAAGAACCCGCGCCGCACCATGCCGCTGGCGATCATCATCTCGCTGGTCGTGGTGACCCTGCTCTACATCCTGGTCGCGCTGGCCGCCGTCGGCGCCCAGCCCTGGGACCAGTTCAAGGGTCAGGAGGCCGGCCTCGCCCAGATCATGCAGGACATCACCGGCCAGGGCTGGCCCGCGATGATCTTCGCGGTCGGCGCGATCATCTCGATCTTCAGCGTCACCCTCGTGGTGATCTACGGCCAGACCCGCATCCTGTACTCGATGGGCCGCGACGGCATGCTGCCCGAGCGCTTCGCCCAGGTCTCCCCGCGCACCGGCACCCCGGTCTGGAACACCATCGTGGTCGGGCTCGGCGTGGGCGCGCTGGCCGCCTTCGTCCCGCTGGACGTCCTCGCCGACATCACCAGCCTCGGCACCCTGATCGCGTTCTCGGTCGTCTCGGTCGGCGTGATCGTCCTGCGCCGCACCCAGCCCGACCTGCCGCGCGGCTTCAAGGTCCCGCTCTACCCGGTCGTCCCGCTGCTCAGCATCGGCTTCTGCGCCTACCTGATCAAGGGCCTGCACGCCGACACCTTCCGGGCCGGCGCCGTCGCCCTCGTCGTCGCGGTGGTCGTCTACTTCGGCTACAGCATCAAGCACTCCCGGCTCGAACGACCGGCCGCGCAGGCCGAGGCCGTCGAGGTCGACGCGCGTTGACTCCGCCGTTACCCGATCGTGAAGGGCCGCCGAACTGCACAGCTCCAGGCGGCCCTTCGCGTGCCACCCCGTATCCGACGCCCGAGGCGATGGCGACAGCGCCCGGCCCGCACCCCTAACCTTCCACCATGGTGAGCACCCGCACGCCCGGCTTCTCCCGCCCGCGCGGCCGCTTCACCGGCCGCGGCAGAACGCCGGCCCAGACCACCGCGGCCCAGGCCACGGCCGGACCCGGACGGCCCCCGCGGGGCTTCTCCACCCGGCCGTTCCCCCGACAGCGTGGCGAGAACACGTTTCCGCCCACGCCCGATCGGCTGAATCCCGCCCGGCTCGCCTCCCTGCGCTCCGTCCAGCTGATCGGCTGTCTGATCGCGGCCGGCTGGGCCGCCGCCTTCCCGCTCGTCTCCGACCTGCCCAACCAGCGGATCTGGGGCCTGATCGCCGCTCCCGCCTACGCCCTGGCCGGGCTCCTCTGCCTCACCCTGCCGCGCCGCGTCGCGGCCCACGCCGCGGCCGCCGTCGCCCTGGTCGGCGCCGTCCTCGCCCCGCTCGGACTGCTCGCCCTGACCGGCCGCCACCAGTCCGAGGTGATGGTCGTCGAACGCTCGGCCCACCTGCTGCTCACCACCGGCGACGTCTACCTCCCGCACCCGGCCGTGGTCACCGACTACAACCCCTACCTGCCGGCGATGTCCCTGTTCGGGCTGCCGCGCCAACTGTTCGGCAGCTCCACCGCCTTCGCCAGGGTCGCCGGGGACGCCCGGATCTGGTTCGCGCTCGCCTTCTTCGTCTGCCTGCTGGCCGCCTGGCGGCTGCTGCGGCCCAGCCGCGACCGGGCGCCGCTGCTGCCGCTGGCCGTCCTCACCGCCTCGCCATTGATAGCGCTCGCCCTGGTGGTCGGCGGGATCGACCTGCCGCTGATCGGGGTCTGCTGCCTGGCCATGGCCCTCGCCGAACGGGGCCGCACGGTCGGCGCCGGGCTGGTGCTCGCCCTCGCCTGCACCCTCAAGTGGACCGCCTGGCCCGCGCTGCCGGTGGCCGTCCTGCTGCTCTGGCGGCTCTACGGGCGCCGGCCCGCCGCCCGGACGGCGCTGATCGCGGTCGGCACCAGCGTGGCCGTCATGCTGCCCGCCTGGCTGCGGCAGAGCGACGCGCTGCGCGACCAGGTGGTGCGCTTCCCGCTCGGGCTCACCGCGATCCGCACCCCGGCCGGCAGCCCGCTGCCCGGCAAGGTGCTGGCCGGCATCGGGCCGACCGGCCACAGCATCTCGCTCGCGCTGGTGACCATCGGCGCCGTCGGCGTGACCATCTGGCTGCTGGCCCGCCCGCCCGTCACCGCGATCGCGGCCGCCGATCTGCTGGCCGTGGGGCTCACCATCGCGTTCATGCTCGCCCCGGCCGGACGCTTCGGCTACCTCGGGCTGCCGGCCGTACTGCTCATCTGGCCCCGGCTGGCCGCCCGGCGCTGGAGCAGCCGCCGGCCGTTGCCGCCCGGCCGGCGCCGGGAGACGCCGGAGCCCGCCCTGCCGCGCGGCTGACACGCGGCTGGGCGGGCTCCGGACGGGCCGTACTACTTGACCCCGTACGCCTTCAGGAGCGAGGCGACGGCCGGGCCGGCCGCGTCCACGCCGTGGCCGCCGCCCTGGACCTCGGCGGCGACCGAGAGGTTGCCGCGGAACGCGGTGAACCAGCTGTTGGTGGTGGACGCGCCCTGGACCTCGGCGGAGCCGGTCTTGGCGCCCGCGTTGTCAGTGATCCCGGCCATCACCTCCTTGGCCGTGCCGCCGACCGCGGTGGCGTTCATCATGGCGCGCAGCTTGCCGGCGACGTCCGGCGAGATCTGCCGGGCCGCCGCCTGCTGCGGCAGGCCGGCGACCAGGATGGGCTGCTTGAACGCGCCGCTCTGGACGGTCGCGGTGATCGAGGCGATGGCCAGCGGGTTCATCTGGACCTTGCCCTGGCCGATGTAGTTCATGGCCTGCTCGTCCTTGCTGCCCGGCGTCGCGGGGATCTTGCCGTCCGCGTTCGGCAGGCCGGTCTTCCACTCCAGGCCGATGCCGTAGACGTCCTTGGCGGTGCCGGCGAGCGTCTCGGGCTTGAGGCTGGTCAGGCCCTGGTTGATGAAGGCCGTGTTGCAGGACACCATGAAGTCCTGCTGGAGCGTGTTGTTCGGGAACGCGCCCGGGAAGTCGTTCGGGATCGCCACCGGGTTGCTGCTCTTCTCCGGGCAGGCCACCACGGTGTCCGGGTTGACCCCGGCCTCCAGCAGGGCCGTCGAGGTGACGATCTTCATCGTCGAGCCCGGCGCGAGCAGGCCGTTGAAGGCCCGGTTCTGGCCGTTGGCGGGGGAGTTGGCGAAGGCCAGCACCTGGCCCGTGCTCGGCTCGATCGCCACGATGGAGCCGGACTTGCCGCCCAGGTCGGTCATCGCCTTCTCGGCGGCGGCCTGGAGGGCGCCGTCGATGGTCACCTTGAACGGCTTGGCGGGCTTCGGCTCGACGATGGTGAACAGCTTGTCCTGGCTGCCCTTGCCGTTCGGGTCGCTGATCACGACCGCGCTGCCCGCGTCCTGGTCCTTGTTCGGGTCCGGCGGCAGCAGCTTGTGGGCGTTGTCCTGCAGGGAGGTCATCAGCGCCGAGGTCAGCGAGGGGCTCTGCAGCACCTTGCCGTTGCGGTCCACCACGGTGGACGGCGGGGCGAACACCGGCTGCACGGCGATCGTCTCGGTGCCGTTCAGATGCGGGTGGATCACCGTGGGCGCCCAGTGCACGGCCGGGGTGTCGTCGCTCATCTTCACGACGTTCAGGAAGCCGTTGTAGTCCCAGACCCGGCTGGTGCCCGCGAACTCGGCCCGCGCCTTGTAGCCCATCAGCACCCCGGTGGGCCCGGGGGTGGCGGAGGCGGACGGCGAGTCGCCGGCGCCGGGCGTGCCGCTCGCGGACGGCGTCGCGGAGGCGCCGGCCGAGGGCTTGGCCGTGGGGGAGGGGGTGCCGGTGGCCGAGGCGAAGGCCTGCGGGGTGGCCGGACCGGCCGGGTTGAGGGTCAGCGCGCTCGGCTTCACGTTGTCCCGGAACGCCGTCAGCGCCTTCTCGGCGGAGGCCGGGTCGTCGGTCAGCGAGGCCGCCTTGGCGAGGTCGCCGGCCGCCCAGGCCGCCAGGAAGTCCTTCGCGCCGCTCGCGGCCTGGTCCGCCGTGGGCGGCTCGGCCACCACCGTGCGCGGCTTCTTGGCGTCGGACGACCCGGAGTCCGAGCCCATCAGGCTGTACGCCCCGTAACCGCCGCCCGCGAGGACGGCGACGGACACGCCGGTGATGATCCCGATCTTGGCGCCTCTGCGCATGGTGCAAATCCCCCAGGGGTCTCGCGGCCGGGCGCAACCGGCGGGGGCCGGAAACGCGGTACGCCCCCCACCCTAGGCAGCGTCCGTCGGTGCGCCGACGAAACGCCGGGGACTTGTGACGGATCTGGTACGTGTCGTGCACCGCGTACGGACGATTCCCGCCCCCGCGGCGCACATGTCCGGGCCGGGGGTCAGACCCAGCTGTTGAACCACATCCGGGCGCGCCAGTCGTCCAGCGGGATGGTCTGCCCGGTGAAGAGCGGATAGAAGTACAGGAAGTTCCACACGATCATCAGCACCAGCAGCCCGGCCGCCGCCGAACCGATGATCCGGCGGTCCCGGGAGGCGCCGGCCGGGCCGATCAGGGCGCCGATCAGCATCGTCACCGCCAGCACCAGGAACGGGACGAACACCACCGCGTAGAACAGGAAGATCGTCCGCTCCTGGTACAGGAACCAGGGCAGGTAGCCGGCCGCCAGGCCGCACAGCAGCGCGCCGGCCCGCCAGTCCCGGCGGAACGCCCAGCGCCACAGGCAGTACACCAGCGCCACCACGGCCGCCCACCACAGCAGCGGGGTGCCGATGCCCAGCACCTCGCGGGCGCAGTCGGCCGCCGTGCAACCGGCCTCGCCCCGCTTGGGGGACTCGTAGTAGAAGGACACCGGTCGGCCCAGCACCAGCCAGGACCACGGGTTCGACTGGTAGACGTGCGGGTCGTGCAGGTTGGTGTGGAACTCGTAGACCGTCGAGTGGTAGTGCCACAGGGCGCGCAGGCCCTCCGGTATCCACGGGTAGTCGGTCGTGCGGCCGACCGCCCAGTCCCGGCCCCAGCCGCCCTGGCCGGGCGCGTTGCTGCTCGCGAACCAGCCCCACCAGGAGGCGACGTACGTCGCCGTCGAGACCAGCACGACGGACACGAACGCCGGCAGCACGTCCCGGGTGAGCACGGCCGCGTACGGGCGCGGCGCGCCGGCCAGCCGGCGGGCGCCGACGTCCCACAGCACCGACATCAGGCCGAAGGCCGCCATCACGTACAGGCCGCTCCACTTGGTGGCGCAGGTCAGGCCGATGCAGACGCCGGCCGCGATCCGGTACGGGCGCCAGCCCAGGCGCAGCCGCTGCGCCAGCTCGGCGTTCTCCACGCCGCCCAGCGCGGCGGCCAGCCGGGCCCGGGTGCGGTCGCGGTCCAGCAGCAGGAAGCCGAAGGCGGCCACCGTCCAGAACATCACCACCAGGTCGAGCAGCGCGGCCCGGCTCAGGACCAGGTGCAGGCCGTCCACCGCCAGCAGCAGACCGGCCACGCAGCCCAGCAGCGTCGAGCGGAACATCCGGCGGGCGATCCGGGCCAGCATCAGCACCGACAGGGTGCCGAGCAGGGCCACCGAGAACCGCCAGCCGAAGGGGTTCATCCCGAACAGCTGCTCGCCCGCGCCGATGATCCACTTGCCCACCGGCGGATGCACCACGTACGAGGCCATCGGGCGGTACGGGACGGCCGCGCCCGACATGATCTGCGCGTTGGCGTCCTCCGGCCAGTTGATCTCGTAGCCGCCGTGCCAGAGCGCGTACGCGTCCTTGGCGTAGTACGTCTCGTCGAAGATGATCGCGTTCGGCTGCCCGAGGTGGACGAAGCGCAGCACGGCGGCGAACAGCGCCACCGCGATCGGGCCGAGCCAGCCGGACCAGCGGCACAGGAACCACCACAGGCCCTGCGGCAGCGACAGGCCCAGGCGCAGCAGCAGCGGCGACTGCGGAACGTCGCGCGGCGTCACCCGCGGGCCGTCCGGCATCGGCGGCACCAGGCGCTCGGTCAGCGGCACCGGCGCGCGGCCCGGGCGGCCGAACCGGGACAGGCGCTCGCGCCAGCCCGGGGACGCCTCCAGCGGCGGGCGCGGGGACGGCAGGCCGACGCCGCCCTGCGCGGTGTGGTCCGTACCAGTGGGCGTCTGCGCCGCCGTGTCGCCGTTCATCCGCCACATCGTAGGCGCGCCGTTCGCACGCGTGAGCGCTCCCTCGGAAGCTGCCCGAATCGTCACCAAACGCCCCGGCGCCCCGGCAGCTGGGAGGATGGGGCCCGTGACAGGAGTACTCGTTCTCGCAGGCACCCCCATCGGCGACGTCTCGGACGCCCCGCCCCGGCTGCTCACCGAACTCGCCACGGCGGACGTGATCGCGGCCGAGGACACCCGCCGGCTGCGCCGGCTCACCCAGGCGCTGGGGGTGACCCCGGCCGGGCGGGTGGTGTCCTACTTCGAGGGCAACGAGGTCGGCCGCACCCCCGAACTGGTCGAGGCGCTGCTCGGCGGCGCCCGGGTGCTGCTGGTCACCGACGCCGGGATGCCGTCCGTCTCCGACCCCGGCTACCGGCTGGTCGCCGCCGCCGTCGCCGCCGACGTCAAGGTCACCGCGGTGCCCGGGCCGTCCGCCGTGCTCACCGCGCTCGCCCTCTCCGGGCTGCCCGTCGACCGCTTCACCTTCGAGGGCTTCCTGCCCCGCAAGACCGGCGACCGGGCCCGGCAGCTCGCCACCATCGCGGCCGAGCCGCGCACCATGGTCTTCTTCGAGGCGCCGCACCGGATCGCCGAGGCGCTGACCGCGATGGCCGAGGCGTTCGGCCCGGAGCGGCCGGCCGCCGTGTGCCGGGAGCTGACCAAGACCTACGAGGAGGTCAAGCGCGGCCCGATCGGCGACCTGGCCGCCTGGGCGGCGGACGGCGTCAAGGGCGAGATCACCGTCGTCGTCGCCGGCGCCCCGCCGGCCGCGCCGCAGGAGCACACCCCGGCCGAGCTGGCCCGGCTGGTGGCCGTCCGGGAGGAGGCCGGGGAGCGGCGCAAGGAGGCCATCGCGGCCGTCGCGGCGCAGCTCGCGCTGCCCAAGCGGGAGGTCTTCGACGCGGTCGTGGCGGCCAAGAAGGAGGGTGCGCCGGAGGCCCGGAAGAACGGGTGAATTCCGGGGGTTGCGTGGCGCCCGGGGAGTCGTACCTTGGAGTGAAGGCCCCGGTAAACACCCACTGAGCTGAAGTTTTGGTCGCGGATTCCGGAACTCGACGGGCCTTTCGTATAGGGCTCTCCAATCCGCGTCCAAGTCTTCACAAGAGGGGCGTCCAACGGGGCGGTCCGGGCATTTCCTGGAACGGAAAGACCCAGCCGGGCGAGCGTCCGGCGGGCGCTGGGAGACGGCTATGAGTGACATCGTCGGTAGCCCCCTCGGCGGCAACGCGCTGAGCACCGCAGGCCTGGCCGGCCGGCCGCACCCTCCCGTCGAGACCGTACGGGAGGCCTACTCCTTCGCGTGCCTGCGCTGCGGGTACGGCTGGGAGCAGGCGTACGACATCGAGCACCACGTCGCCAAGGACGGGCACGTCGTGTTCGAGTACCACGCCAACGGTGTCCGGGTGCCGTCGCCGCTGCTCAAGCCGACCTGCCCGGGGTGCGGCGGTCACACCGTCCGGATCATGCGCGAGGGCCGGGTGGCCGTCGCCGACCAGCCCTGGCAGCACGCCCCCGGCTACCCGGCGCACGCCGAGCCGGCCGGGCCGTCCCCGGTGCCCGGGCCCTCGAAGCCGCGCGGACGCTGGGCCCGGTTCTGGTCGCGGCTGCTGGGCTGACACCGGGGTGCGGGCCGGGGCCGCCCTCCCGCGGCGAAACGCGGTCGAGGGCGGCCCCCGCGCGCGACTAAGCTTTCCGACCATGGCGGACACCACAGACCACAGCACCACCGGGGCGAACGCCCCGGCGTACTACGTTTCCACCCCGATCTACTACGTCAACGACCGTCCGCACCTGGGGCACGCGTACACCACCGTGGCCGGCGACGTGCTCACCCGCTGGCACCGCCAGCGCGGCGAGAAGGTGTGGTACCTGACGGGCACCGACGAGCACGGTCAGAAGATCATGCGGACCGCCGACGCCAACGGCGTCACCCCGCAGGAGTGGTGCGACAAGCTGGTCGAGGAAGCCTGGAAGCCGCTCTGGCGGCACCTGGAGATCGCCAACGACGACTTCATCCGCACCACCGAGGAGCGGCACACCGCCCGGGTGCAGGAGTTCGTCCAGGACCTGTACGACAAGGGCGAGATCTACAAGGGCGGCTACTCCGGCCCGTACTGCGTCGGCTGCGAGGAGTTCAAGCTCCCCTCCGAGCTGCTCGACGGCGCCACCGAGGACGAGAAGCTCTGCTCCGTCCACAAGCGGCCGGTCGAGTGGCTGGAGGAGGAGAACTACTTCTTCCGCCTCTCCGCCTACGCCGAGCGCCTGCTGGAGTTCTACGCGGCCAACCCGGACTTCATCCAGCCCGCCTCGGCCCGCAACGAGGTGCTGCGCTTCGTCGAGCAGGACCTCAAGGACCTGTCGATCTCCCGCTCCACCTTCAACTGGGGCGTTCCGCTGCCCTGGGACGAGAAGCACGTCCTCTACGTGTGGGTCGACGCGCTGCAGAACTACATCACCGCGGCCGGCTACGGCAGCGACCCGGAGCGCTTCGCCGAGCTGTGGCCGGCCTCCGTCCACCTGGTCGGCAAGGACATCCTGCGGTTCCACGCCGTCATCTGGCCCGCCATGCTGATGGCCGCCGGGCTGCCGCTGCCCAAGCGGGTCGTCGCCAACGGCTGGCTGATGGTCGGCGGCGAGAAGATGTCCAAGTCCAACCTGACCGGCATCGCGCCCACCGACCTCACCTCGCACTTCGGCGTGGACGCCTACCGGTACTACTTCCTCCGGGCGATCCCGTTCGGCACCGACGGCTCGTTCTCCTGGGAGGACTTCACCGCCCGGTACACCTCCGAGCTCGCCAACGACTTCGGCAACCTGGCCTCCCGGGTCGCCGCCATGGTCGGCAAGTACTTCGACGGGTCGCTGCCGGCCGCCGTCGCCTCCGGCGACGCGGAGCAGGCCGTCGCGGACGGGCTGGCCAAGGCCGTCGCCGCCGCCGACCTGAAGATCGGCGAGGAGCTGGACTTCGCCGGCGGCATCGCGGCGATCTTCGAGTTCGTCAAGCAGGTCAACGGCTACCTCACCGAGCAGGAGCCGTGGAAGGTCGCCAAGGACGACTCCGAGGAGGGCCGGGCGCGCCTGGCCACCATCCTCTACACCGCCGCCGAGGCGCTGCGGGCCACCGCCGTCCTGCTCAACCCGGTGATGCCGTCCACCGCCGAGAAGCTGTGGGTCTCCCTGGGCGCCGAGGCCGGTCTGGGCGCGCTGTCGGCCCAGACCGTCGCCACCGTCGCCGACTGGGGCCGGCTGCCCGCCGGGTCCACCGTCACCAAGGGCGAGATCCTCTTCCCGCGCCTCGAAGAGAAGCCCGCCGCCTGATGGCCAGGAAGGACGACGACCGGTCGACCCCGCCGCCGCTGCCGGAACCCCTGGCCGTGGCGGTGGCCGACTCGCACACCCACCTGGACATGCAGTCCGGCACCCCGGAGGAGGGGCTGGCCAAGGCCGCCTCGGTCGGGGTCGCCACCGTCGTCCAGGTCGGCTGCGACGTGCCCGGCTCGCGCTGGGCCGCCGAACTGGCGGCCCGGTTCGAGCAGGTGCACGCGGCCGTCGCCCTGCACCCCAACGAGGCGCCGCGGATCTTCCTCGGCGACCCGGACGGCTGGTCCGGGCAGCAGCGCCCGGCGGGCGGCGCCGCGGCGCTGGACGCCGCGCTCGCCGAGATCGACGCGCTCGCGGCGCTGCCGCAGGTCCGCGCGGTCGGCGAGACCGGCCTGGACTACTTCCGCACCGGGCCGGAGGGCGTGGAGATCCAGAAGGAGTCCTTCCGCCGCCACATCGAGATGGCCAAGCGGCACGGCAAGGCCCTGGTCATCCACGACCGCGACGCCCACGAGGACGTCATCGCCGTGCTGCTGGCGGAGGGCGCGCCGGAGCGCGTGGTGTTCCACTGCTACTCCGGCGACGCCGAGATGGCGAAGGTCTGCGCCGAGCACGGCTGGTACCTCTCCTTCGCCGGCCCGGTCACCTTCAAGGCCAACCGGCCGCTGCGCGACGCCCTGCTCGCCACCCCGCTCGACCGGATCCTGGTCGAGACCGACGCGCCCTTCCTCACCCCGCACCCCTACCGGGGGCGGCCCAACGCGCCGTACCTCATCCCGGTCACCGTGCGCTCGATGGCCGCGACGCTGGGGCTGCACGAGGACGAGCTGTCGACGGCCGTCGCGCAGAACACGGCCCGGGCCTTCGGGTACTGAGACCGCCCGGGCCTTCGGGCGCCGAGCCCCGTCCTGTTCGGGTGCCGCGGGGCGCCGTCCGGTCCGGGCGGAGCCCCGTGCGCCCGTATCCTTGGCGCGTGAGCACCACCGACCCCACCCCTGACAGCCACCTGCTGGGCGCCGCCGACATCCGGGAGCTGGCGGCCGCGTTCGGCGTGAAGCCGACCAAGCAGCGCGGGCAGAACTTCGTCATCGACGGCAACACCGTGCGGCGGATCGTCCGGGCCGCCGAGGTGACCGAGCAGGACGCGGTGGTGGAGGTCGGGCCGGGGCTCGGGTCGCTCACCCTGGCGCTGCTGGAGGTGGCGCGGCACGTCACGGCCGTCGAGATCGACCCGGTGCTCGCGCAGCACCTGCCGGACACCGTCGCCGCCCGGATGCCCTCCCGCGCGGCCTCCTTCGACCTGGTGTTCAGCGACGCCATGGAGGTCACCGAGCTGCCCGGCCCGGCGCCCACCGCGCTCGTCGCCAACCTGCCGTACAACGTCGCGGTGCCCGTCCTGCTGCACATGCTGGCGACCTTCCCCAGCATCGAGCGGACCCTGGTCATGGTGCAGAGCGAGGTCGCCGACCGGCTCGCCGCCAAGCCCGGCAACAAGGTGTACGGCGTCCCCTCGGTCAAGGCCAACTGGTACGCCGACGTGAAGCGGGCCGGCGCCATCGGGCGGAACGTGTTCTGGCCCGCCCCCAACGTCGACTCCGGGCTGGTCTCGCTGATCCGCCGCGAGCCGCCGAAGACCTCCGCCAGCCGCGAGGAGGTGTTCGCGGTGGTCGACGCCGCGTTCGCCCAGCGCCGCAAGACCCTGCGGGCCGCGCTCGCCGGCTGGGCCGGCTCCGCCGCCGGCGCCGAGCAGGCGCTCGCGGCCGCCGGGATCGACCACAAGCTGCGCGGCGAGATGCTGACGGTGGAGCAGTTCGCCGCGATCGCCGAGCACAAGCCCGCGAAGGACAGCGAGTGATCACCGTACGGGTGCCGGCCAAGGTCAACGTGCAGCTCGGCGTCGGCGGACTGCGCGCCGACGGGTTCCACGACCTGGCCAACGTCTTCTTCGCCGTCGCGCTCGGCGACGAGGTCACCGCGAGCGCCGGCGAGGGCGTCACGCTGACCTGCTCCGGGCCGGACGCCGCCGTCGTCCCGCTCGACGACAGCAACCTCGCCGCCCGCGCCGCCCGGCTGCTCGCCGCCCACCACGGGATCGCCGACCCCGGCGTCCACCTGCACATCGACAAGGCCATCCCGGTCGCCGGCGGCATGGCCGGCGGCAGTGCGGACGGCGCCGCCGCGCTCGTCGCCTGCGACGCGCTGTGGCAGCTCGACACGCCGCACGAGACCCTGCTGGAGCTGGCCGCCGAACTCGGCTCCGACGTGCCGTTCGCCCTGGTCGGCGGCGTCGCGCTGGGCCGCGGCCGCGGCGAGATCCTCGAACCGCTCCCGGTCGAGGGCACCTTCCACTGGGTGTTCGCCGTCGCGGACGGCGGCCTGTCCACCCCCGCCGTCTTCCGCGAGTGCGACCGGCTGCGCGAGGAGGCCGGCACCGGCTCCGGCGACACCGACGTCGCCACCCCCGACCCGGACCCGGCGCTGCTCGCGGCCCTCGCCGAGGGCGACGCCGTCGCCCTCGCGGCCGCCCTGGCCAACGACCTGCAGCCCGCGGCCGTCTCGCTGCGGCCGTCGCTCGCCGCCACCCTGCGGGCCGGTACCGAGGCCGGGGCGCTCGGCGCGCTCGTCTCCGGCTCCGGGCCGACCTGCGCCTTCCTCGCCAAGGACGCCGACGCGGCCGCCGCCGTCGCCCGGGCGCTGCGCGCCTCCGGCACCTGCCGGACCGCGCACGCCACCTACGGGCCGGTGCCGGGGGCGGCGGCGGTGTAAGGGGGCGGCGGCGGCGCCGTGCGGCTCGGGGTGATCCGCGAGCCCATTAGGCTGGGGTGGATCGGGGTGTCCCCGAGACAGGAGCGGGCCGAGCCCGCCCCGCGACCGCCGAACCCAGGAGCGCAGCACACGTGGCCGTCAACCTCGCCACCATCGAGTCCGTCACGAAGGTCTACGGCACCCGCGCCCTGCTGGACGGAGTCAGCCTCGGCGTCAGCGAAGGCGACCGGATCGGCGTGGTCGGGCGCAACGGCGACGGCAAGACCACCCTCATCCGGATGCTCGCCAAGCTCGAGGAGCCGGACGGCGGCCGGATCACCTGGAACGGCGGCCTCGAACCGGCCGTCCTCACCCAGCACGACTCCCTCGACCCCGAGGCCACCATCCGGCACGAGGTCATCGCCGACCGCGCCGACCACGAGTGGCTCGGCGACGCCCGCATCCGCGACATCATCGAAGGCCTCTTCGGCGGCCTCGACCTGCCCGGCTTCGCGGACGGCCTGGACACCGTCATCGGCCCGCTCTCCGGCGGTGAGCGCCGCCGGATCGCCCTCGCCAAGCTGCTGCTCGGCTCGCCCGAGCTGATCATCCTCGACGAGCCCACCAACCACCTCGACGTCGAGGGCATCAACTGGCTCGCCCAGCACCTCCAGAAGCGCCGCTCCGCGCTCGTCTGCGTCACCCACGACCGCTGGTTCCTCGACCAGGTCTGCACCCGGATGTGGGACGTCCAGCACGGCGAGGTGCACGAGTACGAGGGCGGCTACTCCGACTACGTCTTCGCCCGCGCCGAGCGCTCCCGGATCGAGGCCGTCGAGGAGCAGAAGCGCCAGAACATGGCCCGCAAGGAGCTCGCCTGGCTGCGCCGCGGCGCCCCCGCCCGCACCTCGAAGCCGCGCTACCGGATCGAGGCCGCCAACGCGCTCATCGCGGACGTGCCGGACCCGCGCGACAAGAGCGAACTGATGAAGTTCGCCAACGCCCGGCTCGGCCGGACGGTCTTCGAGCTGGAGAACGTCACCGTCAAGGCCGGCCCCAAGCTGCTGCTGGAAAACCTGACCTGGCAGCTCGGCCCCGGCGACCGGATCGGCCTGCTCGGCGTCAACGGCGCCGGCAAGACCTCGCTGCTGCGGGCGCTGCGCGACGCGTACGCGAGCGAGGGGGACGTGCAGCCGGCGTCGGGCGTGATCAAGGTCGGCAAGACCGTGCGGCTCGCCTACCTGTCCCAGGAGATCGCCGAGCTGGAGCCGGAGACCCGGGTCCTTCAGGCCGTCGAGCAGATCCGCTCGCGGGTCGACCTCGGCAAGGGCCGCGAGATGAGCGCCGGGCAGTTGTGCGAGCAGTTCGGCTTCGGCAAGGACAAGCAGTGGACGCCGGTCGGCGACCTGTCCGGCGGCGAGCGCCGGCGGCTCCAGCTGCTGCGGCTGCTCATGGACGAGCCCAACGTGCTGTTCCTCGACGAGCCGACCAACGACCTCGACATCGAGACGCTCAACCAGCTGGAGGACCTGCTCGACGGGTGGCCCGGCTCGATGATCGTCATCAGCCACGACCGCTTCTTCATCGAGCGCACCACGGACGTCGTGCACGCGCTGCTCGGGGACAAGCGGATGCGGATGCTGCCGGGCGGCGTCGACGAGTACCTGGAGCGGCGGGCCCGGATGGCCGCCGACGCGGCTTCCGCGGTTGCCGCCGCTCCTGCCGCCCCCGCGGCCGAGGCCGCCGCCGGGCTGTCCGGCGGGGACCTGCGGGCGGCGAAGAAGGAGATGCAGAAGCTGGAGCGGCAGATCGCCAAGCTGGACGAGAAGGAGAGCAAGCTGCACGCCCAACTCGCCGAGCACGCCGCCGACTTCTCCAAGGTCGCCGAACTGGACGGGCAGTTGCGGGCCGTCCGGGAGGAGAAGGAGGAGCTGGAGATGACCTGGCTGGAGCTGGCCGAGCAGGTCTGAACCTCCGCTGCCCGAGGGGGAGTTCGAGGCTAGCTCGGTTTGAGGAGGAGTTCGAGCTCGTCCGCCGCGCGGCCCAGGGCGCTGAGCGCCGGGTCGTGCGGCGCGGTCGGGCGGGCGGCCGCGGTCGTCGGCGGGCGGTGCTCGCGGGCCGCGGCCGTCAGCTCGTCCAGCGCCCGGCGGACCCGGTCGGTCTCCGCCGGATCCGGCACCCGGCCGCCGTAGCGGACCTGCGCCGAGTACGCCGCCACCGCGCCGCCCAGCCGCTCCAGCGCGGCCGTCGCCGGCAGCCACCGCTCGGCCAGCCGGCCGGTCGGCGGCGGCTCCGCCAGGCCGTGCTGCACCTCCTGGCGGGCGTCCGCCAGCGACCGGTACGCGGTGCGGCGCAGCCACACCTGGGCCTGGGGGCGGGCCCCGCCCGGGTGGGCGGTCGCGGCTTCGTGGGCGGTCTCGCCTTCGCGGGCGGTCGCACCTGCGCGGGCGGCCTCGCCTTCGCGGGCGGTCGCGTCGAGGTAGGCGCGCAGGGCCGAGGCCGCCGTGACCAGCCGGGGCTCGATCCGGTGGCGGGGGCGCTCCGGCCACAGCAGGTAGCCGAAGAGCAGCACGACCGCGCTCGCGAGCGCGGTGTCCAGCACGCGCGGCCAGAACTCCGCCGCGCCGCTCTGGCCGCCGAGTTGCAGCAGGACCAGCGCCATCGGGGTCATCGCCACGGTGTTCAGGCCGTAGTGCGCGGCCGTCGCGTACGGGAGCAGGGCGACGCAGAGGGCGGCGATCGCCGTCAGCGCCCACTCGTTCGTGGTGAGCGGGAGCAGCGCCGCCGTCAGGGCCACACCGAGTACCGTGCCGACCGAACGGCTCACCGCGCGCAGGAACACCGAGCCCAGATCCGGCTTCAGCACGAAGGCGATCGTCATCGGCACCCAGTAGCTCTTGCTGAGCGGGTAGCCGGCCGTCACCGCCGCACCCGCCGCGATGCACAGGGCCACGCGCAGCCCGTACCGCACCGAGGCCCGGGACAGCGGCCGGGCCCGCAGCCGCCACGGGTCGGGCGGCGGCGCCGGGGCGGTGCCCAGCCGCGGCTCCCGGCCGGCCACGGTGTCCGCGGCCGCGCGCAGGGCGGCGTCCAGCGCCCGCCGGGCCGGCGTGTCCGGCCGCCAGTGCGGCACCGCCACCTCGCCGCCCCCGCGCCGGACGGCCGCCGCGAGACGGGCCGGGACCTCGGCCACCTCCGGCGGGACCGGGCGCCGGGCCCACAGCAGGCCGGTCGCCGCCTCGGTGGCGGCGAGCGCGGCCTCGTACATCCGGTGCGGCCGGGCGGCGCGGGGGCCGCCGCTCCCCGGCAGGAGGTCCTGCACCTGGTTCAGGCGGGCCGTCAGCACCCGGCGCGAGGCCACGCCCCGCGGGGTGCCGAGGTCCGCCAGGGTACGGCCCAGCGCCTCGTACGCGGCCGCGAGCGCGCGGTTGCGCGGGTCGGCGGCCGGGCGGTGACGGGCCCGGCCGGGCAGGCCCAGGAGCGTGACGAAGACGGCGCCCGCCAGCAGCAGCGGCGCCGCCGCCCACCACGGACGCGGCAGCGGCATGCCGCTGCCCAGCGCCGCCGACACCAGCAGCAGCATCCCGGCGGCCGAACCGCGCGGGCCCGTCGCGCTCAGGGCGCCGGAGACGAACGCCGTGACGGTCAGGGCGGTGCCCAGGGCGAGGACGCCCGCGTGCGCGTGCTGGAGGCCGGTGCCGACCAGCATGCCGACGGCGGAGGCGAACGCGGCCGTCCCGATCCGCGCGGCCCGCAGCCGGGCCGGCTCGACGCGGTCGTTCATCGTCGCGTGCATCGCGCCGAGCCCCGCGAACGTCCCCAGGTCCAGGCGGTGCGTCAGCAGGCCGGCCGCCAACGGCACCGCCATGCCCACCGCGGCCCGCACCATCAGCGCCACCGGCCACGGCGGCCGGGCCGGACGCGCGGCGCGCGCCCACCAGGCGGCGGGCGGTGCGAGCTCGGGGGAAGGCATGCGGTCACGTCCGTTCTGCGGCCTCGGGGTCGCTGCTGTGCGACATTGCGCGGCAGATGGGGCGTACGTGGTCATTCTAGCCGCGGGCCCCGGACGGGAGTTCGGCGGGCGCGTACGTGTCAGGTTCGTACCGATCGTGCACGGGCGGGCCAAGGTCCCTGCCGGTCCGACAGGGGCGATGGCTACCATGACGGAGGCGAAATCCGCCTCAGGGCGGGCGGGTTCGCCGACCAGGGCCGCGCGGCCCGGAAGCTGACGGAGTATTGCGGGCAGGCGGCCACCGGGAGTCCCCCAGGGGGCGACCGCCCGCACGGGGGAGAGGTGAACTGCTGTGTCAGGTAGTTCGGGGAACACGCCGGTGCCGAGCTCGGGGGCGACGACTTCGGCGCCGAATACGGCGCCGAATCCTCCGGGATCGCCTGCCGACAACCCCTACACGCTGCCCAGTCTTCCAGGGGGGTACTACGGCCCCACTGCCAGCCAGAAGCAGACGTCGGACAGTGCCCTTTCCCTGGTGGACGCCTTCGGCAAGCACGACGTCGAGATCGAGCTGCAGACGCTGACCAAGTTCGCCCAGCAGGTCGAGGCACTGCTCGCCGCGATGGACGGCTCGGAGGCCGCACCGTACAAGCTCGAGGCGCAGAAGGTCACCGCGGACAGCTTCGTGAACATGTTCGACACCGCGAAGTTCCCGGAAGCGGTGGCCCTGAACACGGCCTACAACAACGTCCACGGCCAACTGGTGAAGCTGCACAAGGACTTCGCGGCCCAGATCTCGGCGATGAAGGACGCGGTCCGGGAGACGCACAGCAGGTACTCGACCAACGAAGGTCAGACGGCGGATGCCCAGAACTCGGTGGCGAAGGGCGCGGGTCTGACTCCGCCGTCCGCGGATTCGAGCGGGGCAGCACCGAAGGGCAATGTGCCGCGCTGACAGCGGTGAGAAATGCGGTTCACGGGGAGACGGGGAGCAAAGCATGGCAGGAACGACGGATTTCAATCAGTATTCCCACTCCACGCTCAAGGGAATGGTTGACGGCGCCAAGTCGCAGGAGGTGCTTTCGCGAGCGCTGAAGCTCCAGCAGGCCGGCCGCGTCCTGTCGGATCTGAGCACGGCCCTGCAGGCCCACCTCGGCCAGGTTCACTGGGAGGGCGATGCGGCCGAGGGCTTCAAGACGTGGGTCGGGAACCTGTACAAGTCGGCGGCGATCATTGCGAAGCACTCCTGGACGGCCGGCGACGCGATGAACCAGGCCGGTGAGGCTCTCACCACCGCCAGGTCCGCTGTGCCGCTGCCCCCGAACGACGCGATCGTCACGGTGGACAAGCGAAAGAAGCAGGCCGTCATGATCCCCCCGAACGTCGAGTCCAAGCTCGCGGTCGGGGGGACGATCGACGGCTACATGAAGGGCATCAACAAGGACTGGGTGACCGAGGACGAGGCCAAGCAGGCCCAGGCCTTGATCGACAAGGAGAAGCAGGAAGCCGTTCACCAGCTGGAGAAGCTGGCGCAGGCCTACAGCGCGGCGACCACGACGCTGAACGGGATCGACACCAATGTGGTGTTGCCGGGGTCGCCCGGTTCGGACCCGGACAGGGGGTCGAGCACGGACCACGGAAGCGGAAGCGGCTCTGGTGGCTACTATGCCGACCGTTCCCGCAGCGCCCGGGCCAGTAGTGGTAGCACCGGTGGGAGCTACAGCCCGTCCGTGGGCAACTACGTCGATGGTTCGAGCCTTCCGCGCCACCCTGGAACGGACTCGGGCTGGTACGACCCGGTCCGTGCTGAGCCGATCTCTTCGCATGGCGGTGGACAGCTCCCGGCCACACCGCAGGACCCGGGTTCCTCGGTGCCGTCCCACCCGTCCGACCCGATCAACCGACCGGGGACCGGACTAGACAGCCTGCCGTCGACAGCGACTCTGCCGACCCAGACCGGCCCGACCGGACCGGTGCCCTCGGGTGGCCCGAACATGAACCCCGGGTACCCCAGCGGCCCGGTTGAGGGCCCCAGCGGACCCAACGGCCTCCCGATGACCAACATCCCCGGCGGGCTCCCCGGTTCGATTCCGGCGAGGAACGGCTCCGGCCCTGGCCGGACCGGTTCGATCCCGCCCCGCACGACGCCGTTCGGCGCCGGCCCGATGCCCGGGAAGGCCGCCAATCCCAGTCTGCCCACCGGGCCCATCGTCGGAGGTCGTGAGGTTCCAGCCGGTGGTCGTGCGGGAAACCCGGCCGGTATGGGCGGCATGCACCCGGGTATGGGAGGCCACGGCGTCGGTGGCTCCGGTGGTTCGAGCGGTTCGCGTGGGCGGGGCCTGACCTCGACCAGTGGCGGAACGGTTGGTGGTCGCAAGGGACCTGCAGTCGGAGGGGAGTTCACGCCGGGTGGCACGGGGCTGCGCAACCGCGCAGGGACCGGCGCCGGCGAGGGCCGGGGAAAGCCCGGCCAGAACGGCATGATGGCGCCCGGAACGGCCGGCCATGCGGGCCGTAACGAGCGGGACCGCCGAAAGCGCGCCGACTACTTGCACGAGGACGAGGAGACCTGGACCAGCGGTACGCCGCACAGCAACCCGGACGTGATTGAGTAGGCCGACAACGGCTGCCCGGCCACTGGGCCTTCCCAGTGGCCGGGCAGTTCTGTTCGGGCGCGGGTTCTTTCTGACAGGGATGCTGACGAGGAGCTGTGATGGGGCGGACGAAGGCACGGGCACGTGGGCGGAGGCTCGCTGCGGCCCTGCTGGCCATGGGGGTTGTGATCGGCCCGGCCGCGCTACCGGCTGCTGCTGACGGCTCGATCCGGAACGATCAGTGGCACCTGGATTTCATGTATGCGTCGGACATGTGGAAGGTTTCGACAGGGCAGGGAATCACCGTTGCAGTGATTGATGGTGGGTTCAAGCTGGATCACCCGGACCTGGTAGGGCAGTTCCTGCCCGGAAAGGACTTCAGCGGTGGTGATGGCGGAGTCGGAACCTACATCAACGGGCATGGCACGCAGATGGCCGGCCTGATCGCCGGGACGGGTAGGGCCAATGGCGGCAAGGGGGCCTACGGGTTGGCGCCCGGGGCCAAAATTCTGCCCTTGAAGATCAATAACGGCTCTGCGGGAGCAGTGGTCTCGGTCGACTTCCTCGATCAGATCGGGAAGGCGATTGACTATGCGGCCGGTCAGGGAGTCAAGGTCATCAGCATTTCGCAGGGAATGAATTCAGCCAAGATGGATCCAGGGGATGTGGCGAAGCTGAATCGCATTCTCGCTTCCGCGAGGGCGAGAGGGGCGCTGGTTTTCGCTGCTGCCGGTAATGAAGCGCAGTCGGGGAATCCGGTTGATTATCCCGGTGGTCTTCCCAACGTGGTTGGCGTCGGGGCTTTCGACCGGGACGGGAACGTTACCGCCGAGTCCGAGACCGGACCGCAGGTCGCGCTGGTGGCCCCGGGGAAGGACACGGTGGCGCCGTGCACAACTCCGTCTGGGTACTGCGACGGTCACGGAACATCGGACGCGACCGCGCTGGCTTCCGCTTCGGCAGCTCTGGTCTGGTCGGCGCACCCGGATTGGTCGCCGAATCAGGTCCTGCGCGTCCTCATCAACACGGCCGGTCGGGCGGACGGCGGGACCGTTCGTACGGACGCTGCCGGTTGGGGTTCGGTGCGGCCGCGGATCGCGTTGAGCAATCCCGGTGACCCCGGGCCCGCGGATGTCTCCCCGCTGCCGGCCGATGTGGCTGCGGCGTCTGCTGCGCCGACGCCCGCCGCGCCGTCGAGCGCGTCCGCGTCCGCCTCCGCGAGCCCGAGCAGTGCGCCGGCGGCGCCGCCGAAGGTGGAGGTGTCGTCGGGCTCCGGGGGCGGCAGCGCGCTGCCGGTTGTGGGCGGGGTGGTGGCCGGGCTGGTGGTGGTGGCGGGTGTGGTGTTCGTCGTGGTGCGGCGTCGGAGGGGGGCGGCGGTGCCGTCCGGGGGTCATCCGTACGTGTAGTGAGGAGCAGGCGGGGCGCGACGCCCGGGTTGCCAGGTCTCCCTGGCGGCCCGGGCGTTGTGCATTGGGGGGGCGTGCGGGCCAGCGGTGTGCGCTGGGGTCACCCGGGTGGGGGCTGGTGGTGGT
>NZ_JZKH01000231.1 GCF_000961885.1 Streptomyces rubellomurinus
CACCGTCATGAACACCCCGGCGCTGTTCGTGGAGTTCAGCCGGCTGCGGGGCATGGCGGCGGACGGGCGCTGCAAGAGCTTCGGCGCCGGTGCGGACGGCGCCGGTTGGGCGGAGGGCTG
Organism: Streptomyces rubellomurinus; assembly: GCF_000961885.1. Taxonomy (GTDB): domain Bacteria; phylum Actinomycetota; class Actinomycetes; order Streptomycetales; family Streptomycetaceae; genus Kitasatospora; species Kitasatospora rubellomurina. Next base: position 121 of record NZ_JZKH01000231.1, read on the forward strand.
CGGCATCCTCGTCCTCAAGCGCCTCTCCGCCGCTCAGCGGGATGGGGACCGCGTTCTCGCGGTCATCAAGGGCAGTGCGATCAATCAGGACGGGCGCAGCCAGGGGCTGACGGCGCCGAACGGCCCCTCCCAGCAGCGCGTCATCCAGGACGCCCTGGCGGCGGCCCGCCTCTCCGCCGCCGACATCGACGCGATCGAGGCGCACGGCACCGGCACCTCCCTCGGCGACCCCATCGAAGCCGGTGCCCTGGCCGAGGTGTTCGGGCCCCACCGTTCCGCCGACCGCCCGCTGCTCCTCGGCTCTTCGAAGTCGAACATCGGCCACGCGCAGGCGGCCGCCGGTGTCATCGGCGTGATCAAGATGGTGCTGGCCCTGGAGAACGGTGTGCTGCCGCGCACCCTGCACGCCGACGAGCCGAGCCCGCACGTCGAGTGGGACGGCAGCGGGCTCGCCCTCCTCCAGGAAGCCACCAGCTGGGAGCGCGGCGAGCGCGTCCGCCGCGCGGGCGTCTCGTCCTTCGGCCTGAGCGGCACCAACGCCCACCTCATCCTGGAAGAAGCCCCCACGACCGAGGCGGCCCCGCAGGAGCCGCAGCCGCAGGCCGCCCTCCCGCTGCTCGTCTCGGGCCGCGACGAAGCCGCGCTGCGGGAACAAGCCGGCCGCTGGGCCGACTGGCTCGACGGCCGTCCCGGCATCCCGCTGGCGGACGTCGCCCTGACCGCCGCCCGCCACCGCACCCACTTCGAGCACCGCGCCGTCGTGATCGCGGACTCGGCCGCGGACGCGGCCAAGGCCCTTCGCGAGGTGGCCGCCGGTGGTTCGACCAACCTCGCGGGTCACCCCGGCGAGGTCGTGTTCGTGTACCCGGGCCAGGGGAGCCAGTGGCTCGGCATGGGCGCTGCCCTGCTGGAGCAGTCCCCGGTCTTCCGCGACGCGGTCGTGGCGTGCGACGCGGCGCTGCGTCCGATCACGGGCTGGTCGGTCCTGGACGTCCTCGCCGGTGGCGGTGGCGATCACCCGCCCGTCGACCGGGTGGACGTGGTCCAGCCGGCGCTGTTCGCCATGGGTGTCGCCCTGTCCGCCCTGTGGCGCTCCTGGGGCGTCGAGCCCAGCGCCGTGGTCGGCCACAGCCAGGGCGAGGTCGTCGCGGCCGTCGTCTCCGGCGTTCTCACGCTGGAGCAGGGCGCCAAGGTGGTCGCCCGCCGCTCGGCCGCCGTGCGCGCGGTGACCGGCATCGGCGGCATGGCGCTGGTCGAGCGCCCGGTCGGCCAGGTGGAGGACCTGCTCGCCGCCTACGACGGCAGGCTCTCCGTCGCGGCCGTCAACACCTCCGCCTCCACGGTCGTGTCCGGCGAGGCCGACGCTCTGGACCGTCTGGTGGCGGACCTGCAGCAGCAGGGCGTGTTCTGCCGCCGGGTGAACGTCGACTACGCCTCCCACAGCGCGCAGATGGACCCGCTGTTGCCGGGCCTGGCGGAGGAGTTCGCCGACCTGACGCCCGGCCGTGCGTCCGTTCCCTTCTACTCCACCGTTTTGGGTCGGGTGCTGGAAGGGCCGGAGCTGGACGGTG
>NZ_JZKH01000232.1 GCF_000961885.1 Streptomyces rubellomurinus
TTGGAGCAGCTGGTCGCCGGGCACGAGCGGGCGCGTCGGATCGACGTGGACTACGCCTCGCACGGCCCGCACGTCGAGGCGATCCGGGAGGAACTGCTCACCGCGCTGAGCGGGATCGCCCCGCAGGCGGCGGCCGTGCCGTTCCATTCCACGGTGACGGGCTCGTCGATCGACACCACGGGGTTGGACGCCGCGTACTGGTACACCAACCTGCGGCAGCCGGTGCGCTTCGCCGAGGCCGTCACCGGCCTGCTGGGGCAGGGCCTCGGGGCGTTCGTCGAGATCAGCGCGCACCCGGTGCTCGTCGTCGGGGTCGGCGAGTGCATCGAGCGCGGTGAGGGGAGTGCCGTCGCGCTGGGTACCCTGCGCCGGGACGAGGGCGGGACCGAGCGGTTCATGCGCGCGCTCGCCGAGGCCTGGACGCACGGCGTCCCCGTGGACTGGCGGCGTGCCTTCCCGGCCGACGCCCGGACCGTCCAACTCCCCACCTACGCCTTCCAGCGCCGCCGCTACTGGCTGGCGGGCAGCGGCGCCACGGCCGGGGACGCGGCCGGGCTCGGGCTCGCGGACGCCGGGCACCCGCTGCTCGGCGCGGCCGTCGCGGTCGCCGATGGCGGCGGCCACGTCCTCACCGGTCGGCTCTCGCTGCGCACCCACCCGTGGCTGGCCGACCACGCGGTCGCCGGGACCGTTCTGCTGCCGGGCACCGCGTTCGTGGAGCTCGCGGTGCGGGCGGGCGACGAGGCGGGGTGCGGGCGGCTGGACGAACTCACCCTGCACGAACCGCTGCTCCTCGGCCCGCAGGACGCGGTGGCGCTTCAGGTCGTCGTCGGCGGCGCGGACGACCGGGAACGGCGGTCCGTCGACGTCTACTCCCGGCCGGACGGCGCGCCCGCCGAGCAGCCGTGGGTGCGGCACGCCTCCGGCACGCTGGCCGGCTCCGCCTGTGGAACCGGAGCCGCCGACTGGGCCGTCTGCGACTGGCCACCCGCCGGTGCCGAACGCATCGAGCTGGACGGCCACTACCCGCGCCTCGCGGAGACCGGCTATGCGTACGGGCCCGCCTTCCAGGGCCTGATCGCCGCCTGGCGGCGCGGCGACGAACTCTTCGCCACCGTGCGGCTGGACGGCGAACAGCGCGACGGCGCGAGCCGGTACGCCCTGCACCCCGCGCTGCTCGACGCCGCCCTGCATGCCGTGCTGCTGGACGACGACGCGGACCGGGTGGACGGGGTGCGGCTCCCGTTCAGCTGGTCGGGCGTCACCGTGGCGGCCGGCGGCGCGGCTACCGCCCGGGTGCGGATCGCCCGTTCGGAGGGCGATGCGGTGTCGATCTGGCTCGCGGACGACGCGGGCCGCCCGGTGGCCTCGGTCGAGTCGCTGGCGTTGCGGCCCGTCACCGAGGACCGGCTCCGCGCCGCCGGGCGGGTGGGCGAGGACCTGTACCGGGGGGTGTGGGGGCCGGTGGTGGTGGCGGGTGGGGAGTTGGTGGGGCGGTGGGCGGTGGTGGGGGCGTCGGTGGATGCCTCGTGGGGGGCGTTGGGGCTGGTGTGGCGGGGGTTGGGTGAGGTCGGTGCGGCGGATGTCGTGGTGGCGGTGTGTGGCGGCGGTTCTGCTGCCGAGGTGGTTGCGTGGGTGTTGGGGTTGGTGCAG
>NZ_JZKH01000233.1 GCF_000961885.1 Streptomyces rubellomurinus
GGCTCGACAGCCCGGTCCTCCAGGTCGCGCACCCGGCGATTGGCCGTGCGCAGCTCATTGGTGACGCGCTTGAGGTAGGTACGGAGTTTCTGTTCGTCGGTCTGCGAACCGCTCGGCTGCCCGCTCGTCCGTCCGCTCGTCTGCCCGTTCATCGTCCCGCTCCGACGGTCGTCGTTCTTCCCGGTCATGCGGATCCGAGCTCCTTGTCGATCAGGTCGAACATGTCGCTGTCCGAGACGAAGTCGAGGTCTTCTTCGAAGGTGTCGTCGGCGTCGGCGTCCTCGGTGCCGGTGGCACTGAGCAGGGCGCGGAGCCGGTTGCTGAGCGAGCGCAGCCGCGGCTCGGCGCCGGCCAGCTGCTTCTCGTGGCCGGAAACCGCGATCAGCAGCGCTTCGAGCCGCTGCAGCTCCTGGTCCAGCGGCGAGGGCTGCTCGGCGCCGCCCGTCCCGCCGACCAGGGAGAGGATCAGCCGCGCCGCCTCCAGCGGCGTCGGGTGGTCGAAGACCAGCGTCGCCGGCAGCCGCAGCCCGGCCACCTGGCTGAGCCGGTTGCGCAGCTCGACCGCGGCCAGCGAGTCGAAACCGAGGTCCTTGAAGGCCCGTTCGGGTTCGATGGCGGCGGCCGAGGCGTGGCCGAGCACGGAGGCGACCTGGGCGCGCACCAGGTCCAGCACGACCTGCTCCCGGTCGCCCTCCGGCACGCCGGCGAGGCGGCGCTCCAGGGAGCGCGCGTTGTCGGCGCGGCGGGCGGGGGCCCGCACGAGGCCGCGCAGCAGGGCGGGCAACAGGCCGGACCGGGCCTGGGTGCGCAGGGCGGTCGGGTCGAGCCGGACGGGGGCGAGCAGCGCGGCCTCGGAGCCGAGGGCCTGGTCGAAGAGGTCCAGGCCGAGCTGGTTGGAGATCGCGCCGATGCCGGTGCGCTCCATGCGGGCGAGGTCGGCCTCGTCGAGTTCGCCGGTCATGCCGGTGGAGTCGGCCCACAGGCCCCAGGCCAGCGAGAGGGCCGGCAGACCGGCCGCTCGGCGGTGCGCGGCGAGCGCGTCGACGGCGGCGTTGGCGGCGGCGTAGTTGGCCTGGCCGGCGTTGCCGAGCAGGCCGGCGGCGGAGGAGAACAGTACGAACGCGGACAGGTCCTGACGTGCCGTCAGTTCGTGCAGGTGCCAGGCGGCGTCGAGCTTGGGCCGCATGACCTGCGCGATCTGCTCGGGCGACAGCGACTCGATGACGCCGTCCGCCAGCACGCCGGCGGTGTGCACGACGGCCGTCAGCGGCCGCTCCAACTCGTTGAGAAGGAGCGCGAGTTGCCCCCGGTCGGTGACGTCGCAGGCGGCCACCCGGGCCTCGGCGCCGAGCGCCGCCAGTTCGGCGACGAGTTCGGCGGCCCCGGCGGCGGCCGGGCCGCGGCGGCTGACCAGCAGCAGGCGCCGCACGCCGTACCGGGTGACGAGGTGCTTGGCGAACAGGGCGCCGAGGCCACCGGTGCCGCCGGTGACGAGCACGGTGCCCTCGGGGTCGAGCGGCGCCGGCACGGTCAGCACGACCTTGCCGGTGTTGCGGCCCTCGCGCAGGTAGCGGAAGGCCTCCTGGCCCCGGCGCACGTCCCAGGAGCGGATCGGCGA
>NZ_JZKH01000234.1 GCF_000961885.1 Streptomyces rubellomurinus
GCCCGGCTGGTCGTCGCCGAGAACGCCACGTCCGCGACCGAGAGTTCGGGCTTCGCCAGCAGGTGCGACCGCAGCCGCTCGGCCTGCGCCCGCAGCGCCGCGTCCGTGCGCGCCGACAGCACCACCGGCACCGCGCCGGCGGGCCGGACGACCTCGGCCTCGGGGGTCTCGGCCGGCTCCTCCGCCGGCGCCTCCTCGACGATCAGGTGCGCGTTCGTCCCGCTGACACCGAAGGAGGACACGCCCGCCCGGCGCGGCCGCTCGCCCGCCGGCCAGTCCCTGGCCTCGGTCAGCAGCTCGACCCGACCCGACTCCCAGTCCACGTGCGGCGACGGCTCGTCCACGTGCAGGGTGCGCGGCAACACACCGTTGCGCATCGCCATCACCATCTTGATCACGCCCGCGACACCGGCCGCCGCCGACGTGTGACCGATGTTCGACTTGATCGAACCCAGCCACAACGGCTCGTCGCCGACCCGCTCGCGCCCGTACGTCGCCAGCAGCGCGTGCGCCTCGATCGGGTCACCCAGCTTGGTCCCCGTCCCGTGGCCCTCGACCGCGTCGACCTCCGCCGCCGACAGCCCGGCACTGGCCAGCGCCTGCCGGATCACCCGCTCCTGCGAGGGACCGCTCGGCGCCGTGAGCCCGTTGCTCGCACCGTCCTGGTTGACCGCACTGCCCCGGATCAACCCGAGAATGCGACGCCCGTTGCGCTTGGCGTCCGACAGCCGCTCCAGCACCACCAGACCGACGCCGTCCGAGAAGCCGGTGCCGTCCGCGTCGGAGGAGTACGCCTTGCAGCGCCCGTCCGGCGCCAGCCCGCGCTGGCGGCTGAACTCGACGAACAGGAACGGCCCGGCCAGCACCGTCACACCACCGGCGAGCGCCAGCGAGCACTCGCCCGAGCGCAGCGCGTTCGCCGCCAGGTGCATCGCCACCAGCGAGGACGAGCAGGCGGTGTCCACCGACACCGCCGGGCCCTCCAGACCCAGTGCGTAGGCGACACGACCCGACATCACGCTGCTCTGCGTGCCGGTGACCCGGAAGCCCTCCAACTCCGGCAGCGTGGACGGCCCGTAGTCCGAGGACACGGTGCCCGCGTAGATGCCGGTGTCGCTGCCCTTGAGCGAGGTCGGGTCGATGCCCGCGTCCTCCAGCGCCTCCCACGCCGACTCCAGCGTGAGGCGCTGGGTCGGGTCCATCGCCAGCGCCTCACGCGGCGAGATCCCGAAGAAGTCCGCGTCGAACGTCGTCGCCGAGTCGACGAAACCGCCCTCGACGGCGTACGCGCTGCCCGGACGCTCCGGGTCCTCGTCGTACAGCTTCTCCAGGTCCCAGCCGCGGTCGGTCGGGAACGGACCCATGCCGTCCCGCCCCTCGGCCACCAGCCGCCACAGCTCCTCGGGCGAGCTCACCCCGCCCGCGAACCGGCAGCTCATGCCGACGATCGCGATCGGCTCGACAGCCCGGTCCTCCAGGTCGCGCACCCGGCGATTGGCCGTGCGCAGCTCATTGGTGACGCGCTTGAGGTAGGTACGGAGTTTCTGTTCGTCG
>NZ_JZKH01000236.1 GCF_000961885.1 Streptomyces rubellomurinus
GACCGGCCCAGTGGCGGCACCGCTCACGCGGCGGGCCCGACGCCAAGGCCGGTGAGCAGGCCGCGGACGCCCTGCTCGATCCCGTCACGGATCGGGCAGACGGCTTCGACACCCCAGCCGGCCGGGTCCTCCAGCTTCCAGTCCAGGTACGTCCTGCCGAAGAAGAAGGGGCAGGCGTCGCCGCAGCCCATCGTGATCACCAACCGGCGAGCAGCCGGCGGCGGCCAGAGCACGGCCACCGGGCAATCACCGGGCCGGGCAGGCAACCTGGTGCCAGATAGTGCGCACCACCTGGCCACCGGGCAGACGGTGCTCACTGTTCCAGGTACGACAACACCGCGGCACACCACGACGCGAACGCGGCGACGGGACAGGAACGGGGACAGCGGCAAGGCCACCAGTGGGACGCCGACGCGGACGCGGCGACGGGACGGGAACGGGGACAGCGGCAAGGTCACCGATGGGACGCCGACGCGGACGCCGGGCGGAGGAGATCGTCATGCCCACCGTTGTGCCACCCCCACCCCACACCCAACCACCCCCCACCCGAACGCGTGAAAAACAGCCAAACACCACCGAGCCGGCCACGCACCGCCAGGCAACCACCGCCAGGCGCAGCCAGGCGGGCGCAACCAGGCGGGCGCAGCCAGGTGCGGCCGGGCACGGCCAGGCGCAGCCAGGCGGGCGCGACCAGGTGCGGGCGGGCGGGCGCGACCAGGCGCGGGCGGGCGAGCGCGGCCAGGCGCGGGCGGGCGCGAGGCGGGCGGTCAGGGCTTGATCGCGACGGCCGCGTAGAAGGAGACCTGCGCGTCGGTGACAGTCGGCGGCAGGAGGTCGTCGGCGGGGGTGTCCTCGCCCGGGGCGAGCCAGCGGTGAGCGGGAGTGATGCCGGGCTCCAGCAGGTCCAGGCCCTCGAAGAACGTCGCGAACTCGGCTGCGGGACGCAGGCGCAGGGTGGTACCGGCCTGGTTGTAGATCTCCTCGACCTTGTTCGCGCCAACCGGGTCGAGCTCGGCGGTCGCGTGGGACAGGACGAGGGCGGAGCCGGAGGGCAGCGGATCCAGGAACTGCTTGAGGAGAGCGTGGGCCTCCTCAAGGGTCGGCACGAAGTGGATGAGCGCGACCATGGACAGCACGACCGGCCGGGACAGGTCGAGGGTCTGAAGGACCTGGGGGGCGCTCAGGATCGCGGCGGGATCACGCACATCACCATGGACATAGGCGGTACGACCCTGAGGCGTACTGGTCATCAGAGCACGGGAGTGCGCCAGAACGACAGGATCGTTGTCGACATAGACCACACGCGCCCGCGGCTCGACCGCCTGGGCGACCTCGTGCAGATTCGGCGAGGTCGGAATACCGGAACCGATGTCCAACCACTGCCGCAGGCCACGCCGGGCCAGAGCACGCGTGGCACGATGCATGAAGGTGCGGTTGGCGCGCACGGCGGTACGCATCGTCGGAAACACCGTCAGAACACGCTCAGCCGCCTCACGGTCAACAGCGAAATTGTCCTTCCCACC
>NZ_JZKH01000237.1 GCF_000961885.1 Streptomyces rubellomurinus
GGTCGGGGCGGCGCTGACGGCGTGGCAGGCTGTCCGGGTACCCCGCAGCCCGCGACACAGCCCGCGACCAGGAGCACCGCCATGGACCGTCCCGCCGCGCCCCGACCCGCCGCGCCCCGACCGGCGCTGAGCCTCGACGCCGTCGCCTCCGGCCACCCGGCGGGCATCCTCGACGCCGCCGAGCGGGCCGAACGCCGGGGCATGGACCGGCTGGTGGTCGCCGAGACCGCGTACGACCCGTTCCTGCAGCTGGCCCGGGCCGCCGACCGGACGTCCCGGATCGAGCTGGCCACCGGCATCGCGGTCGCCTTCGCCCGTACCCCGATGACGCTGGCCTACCAGGCGTGGGGCCTGCACGCGGCCTCCGGCGGGCGGGCGGTGATCGGGCTCGGCTCGCAGGTCAAGCCGCACATCGAGAAGCGCTTCGGGATGCCGTGGGACCGCCCGGCGGCCCGGATGCGCGAGTACGTGCACGCGGTGCGGGCGATCTGGCACAGCTGGCAGACCGGTGAACGGCTGCGCTTCCGGGGCGAGTTCTACACCCACACGGTGATGACGCCGGTCTTCGCGCCGGACCCGATCCCGGCGGGGGCGCCGCGCATCCTGCTCGCGGGCGTCGGCCCGCTGATGACCCGCACCGCCGGGGAGGTGGCCGACGGCTTCCTCAGCCACCCCTTCTCCTCCACCGCCTACCTGACCGGGCAGGTGCTGCCCGGCCTGACCGCCGCCCGGGCGCGGGCCGAGGCCGAGGGCGCGGCGTGGACGGCGCGGCCGTTCGAGATCGTCGGCAACGTCCTGACCGCGACCGGGCGGACCGAGGAGGAGCTGGCCGCCAACCGGGCCGGGGTGCGCGAGCGGCTGGCCTTCTACGCCTCCACCCCGGCCTACCGCCCGGTGCTGGCGCAGCACGGCTGGGAGGCGCTGCAGGAGGAGCTGCACGCGCACTCGGTGCGCGGCCGCTGGGCCGAGATGGCGGCGCTGATCGACGACGAGGTGTTCGACACCTTCGCGGTCTCCGGCACGGTGGAGGAGGCGGCCGCGGAGATCCACCGGCGGTACGCGGGCCTGGTCACCCGGCTGTCCGTCAACCTGCCGGAGGACGCGGACCCGGAGCTGGGCGTGGACGTGCTGGCGGCGGTGCGGGCGCTGGGTTGATCGGGCGCGGTCGGCCGGGAACCGGTCGGCAGCCGACGCGATACGACCGCCGCATGATCGGGAGTCGACCAACAGCGGGCACATTCGGGCAAGCGGCTCCGGGTGCGGACGGCGGGCGGCAGGATCGCGGGGACGGGCCGGGCGTGTCATGCCCCGGCCATCCGCTGCCGACCCCGGGGGTGCCCGCTTGCCCGTGTCCGACCACCGCGCCGCCGGTGCGGAGCCCGAGCCGGGCGACGCGCCCGCCGACCGCACGGACCCCGCCGACCGCACGGACCCCGCCGACCGCACGGACCCCGCCGACCGCACGGACCCCGCCGACCGCACGGACCCCGCCGAC
>NZ_JZKH01000238.1 GCF_000961885.1 Streptomyces rubellomurinus
CCGCGCCGGTGTCCAGCTGCGCGATGCCGAAGTCCAGCACCTTCAGCTGCCCGGCCTCGGTGATCATGATGTTGTCGGGCTTGATGTCGCGGTGCACCACGCCCGCGTCGTGCGCCGCGGCCAGCGCCCCGCAGATCTCCCGCCCCCAGCGCAGGCTCAGCAGCGGCTCGGGCACGCCGCCCCGCAGCACCGCGGTCAGGGTGCGGCCGGTGAGCAGTTCCATCACCAGGAAGGTGACGTCCTCGCCGTCGGCGCGGCAGTGGCCGAGGTCGTACACGGTGACGATGTGCGGGTGGGACAGGTTGCCCGCCGCGGACGCCTCCCGGGCGAAGCGCAGCGCCGCCTTGGCCTGGTCGCCGTCGTCGTGCCGGATGAGCTTGACCGCCACCGGCCGGTGCATCCGGGTGTCCTCGGCCCGCCACACCACGCCGAAGCCGCCCTGCCCCAGCCTCTCCTGGAGCTCGTACCGGCCGTCCAGGACGTCCCCGACCCGCACCCGTGCCTCCCCCGTTCTCCGCTGCCCCGGCTCCGAGCCCCGTTCAGGGGCCGAAGATCTCCTCCACCAGGTCCTCGTCCGAGACGAAGTCCGGAGCGTCGAACACCACGTCCGCGACGCCCTTCAGGCCGACGCCGCGCTCCAGCGCCTCGACGCAGTCCTGGCCCTGCCGGTCGTCGGCGAAGTCCCAGACCCGCAGCCGGCTGATCAGCACCAGCGCCTCGATCGGGCTCATCCTCGGTGCCCGGCGGCGCTGGCCGGGCAGGCCCTTGCGGCCGGCCTGGGCGAGCCGCTGCTGGTAGCCGGCCAGGTCCTGCCAGACCTGGACGGTGCTCGGGTGGTGCTCGCCGAGGGCGCGGGCGAGGTCGGGCAGCAGCGCGTGCAGCTGGATGACGGCGCCCTGCAGGTCGCCCCGGTTGGCCCGGTACACGGCGAGGTCGTGCCGGGCCTTCAGGACCCGGGCGTCCTGCGGGCCCCAGGCGGCGTGCAGATCGGGCAGCAGCTCGGTCATCAGCCGGATCGCGGTGACCTCGGCGCCGTTCTCGCCGATGCACCACACCAGGTGGTAGCGGGCGCCGAGGGTGTCCGGGTCGGTGGGGCCGAGCGCCGCGCGCATGTCCTCGACCACGGTGGACAGCAGCCGGATCGCGCCGTCCACGTCCCCGGCCCGGCTGAGGTACCAGGTGAAGTCCCGCCAGGCGCACAGGGTGTCGCGGTCGGCGGCGCCGAGCACGGTCACGCACTCCTGCGCGACCGCCTGCAGCTGGACCGCCGACTCGCCCGCGGTCGGCGCCCGGAAGGCGGCCGCGCGCCGCTCGCGCAGCGCGGCCCGGGCGGCGTCGGACGGTGCGGCGGCCACCACCGGCGGGGTGGTCAGCGGCGGCAGCACCTGCGAGGCCCCCGGCCCGGGCGGCGCGGCGGGCGGCGCGGGCGGCACCGGC
>NZ_JZKH01000239.1 GCF_000961885.1 Streptomyces rubellomurinus
GGTCGGCTCGCGGATGTACCGCACGGGTGACCTGGTGCGGCAGTCGGCCGGTGGTGAGCTCGACTACCTCGGCCGGGTCGACCACCAGGTGAAGATCCGCGGCTTCCGGATCGAACTCGGCGAGATCGAGTCCGTGCTCGCGGCTCATCCGGCGGTGGGGCAGGTCGCGGTGCTGGCGCGCGAGGACCAGCAGGGCGGCCGGCAGGTGGTCGCGTACCTGGTCGCCGCGCCGGGTGCCGAGCTGCCGGACACGGCCGAGCTGCGCGCGTACGTGGGTGGGATGCTGCCGGACTACATGGTCCCGGCCGCGTTCGTCGCGCTGGACGCGTTCCCGGTGACGCCGAACGGGAAGCTGGACCGCAAGGCCCTGCCCGCTCCGGACTTCAGTGCGGCGCGCAGCGGCCGCAGGCCCCGGACGGCGCAGGAGGAGCTGCTCTGCGCGGTGTTCGCGGAGCTGCTGGGGGTGCCGGACGTCGGCATCGACGACTCCTTCTTCCACCTCGGCGGGCACTCGCTGCTGGCCACCCGGCTGGTCGGCCGGATCCGGTCGGCGCTCGGCGTCGAACTGGCCGTGCGCGCCGTGTTCGAGGCGCCGACCGTCGCCGCGCTGGCCGCCCGGCTGGCGGACGCCGGGCAGGCCCGTCCGGCGCTGCTGCCGGCGGTGCGCCCGGACAGGGTGCCGTTGTCGTTCGCGCAGCGGCGGCTGTGGTTCCTGCACCGGTTGGAGGGGCCGAGCGCGACCTACAACCTTCCGATGGCGCTGCGGCTTTCCGGCGCGCTGGACCGGGAGGCGCTGGCGGCCGCGCTGGCTGACGTGGCCGGCCGGCACGAGAGCCTGCGCACGGTCTTCCCCGAGGACGACGGCGTGCCGTACCAGGAGGTGCTGGCGGACGCGGTGCCCGAGCTGCTGGTCCGGCGGACGACTGAATCCGCCCTGGCGGACGCGCTGGTGGCCGCCGCCGCGACCGGCTTCGAGCTGGAGCGCGAACTCCCGCTGCGGGCCGAGTTGTTCGTGCTGGGCGAGGAGGACCACGCTCTGCTGCTGACGCTTCACCACATCGCCGGTGACGGCTGGTCGATGGCTCCGCTCGGCGCCGACCTGGCAACGGCCTACGCGGCGCGGGTGCGTGGCGAGGCGCCGCAGTGGAAGCCGCTGGCGGTGCAGTACGCCGACTACGCGCTGTGGCAGCAGGGACTGCTCGGCGAGGAGGGCGACCCGGACAGCGTCATCTCCCGGCAACTCGCGTTCTGGAAGTCCGAACTCGCGAACGCCCCGGAAGAGTTGAACATTCCGACCGACCGGCAGCGGCCGGCGGCCGCGAGCTACCGGGGCGCGAGCCTCCGGTTCACCGTCCCGCCGGAGGTGCACGACGGCCTGCTCGCGCTCGCCCGGGAGTCCAGGGCGACC
>NZ_JZKH01000240.1 GCF_000961885.1 Streptomyces rubellomurinus
CCGGCCGAAGCGCCGCACGTTCAGCCCCGAGTACAAGCTGCGGATCGTCGCCGAGTACGACGCCGCACCCGAGGGTGAGAAGGGCGCGGTCCTGCGCCGCGAGCGCCTGTACCACTCCCACGTCACCGAGTGGCGGGCCGCACGCGATGCCGGGGCCTTGGAAAACCTGGTCGACCACCGAACGAGCCCGGCCCGCCCGAAGAAGTCCGCCGCCGAGGCCGAGAACGAGAAGCTGCGCCGGCAGGTGGAACGGCTGGAGAAGGAACTCGCCCGGAACAAGGCCGCGCTGGAGGTTCTGGGAAAAGCGTCGGCGCTCTTGGAAATGATCTCCGAGAGCGCGGACTGACGCACGCCGCCGACCCGGTCGTGGAGGAGGCGTTCACCGCCGTCGAACACGAGCTGGGCACCACGGCCGCGTGCCGGCTGACCGGCCGCTCCCGGGCCACCCACTACCGCAGGCTGAAACCGCCGCCCCCGCGCCGGCCCAGGTCCCCGCAGGTCCAGCCGTCGGCCCTGACGGCCGAAGAGCGTGATGCGGTCCTGGCGTTGATGAACAGCCCCGAGTACGCCGAGCTGCCGCCCGCGCAGATCTGGGCCCGCGAGCTCGATACCGGGCGCTATCACTGCTCGGTCTCCACGATGTACCGGATCCTGCGCGAACACGGGCAGAACGGCGAGCGCCGCCGCCAGGCCGTCCACCCGGCAAGGACGGTGCCCGAGCTGGTCGCCACCGCGCCCTCGCAGGTGTGGTCGTGGGACATCACCAAGGCCGCCGGCCCCGGCAAGGGCATCTGGTACCACGCCTACGTGATCATCGACATCTTTAGCCGCTACATCGTCGGCCACACCGTCGAACTGGTCGAATCAGCTGAGCGGGCCGAGGAGTTGATCCGCGAGGCCATCGAGCGCAACGGCATCGTCCCCGAGACCGTGCACGCCGACCGCGGCACCTCGATGACCTCCAAGAAGGTCTCCCAGCTGCTGACCGAGCTCGGCGTCACCAGGAGCCACTCGCGCCCCAAGGTCTCCAACGACAACCCGTACAGCGAGGCCCAGTTCAAGACCACCAAGTACATGGCCGACTTCCCGCAGCGGTTCGATTCCCTGGCCCACGCCCGCGAATGGTTCGACGCCTTCATCTCGTACTACAACCACGAGCACCGGCACTCAGGCATCGGCCTCCACACGCCCGCCAGCGTCCACTTCGGCACCGCCGAGGAGATCCGCGACCAGCGGGCCGTCACCCTTGCCGAGGCATACGCCCGGCATCCCGAACGCTTCGGACGCCGTCCCCGGCCGCCCGAGATCCCGCAGACGGCATGGATCAACGACCCCAGCAAGCGCAGGGAACCCGCACCACAAACCTCATAGCGTCACGACCGTCTCACTGGACTTGAAATCTTCCG
>NZ_JZKH01000025.1 GCF_000961885.1 Streptomyces rubellomurinus
GTACTGCAGGGGGGACCCTGTGGGAGAGTAGGACGCCGCCGAACAATTCTTCAGAAAAGGCCCACCCGGGTTCCCGGGTGGGCCTTTTCGCGTTTCCGGATCGCCTGGACGATCCGCGTCGCCCAGTCGGTGGGGCGCTGGTGGCCGAGGAGCCGGGAGAGCCGGTGCATGTGGACCCGGCGTTCGGCGGGGCTGAGGTCGAGGGCGCGGGCCAGGACGGCGCTCAGGTCGCCGGGTGAGTGCGGGTCGGTGAGCAGGGCGGCGTCGCCGAGTTCGACGGCGGCGCCGGCGTGCCGGGAGAGCACCAGGACACCCGGCCCCGCGTGGTGGTCGTGGGGGAGCGCGGACCGCGCGGCGATGAACTCCTTGGCAGTCAGGTTCATCCCGTCCTGGAGCGAGGTCACCCAGAGCACGTCGGCGGTCAGGTACTCGTCGATGACCTGGGTGCTGGACAGGCTGCGGGGCAGGTAGTCGACCGGCTGCCAACGCCCCTGCCGCCACTTGGCGTTGACCTCCGCGATGCGTCGTTCGAGGCGGTCGCGGGTGGTGTCGTAGGCGGTGATGCCGGGCTCCGGCGGCGGGCAGACGAGCCGGAACGTGAAGCGGCCGCGCAGCCGGGGCCGGTGGGTGAGCAGAAGGTCGACGGCGTCGACCTTCTGGACCGGGGCCTTTGCGTAGTCGAGACGCTCGACGGAGAGCACCACGCGGCCGGTGGCCGGTACGCGTCGGGGGCCGCGCCGTCGGGCGAGGGACTCGATGGCGGGCCGGTCGATCCCGAGCGGGTGTACGGCGGTGTGCGGCATCGCGGGCAGTCCGGCCAGGGCCTGGCGGAAGTGCTCGGCGAACTGCTCGGTGTGGAAACCGGCCCAGTCCAACTGGGCGAGGGAGGAGCGCAGTTCACCGGCGACGGGGAGGGCGTCGAAGGCCTCCGGCGGCGGGAAGGGGGTGTGGTGGAAGAGGCCCACCGCGAGGTCCGGGCGGATGGTGCGGAGCAGGCCGGGGACGAGCCACAGGTTGTAGTCGTGCAGCCAGACGGTGGCGCCGGGGGCGGCCCGGGCGGCGATGCGTCGGGCGAACCGCGTGTTGACGGTGCGGTAGTCGGCCCAGGCGCGCGCGTCGAACGCCGAGCGCTGCGGTTCCGACATCAGCACCGGCCACAGGGTTTCCTTGCAGGCCCGGTGGAAGTAGCCGCTCCAGGTGGCGGTGTCCAACGGTACGGCGGAGAGCGGCAGTTCGGTCGGGCGGGGGAGCGTGGCCTGCCGGTCGCGGTCGGTCTGGGCGGTGACCCAGATGCCGGGCAGGCCGTGGGCGAAGGCGTTGGTCAGGGTGGGCAGGATGCCGTTGGGGCTGCTGGGCGGCTGCCAGCTGTCGCCGTTCCAGTGCAGCGGCGGGCGGTGGTAGGCGACCACGAGCGAGTGGCGTCCGCCGGGATCGTCGGGCCCGGCGGGAGCGGTGGGAGCGGCGGGAGAGGGTAAAGAGCCCGGCCCAGGCCCCGGCCCCGGGCCGGATCCCGGCCCGCCGTCGTCGTCGAGCCAGCCGAGGGCCCGCAGCGCCGCGTGGATGCCGGCCGCGCCGGCCCGGTCGGGGCGGAGCACGGACGGCTGCTCGGCGAGGGCGGCGAGCAGCGCGGGCTCGGCGCCGGCGACGACGACGGCGTGCGCGCCGAGCCCGTACAGCGAGAGGTCGTTGAGGGAGTCGCCCGCGACCAGCATCTCCTCGGGCTTCCAGCCGAGCTTCCCGGCCAGGCCGAGGAGTGCTCCGCCCTTGGAGGCTTCGCGCGGCAGGACGTCGAAGTAGCGGTCCGCGGAGTACACCCAGGTGCAGCCGAGGGCTTCGACGGCCGCGGTGAGTTCGTCGGTGAGCCCGTCCGGGGCCAGGTGGTAGGAGCAGCGGCCGTCCTGGACGACGCCGTGCTGGTAGGCGAGTGCGGGGAAGCGGCGTAGCGCGGCGCGTACCCGTTCCGGTCCCGGCCAGCCGGTCCGCAGGTGCTCCTGGACGGGGTCGACGGGGGTGAAGTCGGTGCCGTCGATGACGCTGGCGCCGACGTCGGCGATGATCCACCGTGGTCTCGGGACGAGGGGGTCGCGCAGGACGTCGCGGATCGAGGCGAGTCCCCGGCCGGTGGCGAAGACCACGGTGATCTCGGGACGGCGCGCCAGGGCGTCCCGCAACCGACGCCGCTCGTCCGGGGTGCCGCCGAGCAGGGTGCCGTCCAGATCGGTGATCAGACTCATCGACATCCGAGGGACGCTAACACGATCACGGCGTGTGGTGAAGTGTTCACTTCAAGCGGGTGGCGGAGTTGGCCGGTTCGAGGTCGGCGGCGCGCAGGGCGGCGCTGGAGCCGGGGCCGGTGGTCGCCGCCGCCCCGCAGAGCGCGGCCACGGCGAGGCAGTCGGGCAGGCTGCGGTCGTCGAGCAGGGCGTGCACCAGGCCGGCGTTGAAGCAGTCGCCCGCCGCCGTCGCGTCGACGGCGGCGGTCCGGGGGGCGGCCGGAACGTCGTGCCGCTCGCCGCCCCGGACGGCGGTGGCTCCCTCCGCGCCGCGGGTGACGACCACGGTGGGGACCAGGTCGGAGAGTCGGGCGATCGCGCCGTCCAGGTCGGCGGCGCCGGTGAGGCGCAGGGCTTCACCGCTGTTCGGGGTGAGGACGTCGACCAGGTCGAGCATCCGGCGCACGGCCGGGTCGGCGAGGGTCGCGGGCGTGTCGTGGCAGTCCATGACCACCAGCGCGCCGAGCTGTCGGGCCGCCCGCGCCGCGGCGAAGGCCGCCTCGTCCCAGCGCAGTTGGGGGAGCACCAGGGCCCGCGGGCGGTGACGCCGCACCAGCGGGGCGAGCGGGGCGGGGTCGACCGGATCCTGGAAGCTGACCATCGCCCGCTCGTCGCCGGAGGACAGGGCGACGGTCAGACTCCGTACGGGGAAGGGGTGTTGGCGGAAGGCGACCTCGTCCAGCCCCTCCTGCCGGGCGCAGGTCAGGACGTGGGCGCTGAACGGGTCGGTGCCGAAGTCCGCGCTCCAGGCCACCCGCCGGCCGAGCCGGTGCAGGGCCATCGCGAGCGTGTACGCGCCGCCGGGCACCAGGCCGAAGCCGTCGGCGAACACCTCCGTGCCCGGCCGCACCGGCCGGTCCAGGCCGTGGAACACCAGGTCCGTGAAGTACGCGCCGGCCACCAGGACTTCATGCGGCCGTACCGTCCCGTTCGTCTCCATCCGGCGAGCATAGGGGCAGCGGAGGGCCGTGCGGGGGTCGTGCGCTGGGTCTCGGCGGGACGGGGGTGCCGGCGATCGGAAAGGCGCGAGTTCCCGGCCGGTGCGGCGAGTTTCGGACAAGCTGGACCGCACGGCGCGATTCTCGGGATCTCCACTGATCTTTCACGCCATCACCACCTAGGGTGACTCTCGTCCTGCCGCCGGGAGCGCCGGCCGGCGGGCGGTCCGACCTTCACCAACCTGCCTGGAGTGAGCCGTACATGATAGTTCGTCAACTGTGGAAGAGAGTGGCGGCCTCGGTCGTCGGCCGTGGTGTCGGAGCCGCCGTGGCGGCGGGCGCGCTGGTCGTGGCGGTGGCCCTGGGCGGCACGGTGTCCGGGATGTCGGCGGCGGAGGCCAAGACCACCTGGAACTGGGGCGGCGGGGGCAAGTGGGCGTGCTCCGGGCAGAAGGTCGACGCCGGGAACGTCATCACGGACCACGACCCCGCCGGGTGCGGCGGCTCGGGCTCCTGGTACCAGCAGCCGGCGAAGGACGGCATCTGGACGTGCTCGGGCTCGCCGGTGGTCGCCGGGTACGTGATCACCGACCACCAGGTCGCCGGCTGTCGCGGCATGGGTTCGTGGCGGCACAGCGTCGTCCATGACGGCATCTGGACCTGCTCCGGCTCGCCGGTCGTGCCCGGGTACGTCATCAGCAACCACTTCCGGGCCGGCTGCGGCGGCATCGGCAACTGGCAGCACAGCCTCCCGCGCGACGGGATCTGGACCTGTTCGGGCTCCCCGGTCGTGTCCGGGTACGTGATCACCGGCCACACCACCTCCGGCTGCGACGGGGCCGGCTCCTGGCGCCACAACACCGCCCGCGCGGGCCTGTGGACCTGCCCTGGCTCGCCCGTCCCGGCCGGCTTCCGCTCCACCAGCTACACCGCCGGCGCCTGCGACGGCCTCGGCGGCTGGCTGCTCGCCCGCAGCTGACGGCCCGGCCCGCTGACGGCCCGCGGCAGAGGCCCGGCCCGCTGTCGGCCCGGCCTGACGGCCCGCCTGCCCCGGCCGGTCCGACCCCCGAGGAGGGGCCGGACCGGCCGGTGGCCCGGCTGTCGGTGCCCGGGGCTATGGTCTGCGCCATGGCAACAGTGACCTTCGTCGACGAGACGACATCGGGGCTGCGGCGGGAGGCCGGGAGGCTTCCCGTCGCGGAGGAGCGCTTGACGGTGCGCGAGCTGATCCGCCGCCGGGTGTTCCAGGAGGCGGCCGCGGCCGGGGCCGGCCACGGCGCCGCGTACCAGGGGCTGGTGCGGCCCACCGAGGCCGAGCGCGCCCTGAACGGCGAGCGGCCGCGCCCCGCGGGCGGTCGGGTCGATCCCGAGCAGCAGGTCCTGGCGGCCGCCGAGGCGTTCGGGCGCAACGGGTTCCTGGTGCTGGTCGGCGACCGCCAGGTCGAGGAGCTGGACGCCGAGGTGGACCTGCGCGCCGACACCGAGGTGTGCTTCCTGAAGCTCGTTCCGCTGGTGGGTGGCTGATGACGACGACGACCGATCCCGATCTCCTCGGCCCCGCGCTCGGGGGGCTGCTCGACGCGCTCGACTCCGGGCACGTGGGCGAGATGGCCCGGGCGCTGGTGGAGGCCGACGCCGCGCTCGGGGGCGACTGGTCCGGCGAGCGCGCGGCGCCCGCCCGCGAGCGAGTACGGGAGCTGCACGGGAACACCCGGACGGCGCTGGCCGCGGACCTGGTGGGCCGGATGATGATGTGCTGGCGGCCCGTGATGGTCGAGCGGCTGCGGCAGGAGCGCAGCGACCTGGTCCGGTTGGCGGCGCTGGTCTCCCTGGGCTTCCCGCCGGGGCCGGCCCGCCCGCTCCGCGAGGACTGGCTGCACCTGCAGGGCCGCCAGTGGCGCCTGGCCGAGCTGCCCGACGCCGAGGCCCTGATCGCCGAGGAGCTCGCGGCCGGCCGGCCGCTCGACGGCGCGCTCGTCGCCGCCATCCGCCGGACGGCCCTGTCGATCCGGCCCCACCACAGCGCGGTCGTCGACCTCGCGGCCGGGCTGACCGAGCCGCTGGTCAACCCCGGCGAGGCCTGGGCCGACCAGGCCCTCGCCGACGTCGCCGAGCTCGACGGCGAGCGGGGCCCGGGAGGGCCGTGGACGGCCCTGCTCCGGCACGCCACCGAGGCCAAGTCCGCGAAGCCGACCGCCCGTTGGGAGAAGACCGGCCGGGCCCTGCTCGACGCGGTCGGCCCCGAGCGGGCCCGCGAGCGGATCACCGCCTGGCTCTCGCTCGTCGGCCGCCCCCGCACCCTCGACCTGCTGCCGGGACTGCACGACGAGGCGCCCCACCAGCTCGACCCGTACAACTTCGACGCGCTGCGCGGACTCGCCCTGCTGCTGCCCCTGACCCTGGCCCGCCCGGACAGCGCCCGGGTGCTGGCGCGCCTGGTCGGGTCCGCACTCCGCAAGGCGCCGGGCATCGGCCCGCAGGCGCCCAAGGTCGCCAACGCCGCCGTGCACGCCCTCGCCCGGCTGGACGGCGAGGACGGCCTCGCCCAACTGGCCGTCCTCAGCACCCGGGTGACGTACAAGGGCACCGTCAAGGAACTGGACAAGGCCCTCCGCGACCGGGCCGCCGCCCTCGGCCTCGGCCGCGCGGAGATCGAGGAACTCGCCGTCCCCGCCTACGGACTGACCGAGCCGGGCCGCCGCGTCGAGCAGTTCGGTGCCGCCCGGGTGGAGCTGCTGGTGGAGGGCACCCGGGTCCGCCAGACCTGGTACAACGAGGCCGGCCGCCCGGTGAAGACCCCGCCCGCCGCGGTGCGTCGCGAGCACGCGGACGGGCTCAAGGAGTTCAAGGCCGAGGTCAAGGACCTCGAGAAGATGCTGACCGCCCAGTCCGAGCGGCTGGACCGGCAGTTCCTCGCGCGCCGCAGCTGGCGGTACGGCCCCTGGCGGCAGCGCCTGCTGGACCACCCGCTGGTCGGCACCCTGGCCCGCCGGCTGATCTGGACCGTGGACGGCACGGCCTGCGCCTGGCTGGACGGCGCCCTGCGCACCGCGGCCGGCGAGGAACTCGCGCCCGCCGCGGACGCGCCGGTCGAGCTGTGGCACCCGGTCGCCTGCCCGCCGGAGAGCGTGCTCGCCTGGCGCGCCGTACTGGAACGCCACGAGGTCGTCCAGCCGTTCAAGCAGGCGCACCGGGAGGTGTACCTGCTCACCGCCGCCGAGGAGCGCACCCGGGTGTACTCCAACCGCTTCGCCGCGCACGTGCTGCGCCAGCGCCGGTTCCACGCCCTGGCCGCCGTCCGCGGCTGGCACGGCCAGCTCCACCTCGCCGTCGACAACTCCTTCCCCGCGCCGAAGCGGCTGCTGCCCGAGTGGGGTCTGCGCGCCGAGTTCTGGGTGAACGGCACGGACGCGGACTGGGGGGAGGCCTTCGCGCACCTGGGCACCGACCAGGTGCGCTTCTACCCGATCGACGCGCCGGAGAACCTGACCCAGGCGGGCGGCGGCGCGTACGGCCCGGTCGTGCGGCCCGGGCTGCAACTCGTCGAGCCGGTGCCGCTCGCCGACGTCCCGCCGCTGGTGCTGAGCGAAGTGCTGCGCGACGTCGACCTGTTCGTGGGCGTGACCAGCGTCGGCAACGACCCGACCTGGTCGGACGGCGGGCCGCAGGGCCGGTACCGCGACTACTGGCACGCGTACGGCTTCGGCGAGTTGTCGCAGAGCGCCCGCGAGCGCGGCGAGCTGCTGGCCCGGCTGCTGCCCCGGTTGGCGGTCGGCGGCCGTTGCCGGGTGGACGGCCGCTTCCTGGAGGTCCGCGGCGAGCTGCGCACGTACCGGATCCATCTGGGCTCGGGCAACGTGCTGATGGCGCCCGACGACACCTACCTGTGCATCGTGCCCGGATCCGACGAACCGGCCGCCGGCCGGTCGTATTTGCCGTTCGAGGGCGACGGGATGCTGGCGATCGTCCTCAGCAAGGCGGTGCTGCTCGCGAACGACACCGCGATCACGGACCCGAGCATCACCAGCCAGCTCGCCCGCCGCTGACGGGCCCGGCCACGCGGCCACCCGGTTCGACCGGGCGGCCGCGCGGCTGGGCGGCGGAGCCGATTGGGCCGTTGCTGTGCGGGTTCGGGGCGGCGTGGCATGGATGCGGCGAGGGCGGGAATTCGTTCCCGGGCGGATCGGCGGCCCTTCGTGGCAGACGGTCCGTCACCCTCAACTCCCTTTCCACCCCGAGGAGATCAGCTCGTGCACGCACCTCGCGCCACGCTCGGATCCCTGATCACCGGCCTGTGCGCCGGGGCCACCGCGCTCGCCCTCACGGTCGGGCCCGCGCAGTCCGCCCCGGTCGTCGGTACCGGTACCGCCGCCACGCCCGCCGTCCAGCCGGCGGCCCCGCAGAGCGGGAAGGCGGCCGGCCTGACCGCCTCCTACACCGTCGGCACGCCCGCGAACATCTCGTCCTCCTGCGCCGGGCAGAACGCCGAGACCATCCAGGCCGTCGACCCGGCGGCCAACGCCGTCTACGACGTGTGGATCGGCTGCAAGGGCATCGGCTTCGCGGGCTCGCTGAACGGCGGCGCCACCTTCGGCACGCCCCTCACGCTGCCGGGCAGCACCGGCCAGAACGGCGCCCGGACGTGGGACCCGGCGATCACCGTCGCGCCGAACGGCACGATCTACGCGGCCTTCATGGTCACCCGCGCCGGCGAGACCTTCCCGGTCGTCGACGCCAGCACCGACCACGGCGCCTCGTTCAAGACGGTCGGCTCGATCACCCCGCCGGACGCGAACAACTGGGGCGACCGCGTCTTCATCGCCGCAGGCCCGGACGGCGCGCTCTACCTGACCTGGGACTACGGCCCGAGCGCGGCGGCGGTGACGACGGTGTGCCCGCCGAGCGGCAGCTGCGCGTTCGCCACCGGCGACCTCAACGCCGTGTTCCAGAAGTCCACCGACGGCGGCCGGACGTGGAGCGCGATGTCGCACATCAGCCCCGGCTACCCGAACAGCGGGGCCGACAGCGCGCCGATCATCGTCGAGCCGGACGGCTCGCTCGACGTGGTCTACCAGGGCTACACCGTCACCGACATCCCGACCGACAAGCTGACCGTCGCCCACACCTACGCGACCCGCTCGACCGACGGCGGCGCGACCTGGACCGCGCCGGTGCGGGTCGGCCCCGACGCCGGGACGATGAACGCCACCGAGTGGTGGATCGACGGCGCCGAGGCGCTCGGCCCGGACGGCACCCTGTACACGACCTGGGACACCCAGGGCGCCAACACCGACACCGGCTGGCTCTCCTACTCGCGGGACCACGGCGCGACCTGGTCCGCGCCGGTGCAGGTGCCCACCGACACGCTGAACGTCCCGCACGTCATGCAGGTCGTGGCCGGCCCGCCCGGGATCGCGTACGTGGGCTGGCTCGCGAGCAGCGACCCGCGCGGCTACGCGCAGTACCTGCGGACCTTCTCGACCACCCAGGGCTGGCTGTCCGCCCCCGTCCAGGTCTCCCGGGGCTTCGGCGCCACCTCGGTGTGGCCCGGCGACACCTTCGGCTTCTCCGCGCTCACACCGACCAGGCTGGTGCTCGCCTGGGGCAGCGCCGTCGCCCCCACGGCCACCAAGGACGACATCTGGGCCGCGACGGTCGGAGTGACCCTCTCGTAGGCTCGGTGCCCGGCCGCCCCCCGCCGCAGGGGCCCGGACTTCGACCTCCGCGCCTGGCACACGGGCGTGCTCGCCCAGGGCTCGCTCGGCCTGGACGACCTGGTCGACCGGCTGGCCGTCGCGTAGTCCCCGCCGCGCAGTCCGTGTCGCGCAGTCCCCGCCGCGTACTGCCCGCCCCGAACTGCCCGCCGCACGGCGGACGGCGGACGGCGCCGCCGGTCACCGGGACCGGCGGCGCCGTCGCGCACGGGGAGGGTGTCAGCTGTGCTGCCAGGTCACCGCGAAGTCGGTGCCGTTGGCGAGCGGCGAGGTGGTGGCCTTGGTGACGCCGCCCTTGGCCATGTCGATCACGGACGGGTTCGAGGCGCCGAGGCTCTGGCCGTTGGCGGTGGCCCCGGTGAAGGCGACGGTGCCGAAGTTCGCGAGCGGGAGGACGCCGAACAGGCCGGCCGGTGCCTCGGCGATCACCTCGGCCGAGGCCAGCTTGGCGCTCTTCAGCGACTTGTCGATCGTGCGCGTCCAGCCCTGGGTGGTGTCGGACAGCGTGAGCGTGAACTTCCCGGCGCCGTCCGTGGTGACGCTGCCGGTGAGGTGGTCGCCGGGCACGACGGTGTCCGGGAAGTTCGTCGGGTACTGCGGGTACATCTCGTACCAGGCGTAGTACACCGGCGAGCCGCTGGAGCAGTCCGCCGAGCTGCCGATCTGTTCGACGGTCCTACTGGTGTCCCCGTCGAGGCCCACCCAGAAGGCTGAATAGGCGTCGGTGTCGGTGCAGCTGACGGCCGGCTGGACCCAGTCGGCGCCGACGCTGGTGAACGGCCCGCCGGTGGCGGCGTAGCCGGACCAGTTGCTGCTGGTGCTGTTGCGCAGGCCGCCGCCGTGCTGGTGCCCGGCGATCGGCGCGCGGACGGCCCCGGCGAGGGCCTCGGGGGTGGCGGCGACGGCCGGGGTGCCGGTGCCGAGCAGGGCGAGGAGGGCGGTGGCGACGGAGAGGGTGTGCCGACGGAGTCGGGGCATGGCTGTGGCTACTCCCTTGTGAGGGTGTGGAGTTGACCAGTCGTCACCCAAGGTAACCGGCCTGCTCCGGGCGCCCCGGCCGCCGGGTGGCGGGCGAACCGCGTTTCCCCTGATCGGCCCAGCGCGCCGGGGCCGGGAGCGTTGAAGGCGTTCTGCCACCGTATCGGGACCGAGATGTGACACCTCGTCATGGTGCGTGCGGCGGCGCGTGTTCTACGCTGCCCGCATGACGCAGCTTGGGCCGCTGGAGCGAACGGACCCCGCCGTACGGGTGAGTGCCGACGCGGTGGTGGTGATCCCCGGGATCATGGGCAGTCGCCTGGTCGAGGCGGCGACCGGCCGGGTGCTGTGGGGGCTGGGCCGGGCGGCGCAGCTCGCGGCGCGCTGGCGGCACCGGGAGGGGCTGGCCGCCCTGGCCGTCACCCCGCAGGAGTGGGACGGCCGGGTCGGGCGGGTGGTGCCGGCCGGGCTGCTGGACACCGCCGAGTTCGCGCCGGTGCTGCGCGGCATCGAGCCGTACGGCCGGCTGGTGCGGCGGCTGCGGGAGGTGCTGGTGCACCCGGACGCGCTGCTGGAGTTCGGCTACGACTGGCGGCTGTCCGTCGAGCACAACGCCGAGCAGCTGGCGGCGGAGCTGCGCGCGCACCTGGCGGCCTGGCGGGCGCATCCGGCCCGGCCGCCGGGTGTCGAGCCCAGGGTGGTGCTGGTGGCGCACTCGATGGGCGGGCTGGTCGCCACCGCGATGTGCGCCCGGCACCCGGACCTGGCCGCCGAGGTGCGGGCCACCGTCACCCTCGGCACCCCGTTCCTGGGCGCGGTGAAGGCGGCGGCGCTGCTGAACAGCGGGCGCGGCACGCCGCTCGAGCACCGGAACCTGCTGGCGCTGGCCCGCACCCTGCCCGGGGTGCACGACCTGCTGCCCGCCTACCGGTGCGTGGTCACCGCCGACGAGGACGTCGTCGAGCTGGGCGCGGCCGAGGCGGCCGCCCTCGGCGCGGACCCGGAGCTGTTCGAGCGCACCCGGCGCACCCGGGCGCTGCTCGACCCGTCCGTGCTGCCGAACCACCGCGCGGTGGTCGGCGCCGGGCAGCCGACCGAGCAGGCGCTGCGCATCGAGGCCGGCGTGGTGCGCACCTACCACCACGGCCATCTCCGGCACCCCGACGACGAGTTGGTGCGCGACGCGATCGGCCGGCTGGTTCCGGTCGACCACACCGGCGACGGAACCGTGTTCCGCTACTCCGCCACCCCGCACGACGGTGTGGACGAGATCTGCCTCGGCCAGACGCACGGCGCGCTCGCGAAGAGCAGCACGGCCCTGGACGTCGTCTGCGGCGTGGTGACCCGGCTGCCCGCCCGGTCCGCGCTCGGCGGTGAGCTGCCGGAGGACACCGTCGGCCTGCGGCTGCCGGACCTGGTCACGGCCGGCGAGCCGTTCACCGTCGCGGTGGACGGCGTGCGGGACGCCGGGGCGGCGAGCTGCCTGGTCGAGGACGCCCACGTGGACGGCGCGCCCGTCGCCCGCCCGCTGCTGGCGCGCGGCGACCGGCCGGACGTCCTGGTCGCCTCGGTGGTGCTGGACGAGCCGGGCCTCTACCGGGTGGCGGTGTCCGGCGGGGCGGACCCGGTGACCGAGCTGGTCCTCGTCCAGGAGTGAGCAACGGCCCGGGATTGAACGGCAGTTCGGACGTGAACGGCAGCGCGGCGGCGGACGGCGGACGGTACGGGTTCCAGGTCGTCCCGGTCGCCTTCGACGAGTACCGGGAAGCGCGGCGTTACCCGCCGATCGGCGCGAGCGCCGAGGCCGAGGCGGTGGCCGGACTGCTGGGCCGGCTCGGCGGCGAACTCGTCGTCTGGGACCGGGCCGAGGGCCGCGACCTGGCGGCCACCGACGCCCGGCTGCGGGAGTGGCGGCACGGCGCCTTCGGGAACTCGTCCGTGCTGCTGTGGATCGGCCACGGGCGGTCCAACCAGGACGACGCCTGGCTGGTCGTGCCCGGCCGGGACGGCACGGACCGCGACACCGAGCTGAACCCGGCCACCCTCGCCGAGCACGTCGCCGGCCACGTCCGCGAGCGCGGCGCCGGGCCGGAGTGGACGCTGGTGGTGGTCGAGGCGTGCGGCGCGGCGTGGTTCGTCGACCTGCTGGAGGCGGAACTGCGGCGCCGCCGGGCGGTGCGCGGGGTCGTCCTGGTCGCCACCGGCAAGGACCAGGGGCTCGGCTACCTCGCGGTCTTCCGGGAGGCGCTGAGCGACGTGCTCGACACCTTCACGGACAACGACAGCGAGATCTCGCTGCGCGACCTGGCGGGACGGCTGGAGGACCGGCTGGCCCGGGAGCAGCGCGGAACGGTGAGCAGCCACGGCCTCGCCGGAGTCCGCCGCCTCACCCGGGCCGCCCTGCTGCCCGAACCCGTCGCCGCGCCGCTCGACGTCTTCCGCCGGCTGCAGGCGCTGCTGGCCGCCCTGCCCGGCCACGAGCGCGCCCACTTCGCCCGCCGGGGGATGGGCACGGCGCTCGGCGAGCTGGCCTGGAACTTCGTCGGGCGGCGGGCCGAACGGCAGCGCATCGCCCGCTGGTTGAGCGAGCCCGACCGGTCGGGCAGCGGGCTGCTGGTGGTCACCGGCGCGCCCGGCGCGGGCAAGTCCGCCGTCCTCGGCAACGTGCTGCTGCACTCCTACCCGGAGATCCACGCGATCCTCGCCACGGCGGGCTTCCCCGGCGGCGACTGGGCCCCCGAGCAGCCGCTGCCGCGCCTGGACCTCTCGCTGCCGCTCACCGGCGCCACCATGGACGACGTCGCCACCGCCATCGCCCGCGCCGCCGGCCTGGACGCGCCGGGCGCCGCCCTGTCGGCCAGTGAGCGGGCGGGGGAGCTGACGACGGCGGTCGCCGGGCGCGGGCGGCCGCTGACGGTGATGGCGGACGGGCTCGACGAGGCGAGCGAACCGCCGGCGCTGGCGGCGCTGTTCCGGCAGCTGGCGAAGGTGCCGGGGGTGCGGATCGTGGTGGGCACCCGGCCCTCGTCGGGCGGCCACGGCGGGACGGACCTGCTGGACGCGCTGGGGGGCGAGGACGGCCCGGAGGCGAGCGGGACGCTCCGGATCGAGCGGGACGAGGGCGCGCTGGAGGAGCTCCTGCGGAGCTCGCTGGAGCAGCTGCGTAGCGGGTACCCGGCGGTGGAGAAACCTGAGAACTTCCGGATGGCCATCGATGTCGACGTCGACCTCCCCACCCTCAGCACGTTCGGCCTCGCGGCCGGTGAACCGACCCGGGAGCCTCGGCCCGACTCCTTCTCCTCATTCGAGTTCGACGAAGCGCTGGCCCGGGTGACGGCAGCGGTCGCGGGCGGGAGCCTGGAGTTCCTGCACGTCGGCCTCGTCGTCCACGAGATCCTGGCTGACCCCGGCCTGCTGTGGCGTTCACGCGCCGCCGAACTCGCCCACCTGCTGGACGATCGCGGGGAGGGCACCCGCCTCTTCGCCACCGCCGTCGACCGGGTGAGCCGCGCCGTCCCCGGCGGCCGCCAGCTGCTGGAAGCCCTGGCGCTGGCCGAGGGGCGCGGCCTGCCGCAGGCGGACCGGGTGTGGGCCACGGCCGCGAACGCGCTCGGCACCCAGCGGGTCGATGACGCGGTGCTGCGCGAACTGCAGCGCGTGGCCGCGCCGTACGTGATGCTGGACGCCGAGGAGGGCCAGGCGGTGTACCGGCTCGCCCACCGGACCTTCCAGGAGTACTTCCTGGCCCAGCCCGACAGCCCCCGGCACCGACTCGCCCTCGCCACCGCCCTGTTGGAGCTCGCCGAGCAGCAGGAGGGCCCGCTCAACCCGTACCTCGCCCGGCACCTGTCCGGCCACCTCACCCGCTCGCGCGCCGACGCCTGGGACCTGCTCGCCGCCCGCCCCCACCTGCTCGACCGGCTCGACGTGCGCGCCGTCACCGCCGACGCGACGCGCGGCAACGACCTGACGGCACTCCCCGCCGAGGTGGTCGGCACGGTGGTCACCGCGCACCTGGCCGGGCAGAGCGGCCCGGCCGACCGGCGCGGGCTGCGCCGCCTCGGCATGGCCCAGACCGCCGGCCCGGCGGCGCTCGCCGTACCGATCCCCGCGCAGCGCCCGTCCGTCCCGCGCGAGCAGCCGCTGTGGGAGCCGGTCTGGTCCGGCCTGCGCCGCCGGATGCCGCACCTCACCCTGGCCGGCCACACCGACCGGGTGCGCGCGGTGGCCGCCGTGCGCGGCGCGGACGGCGCCCGGCTGCTCGCCACCGGCGGGGACGACGGCACCGTCCGGATCTGGGACCCGGCCACCGGCCACGCCGTCCACCCCGCGCTGCGCGGCCTCGGCGACCGGATCCTGACCCTCACCGCGCTGGACGGTGGCCGGCAGCTCGCCGTCACCGCGGCCGACCGGGGGCGCGGACGGCTGTGCGTGCTGGAGACCCGGACCTGGCAGCACCACGACCTGCCCTGCGCCGAACCGTACGTCTCCGCGGCCGCGCTGCCCACGGCGCACGGCGGCACCCTGCTGGCCTTCGGCACCGTCCCCGGCCGGATCCACCTGGTCGACCCGGCGACCGGCGGGCAGCACGGCCGGCCGCTGACCGGGCACGTCGACCCGGTGACGGCCCTGGCCGCCCTCCTCGCACCGGACGGCGGCACTCG
This sequence comes from Streptomyces rubellomurinus, assembly GCF_000961885.1. Taxonomy (GTDB): domain Bacteria; phylum Actinomycetota; class Actinomycetes; order Streptomycetales; family Streptomycetaceae; genus Kitasatospora; species Kitasatospora rubellomurina. The sequence continues at coordinate 14,568 of NZ_JZKH01000025.1, forward strand.
CCTGGTCAGCGCGGGCGAGGACGGCACCGCCCGGATCTGGGACGTGGGCAGCGGCCGTCAGGAGCACCCGCACCTCACCGCCGCCCTCGGCCCGCTGCGCGCACTCGCGGTGCTCCAGGGCCACGTGGCTGTCGGCGGGACGGGTGACCGGTTGGTGATATGGGAGCCGGAGGGCGGCGACCGCTGGCGGCTCCCGGTGGACTTCCCCCAGGGTGTCCGGTCGCTCGCGGCGCTCGGGCCCGGGTCGCTCGCGGTCGGCGCTTCGAACGGGACGGTCTCGCTGCTCGACATCTCCTTCGACCACCCGGACATCCCCGCCGACCGCCGTGACCCGGCCCGGGCCCAGGTGCTGACCGGCCACGTCCGCGCCGTCACCGCGCTGACGGCCTTCAGTACCGGCGACGGCGAGGACCGCCTGGTCAGCTGCGGGGACGACCACATGGTGAAGGTGTGGGACCACACCTCCGACCGCTTCGTTCCGAGCGATGTCTCCTCCGCCCCGGCCGGCTCGCTCGCCGCGTTGCCCGCCCCGAACGGGCCGCTGCTGCTCGGCGTCGCCGCGGGGAGACTGCTGGCCCGTCAGGCCCGGGACGGCCTCCCGGTCGATCCGCCGGTCACCCCCCGGGTCAGGCCGGACGGGCTGGCCGTGCTGGACCTCGGCGCGGACGGTCACCGGCTGATCGTGGCGCCCGTCCCGACCGGCGGCCACTGGGACATGGTCCTCGCGGTCGACACGGCGAGCGGCGCGTGGCGGGAGCTGTTTCCGGCCTGGGGACGCGACGGTCTTCGACGGCGCACCGCGGTGTCCGCCTGTGCGGGCGCCGAGGGCCTGCTGCTGTGCGGCTGGCAGTCAGGCCGGGTGAGGCTGTGGGACTACCGGCAGAACTTGTGGTCGTGGGACTTCCAGTCGCGAGGCCGCGGCAGGATCAGGGCCGTCACCGGCTTCGCCCGGCCCGGCGGCGACGGCGTGATCGCCGTCAGCGCGGCGGCGGACGGCCTCATCCGGTGCACCCCGTTCGACCCCGCCGCACCGGAGGACCTGCCCCCCGACCTCGCCGTCCTCGACGGCCACACCGGCTGGGTCGAGGCCCTGGCCGCCTACTTCGCGCCGGACGGCACCCCGCTGGTCGCCTCCGCCGGGGAGGACGGCACCGTGCGGATCTGGGACCCGCTGGCCGCCGTCCAGCGCCACGTCATCCGCCTCGGCGTGCCCTGCCGGTCCCTCTGCGTGGCCGGCGGCCTGCTCGCGGTCGGCACCGACGACGGCCTGCTGACCCTCCGGCTGGGCGGCGACCTCGCCCCGACCGACCACCCCCCGGCATCCCGCGACCCCAGGGAGGCGAACGCCGATGCACGCACACCCGGCTGACGCAGCGCACACCGACGACCTGGACGCCCACCGCGACCTCGTCGACCGGCTCTTCTGCAAGCCCAACGCCCCGTACGGCCCGTACGAGCGCGCGGGCGAACCGGAGGTGATCGTGCCCGGCCTGCTGTTCCGGGTCGAGCTGAACTACCCGGGGGACCTGGCCGGCCGGCTGGAGGCGTCCGTCTTCATCGGCATCCAGGGCTTCGCCGGCGAGCTGTGGGAGCACGAGGTGCGCGGCCTGCTGCGGCTCGACGCGCTGAGCCACCCCGCGCTGCCGACCATCCGCAGCGGCGGCTTCGACGCGGCCAACGAGGTCGCCTTCGCGATCACCGAGAGCCAGGGCCAGGCCCTGAACGTCGACGCGACGGTCCGCTGGGCGCAGTCCGCGCGGATCGAGGCCTTCGAGGCGTTCAGCGTGCTGCTGGACGCGCTGAACCACCTGCACGGCGCCCGGCTGATGCACCGCAACCTGACGCTCGGCGCGCTGCGCGCCGTCCAGCGGCACGGCGAGGACGCGGTGACCGTCCAGCTCTCCCGGTTCGAGCTGAGCACCCTGATCGGCAACCTGGTGCGCCGCACGGCGCTGCAGAACTCCGCCCAGGTGGGGGAGTTGGTGCGCCGGCTCTACCTGGCCGCGCCGCAGGGCATGGACCAGGCCCGGCACCTCGCCTACCTCGCTCCGGAGACCCTGGACTTCCTGCTGCACGAGCGGTCCGGCCGCCGCCGGGAGTGGGCGACCACCGACGTGTTCGGGCTCGGCGTGCTCGGCTTCGAGTGGTTCTGCGGGCCGATCCCCGAGCTGCTGCCGGAGGAGTTCGCGCGGGCCCAGGCGGCCGCGGGCCCGGCGCAGGCGATCGCGCTGGCCACGCTGCGCGCGCGGATGCGCGCCCACCTCACCGGCCGGGTGGACCTGCCCAAACCGCTGGTGTCGCTGCTGCGCGAGATGCTGGAGGAGGCCCCGGAGGAGCGGATCACCTCCTTCCAGGCGCTGCGCCGGCTGGAGCAGAACTGGGAGGGCATCCGCCGGCTCTGGGAGGACGCGGCCGACGAGGTGCCCCGGCTGGTCGCCTTCCTGCCGGACCAGTCGGTGGAGACGATCTTCGAGCTGCGCAAGTGGATCAGCCACAGCCCGGACACCCCGGCCGGCCGGGAGGCGCTGAGGAACTTCTACGTCCGGGAGCTGCGCGGGGCCGAGCTGGTCTGGTCGCCGAACGGCGCGGTGGGCTTCGCCAACGACGAGCCGGAGAAGTTGCAGGAGGCCCGCTGGGTGCTGATCGGCGAGCAGGCGGTGTGGTTCTGCGCCTTCCTGTACGACCAGGACCTGCTCACCCGGCAGCGCGGCGAGCAGCACGAGGACACCCTGGTCATCAAGTACCTGAAGGACCGCAACCACGCGCAGGCGCTGGTCCGCGCCCAGCCGCGCCGCAAGGTCGGCCGGATCGAGGTGGTGCCGTTCTACCCCGGGCAGAGCCTGGCCAAGGTCCGTGCGGGGCGGCCGTCCTGGCGGCCGCTCACCGAGTCCGTGAAACGGGCCCGGGCCCGCAGCAGCGAGGAGCAGGAGTTCCTGCGCTCGCTGGACTTCCTGCTCGCCTACCAGCGCACCGCGCTGGACGCCCGCAAGTACCCGTTCATCCGCACCGACAAGGCCGAGGACCCGGGGCTGGCGGTGCTCACCTGGGACGAGCACCGGGACGCCGCGTGGCGCCACCGCTCCCAGCTGCTGACCGCGTTCAGCACCGACCCCAAGCGGCGCCCGCGGCTCAGCGACTTCGTCGAGAACCTGGACGTCGACTCCGATTTCATCACCCTGGACGTGGTGCCCGGCCACCAGCGCGGCCCGTACTTCGGCCACCGGGTGATCAAGGTCGACCTGGTGGAGCGGCGGGACCGCGACACCATCGTGGTGCGCCCGCACCGCAACCAGGACCGGGTGCCGAGCATCGGCTGGCTGCGGCCGTCCGACGACGGCGGCTCCGAGCCGCAGATCGCCCGCCAGGCCAAGGCCCGGACGATGCTGGAGAACCAGGCGGCGCTGATCCGCAGCCTGCGCGCCCCGATCTCCTACGACCTCGGCCGGGGCCGCTGGCGCTCCGCCCCCGACGCCCAGCTGGAGGGCGAGGCGCCCGACCGGATCAACGACATGCTGGCCCTGCAGCCCTTCTACGCCCTGCAGGGCCCGCCGGGCACCGGCAAGTCCACCGTGGCCGCGCACGCCCTGCGCCGCTTCCTCCGGGAGGAGCCGGGCGCGCGGGTGCTGGTCAGCGCGCAGTCCAACTACGCGCTGGACAACCTGGCCGCCCGGCTGATCAAGGAGATGCCGGACGTCCTGATCCTGCGGGAGACCCCGGACGGGCAGGACGACGAGGAGCGGGTGAAGGACCACACCGTCCTCGCCCACACCCTCGGCAGGCTCACCGATCGCCTCGCGAAGACCATCGAGTCCCAGCTCACCTGGATGCTGCACCCCGAGCGGCTGTCCCCCGAGGAGCGCCGCCGCTTCGAGGAACTGCCGCCCGGCGAGCGGCCGTTGCCCCTCAACGACCAGGACCGGCCGGTCGCCGATGCCTGGCTGCAGAGCGTCACCTCGAACCAGATCGAGCTGACCGACCGGATCAAGAACGGCGCCAGCATCGTCCTCGCCACCTGCTCCATCGCGGCGACCATCACCGACACCGACCGCGACCCGGGCGACATGTTCGACTGGGTGATCGTCGAGGAGGCGGCCAAGGCCTGGCCGACCGAGCTGATCATCCCGCTCGTCCTCGGCACCCGCTGGACCCTGATCGGCGACCACCGCCAGCTCGGCGCCCACCGCGAGGAGGAGGTCCTGCAGTTCCTGCGCAGCCTGCGCGACCACCCCGACAAGGACATGCGCCTGCACTACGACGAGCGGGAGATGCGCGAGCGGGTGCTGCGGATGTTCGGCCACCTGTTCGTGGACCGGGAGGAGCCCGACACCGGCCCGGTCAGCTACCACGCCTCCCCGCTCGGCCAGTTGAACCTGCAGTTCCGGATGCACCCGGACATCGCCCAGCCGGTCGGCCGCGCCTTCTACCCGTACGTGCCGTTCCGCCCGGACGACGACGGCCTGCCGAAGAGCTTCCTCGGCACCTCCTCCCTCGCCGACCTCGACCACGGCGTGCAGCGGCCGGGCTTCCTGCGGGGCGCCGCCCTGGTGTGGCTGGACACCACCGGGCTGGAGGACTGCGCCGAGCACCCGTACTGGTACAACCAGGGCGAGGTCGAGGTGATCGACCGCCTGGTGGACCGGATGCGCCCGGCCCCGCTGGCGGTCGACCGGCCGGCGGAGGACGACGGCGGCCTGGTCGTCCTCACCCCCTACCGGGCGCAGAAGAACCTGCTGGAGAACAAGGGCCTGCTGCGCGGCCGGGTGCACACCGTGCACTCCTTCCAGGGCCGCGAGGCCGACCGGGTGATCGTCTCGCTGGTCCGCACCACCCGGTCCGGCAATACCGTCGCGGGCAACGTCGGGCACGTCGGCCGCAACGAGGTCGCCAACGTGCTGCTCTCGCGCGGCCGCCGGCTGCTCGTCCTGGTCGGCGGGTTCGCGCACTTCGCCGAACACGGCGGCACCTCCTGGGACATCATCACCAAGACGGTCCGGCGCTACGGTCGGATCGTCCCGGCCGAGCAGCTGACGGGCGAGTGAACGGAAACCTGGTGCAGCGATGAACGGAACCGCCCAACTCGCCGTCCCCTGCCGCCTGGTGGCGCTCAAGGTGCTGCTCGGCCCGGAGAGCGGCCTGACCACCCTGGAGGACCTGGTCGCCCGCGCCATCGCCGCCGGGCGCACCACCGTCGAGTCCCAGGTCGACCTGTTCCGGCTGCCCGAGCGGATCATCGTCGACGTGGTGCACAGCCTCTGGAGCAAGGGCCACATCCTGGTCCGCTTCGACAGCGGCGACCTCGAACTCGCGGACGGCGCCCGCGACATGCTCACCGAGGGCGGACTGCGCGACGCCGCCACCGTCCAGGAGACCCGGCGCTTCCTGTTCGAGCCGGTCACCGGCCAGCTGTTCCCCGAGTGGCGCGGCAAGCGCTTCGCCCCCGAGGGCAGCCTCGAACTTCCCGCGCACCAGGGCGTCACCGAGGCCGACCTGTCGGCCGGCGACCTGCTGGAGGCCGTCCAGGCGGCGATCCGCCACGACCGCCGCCGCCGGGGCTTTCGCCAGAACGTGCTCGACGTCGGCTTCGGCAGCCCGGTGCTGCGCCCGCCGGAGGAGCTGCGCTGGTTGTCCGTCCGGCTCGCGGTGCGCGTCGACACCGCCCGCGACGTGCTGTCCGTCACGCTCATCGACGACGAGCACATGTGGGGCATGCGCGCCCGCCAGCGGATGGCCGAGCACCTGGCCGGCCTCGCCGAGGAGCAGCCCGACCACGAGTTCGTCCGCAAGCTCAACGGCCGGGCCGACCGCGGCCTCGTCCCGGCCGAGACCCTGGACCGGCTGCTCGACCAGCTCCTCGCCCAGATCGCCACCCTGCCCGGCAAGCGGGTCGACCAGATCGACGAGGCCCAGCAGCGGCTGGAGCGGCTGGCCGCCGGAGTCGAGGAGCGGATCGTCGACGCCGACCGGGGCCGGGCGGGCGTCGTCCTGGTCGAGCGCGCCGCCGGCTACCTGTGGGCGGTGGAGGAGCTGATCCGCTCCGCCACCACCCAACTCGTCGTCTCCAGCCCGCTGATCCGCTACAGCACCCTCAACGCCCTGCTGCCCGCGCTCACCGACCGGCTCGCCAAGGGCGTCGGCCTGGTGCTGCTCTGGGGCCGCAGCGCCGCCGACACCCTGCCCACCCCGGTGCGCACCGCCCTCAACGAGCTCAAGGCCCGCTACCCCACCCAGGTGCTGTTCGAGGACCGCAGCGCGCAGACCGACGCCTGCCTGGTCGTCCAGGACGCCACCCGGGCGCTGTTCGGCTCGCAGAGCCCGCTGCACGCCGACCTCGCCAACGACCAGGGCGAGATCGGCGTGCTGGTCGAGCCCGCCGCGGACGGCCCCGCCGCCCCGCGCTGCGTGGCCGACGCCCTGCTGTGGGCCCGCAAGGCCTACCCCTTCGCGGCGGACGGCGCCCGCATCCAGCTCCAGCCGGACGGCGCCGAGGACGGCGCCGGCGCCCGACGCCGCGCCCGCGGCGCGAACGCGCCCGAGCCCTGGCCCACCCCCGACAAGAGCCTCGCCGACGAGGCGGCCGTGCGGCTGTGGGCGGAGAGCTGGGCCGAGTACCACACCGCGGTGCTCGACTCGCTGGCCCGCTCCACCGGCGGCACGCCCTCCGTCGAACTGGTCCGCGACAGCGCGCACCGCGACCTGATCTCCTCCGCGCTCACCACCCGCAGCCGGCGGCTGGCCGTCACCGACGACCGGATCGACCCGCGGGTGGCCAACGACCTGATGGCGCGGCGGGTGCGCGACGTCGCCGCGGGCGGCGCGAGCGTCCACCTCGTCCACCCGCAGACCCACGTCTCCGGCAAGATCGGCAAGGCCTTCGCCGAACTGCTCACCGCGCAGGAGGCCGGCATCCACGTCCAGCGCCGCCGGGCCGGCGTGCGCGCCGTGCTCAGCGACGACAGCGTGCTGCTCGGCAGCTTCTCCCCGCTCAGCGAGGGGCCCCGGGGCAACGCCGCCGGGCGGGTCGGGCAGGTCGGCATCCACGTGCGCGGCGTCGACTTCGCCGACGCCTTCGCGGCCGCCCTCGGCATCCCGCCCGGCCCCGGGCGCCCCGGCGTGCCGACGCCCCGCCCGGGCGCCCCCGCCGCCCCGGGCCGGTCCCGGGCCGCGCGCAGCGTCGCCCTGCCGCTGCTGGAACAGGCCCGCCGGGCGGCCGGCCGGGACGGCTTCGCCAGCGTGATCGGCGAGCGGATCGGGGAGCTCGACGACCCGTGGGCCGTCCTCGACCGCTGGGAGAACGCGCGCGTCCCGGCCGCGGAGCTGCGCCGGGGCGTGGCCGTCGTGCTCGGCCGCGACGACGACGGCGCGATCGACGACGGAGCCGGAACCGGAACCGGAGCCGGACCCGGCGTCGAGCCCGCACCAGAGCCCGCACCCGAGGCCGAGGACGGTGCCGAGGACGGCGCCGAGCCCGTCGTCCCGCCCCGGGAGCGCTGGACCGTCTGGCTGGTCGCCGACGCCTGGCGCCGGCGCGCCTTCGTCGAGGCCGCGGTCGTCGGCCGGCTGCTCACCGACCCGGCCGCCGCGGCCGCCTGCGCCGCCGCCACCGGGCTCGAAGTCGGCCCGTTGAAGGACCTGTTGGTCGACTCCGCGCTGATCCTCGCCGAGGGCGGGTCCCCGGCCCGCGCGGTCGGGGCCGTCGCCGGCATGGCCGAGACCCTGCTCTGGGGCGGCCCCGAGGGCAGCGAGGTGATCGGCATGCTCGCGGGCGCCCTGCCCGACCGGTGGCGCCGCCTCGGCGCCCTCGCCGCCGAGCGCGAACCCGGCCGCCCGCTGCCGATGAAGGCCTTCACCGCCGCCATGGCGCATGCCGCCGACCGGGCCGCCGCCGAGACCGCCTGGGCCGACCTCGCCGGACAGATCGACCACATCGAACGGCTGCGCGGCCGCTTCGACTTCGACGCCGGGCAGGCCATGCACGACGGCCTGTTCGGGCCGCGCGGCCTGCTCGTCGACATCCGCGCCGCCGCCCGGGACGGGCAGCTGCGCCCCTCGCTGGAGCCGGCCCTGCCCCGCAACGTCCGCCGGCACCTGGACGAGCTGGTCGCGGCCGCGGGCAAGGCCCCGATCGCCTGGCGCAGCCAGCTCACCTTCCAGCGGCGGATCGAGTCGATCGTCCGCACCGCCCGGGAGCTCGCCGCCACCGAGGCCGAGTCCGAGGTCTCGCTCACCGCGCCCCAGGAACTCCAGTACTGCCGCCGGCTCGGCGCCGAACTGGCCACCTCCTGGGACGAGTTGTTCAGCGAGGCCGGCGGCGTCACCGAGCCCTACGGCCTGCCGATGATCGCCTTCCTGGAACGGCTGCGGCCGCTCTTCGACTGGTCACGGGAGCAGTGGTGATCGAATCGCTCGACCCGCACCTGGGTGAACTCCTGCGGCGCTGGCCGGGCCGCTTCTGCCACCGGGCGCTGCTCGTCGCCCTGCACGCGCCCGACCCGGCCGGGCCGCAGCTGCTCGCCCGGGCCCTGGTCGACGGCATCGCGGCCGAGGAGGACGAGCACCAGGTGTACGAGAACCTGCTCGCCGAGGGGCACTTCGCCCTCGCCGAGACCGTGCTCACCGACTGCGCCGCCCTGGACCGCGCCCGGCTGGACGACCTGAGCCGCCGCCTGGAGACCGTCCGGCTGCGCCGCCACGCCCAACTCCTGGCCCGGCTGGAGGAGTCCGCCCGGCGCGCCGACCTCGCCGGGATCGAGGCCCCGGCCGCCGACCGGGACGAACTCGCCGCCCGCTGCCGGGAGTCCTGGCCCGAGGCGGCCGCCGCGCTCACGGCGCTGGAGGACGAGCTGGCCGCGGGCGTCGCGGCCGGCCGGGCCGCGCTCACCGCCCGGCTGGCGGCGCTGCCCGACGCCGAGGAGGACTGGGCCGACGCCTGCCGCCGGCTGATCGAGGCCGGCCGGCTCCGGGCGGCGCGGAGCCTGCTGGAGCGCTCCGACGACGGGCGCGGCGGCCCGGCCACCGCGCCGCCGCTGCCCGAGTGGTGCTGGAAGGACGAACCGGCGGAGCTCCTGCGCTGGCACCTCGACCCGGCGACCCGCCGGGCGCCGTCCTTCGCCGGCTGGGCGGTCCGCCAGGGCTCGGCCGAGCACCGGCTGCTGGACGCCTACCAGTCGCTGCAACTGGCCGGCGGCGCCCAGCCGGCCGTCGACTTCGCCGCCGCGCTGGACGAGTTCCTGGGGGCGTCCCCGGGCGAGGGGCCGCGCCCGCACACCGCTCATCCGGTCGAGGGCGGCCACCTCACCCGGCTGTTCGGCGTCTTCGCGGACGAGGACCTCGCCGCGTTCCGCCCGGCCGGGGACGTGGACCTGTTCGTCGCCGACCCCGGCACCCGGGCCGTCCCCGCCCTGCCCGGCCTCGCCCCCTTCCTCGCGGTCGGCTGGGGCCTCGACGGCCGCGGCTACGCCGGGCGCTCCCCGGCGGCCGTCCTCGACCTGCGCTCGCTGCTGCGGCTGGTCGCCGTGCGGCGGCGCCGGGCGGTCGGGCTGTTGCGGGTGGCCGGCCCGCAGTGGCCGCTGGCCGCGTTCACCGGCGGCCGGGTGTTCGCCGAGCCGAAGTCGTCCTGGCGCACGCTCTCCTGGATCGTCGACCTCAGCGGCCTCGGTGACCTCGGCACCGCCGCCTCGCTCGCCTTCGAGACCGGGCTGCACCCCGACCTGATCCGGCTCTTCCTCGACCACCTGCTGCGCTCGCCCCGCCGGCTGCCCGCCGACGCTGGCGCGCTGCCGCGCTGGACGGACGACGCGCAGCTCACCGCCGCCCTGCGCACCGCCGTCCTCGCCCCGGTCCGGGGCAACCCGGCCGCCGAGGCCGCGTTCTGGGCGGCGCTGTCGCTGCGCACCGGCGACGCGCCGGTCAGCGTCAACGAGATGATGCGGGAGATCGCCCTGGTCTCCGGGCGGGTCGATCCGGTGCGGGAGGCCGACCTGTGGGCCGGCGCCGCCCGGCTGGCGGCCCTGCCGGTCGTGCGGGAGGTCACCCCGGCCGGTGTGCTGCTCGACGACAACGGCGTCCTGATCGGGCTCGCCGCCGACGCCGGGAAGCACCTCGCCGAGGCCCTGGAACGCCTCGCCGTCGAGTCCCCCGGCCAGGACCGCCCGGCGCTCGACGCGTGGGCGCTGCACCGGCACCTGCTCACCCCCGGCCTGGCCGCCTACCGCGCCGACCCCGGCCCCGAGCGCGCCCGCGCCCTCGCCGAGGAGACCGGCGCGCTGCCGCTCGACGGCCTGCCGCTCGGCGGCGAGGCCGACCTGCTCGGCGTGCTCGGCCGGATGCGCCCGGCCTTCGAAACCGCCCACCCCGGCGTCGAGTTGACCCTCGCCGTGCCCGCCGGGACGGTCGCCGCCGTGCACGCCGACGTGCTCCGGGTGCTGCTGTACGAACTGCTCGGCAACGCCGCCGAGGCCCTGGGTGCCAGCGGCGGCTCGGTCAGCCTGCGGGCCGAGTCGGCCCAGGGGGACGTCACCGTCGAGGTGCAGGACAGCGGCCCCGGCATCGCCGACACCGCCGGCGGCCACCGGATCTTCCGCCGCGGCTTCTCCACCCGCGGCCCCGGCCGCGGCGACGGCCTGCACCGTGCCCGCACCCTGGCCCAGCGGGCGGACGGCGACCTGCTGCTCGCGGCCCGCCAGGGCCTTCACCCGGTGCTGCGGGGCGCGCACTTCACGCTGGTGCTGCCGATGGTCTGAGGCGGACGGCCCCGAGGCACGGCCCGCCGCCACCGGCCCGCCGCCACCGGCCCGCCGCTACCGGCCCGCCGCCGGGCGGGGCTGGCGGGGGAGGGCCAGGGTGAGCGCCTCGGGCGAGCCGGCCGGCAGGGCCAGCGCGGAGGCCGTCTCGGCGGGAAACGGGCGCAGGCCCAGGAGCGCGGTGGTGAGGCGGGCGGTGGCGCGGTGCCAGTCGGGGATCCGCTGGAGCATGGCGTGGCCGCTGCCGGTGACGGTGTAGCCGCAGACCCGGGCGCCGGCGGCCCGGCTGCGGGCGGCGAAGGCGCGGGTGTCGGCGGGCGGGGTGACGCTGTCGCGGTCGCCGTGCAGCAGCAGCACGTCGCGTCCGGCGAGCTGCTCGCACGGGTCCTCCGGCGGGCACCAGGGGGCGAGCGCGACCAGCCCGGTGACGGTCTCGTGCCCGCCGGCCCGCAGCGCGGCGCGGCCGCCCATCGAGTGCCCGACCAGGACGGTCGGCACCGGGCCGAGCTGTTCGGCGAGCTCGTCGAGCGCGGCGAGGGTGTCGCGGGCGGCGTCGGCCCGCTCCCCGTTCCAGCCGCGGTGCCGGTAGCGGACGGTGCCCACGGCGACGCCCGCGGCGGCGGCCTCGCGGGCGAGCGGACGCAGGAAGCCGCGCATCCGCAGCAGCGGCAGGTTGACCGGGCCGGGCCGGGCGAGGTTGTGCTCCTCGCCGCCGTGCAGCAGCAGGACGGCGGCCACGGGCCGCTCGGGCAGGGTCCGCCACCGCAACGGCCGGTGGCCGCCGGCCCCGCCGCGCGCCGTGCCGCTGTCCGCCTCGCTGATGCTCACCCTCGGTCCCCTCCGCCCGGCCGCCGTGTGGCCGGACTTGCCGGAACTGCCACTCTACGCGGGCGGACGGCGGCGCCGTTCACCCGAGGGAACCATCCCGGTCATCGGCCGCGCGCGGCCCGTACGGCCTGCTGCTATCCACGAAGGGTGGGGGGCCACCCGGCGCCGCCGTTCCGCTCGGCGCCGTGTCACCGAGTGGAGGACTCCGTGGCTCAGCACCTCGCACTGTCCGTGGACTTCGGATCGGGCTTCACCAACGCCTGGTCCAAGGTCGCGAAGATCATTCCGCAGTTCCTCGCCTTCCTGGCGATCCTGGTCATCGGCTGGTTCGTGGCGAAGGCGATCGCCCGGCTGCTGGACCGCGTGCTGCGCCGGATGGGCTCGGAGCGGGTCGCCGCACGGGCCGGCATCGACCGCTACCTGAGCGGGTCCAGCTACGACCTGACCGGCATCGTCTGCAAGGTCGTCTACTACGCGGTGCTGCTGATGGCGCTGCAACTGGCGTTCGGCGTCTTCGGCCCGAACCCGATCAGCGTGATGATCCACAGCATCGTGGCCTGGCTGCCCCGGGGCATCGTCGCCGTCGTGATCCTGGTGGTCGCGATGGCCATCGCCAACGGCGTGCGCGACATCGTCCGCAACGCGCTGTCCGGCGCCGCGTACGGCCGCACCGTCTCCACCCTGGTCTGGGGCTTCATCGTGGCGCTCGGCGTGATCGCGGCGCTCGGCCAGGCCGGGATCGCCACCGCGATCACCGGCCCGGTGCTGATCGCGGCGCTGGCGTCCGTCGCGGGCGTGCTGGTGGTCGGCGTCGGCGGCGGCCTGATCATGCCGATGCGCCAGCGCTGGGAGCGCTGGCTGGACGGCGCCGAGCGGGAGACCGCCCGGCTGCGCGGCAGCGCCTACCAGGCCGGCCGGGCCGACGCCATGGCCAACCAGCCGGTCCGCCCGACCACCCAGACCGGCCCCGGCAGCTCGCCGGCCCCCGGCATCGAGGGCGGCGACCGGCCGATGTGACGGGCCGCGGCCCGTCACGTCTCAGACGGCCAGCAGGCCCTGCTCGCGCACCAGCCAGCAGATCGCGGTCAGCCGGAGCACGGCGTAGTCGTGGCCGACCGGTTCCCGCCAGCCGATCTCGGCGAGCGCGTCCAGGAAGCCCAGCGCGTAGTCCGACAGTTCCTCACGGTCCAGGGGCCGGGGCGCGAGCTCCGGCCCCTGCGCGTACAGCAGCTCGCGCAGCATCGCGACGTGCTGGTCGACGGCCGCGACGAAGCCCGGCTCGAAGGCGAACTCGGCCAGCCGGGGCGTGAAGGCGGCCACGATGCCGGGCAGCGGGCAGCCGGACGGCTCGTCGGGGGAGCGCCGGAAGGACTCGTCGGGGATCGCGAACATCCGTCCACGGTAGGCGAGCCGGGCCCGCGGACCGCAGGGTCGTGACGGTTCCGTGCTGAGACCTTGGCCACCCCGGGGCGGGTCCGCGCACGTTCCCCGGTTCGGCCGGATCCGGGCGGGGAACGGCGGACGGTCCGTACCAGAATGGTCCGCATGGATCTTCGAGTCTTCACCGAACCCCAGCAGGGCGCGAGCTACGACACCCTCCTCAGGGTGGCCCGCGCCACCGAGGAGCTGGGCGCCTTCAGCGCCTTCTTCCGCTCCGACCACTACCTGAAGATGGGCGGCGTCGACGGCCTGCCCGGCCCCACCGACGCCTGGATCACGCTGGCCGGGCTCGCCCGCGAGACCAGCACCATCCGGCTCGGCACCCTGATGACCGCCGCCACCTTCCGGCTGCCCGGCGTCACCGCGATCCAGGTCGCCCAGGTCGACGCGATGAGCGGCGGCCGGGTCGAGTTCGGCCTCGGCGCCGGCTGGTACGGGGACGAGCACACCGCCTACGGCATCCCCTTCCCCAAGGCGCGGTTCGGCCGGCTGGAGGAGCAGCTGGCGATCATCACCGGCCTGTGGAACACCAAGCTCGGCGACACCTTCGACTTCGCCGGCGAGTACTACACGCTGACCGACTCGCCCGCGCTGCCCAAGCCCGCCCAGGACCACATCCCGGTGCTCGTCGGCGGCCTCGGCGCCCGGCGCACCCCGGCGCTGGCCGCGCGCTTCGCCGACGAGTTCAACCTGCCGTTCGCGTCCGCCGAGGACAGTGCCGTCCAGTTCGGCCGGGTGAAGGCCGCCGTCGAGCAGGCCGGCCGCCGGGCCGACGACCTGGTCTACTCCAACGCCCTGGTCGCCTGCGTCGGCCGCGACGACGCCGAGGTGGCCCGCCGGGCCGCCGTCATCGGCCGCGACGTGGACGAACTGAAGGCCAACGGCCTGGCCGGCACCCCGGCCGAGGTCGCGGAGAAGATCGCCCGGTACGCGGCGGTCGGCACCGAGCGGATCTACCTGCAGATCCTCGACCTGCACGACCTCGACCACCTGGAGCTGATCGCCACCCAGCTCGCCCCGCAGCTGCCGTAGGGGTCTGCGCCCCTGCCGTCTGACCTCGGGTCTTTACTCGGACTTGGGAATGCGCGATGCTCCCGGGAGGGAGAACGGCAGGGGGAGCGAGGGTGACCGGGACGGGAACGGCGCGGGCGGCGGTGCCCCGGGTGCCGCCGCCCCGCGCCGCGGACGGGCGCACGGGGTTCGAGGGGCGGGTCGTCCGGGCCGGCCGGCACGAGCTGCGCGGGCCGGGCCCGGTCGCCCTGCACTACCCGGCGGGCGACCTGCTGGTGGTCACCGGTCTGCCCGGCAGCGGCAAGAGCACCCTGATGCGCCGCTGCGTGCGCGCGCCGCTGGTCGACTCCCAGCTCGTCCGCGAGGAGTACGCGGCGCGCCTGCCCGCCCGCCTCCCGTACGCGCTCTACCGGCCGCTCGCCCGGCTCGCGCACTACCGGCGGCTGCGCCGGGCCGTCCTGGACGGCGGGCCGCTCGCCGTGCACGACTGCGGCACGCTGCCGTTCGTCCGGGCCTGGCTCGCCCGGACCGCCGCCCGGCAGGGCCGCCGGGTGCACCTGCTGGTGCTCGACGTCGGGCCCGCCGAGGCGCGGGACGGGCAGCGCCGGCGCGGGCGCGGCGTCTCCCGCTACGCCTTCGCCCGGCACCGGGCCGCGGCGGCCCGGTTGCTGCGGGCGGCGGCCGCGGAGCCGCCGGCCGGCTGTGCGTCGGCCGTGGTACTCGACCGGGCCGCCGCGCGCGCCCTGCGGGAGATCGACTTCTCGGCGTCGTAGTCTCGGCGGGTCCGCGGCCCCGGGGGCCCGCGCCGAGCGCCGCCGAGTGCCGCCGGGCGGGACCGGGGTGCGGCCGATCCTCCGTCGGATTCCCCGTCTCCTCGTCAGGAGCGCAGATGCGCCGTACTCCCCGGGTGCGCCCGCGTGCCACCCGTGCCACCCGTCTGTTCCCCTGCGCCGCCGCGCTGGTCGCCGCGGCCGGCCTGAGCCAGTTCGCCGCGCCGGCCGCGCACCACGCGGCCGCGGCGACCGCGGCGGCGGTCTGCGACGGCACCGGCGCGGATGCCGCCGATGCCGCGGACGCCGCCGACGCCGGCGCGCGGAAGCCGGCCGGCGGGCCGTCCGGGAAGGATCCGAACGCGGTGGACGCCACCCGGGCCCGGGCCATGCAGGCCGACCTCGACGAACGGCTGGCCCGGCTCGGCTCCGCCCACGTCCCGCTCGCCGCCGTGCCGACCACCGTCCCGGTGTACGTCCACGTGATCCACTCCGGGGAGGCCGGCCGGCTCGCCCAGGGCGCCGTCGACGCCCAGATCGACCACCTGAACGCCACCTACGGCGGCCAGGGCGAGGGCAACACCGACACCCGCTTCCACTTCGAACTGGCCGGCACCGACTGGACCGACAACGCCGGCTGGTACAACGGCGTCACCCCCGGCTCAGCGGCCGAGAAGGCGATGAAGCAGGCCCTGCACCGGGGCGACCAGGGCACCCTCAACCTCTACACCGCCCACCTCGGCCAGTCCCTGCTCGGCTGGGCGACCTTCCCGAACGCCTACCGCTCCGACCCGGCCGACGACGGCGTCGTCGTGCTCGACGCCTCGCTGCCCGGCGGCTCCGCCACCCACTACGACCAGGGCAACACCGCCACCCACGAGACCGGCCACTGGCTCGGCCTCTTCCACACCTTCCAGGGCGGCTGCCTGGGCCCGGGCGACTACGTCGACGACACCCCGCCCGAGCGCAGCGCCGCCTACGGCTGCCCCGAGGGCCGCCACACCTGCGCCGGGCCCGGCCTCGACCCGATCCACAACTTCATGGACTACAGCTACGACTCCTGCATGACCCAGTTCACCCCGGGCCAGGCGCAGCGGATGGCGAACGCCTGGGCGGCGTACCGGAGCTGATCCCGGGCCGGGCCATGGGGGACCACTCGAAGGAGAACACGCAATGAGCACCGACCCCCGGATCGTCGTCGGCGTGGACGGCTCGCCCGCCTCGGAGCAGGCACTGCGCTGGGCGATCGACTACGCGCGGGCCGTCCACGGCACCGTCCACGCCGTCGCCGCGTGGGAGTACCCGGCCTTCTACGGCTGGAGCGGGCCGAGCGTCGTGCCCGCCGAGGCCTTCAACCCCGAGGAACTGGCCCGCCAGGCCCTCGCCGAGAGCATCGCCAAGGTCGCCGGCGAGGACCCGGGCGTGCGCATCACCCGGAGCCTGGTGCCCGGCAACGCCGTCCAGGCCCTGCTGGAGGCCGCCCGCGGCGCCGCGCTGCTGGTCGTCGGCAGCCGCGGCCTCGGCGGCTTCTCCGGCGTGCTGCTCGGCTCGGTCAGCCGCCACCTCGTCGAGCACGCGCCCTGCCCCGTCACCGTCGTGCGGGAGGGCCAGGCCGCCGAGTAGCCGACCCTGGTGGCACGCCGGGCCGCCGCGCGGTGGAGGATGGAGACATGCCAGAAGGTGACTCCGTCTACCGCGCGGCGGCCCGGCTGCGCGAGGCCCTCGCCGGGCAGCCGCTGACCCACGCCGAGCTCCGCGTCCCCGCGCACGCCACCGCCGCCCTCGCCGGCCGGCGGGTGCTCGACGTCACCCCGCGCGGCAAGCACCTGCTGACCCGCCTCGAAGGCGGCCTCACCCTGCACACCCACCTGCGGATGGACGGCCGCTGGGAGGTCTACCGCCCCGGCGAGCGCTGGACCGGCGGCCCCGCCCACCAGATCCGCGTCGTCCTCGGCACCGACCGGGGCACCGCGATCGGCTACCGGATGCCCGTCGTCGAACTGCTGCGCACCGCCGACGAGCAGCGGATCGTCGGCCACCTCGGCCCCGACCTGCTCGGCCCCGACTGGGACCCGGCCGAGGCCGTCCGCCGCCTGCTCGCCCGCCCAGCGCGCCCGCTCGTCGAAGCCCTGCTCGACCAGCGCAACCTCGCCGGGATCGGCAACGTCTACGCCAACGAGCTGTGCTTCGTCGCCGGCGTCACGCCGTGGACCGAGGTCGGCGAACTCCCGCACCCCGACCGGCTGGTGGAGCGCGCCAGGGCGATGCTGGAGGCGAACAAGCTGCGCCCCGGGCACGTCACCACCGGCGACACCCGGCCCGGCTACCAGCACTGGGTCTACGGCCGCGCCGGGCGGCCCTGCCCGCGCTGCGTCACACCGGTCCTGACGGGCCGCCAGGGGGTGGCCCCGCGGGACCGGGCGGTGTTCTGGTGCCCGTTCTGCCAGCGCGGGCCGGCCCCGGCGGGTGCGGCGGCCGGCCGGCCGCCGCGCGGCGGCACGGGGCGCCGCCCCTGACGAGCCGGCGAGCCGCGGCCGTTGTCCTGGTCGCGGTCGTGGTCACGGCCGCGACGGACTGCCGATCCGCAGCAGGTTCCCGCTGCGGTCCACGAGGGCGAACTCCCGCATGCGGTACGGGGTGTCGGTCGGCTCCGTCAGACGGCTGCCGGTGGCTTCGTCGGCGGGGACGCCGATCCGGGCCCACGCCCGGTGGAGGGCGTCCGCGTCCTCCACGTGGACGTAGCAGCTGCCGGCCGTGGCCAGCGGGTCCACCCGGGGGTCGTACCGGAAGTGCAGTTCCACGGACCCGCGGACCACGATCGCGTAGCCGTCCGCGAGCCAGGTGCCGCGGGGCTCGAAGCCCAGGCGGCCGTAGAAGGCGAGCGTCTCGTCCAGGTCCCGGCTCGGCAGGACGGGCACCGCGTGTTCGTTCACCCGGCCCACCGTAGCGGGCCGGTGGGCTCCCTACGGCCGCTCGACCAGGGCCGGGTGGCGCGGGTCGTCCATCCGGACGGTGAGGTCGGCGGCCTCCGCGGGGGCGGTCTCCGCCTCGTAGCGGGCGAAGGCGGGCAGGGTCCACTGCTGGTCGGCGGGGGTTCGGCGGGCCAGCGCGGCCGGGGTGAGCGCCAGGTGGACGGTCAGCTCCAGCGGCAGCCAGCGGCCGAGCAGCAGCGGGCCGTCGAGCAACAGCACGCCGCCGGGCGGGAGTTGGTGGTACGCGGCGCGGGTCGAACGGTCGGTGACCGGGTCGCGCAGCGTGGGCAGCACCCGGCCGGTGCCGCCCGGCTCCAGCGGGTCCAGCACCTCGCGCAGCAGGGCGCCGTCGTCGAGCCACAGGTCGTGGAAGGCGTCCGCGTCGTGACGGCCGTACTCCAGCCGGATCGAGGCCGGGCGCAGGAAGTCGGCCGCCGACACCCGGAAGGACGGGCGGCCGCGCAGCCGCAGCGGCTCCACCAGGGCGTCGGCCAGCGCGCCGGGCCGGGCGGGCCCGGCGCCGTCCACCGCCACCCGCAGCCACCGCTGCCCGGCGCCGGGCAGGCCTGCTCCGGGCAGCCCGGCGATCCGCTCGGCGAGCAGCTCGACCAGTCGGTCGGGGGAGATCGGGCGGACCCGCATCAGGCCGTGCCGCCCGTCCCGGAGCCGCCCTCGTGCAGGGGGAGGGCGTGCAGCACGTCGTCGTGGCCCGCGTAGAGGCGGTCGGCGTCGGCGGCGAGGGTCCAGACGTCCCGGCCGGGGCCGGAGTCGCGGAAGTTCCAGCGCAGCCGGCCGTTCGCGGTGTCCACCGCGCAGACCCCGCCGGCCGCCGGGCCGGGGACGAACAGGGTGCCGCCGGCGACCACCGGGTGGCTGCGCCGGTCCAGCAGGAACGGCATCCGGCAGCTCCAGCGCAGCGCGCCGGTGGCCGCGTCGTGCGCGGTGACCACGCCGTTGTCGCGCGGCAGGTAGAGCTGCCCGCCGTCCGGGACGGGCGGCATCGACTGCCAGGACTCGCCCCGCGCCGGGCCGTACGTCCAGACCTGCTCGCCGGTGGGGCTCAGCGCGCGGATCCCGCCGGTGCCGTCCTGGAGGAGGAAGTGCTTCGGGCCGGCGGTGCACCAGCCCGAGCCCGGGGAGGTCCACAGCTCCCGGCCGTCCGCGGCGTCCCGGACCACCAGCTGGGTGCGCTCGCCGAGGCCGCGCGAGCAGGCCACCCGGCCGCCGTCGGCCGGGCTCACGGCGACGATCTGCTCGTCGTCCGTGGTGCGGACGGTCCACAGCAGCGCGCGGTCGGCGAGGCGCAGCGCGAAGAGGCGGTCCACGGACGGTTCGTTGCCGCGGTAGGGGCCCCAGGCGTAGCCGTACAGCACGCCGTCCGCGCAGACGGACAGCCCGGGGCCGCCCAGGCCGCCGCTCTGCCCGTCGGCCAGCTCCTCCGGCAGCGGCAGGCTCCAGTCGCCGGCCGGGTCGGTGAGGTGGCGGGCGTCGAGGTGGCCGGGGGAGGTGAGGGTGAAGAGGTGCTGCGGGCCGAGCAGGACCTTGGGGCGCGGCGTGACGTCGCTCGGCCAGCCCGGCTGCGGCGGCGGGTCGAAGACCACCAGCCGGGCGGCGCCGCCGGTGGCCGGGTCCAGCACCTGCAGGCCGGCCTTGGACAGGTAGAGCGGGCGCTCCGGCGGGCGGGGCAGCCGCTCGGGGGTCATCGGCTCGGCGCCCCGGTACGTCCACAGCGGCGTCGGGCCGGACAGCGCGGTCGGCTGCGGCTTCGTCGGCGCGGGCGCGGGGCCGTCCGGCTCGGCGGCCGCACGGGTCAGGGCCCACACGGCCGCGCCGGCCGCCAGCGCCCCGGCCCCGAGCAGCAGCCTGCGGCGGGTGGGCCGCGGCCGGTCGTCGCCGATCACGTCCCCGGGCTCGCCGCCGCCGGTGCCGTCCACCTCGGCCTCCCACTGCCACGCCGCGTCCTGATCCTGCGCGGGCCCTCCGGACGACGGCGACTGCATACCGGTTCTCGCTTCCCCCATGGGCGACCCGAACCGCCGCCCCTCGCCGGCCGAGGATATCGAACGGCCGCGAACCACCCGAAACCTCACCCTCCGGGTGCACTACGGTGGGTCTCACAGCACCGGCCCGCCCAGCGACTCAGGGGAGGTACGCAGTGACGGCCGAGATGATCGCACCCGAGTGGATGCACCGGCAGATCACCAGCGAGGAGTACGACTCCTGGACCGCGGAGCAGTGCGCGGGCATCGAGATCGTCGACGGGATGGTGGTCGTGAGCCCGAGCGCGTCGAAGCGGCACAACAGGCTTGCGCGGCTCCTGGCGAACGCCCTGGACGAGGCGGGCGGCTCGGAGTGGAACGCCGACACGGACTTCGACGTCCGGCTGCAGGACGTGCCGCTCAACAACCGCCGCCCCGACGTGGGGGTCTATCGCGCGGACACGATCGACAAGTCGCCGACCAGACCCGAGGACGTGCTGCTGCTCGTCGAGGTCGTCTCGCCGGGCTCGGAGACCACCGACCGGGTGGTCAAGCTCGCCCAGTACGCGCAGGCCGGGATCCCCTTCTACTGGCGGATCGAGCAGGCGGTCGGCCGGGTGCCGGTCGTCCACACCTACGTGCTGGACGAGGCGAGCCGGGCGTACCGGGCGGGGGAGCTGTTCGCCGGGCGGGTGGCGGCCGTGGTGCCGTACCCGGTGGAGGTCGACCTCGGCTCGGTGTGAGGGCCGGGTCCGGGGGGGGGGTCGGGGCGCCCGGTGTGTCGGGGCGCGCGGGGCGGGGTGGGACTTCCGGGGCGCGCGGGGCTCGTCTTGACACCGTTCCGGGCCCGGCGTAGCAAAAGAGCATGCGCCATCCGCATCCGACCGGCGGGGCCGGGGACCCCGCCGGGGCGGCCGGGGACGCCGCCCCCGAGCGGGACGACCTGCTCGCGGACGCCGCCCGGCGCGCGCTCGGCCGCACCGGGGCGTACGGCGCGATGGTGTACCTGCGCTCGCCGGACCGCCGCTCGCTGCTGCTCTGCACCATCGCCGGCGTGCCGCTGTCGATCATGAGCCCGTTCCGGCGGATCGCCGCCGCCGGGCCGCTGCCCGTCGCGGTCTGCTTCCGCACCGGCCGCACGATCGCCCTGGCCGACACCGAGGACACCATGCGGCGCTTCCCGCAGCTGGCGGTCGGCCTGCCGTACGACTACGCGAGCGCCTGCGTGCCGGTCGGGGCCGGCGCCGAGCCGTTCGGGGTGCTCAGCGTGCTGTGGCCCGCCGCCGAGGAGGGCGTGTCGGCCCGGGCGCGCCGCCGGCTGGCCGCCGTCGCCGCCGAACTCGCGGACGGGCTGTCCAAGCTGGCGGCCGCCGGGCAGCCCGTGGAGCCCACCGGGGACGCGCCCGTGGTGGAGCTGGCGCCGGCGGCCCCGCCGGCCACCCGGGTCGGCCTGTTCGACTGGAACGTGGCCACCGGCGCGCTCGCCGCCGACGCCCGGTTCTGCGAGATCTTCGGCCTCGGGCCCGACGAGTTCGACGGCACGGTGGCCGCCCTCTCCGCCCGGATCGCCCCCGGTGACCTGGCCGGCTTCCGGGCCGCCGCCCGCACCGCGCTGGCCGAGGGCGAGGTGCTGGCCGCCCGCGTCCGGGTGCTCGGGCGGGACGGCCACCCGTACCCGGTGGAGCTGTGGGCCCGGGTGCCCTCCGCCATCTCGGACGGCCGCACCCACCTGGTCGGCGCCGTCCTGGACGTCCGCACCCTGACCGCCGCCGCGGCCGCCGTCGAACGGCTGCGCGAGGGCGTCTTCTCGCTCGACCCGGACGGCCGGATCGGCTACGCCAACCGCGGCATCGAGCCGCTGCTCGGCGTCCGCCGCGAGGACCTGGTCGGCCGGCACCCCTGGGACGCGCTGCCCTGGCTCGCCGACCCCTTCTACGAGAACCGCTACCGGGCCGCCCTGCTCTCCCAGCGGCCCACCGCCTTCCTCGCCGCCCGCCCGCCGGCCGGCTGGCTCGCCTTCTCGCTCTACCCCGACGCGCACGGCGTCACCGGCCGGGTCGTCGCCGCCGAGGCCCCGCCCGGCGCCGCCGAACCGGCCGCCGCCCCGCCGCCCGCCGTCCACGCCTCCTCGGCCGGCCTCGGCGGCACCCACCACCTGCTGCAGCTCGCCAGCGCGCTCACCGAGGCCGTCACCGCGCGCGACGTCTGCCGGGCCGTCGCCGAGCAGATCCTCCCGGCCTTCGGCGGCCAGGAGCTCGCCATCTACGTCGTGCGCGACAACCGCCTGCACCTGGTCTCGCAGAGCGGCTACCCGGACGGCTTCCTGGACGGCTTCGAGGCCACCCCGGTCGGCGCCCGCGTCCCCGGCGCGGAGACGCTCAGCGCCGGCACCCCGATCTTCTTCGAGTCGGTGCGCGAACTCACCGCCGCCTACCCCGGGTTGGCGATCGACGAGATGGGCGCCTGGGCGTTCCTGCCGCTCATCGCCTCCGGTCAGCCGATCGGCAGCTGCATCCTCGGCTTCGACCGGCCGCGCGTCTTCACCGCCGAGGACCGCGGCCTGCTCACCGCGCTCGGCGGCTTCATCGCCCAGGCGCTGGAGCGGGCCCGCCTCTACGACGCCGAGTTCGCGCTCGCCCGCGGCCTCCAGCAGGGCCTGCTGCCGCACCGGCTGCCCGGGATCCCCGGCGTCCGGATCACCGCCCGCTACCTGCCCGGCACCCAGGGCATGGAGATCGGCGGCGACTGGTACGACGCCATCACCACCGGCGGCGACCTCACCCTGGTGATCGGCGACGTCGAGGGGCACAGCGTCGCCGCCGCCGCGGCGATGGGCCAACTGCGCAGCGCTGTACGGGCGTTCGCCAGCGGCGGCGAACCCGCCGGGCAGGTGCTCGCCCGCACCAACCGACTGCTGCTCGACCTCGACCCCGGCCTGCTCGCCAGCTGCTGCCTGGCCCGCCTCACCCCGGCGGACGGCACCCTGCGGATCGCCCGCGCCGGCCACCTCCCCCCGGTGCTGCGCCACCCGGACGGGCGGGCCGAGGTGCTGGACGTGGCCGGCGGG
Source organism: Streptomyces rubellomurinus (assembly GCF_000961885.1). Taxonomy (GTDB): domain Bacteria; phylum Actinomycetota; class Actinomycetes; order Streptomycetales; family Streptomycetaceae; genus Kitasatospora; species Kitasatospora rubellomurina. Next base: position 37,374 of record NZ_JZKH01000025.1, read on the forward strand.
CCGCTGCTCGGGGTCGACGAGCGGGCGGAGTACCCCGTCACCGAACGGCGCCTGCCGCCGGGCGGGCTGCTCGCGCTGTACACCGACGGACTGGTGGAGGACCCGGCCGAGGCGATCGACCAGGGCGTCGAGCGGCTCCGGGCCGCCCTGGCCCGCGGCGGCGGCCCGGGCGCGGGCGCGGCCGGGCTGGAGGCACTGGCGGGCCGGCTGCTGCGGGAGGTCGGGCCGGTGCACCGGGTGGACGACGTGGCGCTGCTGCTGACGGCGACGGACTGAGCGAGGGCGCGCGGCGTGCGGCCCCGCCCGGCGAGGGGGCGACTTTCGTCGGTGCGGGCGACGACGAAGGGGGACGGCCGTCCGGCGGACGGGCCCAGTAGCCTCGACGGGTGAATGCGATCGCGCGGGCCTGGAAGAGAGCGGTACGGAAGGCGCTGCCGGGCCCCTGGCGGCCCCGGCGGGTGGTCGGCGAGGTGCTGCTCGCGGTGCTGCTGGGCACGGTCGCCGCGCTGCTGGAGGTGGCCGCCGACTCGGGGCTGGAGGTGCCGTTCGCCCTGGGGACGGTGGTGCTGTTCGTGCTGCGCCGGGCCTTCCCGGCGTCGGTGCTGCTGCTCACCGCCGCCGCGACGGGCTGTTCGGCGGGGCCGTTCCCGTTGCTGGTGTTCGCCGGGTGGGCGGCGGGGGCGGGGATCCGGGCGGTGTGGCGGCTGGTGGGCACCTTCGCGCTCGGGTGGCTGCTGTTCACGGTGACGGGCGCGGTGAAGGACGCCGGTTCGGCCGCGCCGAAGCTGATCGTCGGACTGTCGCTCGGCTTCTTCCTGCTGGTCGCCGTGCTGCCCGCGCTGTGGGGCCGCTACCGGGCGCAGCGCCGGGCCCTGCTGGACGCGCTGCGCGAGCGCCGGGAGCAGCTGTCGCGCGAGCGGGTGATGGTGGTGCACCAGGCGCGGCTGCGCGAGCGGCACCGGATCGCCCAGGACATGCACGACAGCCTCGGCCACCAACTGGCGCTGATCTCGGTGCATTCGGGCGCGCTGGAGGTGGACCGCACGCTGACCGAGCGGCAGCGCGAGGCGGTCGGTGTGCTGCGGCAGGCGGCGGTCTCGGCGATGCGCGAGCTGCGCGAGGTGGTCGGGGTGCTGCACGACGAGTCGACGACCCCGCCCCCGGCGGTGGGTCCGGCGGCGGGCCGGGGCGGGGTGGACGGGGTCGCGGGCCTGGTGGACGCCTCCCGGGCGGCCGGGGCGGCGGTGGACTTCACGACCGAGGGCGAGCGGCGCCCGCTGGCGGCGTCGGTGGACCAGGCGGCGTACCGGATCGTGCAGGAGGCGCTCACCAACGCGCACAAGCACGCCCCCGGCGCGCCGATCGCCGTCGCGCTCCGGTACGAGCCGGACGCGCTGGTGGTGGAGGTGACGAATCCGCGCGCGCCGGAGCTGGTGGGCGCGCGCGCCGGCGCGGGCGCGGCCGTGAGCGGCGGGCAGGGGCTGGCCGGGTTGCGGGAGCGCGCCCGGCTGGCGGGCGGCATGGTGCACGCCGGGGCGACGCCCGAGCAGGGGTTCCGGCTGGCGGCCGTCCTCCCGTACGAGGGGGCGGAGGGCGACGGCGGGGCCGGCCCGGCCGGTGCGGACCCGGACGACTGGCTGTACTCGGGCCTGCCGGAGGTCGGCGAGGAGGAGGGCCGCCGGCGCAGCCCCGCGCTCGGCTGCGCGGTCGGCGTGGTGGGCGTCGTGATCACCGTGCTGGCGCTGCTGGTCTGGGGCGTGGTGGCGTTCCTGCAGGGGACGAGCGACGCGACGGTCCGCAAGGCGCTGTACGACGAGCTGCAGGTCGGCATGCCGGCGGGCGAGGTGCAGGAGCGGCTGCCGAAGGGCAACGACTTCTTCACCGGCGACTTCCACCACAGCGGGCCGACCCCGCCGGAGGGCGCGCGCTGCCGCTGGTTCCTGTCCGGCGACCAGAGCGCGGACTGGCGCGAGGACGAGGTGATGCGGTTCTGCTTCAAGGACGGCGTGCTGGTGGAGAAGCAGGACTTCGTCGTGCGGTGACGGCCTGCGGGCAGCCCCGGGGCCCGGGTGGTCGGGCGGCCGGCCCGGGGATGTGAGGATGGGGGCAGCAGCCGAATTTCCGTTCGAGGGGAACGACCAGCCGTGATCCGAGTCCTCGTCGCCGACGACGAGCCGCTCATCCGCGCCGGGATCAGGATGATCCTCGGCTCCGCCGACGACATCGAGGTGGTGGCGGAGGCCGCGGACGGCCGGGAGGCGTTGGAGCTGGCCCGGGCGCACCGGGTGGACGTGGTGCTGCTGGACATTCAGATGCCGGTGATGGACGGGCTGACGGCGCTCGGGGAGCTGGCGAGGGTCGCGCCCGGCGCGCGGGCGCTGATCCTCACCACCTTCGGGGAGCGCGAGAACGTCCTGCGCGCCGTGACCGAGGGCGGCGCCGGCTTCCTGCTCAAGGACACCGCGCCCGGCGAGCTGATCCAGGCCGTCCGGGCGGCGGCGGGCGGCAACGCCTTCCTCTCCCCGGCCGCGACCCGGCACATCGTCGACTCGCTGGCCGCCGGGCGCGGCGGTACGGCGGCGGCGCGGGCGGCGCGGGCCCGGCAGCGGCTGGAGGTGCTGACCGGGCGTGAGCTGGAGGTGCTGGAGCTGCTCGGGGAGGGGCTGTCCAACGCGGACGCGGGGGCGCGCATCCACATGAGCGAGGCGACGGTGAAGACGTACGTCAGCCGGATCCTCGCCAAGTTGGGCTGCGACAACCGGGTGCAGGCGGCGCTGCTGGCCCGGGACGCCGAACTCGGCGGACGCGGCTGAGGGTTCGATCGGCGTCGGCACGCGTCGGCACGCGTCGGCACCCGGCGGCGCGGCGGCAGGTGTCCGAGCGGAGCCGGGCGACTGCGGAGAGTGTTCGAGGTGGCGCAGGTCACTCGGTTGCGGTGTGTAGCCGGGAAATCGCGGAGCGATGGTGACGGACCGTCAGTGCGCGGTTGCCGTGGGTGGAGCGCGCGGCTCGTTCGACGGGCGCACGGGTGTGAGTGAACGCACGGGAAATGACCATGTGATCTTGTGAAAGCAGTCAAATGCGGTCGAACCGGGCGCAGTTTCTTGATCGATACCGCCGGTAACAGTCAACTGACCTGCGGCTTTCAAGAATTGCTTGCCGCCCCCGGGGGCGGCCCGTAGCTTCTTCTGCGGCGCAACGAGCGCCACCCGGGTTCACCCCGACGCACGGCCCGCCGACTAGCACCCGGCGCGAGGGCCGTGCCCGCCGACAGGACCGGCTCGAACAGGTCGTCGGCGAGCGGAGGTGGCCGGGGCGGCACGGCACGTCCGACACGTGCCCGGCCGCCCATCGAGTGAGGCGAGCGGAAACGACCGGCCCATGTCCCGGGCCTGGTTCCGCATGCCTGCCCGGGGTTCGTCGAGAGGACCTACATGACTCCCCGTCACGAGACCGCCGCTGCCACCCCCGCCACCGTCACCAAGCGCAACCGCGTGCGGATGGCGGTCGTCGCAGGCGCCGCCGTCGCGGCCCTGCCGGTGGCCGGCCTCGTCACGGCCACCTCGGCCTCCGCCGCGACCACCTCCACCTGGGACGCCGTCGCCCAGTGCGAGAGCGGCGGCAACTGGAGCATCAGCACCGGCAACGGCTTCCACGGCGGACTGCAGTTCACCCCCTCCACCTGGGCCGCGTACGGCGGAACCGCGTACGCCCCCCAGGCGAACCAGGCCAGCAGGGCGCAGCAGATCGCCGTCGCGGAGAAGGTCCTCGCCTCGCAGGGCCCGGGCGCCTGGCCCGTCTGCTCCGCCAAGGCCGGCCTCACCAAGGGCGGTGCCCCCGCCGCCGTCGACACCTCCGGCAGCGCCTCGGACGGCTCGGACGACGCCCCGGCCAAGCCGGCGGCGAAGCCCACCGGCAAGGCCGCGCCGAAGGCCAAGGCGAAGCCGCAGGCGCAGGAGCCCAGGCACGCCGCGCCCAAGGGGCAGCCGTCGAAGGCCCAGGCCCCGAAGGCGCAGACCCCGAAGGCCCAGGCCCCGAGCACCCAGGCCCCGAAGAGCGAGCGGCCGACGAACGGCGCCGCCACCGGCGGATACACCGTCAGGAGCGGCGACACGCTGAGCGACATCGCGGCGAAGTTCGGCGTCGACACCGTCAGCCTGTACAGCAGGAACGCCGCCACCATCGGCGCCGACCCGGACCTGATCTTCCCGGGCCAGACCCTGACCGTCTGACGCCGCCCCGCATCGGCCGCCGAGCGGCCGCCCCTGCCCGGGGCGGCCGCTTCGGCGTGCGCGGGTGGGGGCCTGCGCCGGCCGGTGGTCGACGGTCGAACGCGACGTCCGATTGTCGCCGGAACTTCCGCGCGCTCTGATCGAGGATCGAGTCGGATCAGCGAACGGCACGAGGAGTTCTGCGGAGATGACGACAGAGATGACGACGATGAACGGCAAGGTGGCTCTGGTGACCGGCGGCAGCCGGGGGATCGGGGCGGCGATCGCGCTGCGACTGGCCGAGGACGGCGCCGACGTGGCGCTCACCTACCGGGGCGGGAGCGAGCGCGCCGAAGCGGTGGTCGCGAAGATCGCCGCGATGGGCCGGACCGCCCTGGCGGTGCGCGCGGACGGCGCCGACGAGGCGGCGGTGCGCGGCGCGGTGGCGGCCGTGGTCGAACGGTTCGGCCGGCTGGACGTCCTGGTGAACAACGCGGGCGTCGGCGCGGTCGGGCCGATCGGGGGGACGGCGGTCGAGGAGATCGACACCCTGCTGGCGGTGAACGTCCGCGCGCCGTACCTCTACGCCCGGGCGGCCGCGCCGCACCTGGCCGAGGGCGGGCGGATCGTCACCATCGGCAGCTGCCTCGCGCAGCGGGTCGCCTTCCCCGGCGCCGTGCTGTACGCGACCAGCAAGGCGGCGATGACCGGTCTGACCAAGGCGCTGGCCCGGGAGCTCGGCCCGCGCGGGATCACCGTCAACCTCGTCCACCCCGGCCCGATCGACACCGACATGAACCCGGCGGACGGCGACTCCGCCGACTTCCAGCGAGGCTTCACCGCGCTCGGCCGCTACGGCGCGCCGGCGGAGGTCGCGGGCGCCGTCGCCTACCTGGCCGGCGAGGACGGCCGGTACGTGACCGGCGCGGAGCTGGCGGTGGACGGCGGGTTCGCCGCCTGAACCCGGTGGGGCGCGGTGTCGTGCCGGGCGGCTGTCGGCGTGCGCGCTTACGATCGCCCGGCACGGCCCGTCCCCCCACCGATCGAGAGGTGTGCCCCATGACCGCAGCGGACGACCCGATCGACCTGCTCTCCCGGGCGCTCGCGCAGACCGCCGGGCTGATCGACGGCACCGGCGTCGAGCTGGCCGCCCACCCGACGCCCTGCCGCTCCTGGGACGTCGGCGACCTGGTCAGTCATCTGCTGTTCGACCTGCGGCAGTTCACCGTCCGGGCGCGCGGCGGGCAGCCGGACTGGTCGCAGCCCTTCGAACGGGTGGAGGAGGACTGGCTGCACGCCTTCGAGGCGGGCGCGGCCGAGCTGGTCGAGGCCTGGCGCGCCGCCGGTGACCTCACCGGCACGCTGGAGGTCCCCGGCGGCACGCTGCCCCGGCGCTTCCCGGTGGACCAGCAGATCGCCGAATTCGCCGTCCACGGCTGGGACTTGGCGCGCGCCACCGGCCAGTCCACCAGCGGACTCGACCACGAGGTGGCGGCCGCCGCACTGGCCTGGGCGCACGGCGCCCTCAAGCCCGAGTACCGGGGCGACGAGGCGGACCACCACGCCTTCGGCCCCGAGGTCGCGGCTCCCGAGGACGCGCCGCCGTACGACCGGCTGGCCGCCTACTTCGGCCGCGACCCGCAGGCGCCGGTCTCGGCGTAGGCCCCGCCCCCGGGTGTCAGGCCCGGGGGCGCCGGGCGGCGGCCAGCTTGATGGCCGCGCGGATGCGCGGATAGGTGCCGCAGCGGCAGATGTTCTGGATCCGGTCGATGTCCGCGTCGGTCGGGTTCGGGGTGCGGCGCAGCAGGGCGACGGCGGTCATGATCTGGCCGGGCTGGCAGAATCCGCACTGGGCGACGTCGCAGGCCAGCCAGGCCTCCTGGACGGGGTGGAGGGTGTCGCCGGTGGCCAGGCCCTCGATGGTGGTGACGCTGCGGCCGGCGCAGTCCTTGACCGTACGGGTGCAGGGCTGGAACTCCTCGCCGTCGAGGTGGCTGGTGCAGGAGCGGCAGACTCCCACGCCGCAGCCGTACTTGGGGCCGGTGACGCCGAGTTTGTCGCGCAGCACCCAGAGCAGCGGCATGTCGTCGGGGGCCTCGACGGTGACGGGCCGCCCGTTGAGGACGAAGGTGTGGCTGGGCATGGGTGGTGGCCGTCCTTGGGGTCCTTGGCGCGAGGGCAGGGGGTAGGCGTCAGGGGGGGGTGAGGCGTCCGCAGGTGAGGCGTCGGATCGCGAGGTGTCAGAACGCCAGGGGGAAGGAGCGGGGGCTGGTGCCGGTGGCCCGCGCGTAGGCGTTGGCGACGGCGGCGCAGGCGGCCGCCACCCCCAACTCGCCCGCGCCGCCGGGCGGTCCGCTCGGCGGCAGCAGGTGGATCTCCACCGCGGGCGGGGTGTCCCGCTGCCGGGCGTACCGGAAGTCGGCGTAACTTCCCTCCCGTACCGCGCCGTTGTCGATGTGGTTGCCGGCCCGAAGGATCACCGAGATGCCGTCGACCAGGGTGCCGGTCAGCTGGGCTTCGAGGCCTCGGGGGTCGATCGCCCGGCCGACGTCGACGGCGCACACCGCCCGGGTCACCCGGGGGTCGGCCCGGTCGGTGGCGTCGAGTTCGACGAGGTAGGCGACCCGGCCGCCGTTCTCCTCGTGGTAGCCGACGCCCTGGGCCTGTCCGGGGGGCATCGGCCGCCCCCAGTTCCCCTTCTGGGCGACGGTGTCGAGGACGGCCCGGCCGAGCGTGCCGCGCAGCCGGGCGCGGCGGAAGGCGACCTCGTCCTGGCCCGTCCGGCGGGCGAGCTCGTCCATCATGATCTCGTCGGCGACCCGGACGGTGCCGGAGTAGACGGAGCGCCAGCTGCCGGTGGGCATGTCGAGCGCCACCTCGGCGAGCAGCTGGGTGGGGACGCCGACGTCGTACGGGTTCTTCTCGGTGAGCAGGAAGAAGCCCTGGGCGAGGCTGAGCCCGGCGAGCGAGAGGTCGAACCCGGCTCCGGTCAGGGCCTCGCCGAGGCCGTGCCCCAGGTCGGTGCGGACGGTGGCGGCGCGGTGCTCCCAGCTGAGGACCTGGCCGAGCGGGCCGTAGGTGGCCCGGACGCGGTGGTGGCTGGCGGGGCGCATCCGGCCGTGCCGCATGTCGTCCTCGCGGGTCCACATCAGCTTGACCGGGCGGCCGGCGGCCCGGGAGACCTGGGCGGCCTCCAGCGCGGCGTCGAAGAACAGCCGGCGGCCGAACGAGCCGCCGCCGCGCACCACGTGGACGGTCACCGCGCCCTGCGGCAGGCCGAGTTCGGCGGCGATCGCCTGCTGGGCGACGATCGGCGCCTGCGCGGCGAACCACACGTCGGCGCGGCCGGGCCGGACGTCGGCGACCGCCGTCAGCACCTCCATCGGGGCGTGGTTGACGAAGGCGAAGTCGAACTCGCCGTCCAGGTACGGGGTGAGCAGCGGCGGCAGCAGGAACGGCGGGTGGGCGTCGCGGAGCCGGGCGCGGATGTCGGCGCCGGACAGGTGCGCGACCGGGCCGGGGTGCCAGGTGGTGCGCAGGGCGTTCCGGGCCTTGAGCGCCTGGTCGAAGGTCTCGGCGAGGACGGCGACGCCGCTCGGGATCCGCACCACGCCCAGCACCCCGGGCATGGCGCGGGCGGCGGAGGCGTCGAGGCTCGCGAGGGTGCCGTTGATGGTGGTGGGGCGGGCGACGACGGTGGGCACGGCACCGGGGATCCGGAGGTCCCCGGTGTACGCGGCGCGGCCGGTGACGATGTCGCGGGCGTCGATCCGGCCGGTCGGCGTGCCGACGACGCGCAGCCGGTCGGGGGGCTTGGGGGTGGCGGGCACGGCCGGCACGGCCACGGCGGCCGCCGCCGCGGCGAGTCGGCCGAAGCCGACCCGCCGGCCGTCCGGGGCGAGGACGGCGGAGTCGGCGGTGCGCAGGGTGCCGGCGGGGAGGTTCCAGTGCTGGGCGGCGGCGGTGACCAGCCGGGCACGGGCGGCGGCGGCCGCGGCGCGCACCGGCTCGTACAGCGAGCGCACCGAGGTGGAGCCGCCGGTCAGTTGGTTGAACAGCAGCTCGGGGCGGCCGTCCGAGAGCGGCACGTCCACGTCGGTGAGCCGGGCGTCCAGCTCCTCGGCGACCAGCATGGCCATCGCGGTGGTGAGGCCCTGGCCGACCTCCAGCCGGGGCAGGGTCAGCACGGCCCGTCCGGCGGCGGTGACTTCGAGCACCAGCAGGTGGGCGGTGGGCAGGCAGGCCAGGGTGATGGCGTCGCCGAGGTCGACGACGTCGGGGATGCCGGGCAGGCCGAGCAGTTGCGGGGGCGCGGTGGCGGCGGCCGCGGTGCGGGCGGCGGTGTTCCGGACGGCGGCGGGTGCGCTCGCGGGCGCGGCGGCGTCGAGGCCGATCCGGGCGGCGACGGTGAGGGTCGGCGCGGCCAGCAGGTAGGTGAGGAAGCGGCGGCGGCCGGTCGTGGGGGCCTCGCCCGGCCGGCCGCCCTCGTCCGAGGGGGCGATGTCCGAGGGGGCGATGGAGGTGCAGATGGGAGGGGCCCTTCGCGCGGGTGGCGGCGCCGGCTCGGGCGGGCGCGCGGGCGGGTGTGCGGGCGGCGCCGGCCCCGGTGCCGGATCGCGAACGCCGTCGAGCATAGGGCACTACTGACGGGTCACCACGGGCTCCGGCGGCCCTCCGCAAGGGGCGCGGACGGGTGCCTCGCACGCCCCCGGCGGACGGTTCGGGGCGGGTACGGACGGCACGTCCGGGGCGCGGGCACGGCCGCGGAAAGCCGGGGCCGCCGCGGCCGGTGCCGGGCGGCGGCGCCCGGCCCGGCCAACCCGGCGCCGTCGCACGGGAGTTCACCACTCGCCAGGTGGTGCGGCGGACGACCCGCAAGTGGACCAGGAAAATCCAAGATCACTGGACCTGTCGCGCGGTCCATTCGGGCCCTAGGGTGGGTCCGACGTCGTTGGGGGCCGACGCGAACGGTTGCGCACGCCCGGCCCGCGCGCCGCCCGCCCGTCCGCCCGCTCACCCGACCGCTCGCCCGTTTGCCGATCCGCCCGGCGCCTCCCGTCCGGCCGGAGAAGCCGGAGAACAGGAACGAAGTGCCGAACCACAGCACCGCCCGGTTCACCCTGCTGCCGCCCGCCGGACCCCAGCGCACGCTCGCCGCCGCCCAGTTGGCGAGCGCGGTGGGCGACGGCGCCTACTACACCTGCTCCGCGCTCTACTTCACCCGCGTCGTCGGCATGTCGGCCACCGCCCTCGGCGCCGGCCTCGCAGTCGGCTGGGCGATCGGCTCGGTCGCGGGCGTCCCGCTCGGCCACCTCGCCGACCGCCGGGGCCCGCGCCGCACGGCCGTGGCGCTCGCGCTCGGCGCGGCCGCCGTGGTCGGCGCGTTCCTGGTGATCCGCTCCTTCCTGCCGTTCCTGCTCGCCATCTGCCTGTACGCCACCGCGCAGTCCGGGCTCGGCGCCGCCCGGCAGGCGCTGGTCGCCGGCCTGGTGCCGCGCGCCGAACGCACCGGGCTGCTCGCCCACCTCCAGTCCACCCTCAACGGCGGCCTGGCGGTCGGCGCCGCCATCGGCGGCATCGCCCTCACCATCGGCACCCGGACCGCCTACCTCGGCGCCTTCGTCCTCACCGTCCTCGGCCTCCTGGCCGGTGCGCTGCTGCTCCGCCGACTGCCCGAAGTCCCGCCCGCGCAAGCGGAGTCGGGCCCGGGCGCCGGCCCGCGGCTGGCCGTGCTGCGCGACCGCCGCTACGCCGCCGTCACCGCCGTCAACACCGTGCTGCTGCTGCGGATGCCGCTGCTCAGCCTCATCTTCCCGCTGTGGATCGCCCAGCGCGCCCCCGGGCTCGGCTGGCTCGGCTCGGCGCTGTTCGTGCTCAACACCGTGGCCGTGCTGCTCTTCCAGGTCCGCGCGGCGAGCGACGTCACCGGGCTGGACTCGGCGGTGCGGGCCGTCCGCTCGGCCGGCGTGCTGCTGCTCCTGTCCTGCGTGGTCTGCGGACTGTCCGCCCTGGACGTCCCGGTGTGGGCGATCGGCGCCCTGCTGGTCGCCGGGGCCTCGCTGCAGGTGGTCGGCGAGATGCGGCAGTCGGCCGGCTCCTGGCAGCTCGGCTTCGACCTCGCACCGCCGGAGCGCATCGGCCAGTACCAGGGCTTCTTCAACACCGGCGTCGCCGTCGCCCGCACCCTCGGACCGCTGCTCCTCACCACCCTGCTGCTCGACGGCGGCCTCGCCGGCTGGCTGGCCTTCGGCGGCGTCTTCCTCGCCGCCGGCTACGCGATGGGCCCGATCGCCCGCTGGGCGGCCCGCGACCGCGACACCGTGGCGGTCGCCCCGGCCGGGGTGTAGCGCGGAGTCGACCCGGCCGGCCGCAGAGGTTCGGGCTCGCGGGACGATCGCACGCGCAGCGGCTGGTATGACTGGGGGATGCAGGAAGAGACGGCACGCACCGCGATCGACACATTCATCTCCGCGTTCAACGCCTCGGACGACAGCTATGTGACTGCCCTGCTCGCCCAGGCCCTGACCTCGGACGTGGTCTTCTGGGGGCCGTTGGGCCGCAGCGAGGGAATCGCGGCGGTCGAACGGTTCGTGCTGGACATCCGGCACCACCCGGCGGGGACCGGCACGATGGCGCGCTGTTCGGCGGTGGACATGCCCGACGAGTGGGCCCGGTACCGGTGGGCCTTCACCACGCCGGACGGCGGCCCCCGCCTGACGGGAACGGACGTCGTCCATCTGCGGCGGAACCTCATCGACCAGGTCATCGTCTTCGCGGGGGAGATCGAGCCGTCCGCCTCCTGAGCCGTGCGGGGCCGGCACCGGGCCGCCCGCACCTGAACATTTCAGGACGAGAAATATTCAGCCCGTCGAGCGTGTTGTGCCCCGAGCCGGCGCGGGAGGTCCGCGCGGGACGGAAGGAGTGCGGCGCCGTGCGTGTCGAAGTGTGGAGTGACATCAACTGCCCGTGGTGCTACATCGGCAAGGCGCGGTTCGAGCGGGCGCTGGAGCGCTTCCCGCACCGGGGCGAGGTGGAGGTCGTCCACCGCTCCTTCGAGCTGGACCCGCGCGCGCCGCACGAGGCCCGGCCGGTCATCCCGCTGCTCGCCGCCAAGTACGGCATGAGCCTGGAGCAGGCCGAGGCCACGGAGGCGCGGATCGCCGAGAACGCGCGCGGGGAGGGCCTGCCGTACGCGGGCGGGCGCGACGCCGCGAACTCCTTCGACATGCACCGCCTGCTGCACTTCGCGAAGGAGCACGGCCGGCAGGGCGAGCTGCTGGACGCGCTGTACCGGGCCAACTTCGCCGAGGAGCGTTCGGCGTTCGAGCCGGGGCGGCTGGTCGAACTGGCCGTCGAGGCGGGGCTGGACGGCGAGGCGGCGGCCGCCGTGCTGGCCGACCCGCAGGCGTACGCGGACGCCGTGCGCGAGGACGAGGCGACCGCGAGCGCGATGGGTGCGACCGGCGTGCCGTTCTTCGTCCTCGACCGGCGCCTCGGCGTCTCCGGCGCGCAGCCCGCGGAGACGTTCGCCCGGGCGCTGGAGCAGGCCTGGGAGACCCGGGTGCCGGTGCCGCTGACCCTGGTCGGAGAGGGCGCGGGCGGTACGGACGGCGCGGCCTGCGGCCCGGACGGCTGCGAGCTGCCGCAGCGCTGACGCCCACGCGGACGGGCGGGGCCCCGGGCCGCGCCGGAAACCCGGTGGCCCGGGCCACCCGCCCGCTGGCATGCTGGCCGGGTGGACCGACCCCAGATCCGGCTCGAATTCGCCCCCGAGCTGCACCTCTTCGTCTCCGCGCCCCGGCGGGCCGGGCGCTCCGAGCTGCGCACCGACGGCACCTCCACGCTCGGTCACGTCGTGGAGTCGCTGGGCGTGCCGCTGACCGAGGTCGGCGCGCTGCTGGTGGACGGCCGGCCGGTGCCCGACGCGCACGTCCCGGCGGACGGTGAGGAGATCACGGTCGCGGCCGTCGCCCGGCCGCAACCCGTGGGCGCGGCACCGCGGTTCCTGCTCGACGTCCACCTCGGCACCCTCGCCCGCCGGCTGCGCCTGCTCGGCATCGACGCCGCCTACGAGAACCCGGACATCGGCGACGCCGCGCTCGCCGCCCGCTCCGCCGCCGAGCGGCGCGTCATGCTCTCCCGCGACCGCGGCCTGCTGCGCCGCCGCGAACTGTTCGCCGGCGCGTACGTCTACAGCCACCGCCCCGCCGAGCAACTGCGCGACGTGCTCTCCCGGTTCGCGCCCCCGCTCGTGCCGTGGAGCCGCTGCACCACCTGCAACGGCACGCTGAGCGCCGTCGCCAAGACCACCGTGCGCGAGCAGCTGCACGACGGCACCGAGCGCTCCTACGACGCCTTCGCCCAGTGCGGCGACTGCGGGCAGGCCTACTGGCGCGGCGCCCACCACGCCCGACTGGAGGCGATCGTCACCGACGCCGTACGCGAATTCGGCGGCGCCCCGAGGTAGTCGGGGTCCGCCCGGGGCCGGGCGAGCCACCTGATCGGCCACGGCGGCCCCCGGCCCTCCTTCCCGGAGTTGCCGATCATCGGCTGGGCGGATCTACGGCGCGTGGAGGGCGAGGTCCCAGGCGTGGGTGGTGTAGTGGCCCATCCGGGTGGGGTGGCGTTCGACCAGGGTGACCGTCAGCCCCTCGGCCGTTCGGTGCAGCGTGCCGGTGAACCGGTGGCCCTGGTCGGCGGGCAGGGGGAGGAGGTCGGCGAGCGCGGTGTCGTCCAGCTCGCGCCCGACCGCGCGCAGCACCCCCGCGTCCAGCACCAGCAGGGTGCCGTCCGGCAGAACGAGGGGAGCGGGGGCCTGCGGGTCGGTGAGCAGCGGGCCGCGCTCGATCCGGCCGCCGGGGAGCAGCCGGACCACCCGGGACTCGGTGGGCAGCCGGCGGTCCGTCTCGACCACCCGCAGGCCGCTGCCGACGACGTAGTGGCCGAAGCTGCGCCAGGAGTCGACGAGGGTGCCGTCCCGGTCGTAGGCCCGGGTGTCGAAGGTGCCGTAGCCCTCCAGGCCGAGCGCGAAGCGCCCGCCGCCGAGGGCCGCCCCGCGCTCGCCGCGCAGTTCGGCGACGGTGGCGCCGTCCGCGAGGTCCAGCAGCAGGGCGGGGCCGAGGGTGCCCCAGGCGGTGTACCCGGCGGAGTCGGTGGTGACCAGGACCCGCCCGGAGGAGAGGTGCGCGGCGTTCGGCCGCCCGGGGCAGGGCACCCGCCAGCGGAGCCGGCCGGTGGTGTCGGTGCAGCTCAGCTCGCCGTCCCGGCCGTGCACCTGGATGCCGTCGCGCCGCGCCAGCGGCCCCTCCGGGCGGCCCTGCGGCCGCCCGCCGTCCGCGCGGTGGTGGTCCAGCACGGTGACCCGCCAGCTCCCCATGGGCGGGGATGGTAGCGGACGGGATTGAACGCGGAGGGGTGCCGGGTGGCCCGGAACGGCGGACAATCTCCCCAGGAGCCGTCCCCGGGCGCCGAGGAGGAGGCCGCGGTGGAGTTCGAGGTGATGATCGAGATCCCGCAGGGGTCGCGGAACAAGTACGTGATGGACTTCTCGGCGGGCCGCATCCGGCTGGACCGCACCCTGTTCACGGCCACCGCCTACCCGGCCGACTACGGCTACGTCGTGGGCACCCTCGGCGGTGACGGCGAGCCGCTGGACGCCCTGGTGCTGGGCGGGGAGCCGGCCGTCCCGGGCTGCGTGCGGACCTGCCGGGCGGTCGGCGTGTGGGTGATGCGCGACGAGCGCGGCCCGGACCACAAGGTGCTGTGCGTGCCGGCCCGCGACCCGCGCTACCGGGACCTGCGGGACGTCGGGGACCTGCGCGAGTTCGACCTGCTGGAGATCACCCACTTCTTCCAGGTCTACAAGGACCTTGAGCGCGGCAAGTCGGTCGAGGGCTCGCACTGGGCGGACCGGGACGCCGCGTACGCGGAGATCGCGGCGTCCCGGGCCCGCGCGGTCGGCACCCGCTTCGCCGACCCGGCGTAGCGGGAGCCGGAGCAGCGGGATCCGGGGCAGGGCGGCTCAGAGCCGGGCGCTGCCCAGGATCGCCCGGACCTGATCGGCGATGGCGGCCTCGTTGTGCTCGAACTCGGGGCCGGTGAGCAGGGATTGGTCGCCGGGCAGGCCGGTGAGGACGGGCGTGTGCAGGTGCCCGCCGGGGAGGTCGGGGGCGAGGTCGAGCCGGAGGCGGTTGGAGCGGTAGGCGACCTCGTTGGAGAGGTAGCCGCCTCCGCCGCCGGCGACGGCGCGGGAGCCCGGGGTGGGGCCGTCCGGGCGGTCGACGGGGTCGGTGGCGCCCTCGGGGATCTCGGTGACGGGGGTGTTGAGCAGGACGGGGTAGGGCTGCTGGACGGCCGTCATGGCGTCGGTGGGCAGCGTGGTGCGGATGAACTGCGGCCCGTCCGCCAGGCCGGGGGCGTCCACCGGGTGCTGCTCGGTGCCGCCGGAGAGCGCGCCGCGGTTGTCGGTGGCCGGGTCGGCGGAGCGGGCGCGTCCGGCCCAGGCCTCCAGGGTGAACGTGCCGGGGTAGCCCTGGCTGATGCTGGTGATCAGGTCGGCGGCCTGCGGGCCGGACCGCTCCAGGTGCGGGCGGAAGGCGCGTTCCACGATGCCGCCGTCGAAGTCGGCGTAGCGCACCGGAAGGACGACGGCCCGGACTTCGGCGGTGCTGCCGTCGGCCAGGGTGATGCGCCGGCCGTGCAGTTGCAGGACGGCGGCGCCGGACGGGTTGCCGCGGCGGGGTTCGGTGTCCAGGCCGAACGGGTCGAAGCCGCTGACGAAGACGTGGCGGACGGCCGGGTCGGTGCCGAAGCCGTCGTCCAGGCCGCGCGAGGCGTCCTCGAAGCGGGCCCGCAGCGCGGCCCGGTCGATGTCGAACGTCGGCTGCCAGCGGGCGAGTTGGACGGTCATGGCGAGCCGCGTCCAGTACAGCGGGCGGTCGTCGAGCGCGGGCAGCTCGCCGCCGGGGCGGCGGCCCTGGGCGCGGTCGACGCCCGCCTGCCACAGCGCCCGGCCCCAGGCGGTGACGATCCGCTCGGCCTGGCGGCCGCCGCGGGCGGCGCACAGGGCGGCGGGGAAGGCGTGCACCAGCCCGTCCAGGCCGGAGCGTTCGGTGAAGGCGGCGGTGCGGCCGTCCTGCAGCCGGGCCTGTTCGGCGTCGGTCGGCGCGGTGTCGGCGACCGCACAGCGGGCGGGGACGCGGGTGGAGGCGGGGGCGGCCTGGGCGACCGCCGGGGCGAGGAGGGCGGCGAGCGTGCCGGTGAGGGCGGCGGCCAGTCCGGCGGCGCGGCGAAGGCGTGTCATGCGACTGACAATAAATCGAGGGCCTGACGCCCCGCCAGACCGCCCGGCCGGTGCCCGTAGGCTGGCCAGGTGACACCCCTCGACATCGACCCGACGGTCAAAGCCCTGATCACGGACCCCTACGGCGGCTACGCCCGGCTGCGCGCCGAAGCGCCCGCGCACCGCGTCCTCGGCCCGGACGGACTGCCCGTCTGGCTGGTGACCCGCTACCCGGACGTCCGCCAGGCCCTCGCCGACCCCCGGCTCGCCCTCGACAAGGCGCACGCCGCACCCGGCAACTACCGCGGCTTCGCCCTGCCGCCCGCGCTCGACGCCAACCTGCTCAACATGGACCCACCGGACCACACCCGGATCCGCCGCCTCGTCTCCCGGGCCTTCACCCCGCGCCGGATCACCGCCCTGCACGCCCCGATCGAGCGCGTCGCCGAGCAACTCCTCGACCGCATCGAGCCGTTGGGCCGCGCCGACCTGATCGCCGACTACGCCGCCCCGCTGCCGATCACCGTCATCTGCGACCTGCTCGGCGTCCCCGAGGACGCCCGCCAGGACTTCCGCGCCTGGACCGACGCCCTGATCGCCCCGGACCCGACCCGCCCCGAACAGGCCCGCGCCGCCGTCAAGGCCATGCTCGGCTTCTTCACCGGCCTGATCGAGCGCAAGCGCACCGAGCCCGGCGACGACCTGCTCTCCGACCTCATCGCCGTCCGGGACGAGCAGGACGCCGGCGACCGGCCCGACCGGCTCAGCGAGGACGAACTGACCTCGCTCGCCTTCCTCATCCTCTTCGCCGGCTACGAGAACACCGTCCACCTGATCGGCAACGCCGTCCTCGCCCTGCTCACCCACGCCGAGCAACTCGCCGCGCTGCGCGCCGAACCCGGGCTGATCGACGGCGCCGTCGAGGAGTTCGCCCGCTTCGACGGCCCGGCGCCGCTCGCCATCCGGCGCTTCGCCCGCGAGGACCTCGCCATCGGCGGCGTCACCGTCCCGAAGGGGGAGACCGTCCTGCTCGCCCTGGCCTCCGCCAACCGCGACCCCGAACAGTTCACCGACCCCGACCGGCTCGACCTGCGCCGCCGCGAGAACGGCCACCTCGCCCTCGGCCACGGCATCCACTACTGCCTGGGCGCGCCGCTGGCCCGGATGGAGACCGCCCTCGCGCTCACCGCCCTGCTGCGCCGCTTCCCCGCCCTCGCCCTGGACGTGCCGGCCGAGCGGCTGCGCCACCGGCCCACCCTGCGGGCCCGCGGCCTGCTGGAACTGCCCGTCCGGTACTGACGCGACCCTGACGGGCGCGCGCGACGGGGGCGGGAACCGGCACGGGCTCTACAGCGTTGTCGTCGTCGAACGGGGATACGGCGGCAACCGGCACGGAGGAAGTCCCATGAGTGTGGCCCTGACGAAGGGCGGCAACGTCTCGCTGAGCAGACTGGCCCCCGGGCTGCGCACGGTCCGGATCGGCCTCGGCTGGACGGCCGAGGCCGGCTGCGACCTGGACGCGAGCGCGCTGCTGTGCGGGCCGGGCGGCAAGGTGCTCTCGGACCTGCACTTCGTGTTCTTCAACAACCTGCGGAGCCCGGACGGTTCGGTCCGCCACCTGGGCGGGGCGGGTGCGGTCGACGGCGACCGGGAGGGGATCGAGGTCCGGCTCCCGGACGTCGCCGCCGGGGTCGAGAAGATCGTCTTCGCGGTCGCGATCTACGACGCGACGGCCCGCCGGCAGAGCTTCGGGCAGGTGCGCGGCGCGTACGTCCGGCTCGCCGACGCGGACGGCGGGCCCGAGCTGGCCCGCTACGCGGTGACGCCCGAGACCGGCAGCGAGACGGCGATGGTCTTCGGCGAGCTGTACCGGCACGGCGCGGACTGGAAGTTCCGCGCGGTCGGCCAGGGCTACGCCGCGGGCCTCGCCGGGATCGCCACCGACTTCGGCGTCGACGTGCTCCAGCCGGCCGCGCCCGCCGCGCCCGTCCCGGCGCCGGTCGCGCCCGCGCCGGTCGCGCCCGCCGTCCCCCCGACGACCCAGCCCGCAGTGACAGGGAGCGCTCCCGTGACGTGTTTCTTCGACCCCTCGCACGGCCTCGGTTCGACGGCGGTGCTGTGGTCGCCGCAGTGGGGCGTGCCGCGCCAGATCGAGGCCTGCGCCGCCTGCGCCCAGCGGGTGCAGACCACCGTGCCGCCGTTCTACACCCCGCCGCAGGCCGGCTCCCCGCAGCCGGTCCAGCAGGGCCACCCGCAGGTGCCCGGCCAGGGCCGGCCGGAGGGCCGCCGCTTCGGCACCGGTGCGATGATCGGCGCCGGCGCGGCCGGTCTGGTCGGCGGCATGCTGATCGGTGAGGCGCTGAGCGACGACGGCCCCGAGGTGGTCGTCAACAACTACTACGAGAACGACGACGACTGGTTCTGAGCCGCCGTCGACGCCGCCGCGCCCGGCCGGATCCGTCCGGCCGGGCGCGGCCGGCCGAGTTCGTCGCACCGCTCCGACCGGGGGAGACCCATCGATGACCGGGGCCGTGACCGAGGCGGGCCCGGACAGGTCGGACCTCCGGTCGGGGCTGTTGGGGCAACTGCGCGAGGAGTACCAGGAGTTCGACGAGGACTGAGCGGTTCACCGCACCGGACGGCCGGACGACGCAACCCCGCGTCGTCCGGCCGTCCGGCGTTCCCGGGCCGTAGGGCTTGTCTGACGATTCCCGCCGGGCGCGCGAATTGTCAGACAAGCCCTACGGGCGCCGGTACGCCCCCGCCCGGGCGGCGGCCTCGGCGGCGGCGGCCGCGCGGTCGGCGGCGGCCTCGTCGAGGGGTTCGCCGGTGGTGAGCATCCGGTAGTAGAGCGGTGCGGAGACGGCCCGGATCACCTCGAACTCATCGGTGTCCGGCGGGAGTTCGCCGCGCTCGACGGCCTCCGTGACGCACGGCGCCCATTCCTCCACCCGGCGCCGGTAGAAGCGCCGCAGCGCCTCGGTGGTGCCCGGATCGGCGGTGCCCGGGGCGCCGTTCGCCGCGGCGAGGACGGCGCGGAACAGCGCGCCCTGCCGGGGGTCGGCGAGGGTGCGCCGGACGAGCTGCGCGTTGGCCCGCAGGTCCCCGGCGAGCGAGCCGGTGCGGGCGCGCGGCAGCGACTGCTCGGCCATGTCGGTCAGCAGGTCGGCGACCAGGGCGGTGGTGCTGCCCCAGCGGCGGTAGACGGTGGTGCGGCCGACCTCGGCCCGCTGGGCGAGGTCGCCGAGGTCCAGCCCGGCGAAGCCGTGCTCGACCAGGGCGTCCTCGGCGGCCCGCAGGACGGCGGCGCGGACCCGCGCGGTCCGCCCGCCGGGGCGGGCGGTGCCGGGGGTGGGGGGCTCGACGGCCATTAACGGGATTCCTGTTCCATTAGTCGGGTGGAGTCTGCTAGTTTCGAGACATCTTAACGGAACGGAAGTCCCATTAGCGGCTTCGAGGGGAGCACCCGCATGACCACCACCGCAACCACCACCACAACCACCGCGATGGAATACCGCAGCCTCGGCGCGTCCGGACTCAAGGTCCCCGCGCTCAGCCTCGGCACCGGCACCTTCGGCGGCCGCGGCCCGCTGTTCGGCGCCTGGGGCACCACCGACGTCCAGGAGGCCCGCCGCCTGCTCGACATCGCCATCGACGCCGGGGTCACCCTCTTCGACACCGCCGACGTCTACTCGGACGGCGCCTCCGAGGAGGTCCTCGGCCAGGCCGTCCGCGGCCGCCGCGACCAGGTGCTCATCTCCACCAAGGCCGGCCTCCCGACCGGCGACGGCCCGCAGGACGCCGGCACCTCCCGGGCCCGGCTGATCCG
The DNA here is from genome assembly GCF_000961885.1 of Streptomyces rubellomurinus. GTDB lineage: Bacteria > Actinomycetota > Actinomycetes > Streptomycetales > Streptomycetaceae > Kitasatospora > Kitasatospora rubellomurina. The sequence continues at coordinate 56,695 of NZ_JZKH01000025.1, forward strand.
CGCCGTGGACGGCGCGCTGCGCCGCCTCGGCACCGACCACCTCGACCTCCTCCAGCTGCACGCCTACGACGCCGCCACCCCGATCGAGGAGGTGCTGGCCACCCTGGAGGACCTGGTCCGGGCCGGCAAGGTCCGCTACACCGGCGTCTCCAACTTCTCCGGCTGGCAGCTGATGAAGTCCCTCGCCCTCGCCGACCGGCACGGCCGGCCCCGCTACGCCGCCCACCAGGTCTACTACTCGCTGGTCGGCCGCGACTACGAGTGGGAGCTGATGCCGCTCGCCCGCGAGGAGGGCGTCGGCGCCCTGGTCTGGAGCCCGCTCGGCTGGGGCCGGCTCACCGGCCGCATCCGGCGCGGCCGTCCGCTCCCGGCCGACAGCCGGCTGCACGACACCGCCGACTACGGGCCGCCGGTCGAGGACGAGCTGCTGTACCGGGTGGTCGACGCGCTCGACGAGGTCGCCGCCGAGACCGGCCGGACCGTCCCGCAGATCGCGATCAACTGGCTGCTGCGCCGGCCCACCGTCTCCTCGGTCATCATCGGCGCCCGCAACGAGGAGCAGCTGCGGCAGAACCTCGGCGCGGTCGGCTGGTCGCTGACGGACGAGCAGGTGGCCCGGCTGGACGCGGCGAGCGCCCGTACCGCGCCGTACCCGTACTTCCCGTACCGCCGCCAGGAGGCCTTCGCCCGGCTCAACCCCCCGATCACGGGCTGACCGGCGCAACCGTGGCGAACGGTTGCGCCGGTCAGCGGCCATTCACCGCTCAGCCGTCAGCCGGTTGCCCCGACCGCCCTGGCGCCGTCCATCAGGCCCCGGCGGGCCTCGGCCACGGTCTCGGTCTGCCGGATCAGCACCTCGACGGCGCCGGCGATGAGCGCGAGCTCGGCCGGAGTGGTGAACCCCGGCCGGTGGATGATCTTGCGCAGGTCCTCGTAGTCGTCGGTGGTGACGGACTTCGTCACGGTGACGAGGTGGTTGATCCGCTGCTCCAGGTGGGCCAGCTGGTCCTTGTCCACGGTGATGCTGCTCCCTCGGTCGTCTGGGTACGAGCAGGCCATGTGTACCCGGACGGGCCGGGGTGCCACGGCCGCTGAACGGGTGGCGCGCGCGGGCCGGGGGAGGCGTAGCGTCGAGAGTGGTCGCGGGCGGGTTCTCTTCCTTGTGCTGGAGCGCGACATGCCGGCCGACGCGACACCTCCCACCGGCCCGCCGCCGGGTCCGCCCCCGGGCCCACCGCCCGGACCCCCGCCGGGGCCACCACCCGGCCCGCCGCCGAGCCCGCCGGGCCCGCCGTCCGTCCTCACCGGCCACACGGGGGCCGTCACCTGCGTCGCCGTCTCCCGCGACGGGCGGCTGCTCCTCTCCGGCGGCGGGGACCGCACGCTCCGGCTGTGGGACCTCCCCACCGGCGCGGAGCTGCGGCACTGGGTCGCGCACGAGGACGGCGTGCAGTGCGCGGACCTCGCCCCGGACGGCCGGCTCGCGGTGTCCGGCGGCGCGTGGGGCCGGCGGTGGTGTGGGACACCGCGACCGGGACGGAACTGCGCCGCCTCCACGGGCAGGAGCAGGGCTGCCTGGCCGCCGCCTTCTCGCCGGAGGGCCGGCTGGTGGCGACCGGCTGCGGGGACCGCACCGTGCGCTGCTGGGACCCGTCGACCGGGCAGGAGCTGCGGCGCTTCCCGGGGCACACCTTCGACGTCACCGCCGTCGCGTTCTCCCCGGACCGCCGACAGCTGCTGACCGGCTCCGGCCAGTCCGAGTTCGGCGCGGACCAGGTCCGGCTGTGGGACCTGGACGGCGGGCGGGAGCTGCGCCGGTTCGGCGAGCGCCTGTTCGCGGTCACCGCCGTCGGCTTCGCCGTCCGGGGCGGCCTCGCCGTCGCCACCACCATGGACAACCTGCTGCACGTGTGGGACCCGGTCACGGGCGCGGAGACCGGCCGCTTCGAGATCGGGGCGGGCAACCTGCGCTGCCTCGCGGTCTCCCCGGACGGCCGGCGGCTGCTGACCGGCAGCGGCACCGACTACTACGATGCCGACCTGCTCGCCACCCTCGGCGTCGACAACCGCGTCCGGCTGGTCGACCCGGGGGACGGCCGGGAGCTGGCCCGCTACGAGGGCCACACCGGGAACGTCAACGCCGTGGCCTTCACCCCGGACGGCCGGCGCGCCGTCTCGGCGGGCGCGGACCGCACGATCAGGCTCTGGGAGCTCGGCGGGTAGCCCTCGGTCACCCGTCGCCCTCGGTCACCCGTCGCGTTCGGTCACCCGTCGCCCGCAGTCGCCGGTTGCCGTGGGTCACCCCCCGGTGGAATCGTGGCAGGAGAAGGTCGGATCGGACCCCGGAATGGCCGAACGGACACGAGGAGATCAGCGCACCTCGACCGTGGACAGCCCGATGGTCCGGGCCCCCGCCGGGCCCGGTGGGCGAGGTGTCGGGGCCCTGTGCGCGCTTCTCGGCCTGCTCCCCGTCACCCCCCTGCTGGCCTGGGCGTACGGGCTGGCGCCGTTCGCCCTCTGGTTCTGGTCGGTCACCGTGCCGAGCCTGGCGCTGCTGGCCGCCATCGGTGTGTGGAGCGCCGGACGGGCCCGGCCGGCCCGGGTGCACCGCGCGCTCGTGGTGGGGACGGTCGGCGGCCTGGTGGGCACCCTCGGCTACGACCTGTTCCGGGTGCCGTTCGCGCTGGCCGGGGTCCGGCTCTTCGCACCCGTCGACACCTACGGCGTGCTCGCCCTCGGCACGGCCTCCTCCACCCCGCGCACCGGGCTGCTCGGCTGGGCGTTCCACTTCTCCAACGGCATCGGCTTCGGGATCGCCTACGCCGTCCTCGCCTCCGGCCGGCGCTGGCCGTGGGGCCTGGCCTGGGGCCTGATGATCGAGACCCTGGTGGTGGCCTCGCCCGTCGCCGGCGTCTACGCGCTGCGCGGCGCTCCGCTGATCGCCGTCGCCTACGCCGGGCACCTGGCCTACGGCGCCCCGCTGGGCCTGCTGGTCGCCGACCCCGACCGTGCCGTCCGCCGGCTGCGCGAGATCGGGCCGCACCCCACCGCGTACGCCCTGCTGGCCGTGCTGCTGGTGCTGGTGGCCTGGCAGCGGCCGTTCGGCACCCCGGCGCCCGTGCGGGCCGGCGAGCGGGTGGCCCCCGGGCCGAGCGCCCTGGTGCTGGACGGGCGGTTCCACCCGCAGTACCTGCGGGTGCCCGCGCACGGCTGCGTGACCCTGCGCAACGGCGACCCGGTGCCCTACACCCTGCCCGCCGCGGTCGGCGCGCCCCGGCTGGAGCCCGGGAGCACCACCACGGCCTGCTTCGCCTCCGGCGGCAACGCCGTGCTGCGGGTGCGCACCTCCGACCAGCCGTACGCGGGCGGGTTCGTCATCGTCGACCGGACGGAGCGCTGAGATGACCACGGCCACGGCCCCGCGGACCGTCCCGACCCTCGGCGAGGTCGTCCGGCAGCTGCCCGGGTGGCTGCGCGAGCACGTGTGGTCCGCCGTGACCGGCGCGGTGGCCGGCGGCGTGATCGGCTACGTCGTGAACGTCCTCCTGATCGCCGTCCGCTACGGCGGCTGGCGGAAGGTGCCGCACGGGGCGCCGGCCACCAGCCACGGCAACTTCTTCCAGGGCGCGCTGTTCTGGGGCCTGCTCACCACCGTGCTGTTCGGCGTGTTCGGCTACTGGCACGCCGTCGGCACCGCCCGCTTCCTCGCCGACCTGCGGGCGCTGCCGCGCACCCTCGCCGCGCTGGTCCGCGGCGACCGGGCGTCCGGCGTCCACCTGCTGTGGGGCGCGGCGGTCGCGCTGCTGGCCGCCCAGATCGTCCCGCCCGCGGCCGGTGCGGTGCTCGCCGTCGGCGTGCTCGCCGGCGCGCCGAGCGTGCTCGGCAGCATCGTGTCGACCTTCCTGCGCCGGGTCTGGTCGGCGGTGGTCAAGCAGGTCGCGCCGACCCGCCACCACCGCATCACCGGGGTCACCGGCATGACGGTGGGCATGCTCGGCTCCGCCGCGTCGCTGGTCGCCGCCGCCTTCGTCACCGACACCGCCGCCAAGTTCGTCCTGGCCGCAGTGCTCGCGGCGGCCGCCGTCCTGCTCGCCACCACCCGGACGCGCCCGCCCGCCACCGCCTGCCTGCTGCTGGTCGGTGCCGTGCTGGTCCTGCACGGGATCACCGACGCCGTGCCGGCCCGCGCCGACGACGGTGGATCGCTCGAGTGCAAGCTCCAGGGCCGGTCCTGGCTGAGCTGCACCGGCAGCGGCACGGTGCTGCGGTACTCCGCGGCCGGGGCGGCCGCGGCCGGCCTGGGCGGCGTCCTGGGCTCGTTCCTCGGCCACCTCGCCGGCTCCCTGGCGGGCGGGCCGGGCACGGGCGGCCCGGACGAGGAAGGCCCGGGCACCGGCGGCCCGCACGGCGACGGCGACGGCGACCGTGACCGCGACGGCGACGGCGGCGCGCCGTGGCAGCCCCAGGCGCAGCCGGCCCTGACGCCGGGCGACCGCCGGGCGATCAACAACTGGATCCAGGGGCTGCTGGACGACCCGGCCTTCCAGCGCTGGTGCGCCACCCACCCCGGCTTCACCGGGCCGCCCACCGACGCCGAGTTCAACCAGTACCTCAACTGGCGCCGCGCGCAGGGCATCGCGGACCCGGCGCTGACCCTGCCCGGCGCGCGGGCGGACCTCCCGGTGGACGCCGGCCCGCTCCCGCCGCTCCCGCCCCCGGACCCGCTCCCGCTGCTGCCGGACCTGCCGCCGGGCCCCGAACCCCTCGACGCCGGGCCCGCCGGGGACGACCAGCCCCCGCCCGACCAACCCCCGGCCGTCGCTCCCGCTCCCGCAGCCGCGGCGCCCGCGCCCGACCCGGCCCAGGCGATCCGGGACCGGCTCGCCGCGCTCGACGGCGCCAACATGTACGACCCCTCGTTCTGGGGCCAGTTGCAGGCCCTCCACGAGAGCGTCGACCCCGCGCAGGGCCTGACCCCCGACCAACTGCAGACCGTCCAGCAACTGGAGGCGATGGTCCCCAAGGCCGACGAGACCGGGAACGAGCAGCGGGAGACGATCCGCAACGCGGGCATGGACGCGCTGCAGGCCGCCGAGGCGCGGGGCAGCCAGGCCGACCGGGACTACACCGACTACCTGCACCAGCTGGCCGCCACCGAGGCCCGCGAGAACTACCTCGGCAACCTGATCGACCACCTCCCGCCCGGCCAGTTCGAGATGGCCAACCGCGTCCTGCAACAGATCGAGAGCGGCGCACCGGGCACGGACACGGCGGGCGCGCTGCGGCAGCTGACCACCGCCCTGGTCGGCCAGGCCCAGGGCCGCTCGGAGCGGGAGGCGGCGGACGCCGAGCTGGAGGCGGCCGCGGCCGAGGCGCACGAGGCCGCCGCGGTCGGATGGCAGCACGTCGCCATCGCCGGGGAGCTGCTGCTCGCCCCGTTCGCGGTGCCGCTGACCGCCGCCGGCGCCGCCGGGCTCGGGGCGTTCATGGTCGGCCGCAACGCCGTCCAGGGCTTCGGCGTCGGGTACGAGGAGGGCGGGTTCACCAAGGGCCTGCTCGGCATGGCGAACGCGGTGCTGCCGATCAACACCCTGCAGGCCGCCTACCAGGCCACCATCGGCCAGGTCGTCGACCCCAACAGCGCGGACCCGCACGCCGGTCGGCTCGGCATCGCGCTCGCCTTCGTCCAGGACCTCGGCAACGCGGTCGGGCTGCACTCGCTCGGCCTGCAGAACATCGGGCCGGCGGCGGCCGACGCCGTCAAGGAGACCCCGGTCCTGAGCCGGCTGTCCGGGGGCCAGCCGCCGCCCGGCCCCGTCCCCACCGCCACCGCCGCCACCGACGCCGCCTTCCTCGCCGAACAGGCCGCCGGGCGGAAGGCGGCCGACGAGTTCCAGCAGATGGCCGCCGACCTGCGGGCCCTGAAGGCGGCGGGGGCGAGCCCGGACGAGATCGCCGCGGCCCAGCAGGCGCTGAAGCAGAAGGTCGTCGAGCTCAACTCCCTCTACCAGGGCAAGGCCAGCCTGAAGACCGCGGTCAAGGAGATCCAGGGCCAGTACGCCGAGGTCATCAACCCGGTGCTGGAGAAGGCCCGGGTCGACACCGTCGACGCCCTCAACGCGCAGGGCTGGCGCAGGGGCGGACGCCTGCTGACCCCCGACGACCTGACCGACCTGCGCAACGCCAAGAGCCTGGGTACCGTCGGGATGGACCGCGACCTGGCCCTGCAGCAGATGAAGTACCGCGAGACCCTCGCGCAGTTGGAGAAGGTCCCGCCCAACTCGGACCGGGCCGCGGAGCTGTACAAGCAGCTCAAGGACCTGAAGGCGCAGAACCAACTGACGCTCAACGGCGCGCCGGTGAGTGCCTCCAACGCCAACGAGGCGTTCGACCAGGCGTACGGCAAGGCGTACGCGAACGCCACCGGTGGCCAGGACGCGAAGCAGGCGCTGCAGGCCGTCACCCAGAGCAAGCACCCGGAGGCGTACCAGGACCTCCCGGTGCTCAAGAACGACGCCCTCGGCTATCCGCCCGACCCCAAGTGGGCCGCGCAGACCGGGTCGGTGACCACCTACAAGACGTTCATGAACCCGCACGACCTGAGCCCGGGCAGCGCGCTGCAGGAGACCGCCCGGGGCGTGGCCAAGGACATCTCCACCAAGCTCGAACCGATGATGTACTACTACCAGGGCGCGGATCCCGGCGCCTACCAGCGGGTCCTGGACATGAAGGCCTTCCTGGGCGACTGCGGCAAGGGCGTCTACACCCCCACGCAGATGGAGCTGCTGTCCCAGCAGAAGTTCGGCACCTCGATCAACGGCCTGGCCCAGCAGGTCGATTCGAACCTCACGGCCTTCGTCCAGTCGCACGGCGCGGCGCAGCCCGCGTTCCGTTCCCTGCCCGGCCCCGGCCTGAGCGAGCTCGGCGGGCACGTCGCGCAGGCGGCCGGCGGGCAGGCCGGGAACGTGCTCAAGGGCGTCGCCTCGGGCCCGGCGCGCGGGGAGAAGCCGGCGGAAGGAAAGTGAGCCATGGACACCGAAGCCGCCCGTACCCAGGTCGTCGGTACCCGAGCCGCCGGTACCCGAGCCGCCGGAACCGAGGGCGTCGACGCCGGGACGCCCGACCGCTCCTCGCCGGGTGGCCTGGCCCGCACCATCCGCCTCGCGCGGGCCGAATTCGGGCCGCTGGCACGCCACTTGGACCTGCCCGCGCCCGGCGTGCTGTCGCCGCTCACCGACCTGGCCGCCCCCGGTCCCGGCTCCGGCCCCGGCGCGGACGCGGGCGCGGACGCGCCGGTCCGGGACGTCGCCGAACTGCTCCGGGAGTTCACCGAACTGCCCGCCTCCGTGGTGCGGATGGCGCTGCTCCCGCTCGCCGTCCCCGACCGGGTGGTGGACGCCCGCAGCGCCCTGTTCGACAGCGCCCCCACCCAGTGCCGGCTGTACGCCTCCCGTCGGTCCGAGGGCATCTTCGTCGGCCTGCGGCCCGCGCTCGACGGCGGGTACGAACTGCTCGCCCCGTTCGCGCCCCAGGACCTCGCCTGGTGGGTGCAGTTGCAGGTCCAGTTCTCCAGCGGGCAGCCGATGCCGCTGCCCGAGGAGGAGCTGACGGCCGAGCAACTGGCCTTCCTGCTGGTGCTGGTCGACGCGTACAAGACCGCGTTCTTCCGGTCCTTCGCCGGGCGGCGGACGGAGCCGGTGCCGGTCACCCTCTGCCTGCCGGACGTCCTGGAGGCGCAGGAGGACGCGCTGCGCATCGCCGACCGGCGGTGGATCAGCCACGCCGTCGCGGAGCTGTTCGCCTCCCAGCTGCACCCCGGCGGCCGGACCGGCGCGAGCCTGCCGCCCGTCACCGCGGCCGTCGCCGAACGGGAGCTGCGCCGCTACGAGGAGGCCGGCTACCTCGAACGGACGGGCACCGGCGATCCGCCGGCGTACGGGCTCGGCCTCAGCCTGGCGACCTTCGCGGGCACCCTGTTCACCTGGATCAGCCTGCTCTCGCTGCACGACGTCCAGGTGGTCGGCCACGAGGCGGGCCGGCCCGTCGCGCAGGAGGACGTGGTCCTGTTCGTGGTGACCGAGCCGACCGTCTGGGCGCTGGTCAGCCAGGGCCTCACCCGGGCCCGCGAGGACTGGTCGGCCGTCCGCTTCGGGCTGCGGGCGCTCGGCGTGGTCGAGGCCTGCAACCTGGCCGACGAGTTCCTGCGCCCGATCCCGGACCTGACGCTGCCCGAGGAGGTCTACCTGCCGAAGGCGGCGGACGCAGATGCGGCGGGGGAGACGGCGGCCGAACCGCGGAGCCGCGCGCCGGGGCTCCCGCCGTCCGGCCCGCCCGGCGCTCCCGCCTTCCGCCCCACCCACCGCGTCCCGTCCGGCGGCATGTCCGCCTGGACGGCGCCCGACCCGGCGCTCACGGCGGTCACCCGGATCGACGCGAGGGTCGAGCTGCAGGTGCTGGAGCGGGCCGGGGACTGGGCGCACATCGTCTGCTCCAACGGCTGGTCGGCCTGGGTCGACGGCCGCCGGATCGAGGAGATCGGGACCTGAAGCCCGCTACGGGAGTGTGAGGGTGGTCAGGGCGGTGGCCAGGACCGGCTGGTAGGCGGCCCAGTCGGCCTCCGGGACGGACAGGTAGACGGTGTACTCGTTGCCGTTCGGGGCCAGGAAGGACTGCGCGCCCAGGTGGGCCTGGTCGAAGGTGAACTCCCAGAAGGCGCCCGGGTTCCCCTGGAAGGTGTTGGCCCGCAGGCTGATCCGGGTGTAGCCGCCCTGTTGGACGAGCCCCTGCTCGGTCTGGCGGAAGCCGTCGACGGGGGCCTGGCCGGACGGGTTGGCGATGACGGTGAACCGGAGCACGTGGCCGCCGTTGTCCGGCGAGTAGTCGCCGGCGCCCATGCCGTTGTCGCTGTCCACTCGGCGCCCGGCCGCTGCGCCGGATCGGCGCGCAGCAGCGAGGCGATGACCGGCGCGAGCGGACCGGCCCGAGGCGACGCGGGCTGCTGCCCCGGCTCCGGCGGCCGGCCCTCCACGGCCGCGTACAGTGTCGCGCCCAGTGACCACAGGTCCGCCTCGGGCCCGGGCGGACGGCCCGCGGCCCGCTCGGGCGCCACGTAGCCGGGGGAGCCGTCGAACGGCCCGGCCCCGAACGCGGCGAGCTCCGCCCGTCCCCGCTCCAGCACCACCCGCCCCGGCTCGACGCCCCCGTGCACCAGCCCCGACCCGTGCCCCCGGACGAGCCCGCCCAACACCCCGGCGCCGACCCGGGCCGCCTCGCGCGGCGCCAACGGCCCATCGGCGGCGATCACCTCGGCGAGGTCCGCCCATCGCCCATCGCAGCGCTCCAACCGTGCCTCGCCCCCTCGGCCAGTCTCCCGCCGGACGGCACGGCCGGCCATCGGGTGCCCGGCGTGACGTCCACTGTTTCCCGGTCGTTGAGGATGTCGGCCGGCCGCGAGACCACGCGGCCCGGTGGAGAGTGGCTGCGGGGAAGGAGACGGGTTGTGCGTACCGCACCCCACGTTCCTGGCGACTACAGCTCTGTCAGCGACCCCGAGCGGGCACTGAAGTACGCGGTTCAGCACGTCGCGGGCGACCGCGCCGAGATCGTCGAGGGAGTCATCACCCCCAGGTCGCCGTCGTGGGCACACGAGTCCGCCGCCGAGGTCGTCCGCCGCCAACTCGGCCCCCGCCTGGAACAGCTCGACCTGGTGTCCGGCTCCGGCGACCTCGACCTGCCCGGCAGCGAGAACTGGTACGTCCCGGACCTGGCCGTCGTGCCCGCCGACCTCGCGGCGAAGACCGAAGGCGCACTGCTGCCCGATCAGACCCTCCTGATCGTCGAGATCAGTTCCCCTTCCCACGCGGACACCGACCGCGTCGTCAAGCGCCGTCGCTACGGCCAGTACGGCGCTCCGCTCTACCTCCTCGTCGACCGGCAGAACCGCGCCTGCACCCTGTACAGCGAGCCGACCCGGCTGGGCTACGCGGCGGAGAGCGGCCCGCACCCCTTCGGCGTGCCCGTGCACCTCCCGGCGCCGTTCGACCTCGACCTCGACACCACTCGCCTGTAGCCGGGAAGGCGGCTACACCCGGGCGCTGTCCTTCGGGCGGGCGTGGGCGGGGAGGCCGTTGGTGAGGTCCTCGACGAGGAGGCGCCAGGCGATGGCGGTGGCGGCGGTGCGCAGCTGGGGGCTGCGGGGGCGGCCGGCGTCGGCGTCGAGGCGGGCGTTGAGCCAGTCCGACCAGGCGCCGGCGAGGGTGCGGACCTCGCGGCTGCCGGCCTCGGTGGGGGCGAGGCGGTCGCCGTCGCGGGTGAGGAAGCCCTCGGCGGTCATCCGGTCGAAGACCGGTTCCAGCACCTCGGGCGGGACGCGTTTGCGGGCGGCGATGAGGTCCAGCGAGGCGTGGCCGACCGCCTTGGTGTGCCCGGCGACCTCCATCAGCGCCCAGGCGCCGGCGAGGTCGAGGCCGGTGTCGGCGGTGCCGACGATCGAGCGGACGGTGGTCAGGTCCACGCCGCGTACGATCTTGCAGACGGCGTACTCCAGGTGCGGGTCGGAGTCGCTGGTGGTCGGCTGCCCGAAGCCCTCGCCCATGTCGGTCGAGCCGGCCCGGGCGGTGTCGCGCAGCGGCACCTGCTTGAGGAACAGCGCGACCACCAGGCCGACCGCCGCCACCGGGATCGTCCACAGGTACACGGTGTGCAGGGCGTCCGAGTACGCCTGGACGATCGGCGCGGCCTGCTCGGCGGGCAGCTTGTGCAGCCCCTGCGGGCTCTCGGCGGCCTTGGCGAGGACGGCCGGGTCGGCGCCGGTGAGGCGGGCGGCGGTGCCGACGCCCTTGCCGAGCTCGGTCTTGAGGCTGTTGGCGTAGATGGTGCCGAACACGGCGGTGCCGAAGGAGCTGCCGATGGTGCGGAAGAAGGTCACGCCGGAGGTGGCGGTGCCCAGGTCGGTGTAGTCGACGGTGTTCTGCACGGCGATGGTGAGCACCTGCATGCTCAGCCCGATGCCGACGCCGAGCACGAACATGTACAGGGAGGCGAGGGCCGTGCCGGTGCCGGGCTCCAGCCGGGAGAGCAGGTAGAGGCCGACGCCCATCACGAGCGTCCCGGCGATCGGGAACAGCCGGTACTTGCCGGTCTTGCTGACCACGTTGCCGCTGGCGATCGAGGCGATCAGCAGGCCGATCACCATGGGCAGCATCCGGACGCCGGAGACCGTCGCCGAGTCGCCGTCCACGTACTGCAGGAAGGTCGGCAGGAAGGTCAGCGCGCCGAGCATCGCGAAGCCGACGATGAAGCTGAGCACCGAGCAGACCGCGAACACCGGGTTGCGGAACAGCCGCATCGGCAGCATGGGTTCGGCGGCCCGGGTCTCCGCCCAGCAGAACAGGCCGAGCGCCACCGCGCCGCCGACGAACAGGGCGACGATCACGCCGGAGCCCCACGCGTACTGGTTGCCGCCCCAACTGGTCGCCAGGATCAGGGCGCTGGCGCCGACCGAGACCAGCGCGATGCCCAGGTAGTCGATCACCGGCCGCACGGCCGAGCGGACCGAGGGGATGGTCCGGGCGGCGGCCGCGACCACCACGATCGCGATCGGCACGTTGACGTAGAAGGCCCAGCGCCAGGACAGGTGGTCGGTGAACAGCCCGCCCAGCAGCGGGCCGATCACCGTGGCGACGCCGAACACCGCGCCGATCGCGCCCTGGTACTTGCCGCGTTCGCGCAGCGGGATGACGTCGGCGATCAGCGCCATCGCGGTGACCATCAGGCCGCCCGCGCCGATGCCCTGGACGGCCCGCCAGGCGATCAGCAGCGTCATGTTGGTGGCCAGGCCGCACAGGAACGAGCCGGAGATGAAGACGATCGCCGACACTTGGAACAGCAGCTTGCGCCCGTACAGGTCGCCGAACTTGCCGGCCAGCACGGTGGCGACGGTCTCGGCCAGCAGGTACGCCGTGACCACCCAGGACATGTGCGCGGCCCCGCCGAGGTCCGAGACGATGGTGGGCAGCGCGGTGCCCACGATGGTCTGGTCGAGGGCGGCGAGCAGCATGCCGAGCACGATGGTGCCGAAGACGACGTTGCGCTGCCGTACGTCCAGCACCGGCGGCGCGGACGGCTGGGGCTCGGTGGCGACTGTCATGGGCTCAGCCTCGGCGGCGCACGGGCCGGTCGCGATCCGGTCGCGACCGGGTTCGGCCGTCCGGGTGAGGGGCCGGGCCCTGCCTGGCGGCGGCGTACGGGCGGGGCGACGATGGGCCGAGCAGCACGCCCCCGCCCTCCGCGCCCTCCGCGAACAGGCTGCCCCATGACCGGACCGTCCCCCCGCAGTGCGCCGCAGCCGCCGCCCGGCGCCACCGCCGTGGGCGGCCGGGCCGGGCGGCGGCGCTGGGAGGCGCTCGCCGTCTGCCTGGTCGCCGGGTTCATGACCCTGCTGGACGTCAGCATCGTGAACGTCGCGCTGCCCACCGTCCGGGCCGGGCTGCACATGTCGGAGAGCGGCCTGCAGTGGGTGCTCAGCGGCTACGCGCTCGCCTTCGGCCTGGTGCTCGTCCCGGCCGGGCGCCTCGGCGACGCGCGCAGCCGGCGGGCCGTCTTCCTCACCGGGCTCGCCCTGTTCACGGCCGCGAGCGCGCTGGCCGGGGCGGCGCAGAACCAGGAGTGGCTGGTGCTGGCCCGGTTGTTCCAGGGCGCGGCCGGCGGGGTGCTGGTGCCGCAGGTGTCCGGCTTCATCCAGACGCTGTTCCAGGGCCCCGAGCGCGGCCGGGCGTTCGGCGCGCTCGGCGCGACCATCGGGCTGTCCACGGCGGTCGGCCCGCTGCTCGGCGGGCTGCTGATCCACCTGGCCGGGCCGCAGGACGGCTGGCGCTGGGTGTTCCTGGTCAACCTGCCGATCGGCGTGGCCGCCCTGCCGATCGCCCGCCGGCTGCTGCCGCCGCCCCCGCCGGCCGGCGAGCGGGCCGGGCACCGCGACTTCGACCCGGTCGGGGTGCTGCTGCTCGGCGCCGGGACGGTCGCGCTGCTGCTGCCGTTCGTCCAGGAGCGGCAGTGGCACGGCTCGGCGCGCTGGCTGCTGCTGCCGCTGGCGGCGGTGCTGCTGGCCGCCTTCGTCGGCTGGGAGCGCGCCTACGGGCGGCGCCGGGAGCCGCTGGTCAGTCTCGCGCTGTTCGCGGTGCGCCCGTACGCGGCGGGGGTGCTGCTGTCGCTGGTGTACTTCGCCGGGTTCACCGCGATCTTCTTCATCTTCACGCTGTACCTCCAGGCGGGCCAGCACTACTCGGCCCTGAAGGCGGGCCTGGCGATCACCCCGTTCGCGGTCGGCTCGGGCGTCGCGGCGGCGGTGGGCGGACGGCTGGTGAGCCGGCTCGGCCGGCGGCTGGTGGTGCTGGGGCTGGTGATGGTGCTGCTCGGCCTGCTGGGCTCGGCGCTGGCGGTGCAGCTGTGGTCGGGGCCCTCGGTGGGCTGGACGACGGCGCTGCCGCTGCTGGTCGCGGGGGCGGGCAGCGGGCTGGTGATCGCGCCGAACCAGACGCTGACGCTCCAGCAGGTGCCGCTGACCAGGGCGGGCAGCGCGGGCGGGGTGCTGCAGACCGCCCAGCGGGTCGGCTCGGCGGTGGGCATCGCGGTGGTCGGCTCGGTGTTCTTCGCGCACGCCGCCGGGCCGCACCCGGACTGGGCGTACGCCTTCCAACTGGGCGTCACCGTCGCGGCGGGCCTGGTGCTCGCGGCGCTGCTGGTGGCCCTGACCGACGTGCGGACGGGCGGGGGCCGAAACCGCTTGCCGTCCGGGTAGGCCGGGCCCGTAGCATCCCCTGGTGACCGCGATAGCCGATCTGACCCCGCTGTACGGACCGGACGAACTGGCCGCCCTGCGCCGCCTGGACGCCGACGAGCTGGCGCGCTGCGCCGCCGACCGGGCGCGCCCGTGGTGGCAGCGCCGGGCCTGCGTGCAGGCGCTGGCCGGGCGGCTGCCGCAGCCGTGGACCGCCGAGCTGATCGCCCGGGTGCAGGACCCGGACGAGACGAGCGAGGTCCGGATCGCGCTGCTCGACCTGCTGGGCGACCGGGCCGAACTGCTGCCCTGGCTGCGCCACGAGGACCGCGCGGGCGAGGGCGCGTACGGGATGCGGGAGGCCTTCCTGAAGGCCCGGGGCGTGCTCGGTGACCTCGACGCCCTGCCCGGGCTGGCGGCCGTCGCCGCCGGCCCCTGGCCGCACCGCCGCGAGACGGGGGAGGCGGGCCTGGACGCACTCGTCGCCCGGTACGGGCCGGCGGCCGTCCTCGCCGAGCTCGGGGAGGGCCCCGGGAGCCGCTTCGAGGACCGGCTGGCCCGGGTGCGGCTGCGGCACGCGGCCGGCCGGGACGTCACCGACGCGCTCGCCGACCCGGACCACGCCGTCGCCCACCGGGCCGCCGAACTGGCCGACGACCCGGCCGCGTTGCGGGGCCTGCTGGCCGGCGAGCCGACCGTCGACACCGCGCTGTGGGCGCTGTGGGCCCTGCACCGCCTGACCGGCGACACCGCCGAGACCCGGGCCGGGTACCGGCGGCTCGGCAGCCCCCGGGTGGAGGTCCCCGGCCTGCCCGAGGACGTCCGCCGCGCGGTGCTGCACGAGTACGCCGGGACGTGCGAGCGCGACACCGACCCGCGCTGGCGCGTCGAGGCGCTGTGCACCGAGCCGCCCGCGCCCGTCGACGTGGACGGCCAACTGCGCCGCGCGGTCGAGGTGTTGACGGCCGAGGGCGCCGAGCCGAAGGAGCCGGTGTCGGCGGGCGAGGACAACCAGCAGGGCGACGGCTGCTACCACGTGATCTACCACCACGAGGACGTCAGCCTCTTCGTCAGCACTCTCGGCCCCTTCGTGCACGGCGACGAGGGCGAGGAGATCCTGCGCGGCCCGCTGGAGCGGGCGGGCCTGCGCTGGATCGACGACGCCGTCACGGAGACGGTGGTCACCGGGCTGTGCGTCTACTACTTCGGGGAGCGGGTGCCGCTGAAGGTCGACACCCTGCTGTTCTACTGGCAGGACTGATCTCGCCGCTCCGTCACGACGCCGGGGCCGCCGACTGGCGGGGGAGTGCCGCGCGGCGCGTGAACTGCCCCGAGGTGTGGGCGAGTTCGAGCGCGGCGCCGATCCAGGCGGCGCCGAACGCCCAGGTGCAGAACCACTCGCACAGGTACAGCGGGCGCACCGGCCAGCCCTTGCCGACGCCCGTCAGGCCGGCCAGCGCGGCGAGCACCAGCAGGGCCAGGATCACCACCCCGGCCGCCAGGTACGCCCGGTCGACCCAACGCGGCTGCACCGAGCGCGGGTTGCGGAAGGAGTACAGGCAGAACAGCGCCAGCAGGGACAGCAGCAGCGCCGCGAACACCAGGTGCAGCACGCCGATCGTGGCCTGGAAGGCCGACGGGTCGTCCGGCGAGGTCGGGCAGAGTGCGACGCCGAGCGCGAACAGCCCGGCGGCGCTGCTCCAGCGGTCGTCCCGCCGGTCGAAGCGGTAGCAGATCAGGAACACCCCGAGCGCGCACAGCCCGCCGACGAAGAGGTTCCGGGTGCTGGTGTAGTACGAGCCGCTCATCGAGTCCGGCCACCAGCCCGCCGTGCTCTGCCCGCGCAGCTCGGCGAACAGCCAGTTGCCCACCGGCAGGACGAGCGGCAGCAGGATGCCGATCAGGCCGACGCCCAGGCGCAGCAGGGTGACGGTCCGTTCGTCCTGGGTGCTCCCGGGGGCGGCGGTGGGTGTGCCGTCGGCGGTGTCGACGGCGGTGTCGACGTCGGCGGCATTGTCCTGAACGGCTCTTGATTCCTGTGGACGACGGGTCATGGCGGCCTCCCTGCACCGGACTTCTGCCACCTGGTGTACCCGCGCGACGCCGTAGCGTCACCACCGGATCGGGCGGTTTTTCGCCTTGACGGCCCGATCCGGTGGGTCCTGTGGTGGGTCCGCCGTGCCGTGCGTGCGCTCAGCGACTCGGGTGGCCGTCAGCGCTCTTCGCCCGGGCCAGCAGCGAGTTGAGCAGCGCGGCACCGCGCTCGGCGTCGTCCACGCTCACCGCGAAGTCCGCGCCGCGCCGGGTGCGCACCACCAGGCACTCGCCGCCGCGCACCATCACCGTGGTGCCGAGCCCGTTGATCCGGTACCCCCAGCCGCCGGCCTGCCGCGCGGTGCGCCGCTCGGCCCGCGCCGAGACGAGCTCGGCGAGCTTCCAGTGCCGGCCCGGCCGGCCGAACGGGCCGAAGCCGACGTGCAGGCCCTCGGCGCTGACCCGGACCCGCACCGAGGCGAACAGCCACAGCGCCACCGCCACGGTCGCGCACGGCGTGACCACCTGCCAGCGGATTCCGGTCAGTCCGCTCAGCGCCGCGAGCGCGGCCCCCAGCGCGCCGATGCCGCAGGCGACGGCAGCCAGGTTCAGCCACGGGTTGCCGGCGCGGGACAGCCAGGCGACCCGCTCCCCGGGCGGGATCGGCAGCACCGGCGCCCCCGCCGGCGGCGCGCCCCGGTCCCCGGCGCCGGGCCGGCGGGCGGCCAGCCCGGTGAGCAGCATGACCAGGCCCGCCGCCGCGACGACGGCGACCACCTCGATGCCCATCGGGGCGGCGTCCTGCCAGCGGGCGCGGTCGAGGTTGGCGTGCACGATCGAGGTCTGCGCGCCGGTCAGCAGCACGCCGGTGCCGGACAGCACCGGCCAGGCCCAGCCGCGCGCCGGCCCGGGCCGGAACCGGTGGCCGAGCGCGACGCCGAGGACGACGACCAGCCAGACCGCCGCCGGGAACAGCGCCGCGGCCAGCAGCGGCATCGAGTCGTCCGGGTCCCGCCCGTCCCAGTGGGTGGCCACCTGCTCCGGCAGCCGGTGCCGGGCGGCCAGCGGCAGGGCGACCAGCAGGGCCGTCACGCCCGCCGACCACACCGCCGCGCCCCAGAAGGCAGGTCCGAATCCTCCGCCGCGTTCCGGCGTTCCCTCCGTCACGTCATCCCCCTGATCAGTTCCACGAGTTCGTCCGCGCTGTAGCCGGCCTTCGCCGCGTCCGCCACCAACTGCCGCACCCGGGCGACGAGTTCGGCGCGTTCGTCGGCGCCGCCGGCGATCGTGATGCCCCGGCCCCGGCGGAACTCCAGCACCCCCTCGTCGCGCAGGGTGCGCAGCCCGCGCAGCACGGTGTTGGTGTTCACCCCGAGCGCCCGGGCCAGCTCCCGGGCGGGCGGCAGCTTGTCCCCGGGCGCGCACTCGCCCTCGGCGACGGCCCGCCGGATCGCTCCCGCGACCTGCTCGTGCAGGGGGCGGGTGTCCCCGAGGCTCAGCTTCAGCAACATGGTGCTATTGACACTAGCACCATGCGGTTCATCCGCCGCCGCCGGACGGTGGCTTCCCGGCGCACCGGGCGCGGGAGGTGGCTGGGGGAGGTGGCTGAGGGAGACGGCTGCGGGCGGCGCTAGGCTCGCGGCGAGCGGAGATCGACACTGCGGAGAAGGGGGTGCGCGCATGGGTCTCGCCGGGCGCACGATGGTGGTCACCGGGGCCGGACGCGGGTTCGGGCGGGCGTTGGCGCTGCAAGCGGGCCGGTCGGGGGCGCGGCTGTTCGTGTCCGCGCGCTCGCTGGAAGCGGCCCGGCGGGTGGCCGACGAGGTGGCGGCCGACAGTGGCGCGACGGTGGACGCGTTCGCCTGCGACCTGGCCGACCCGGCCGCGATCAGGGCCTTCGCGGCGGGGGTCGCCGCCCGCACCGGGCACGTGGACGTCCTGGTCAACAACGGCGCCCGCTACCTCGCCGGCCCCGACCTGGGGGACGCCGACGACGACGCGATCGCCGACACCGTCGCCTCCGGCGCCACCGGCACCCTGCTGACGGCCAAGCACTTCCTGCCGCTGCTGCGCGCCTCGGCCGGCGCCGACATGGTCAACCTGGTCTCCGCCGCCGCGGAGACCCGCAACCACCGCTCCGAGGCCCACCCCGCGTTCTACGCCGCCAAGGCCGCCCAGGCCGGCTTCGCGGACGTACTCGCCCACCGGCTGCGCCCCGAGGGCATCCGCGTCATCTCGCTCTACCCGCCGGAGTTCACGGACGGCGACCCGCTCGCCCCCTCCTGGCAGGAGGCCTCCCGGACCGCGGACGACCCGCTGACCGCCCAGTCCGTCCTCGACTGCGTCCTGTTCGCGATCGGCCAGCCGCGCGACTGCTTCATCCGCTCCTTCCACTTCGAGCAGGTGTAGGCGGACCCCGAGCGCGGCCGCGTATGGAGGGCGTTCGGAACGGCGCCCGGGGCGTCAGGGAGCCGTCAAGAGCGCGGGGCCGGCCGGGGTGGGGGCGGTTGGGTGGACGGTGGAAGGACACCGCACCACACGACGAGGACGGACCATGCACGGCAGCGAGCGGCACGAGGACGGCGCGATACCCCGGGTGCTGGTCGGGGTCAGCGGCTCGCTGGGCAGCCTGGCCGCTCTGCACCGCGGCCTCGCCGAGGCGCGCCGACGCGGCGCCGAGCTGTGGCCGGTGCTCGCCTGGGAGCCGCCCGGTGGCGAGCACGGCTACCTCCGCTCGCCCTGCCCGCCGCTGCTCGCCGCCGTCCGGGAGGCCGCCGAGCGGCGGCTGCACGAGGCGCTGGACGCCGCGTTCGGCGGCACCGACCCCGGTGTGCGGCTGCGGCCGGTGGTGATCCGCGGCGAGGCCGGGCCCGCCCTGGTGCACCTCGCCGACCGGCCCGACGACCTGCTCGTCCTCGGCCGCGCCGGCGGCCCGCTGCAGCGCCGGCTGCGGCGCTCGGTGCCCGGGTACTGCGCCCGCCGGGCCGACTGCCCGGTGCTGACCGTCCCGGCACCCGAGCTGCTGCACGACCTGACGGCGCTGCACCGCCGCGCCCGCCTGCACCTGCCGCTCCCCGCCGCGCGCGAACTCGCCGCGGCGAAGCGGTAGTCGGCGGTGCGGACGCACCGGGCGGGGGCCGGCGGCCGGCCCCCGATGTACCGGGCCCGGCCCGGTGGGCGCCGGTACCACCCGGTGCGCGCCCGGGCGGCCGCCGCCACCTCCGGCACCGCCGCCCTCCTGGCGTGCGGGGCCCTCGCGCTCGGCCTCGGCGCGCTCGGCGACCTGCACGCCGGCCGGGCCCCGTACCTCGCCCACCTCGCCCTGTGCGCGCTGCTCGGCGGCTGCGCCCGGCCGCGCGCCGCGCCGCTGATCGGGCTGGCCGCCTGGCTGTGCTGCAACGCCTTCGCCGAGCACCGGCACGCCGAACTCGGCTGGGCCGGGCCCGGGTGGGAGCTGGGGCACTACGCGATGTTCACCGCCGCCGCGTGGCTGGCCGCCCTGCCCGCGGTCCTGCCCCGCCGGACCGTACGGGTGGCGCTGCTGCGCCCGGACGGCACGGCCTGACGCGGCCCCCATGGACGGCCCGCCTCCCCGGGGTGGGCCGCACCGGTGCGCAGGGCTCCGGCCGGTACTCCGGAGCTGCGGCCGCCGGTGGCACACCGGGGCGCGCGGTGCGTCGGTCGCGGCTTCGGACGGCGGGCCCCGTCGAGCGATCTCCACCGAGGGGGCCCGCCGCGACCGCCCCGCGCGCCCTGACGGCCGGTCGCAGCCGGCCTCGTCCCGTACTGGTGCCCGGCTGCCGCTGGCGCCGGCGCGCGCGAGCGCTGCCCGACCGCGCCCGTGCGCCGCGAGTTCGACGGTCCGCTACCCGCACACGGCCCCCCGGATCGGGGCCTGCTCGGCGGTGCGGCGTCCAGCCCGGCGATCGGACCCGAACGGTCAGTCCTCGGCCGGGAGTTCCGCCGGGACGGCGATGACGTCCACCAGGGCCTCGCCGCGCAGGACGGTCAGCGGCAGCGGGCGGCCGATCGCGTCGGCGAGCATCAGGCCCTGGAGCGCCTGCGCGCTGGCCATCGGCTCGCCGCCGGCCGTCAGCAGCAGGTCGCCCTCGTGCAGGCCGGCCCGGGCGGCCGGGGAGGCGGGCACCACCTCGACGATGCGCAGGCCGGCGCGCTGCCCGGTGCGCTGCCGCAGGGGCGGCGGCAGCGGCGCGGGGACCCCGGCCAGGCCCAGGTAGGCGCGGCGGATCCGGCCCTCGGCGAGCAGGGCGGCGATGATCCGCCGACTGGTCGCGTTGATCGGGACGGCCAGCCCCAGCCCGTTTCCGGCCACCGCCGTGGTGATGCCGACCACCTCACCGGCCGCCGTGGCCAGGGCGCCGCCAGAGTTGCCGGGGTTGAGGGCGGCGTCGGTCTGTATCACGTCGTCGATGACGCGCGCCGCGCTGCCCGCGCGGGTCGGCAGCGAGCGGCCGAGCGCGCTCACCACCCCCGCCGTGACGGTGCCGGCCAGCCCCAGCGGGTTGCCGACCGCGACCACCAGCTGCCCGACCCGCAGCGCGGTAGCCTCGCCGAGCGTCACCGGCGCCGGGGTCGGGCCGTCCGCGCGCAGCACGGCCAGGTCGGAGAGCGGGTCGGCGCCGATGGTGTGGAACGGGGCGGTGGTGCCGTCCGCGAAGGCCAGTGTCCCGGCGTCGGCGCGGCCGACGACGTGCGCGTTGGTGAGCAGGAAGCCGGTCTCGGTGAACACCACCGCCGAGCCGAGCGCGGTGCCGAACCAGCCGCCCCGGCCGCGCCGGCCGACCTGCAGGGCCGCGACCCGGGGCGTCACGGCCGCGGCCACGGTGGTGACGATGCGCGAGTAGGAGTCCAGCGGTGACTCCGCCCCGGGGGCGCGGCCCGGCCCGGGGAGCGTGTCGGCCATGGTGTCCACCCCCTCTCGGGTGCTCCGGACAGCGGCGGTCTCCCGGTAGCAACAACGGCGGGGCGCCGCGCGTTCCGCGCTCGCCGCACCACCCCCTGAGGCCGTCCGGATGTGGTCTTGACGAGGCCCCGACGAGCGGGAAACAGCAAAGGAGAAGCAAAGCTGGCGTATGGTTCGAGCAAATCCGCATCGGTGGGAGGGGCACGATGGAGACCGCGCAGGACCAGGACGTCCGGGACGAGCTCGACCCGCTGCTGCGCCCCACCCGGGACGCGCTGCTCGGGCGCGGCAGCTACCGCCTCCCGCGGTGGAAGCGGCTCCTGCAGCCGGGCGCGGCGGGGCGCGCGGCGTGGATCCGGCTGGAGACGGACGCCCAGGCCGAGCGCCTGGGCCGGCGGACGCCCGGCACCGAGCACGTCCTGCTCGCCGTCCTCGCCGTCCACGAAGTGGCCGTCCGGGAGCCGGGGTTGGCGCCCGAGGCGGCGCGCGGCGAGCTGTTCGACCGGCTCGGCGTCGACTACGCCCGGGCCCACGCGGCGTTGGACGCGGGCGAGGTCGCGCTGCCCTCCGACCCGCGCTCGGTCGAGGAGTACCTGTCCGTCGGCGGTGCCGAGCAGCTGCTGGACGCGCTCCTGCAGGAGGACACCCGGGCCAGGCGCCTGGTGGAGGCGCTGGGGTGAGCGGAAGCGCGGCTCGGGCCCGCCCCGCCGACAGCTCGGCGGAAGCGGGCCCGGGCGCCGGGTGTCAGCGGGTGGTGTAGCCGCCGTTGGCGAACAGGGTCTGGCCGGTGATCCAGCCGCCCTCGGTGGCCAGGAAGGTCACGATCGGGGCGATGTCCTCGATCCGGGTCAGCCGGTTGCCCATCGCCTGCGACTTGTGGAAGGCCACCCGCTCCGGGGTCTCCTGGCCGTAGAAGAACGAGGTGTCCATCGGGCCAGGGGCCACGTTGTTCACCGAGATCCCGCGCGCGGCGAACTCCTTGGCCGCCGCCCGGGTGTAGTGCTCGACCGGCGCCTTGGCCCCGGCGTAGGTGGCGTAGCCGTCGGTGAACGCGGCCAGCAGCGAGGTGAGGACGGTGATCACCCGGCCGCCGTCGTTCAGCTGCCGGCCCGCCTCGCGGATGAAGAAGTACGCGGCCTTGGCGTTCACCGCGTGCATCACGTCGTACTCCTCCTCGGTGGTCTCCACGATCGGCTTGCGCAGCACCATGCCGGCCGTGTTCACCGCGACGTCGACGCCGCCGAAGGTCTCCTTCGCGACGGCGAAGACGCGCTCCACGTCGGCGACCTTCGTCAGGTCGCCCTGGACGGCCACCGCCTCGCCGCCGGCCTCCTTCACCGCCGCGACCGTGGCCTCGGCGTCCGGCGCGGTGGCGTCGGAGTGGTAGTGCACGACGACCTTGGCGCCGTCCGCGCCCGCCGAGCGGCTGATCAGCCCGCCCAGGTTCTTCGCGCCCGCGCCGACCAGGACGACCTTGCCCGCCAGGGAGTGGTTCTTGCTCATGGGTACGGCTCCTCGCCGCCGAAGGGATCGTTGCCCGACCACTGTCCGGCGCAGGGCCCCCCGGGGGCTTGAACGATCCTGCGGGGCCTGGAACGAACCGCTCACGGTGTTCGGCGTCCGGTGCGGCCCGTTCGCCGTCCGGCACCCGAACGGGCCAGAATCGACGGTATGGCACCCCGTACGACCCCCGACGCCCCGGCCCCCGCCCCCACGCCCGCCGTCTCCGCGATCCAGCCGCACCTGGTCCGGCTCTCCGGCAGCGGCGCCGACCTCGACGAGGGCGTGGTCGAGCGCGGCCTGGAGCGCGCGGGCGGCATCGGCGAGGCGGCGGACGGGCCGTCGCGGCACGTCGTGGTGGTCCACACCGGCCGCTCCGCCGACCTCCGGTGGTCGCTGGACGGCCACCCCCGGCGGGAGCGCTTCCACCGCGGCCAGGCCCTGGTCAACCCGGCCGGCTGGGCGTCCCGGCCGCGCTGGGAGCAGGACGCCGAGCTGCTGCTGGTCGCCCTCGAACCGACCTGGCTGGAGAAGCTCGCCACCGAGAGCGACCTGCCCGGCCCGCTGGAACTCGCCCCGCGCTTCCACCTGACCGACCCGTTCCTCGGCATGCTGGTCGAGCGCCTGGTCGCCGAATACGAGCGCTCGCAGCCGGCCGACCCGCTGTACGCCCAGTCCATGCTGCAGGCGCTCGCCGCGCACCTGATCCGGATCGCCGCCACCCGCCGCCCGGCCGGGCCCGCGGGCGGCCGCGGGAGCGGGCTCGCGCCGAAGCGGCTCGACCAGGTCATCGACCACATGAACGGCGCCCTGGACGGCCGGCTCCCGCTCGCCGAGCTCGCCGCCGTGGCCGGCGTCAGCCCGTCCCACTTCACCCGGGCCTTCCGCGCCTCCACCGGCCAGTCCCCGCACCAGTACCTCGTCCGGCTGCGGCTGGAGCGGGCCCGTCGCGCGCTGCTCACCACCGACACGCCGATCGCGGTCGTCGCCCAGCTGAGCGGCTTCGCCGACCAGAGCCACCTCACCCGCACCATGCGGCTGCACACCGGCCTCACCCCGGCCGCCCTGCGGGCGGGGCGGGACCGGTAGGCCACGGCACGGCGGGTTCACGGCGCGGCAGGTTCACGGCACAGCCGGCGCACAACGGCGGCCGGAGTACGGCTTCGTGACGCCCGGTCAGCTCATGGTGCCGGTCTCGATAACGCGTTGTGCCGGATTCGATCATGTCGGTAGTGTGCTAACCGCATCGTGTGCCGAAGATCCGGCGCCGCTTCATTTCTTTGGAGGGGAACCATGACCACCCGAATGACCAAGGGTTTACTCGTCGCACTGCTGACCTTGACCGGAGCCGCCGTGGCGGGCCCGGCTTCGGCCGCCGCGCAGGGCGCGCCCGCCGCCTCGGCGAAGTCCCCGGTGTTCTCCGAGGTGTACAAGGACAGGGTGATCCTGATCATCGCCGACGACGGTAAGTCCTCGTTGTGCGACCACGTTTTCATCGACGGCGTCGCGCTGCCGGTGCACCGCCTGGCCGGCGGCGGCTACAACAGCCCGGTGAACGCGTACCAGAGCTTCCCGACGCTGCGCGCCACCGCGGAGGCCGCCGCCGACTTCCTGGCCGGGGCGCGGCTCAACCCGTCGTCCTGCACGGCCTGACTCCAGGCGCGGTGAGTCGGCCCCGGCGTTCCCGGGCGACCGACGTACCCCGGGGGCCTCGGTCGGCGGCCTGCCGACCGAGGCCCCCGGGCCGGTCTCACAGCTTGTCGAGCGGGACGTCCGGGTCGGCGAGCCGGGCCGGGTCCACCACCCGCTGGGAGCGCACCAGTTCGCGGATCGGGTCGGTGACGTCCCAGACGTTCACGTTCATCCCGGCGAGGACCCGGCCGCCGGAGAGCCAGAAGGCGATGAACTCGCGGCCGGCCCGGTCGCCGCGGAACACCACCTGGTCGTAGTCTCCCGGCGCGACGTAGCCCAGGTACTCCAGGCCGAGGTCGTACTGGTCCGAGAAGAAGTACGGGACCCGGTCGTAGACCGCGTCCTCCCCGAGCATGGCGCGGGCGGCGGTCTGCGGCTGGTTGACGGCGTTGGCCCAGTGCTCGACCCGCAGGTGCGTGCCGAACAGCGGGTGGAAGGCGTTGGCGACGTCCCCGGCCGCGTACACGTCCGGGTCCGAGGTGCGCAGGTGCTGGTCGGTCTTGATGCCGTTGTCGACGGTCAGCCCGGCGGCCTCGGCCAGGGCGGTGGCGGGGGAGATGCCGATGCCGACCACCACCGCGTCGGCGTCGACGAGGGTCCCGTCGCCGAGCCGCACGCCGTTCACCGTGCCGCCGGTGCCGGTCAGTTCGGCCACCTGCGTGCCGAAGCGCAGGTCCACGCCGTGGTCGCGGTGCAGGTCGGCGAAGACCTCGGCGACCTCCCGGCCGAGCACCCGCAGCAGCGGCAGCTCGGCCGCCTCCAGCACCGTCACGTGCGCCCCGGCGCTCCGGGCGGCGGCCGCCACCTCCAGGCCGATCCAGCCCGCGCCGATCACGGCGATCCGGGCGCCGGGCCGCAGCACCGCCTTGATCCGCTCGCCGTCCTCCACCCGGCGCAGGTACAGCACGCCGTCCTGGTCCGCGCCCGGCACCGGCAGCCGGCGCGGCACCGAGCCGGTGGTCAACAGCAGCTTGGAGTAGGCCACTTCGCCGTCGTCGGCGAGGGTGACGGTGTGCGCGGCCGGGTCGATCGAGACGACCGGGGTGCCCAGGCGCAGCGTGACGTCGTGCTCGGCGTACCACTGCGGCGGGTGGACGTAGATCTTCTCCCGGGGCTCCTTGCCGAGCAGGAAGCCCTTGGACAGCGGCGGCCGCTCGTACGGGCGCTCGTGCTCCTCGCCGATCAGCACGATGCCGCCCTCGTACCCGGCCTCGCGCAGGGCCTGCGCGGCCTTGGCGCCGCCCAGGGAGGCTCCGACGACGACGATCGGACGCTCGCTGCCCGCCATGCCCAACTCCTGACTCTCCGTTGAAGATTCCGTGGAAGACCGGGCTCAGCCTGCCGCCGTTCGGGTGGTCTGTCGAGACCGCGTCGGGCGCGCCGCGCGAGGCCCGCCCGTACGAGTGAACGGCAGGCCTCACGCGGTCATCGCGTCCCGGACCAGCGCGGTGTCGGTGAACTGCTCGAAGCGGACGATCCGGCCGCCGCGCACCGTGAAGTGGTGGGCGACCCGGACGGCGAGCGGCTTGCGGGTGGCCCTGTGCACGGCCGTGTAGCGGGCCAGCACCACCACGTGCTCGCCGTCCACCACGTAGGTGTCGTCGTGCGCCGTCCAGTCCTCCCACTCGGCGGCGAGGCGTTCCATCACGTTCGCGGTGACGCCCTTCGGCGTGCGGTAGGTGCCGGCCAGCGGGAAGCCCGCCATCTCCGTCCACTCGACGTCCTCGGCGAGGGTGGCGCGCAGCGCGGCCAGGTCGCCCCGGGCCGAGGCGAGGTACTGGCGGCGCACCACGTCGGCGGGGGCGGGGGACTCGGCGAACCCGGCGACGTCCCGGGGGATCTCGATCATCGCGCGCTCACCCCCAGGCCAGCTCGCCCTTGGCGACCTTGGTGCCGAGGTCGACGGCGATCCGCAGGCCGTGGTCGGGGAAGCGGCGCTCCAGCGCCTCCTTCGCGGCGGCCGCGTCGGGGGCCTTCCCGAGTTCGGTCTCGAAGGCGCGCAGGTAGTCCCGGGTCTGCCGGACGGCGGTCAGGTCGGTGGGTGCGCCGGCGGTGCGGTGGCCGGCCGCCACCCACAGCGGTTGCAGGGCCTCGATGCCGTCCAACAGGTCGATCCAGGCGGCCCGTTGGGCCTCGGCGGGGGTGTCGGCCGTCCACACGTGCAGGCCCTGGAAGAGCAGCACTCCGCCGAGCACCGCCGAGTGGTGGTGCTGCCACAGGTAGTGCCGGTCGGGCAGGTGGAAGTCGGCGCCGCGCAGCTCGAACCGGTGGCCCTCGAAGACGATCTCGTCACCGTGCAGGACCTCCGGGCGCACCAGGCGGGTGGGCAGCTCCGGGCCGAGGTGCGACCAGGCGCGCAGCTTGGCCTCGTACGTCTCCTGGATGTGCTCGACGGTCGTGGCCGTGGCCAGGAACCGGGCCTGCGGGAAGGCGTCCTGGAGCTCCTGGGCGCCGAAGTAGAAGTCCGGGTCGCCGTGGCTGACGAAGACGGTGGTCAGCCGGCGGCCGGTGGCGCGCACCCGCTCGACCAGCCGCCGCCCGTCGGAGCGGGTGAACCCGGCGTCCACCAGCAGCGCGTCGTTCGGGCCGGTGACCAGGACGGAGGTCTTGTTGAGCGAGCTGTCGGGGCTGTCGACGATCTCGAAGTCGAGGGCACTCATGAGAGGGATGGTCCTTCCGCGGGCCGGGACGCCTCGTCGCCAGCTTCCGTGCTGGCGGTGGCGTCCGCATCCGGAGGAGGGGCTACGCGACGGTCCAGAGCGTGAGATCGCTGCTGGTGGCCACGGCGAGGGTGCGGCCGGTGGGGGAGAAGCCGGCCGCGCGGAACTCGGACCAGGACGCGTGGAAGATGTGGTGCCAGTCCTTGCCGTGCTCGCCGGTCCAGGGGCCGGTCGTCATCAGGACCCGGTGGCTGGGCCACTCCGGGGAGATCACCTCGATGCCCCAGCCGCCCCTGGCGCCGGTGTGCAGTCCGCCGCCCCACAGCCCGGCCACCGGGATCCGGACGTGGGCGACCGGCCCGATGCCCGGGCAGGAGAGGTCCGGGCCGTCCGGGTCCTCCTCGGGGTCGTACGCGCGCTCCAGCTTCTCGCCGGTGACCGCATCGAACAGGCCGTGCCCGCTGCTGGAGACGGTCAGCACCAGGTCGTGCCCGGTGTCCGGGTGGACGGCGAAGCCGATGCCGAGGAGCCCGCCGACCGGGATCAGGCCCCGGCCGACCGGGCGCCAGGGGGCCGGCGGGGCCGTCACCTCGGTGGCGGCGGTGATCCGGTCGTGGAGCTGCTGCTGGTACGGGGTCAGGGCCATGCGGATGATCATCGCACCGCGCGGGCCGTGGCTACTCCGCCGGTCCCAGCCGCAGCACCGCCAGCGCCCCGGCCGCCGTGGTCACGGCCAGGGCGCCCCACAGCAGCCCGGGGCCGGAGGCCAGCAGCGCCGTCAGCACCGCCGGTGCCGCCGCCCGGCCGACCCCGCTCGACAGCTCCCACCGGGCCAGCGCCCGGCCGAGCAGGTGCGGCGGGGCGGAGGCGCTGACCATCGCCGTCCCCGAGCCGGTGTAGAGGATCTCGCCCAGCGTGTACAGCACGGCCACCGCCGCGACGCCCACGGCACCCGCCGTGCCGCCCAGCGAGCCCGCCGCCCAGAAACCCAGGTACGACACGCTCAGCCCCACCCCGGCGGCCGCCAGCACGGCCCGCCGGGGCCGCTTCGCCAGCCGGAGCACCAGGGCCAGCTGGAGCGCGATCACCAGCACGGTGTTGCCCACGAACACGCCCGAGGACCAGGCCGCCGAGACGTGCAGGTGCAGCACCAGCAGCGCGGGCAGCGCCACCTCCAGCACGTCGAAGCAGAACGCGTACGGCAGGTTGGCCAGGCTCAGCACGGTGATCCGGCGCAGCGGCTCGGTCGTCCCCCCGGTGCCGCGCGGCTGCCCGGCCGCCTGCTGCGGGGCCCGGACCCGCAGCGAGCCGACCAGGGCGGCGGCCAGCAGGCAGGCCGCGCCCGTGACCCCGGCCAGCAGCCGGAAGGCGCCGGGGCCGCCGACCACCGCGACCGTCGCCAGCAGGGCGCCCGCGCCGAGGCCGGCGTTGCGCAGCGCCCGTCCGGCGGCGAGCGCCGCGTCCCGCAGCCGCCCCTCGGTGAGGGTGCTCACCACGGCGGCGTGCGTGGTCGGCCAGGACTGGCTGCCGACGCCGAACAGCACGGCGGCCGCGGTGAACAGCACCGGGCCGTGCGCCGTCAGCAGGGTGAGGGCGCCGGCCGCGCGCAGCAGCAGGGTGACCGCGGCCGGCAGGGTGCGGGCGCCGCGGTCGATCCAGCGGCCGGTCAGCGGCAGGGCCAGCAGGCCGACGACCATGCCCGCCGACAGCGCCAGCCCGACCGACCCGGCGGGCAGGTGCAGCACCTCGACGCCGTACAGCAGCAGGAACGGGCGCAGCAGGCCGCCGCCCACCGCGTCCACGGCGAGCGCCACCGCGTACCGGGGGCCGCCGGCGGCGGTGATCAGGCTCAGCAGGGCGGACGGGCCACCGCGACCGGTGCCGATCGGCGGTGCGGGCGGCTGGCCGGTGCGGACGGCGGCGTGGTCGTGGACGGACTTCTCCTGGATCAGGCTCATGGCCGGTACCGTCCGCCCTGGCGGGGGCGCCTGGCACGTCGATTGACGGTTCGCGTCAATCGACGGGGGCGGGTCGTCGAGCGGGTGGCAGGATCGTCGGCGTGAGTGTGATCATCGACATCACCGGTCTGCCCGAGGACCGGCTGCTCTTCGCCCCGTCCCCGCTGGCCGAGCTGAACGCCATGCTGCACGTGCTGGCCGAGCCCGGGCACCACCCGGCGCTGCAGGGCTGGGCGAGCAGCACCACCGCCGCGATCCCGCCCGAGCTGTCCGAGCGGCTGCTGGAGGCCGACTTCCTCTGGCGCTCCTCCCGCGCCGACTTCCTCGTCCCCGGCCACCCCGGCGCCACCCTCGCCGAGGAACTCGACGCCGTCGACCGGATCGAGGACGAGGCGTACGTCGCCGGCGCCCTCGTCACCACCTGCGGCTCCTCCCGGTTCACGCGGCCGATGGCCTCCCCGCTCACCGACCGCGCCGCCAACGAGCGGGCCCGCGACCTCGCCCTCGCCCGCGGCCCCCGGCAGGCCGCCTTCGCCGACCGGCTGCTCGCCGACCCGCCCGCCGTGCGGGCCCTGGTGCGCAAGATGCTGGAGGACTGCGCGTCCGCGTTCTTCGCCGACGCCTGGCGGCGCGTCCTGCCCGACCTCGCCGCCGACGCCCGCCGCAAGACCGACCTGCTCGCCCGCCGGGGCGTCGCCGGGGCGATCGGCGACCTCTCACCCTCCGTCAGCCTCGACCAGGACGGCGAGGGGCGGCGGCGGATCGTCATCGACAAGCTCCAGGACAGCACCACCAGCGGCACCGCCGCCGGGGGCGTCACCTTCATCCCCACCGTCTTCGGCCGCCCGCACCTGCTCTCGGTGTACGCCTACGGCTGGCGGCCCGTCCTCCAGTACCCCGTCGCCGAGGCCGGGGCCGCCGAGCCGGTCTCGCTCGCCGTCGTCCAGCAGCGGCTGGAGGCGCTGGCGCACCCCGTCCGGCTGCGCCTCGCCCGGACCATCGCGCGCGGCCCGCACACCACCGGCGAGCTCGCCGCCGCCTGGCAGCTCAGCTCGCCCGAGGTGTCCCGGCACCTGGCCGTGCTGCGCAAGGCGGGGCTGCTGACCACCGAGCGGCGCGGGCGGTACATGCTCTACCAGCTCGACCTCGCGGGCAGCGCCCGCCTCGGCTCGGACTTCCTGGAGGCGGTGCTGCGCTGAGCCCGCGCGTCGGTGACGCGCGGAGCGAGCGGCCCGCACAGGGGAAGCGGGCCGCTCGCGTGCGGTGGGCGTCAGCCGCCGAGCGGGATGCGCGGCGGGGAGAACGTCCACTGCTGGGCGGTCGTGTAGTTGCAGGTCCAGATCTGCAGCTGCTGGCCGTCCACGAGGTTGCCGCCGGGGACGTCCAGGCACTTGTTGGACTGCGGGTTGATCAGGACGTTGCCCTCGTAGCGGACCCAGCGCTGGGCCTCGCTGCCGTTGCAGTCCCACACCTGGACCCGGGTGCCGTCCGCGGTGCCGCCCGCGGAGACGTCCAGACACTTGTTCAGGGCGGACAGGGTGACGCCGACGCCGTTCGGCTCGGTGGTGGAGGTCCACCACTGGGCGCCCGTGCCGTTGCAGGAGTAGATCTGCACCGGGGTCCCGTTGGCGTTGTTGCTGCCGGGGATGTCCAGGCACTTGTTGACGACGCCGTTGCTGACGCTGATCGTGCTGCTGGTGTCGGCGTTCGCCGTCCCCGGCACGACCGCGACGGCGATCGCGGCGGCCGCCAGCGCGCCCCACAGGTGTTGCTTGCGCACGGGATTCCTCATGGGTGGTCCGTCCTCTCTCGGAGCTCGGCGCCGACGTGTCGCCGGCACGACGAGGACTGTCGCGCGGGCGCGTGGACATCCGGTGGACGGGGGCGTTGACGGATCGTCTACGCGCTGCGCGTAGGGCCGGTCCGTCCGGTGGGAACAGCCGGCGGCCGAGGGGTGTTGGCCCGGGCATGAGCGATGACCACGCCCCCGAGATCCTGCGCTACACCGCCTTCGCCGACCGCCCGGAGGGCGGCAACCCGGCGGGGGTGGTGCTCGACGCCAGCGGCCTGAGCGACGAGAAGATGCTCGCCGTCGCCGCCGAACTGGGCTACTCCGAGACCGCCTTCCTGACCGCGGGGGAGGGCGAAGGCGCCTACCGCGTACGGTACTTCAGCCCGCTGACGGAGGTGCCGTTCTGCGGGCACGCGACGGTGGCCTCCGCCGTCGCGCTCGCCGAGCGGGTCGGCCCCGGGCGGTACGTGTTCGGCACGGCGGCCGGGGACGTGCCGGTCGAGGTCGAGCGGGGCGCGGACGGGCTGCTGCGCGCCACGCTCACCAGCGTCGAGCCGCACGTCGAGGAGGTGCCGGCGCAGGACGTCGCGCAGGCGCTCGGGCTGCTCGGCTGGTCGGCCGAGGACCTGGATCCGGCGCTGCCGCCGCGCGTCGCGTACGCGGGCGCCCGGCACCTGGTGCTCGCGGTGGGCACCCGGGAGCGGCTGGCCCGGCTCGACTACGACTTCGACGGCCTCGCCGCCTTCATGCGGGCCCGCGACCTGGTCACCCTGCAACTCGCCTGGCGGGAGGCGCCGGAGGTGTTCCACGTCCGCGACCCGTTCCCGGTCGGCGGCGTGGTCGAGGACCCGGCCACCGGCGCGGCCGCGGCCGCCTTCGGCGCGTACCTGCGCGAGCGGGGCGCGGTGGCGGCCCCGGCGGTGCTGACCCTCCACCAGGGCGAGGACCTGGGCCGCCCGGGCGTGCTGCGGGTGGAACTGCGCGCGGGGGACGGGCGGGTGCGGGTCTCGGGCACGGCGGTGGCGATCCCGTAGGTCGCTTCACGGTTCGACGGTTTCGAAGATTCGAAGGTTCGAAGATTCGAAGGTTCGAAGGTTCGACGGCCCGGTGGCCCGGCGGCGTGGATGCCGCCGGGCCACCGCGCGTTCGGGGCCGTCGCCGCTCAGGCCGCGTCCGTGCGCGGCTCCAGCCGGGTGCCCTCGCGCAGGGTGACGGACATCAGGTCGCTGGGGGCGTCGACCTCCAGGCGGTGCCAGCGGCCGCGCGGCACGACCACGGCGCTGCCCGCGTCCAGCCGGAACTCCTCCTCCGCGCCGCCCGGTTCGGTGGGGCGCAGGAAGAGGCGCAGCGCGCCGGCGAGGCAGCACACCGCCTCGTCCGCGCCCGGGTGCTGCTCCCACTGGTCGCCGTGGACGTCGGCGTCGCTCTCCACGTGGAAGGTGGCGATCTGCCAGGTGCCGGGGTCGCCGGCGGCCATCCGCCGCTCGGCGGCGCGGACGGCGCCGTCCGGGCGGAACTGCAGCGCGGAGGCGAACAGGTCGATGGGGGTGGTCGTCGTCATGGGGCGCAACCTCTCGGTGGCAGGAGTGTCCGTACCGTTTTTGTACGCGTAAGGAAACTAGCGCAGCGGGCCGCCGATGTCGACACCCGGCGTCCGCCCGCCGGTGACCTGAGGGAGGATGGGGACATGTCGCCACCGCCCGCCCCGCGCAAGACCGTCGGCCGCCCGCCCCGCTTCTCCCGCCAGGAGGTCGTCGACACCGCCCGCCGGCTCGTCGACGCGGAGGGCGTCGACCGGCTCACCATGCGCCGGCTGGCCGCCGAGATCGGCAGCACGCCGATGGCGCTCTACCACCACGTCCGCAACAAGGAGGAACTGCTCGTCCTGCTGCTCGACGACTACGCCGGGCGCACCCTCCGGCGGCGCGAGCTGCCCGCCGACCCCCGCGAGCGCGTGCTCGCCGCCGCCGAGGCCATTCACCGGGCGCTCGCCGACTGCCCGTGGATCGTCGAGGTGCTGACCGCCGACGACCTGATGGCCACCTCCGCGCTCTGGTACGTCGAGCAGATCGTCGACGGCCTGATCGCCTGCGGCCTGACGCCCGAACAGGCCGTCCACGGCTACCGCTCGCTCTGGTACTACACCGCCGGCGAGATCGTCGTCCGGGCCACCGCCGCCCGCCGCCGCGCCGACTCCGACCGGGCCACCTACCGCGAACAGGTCTTCGCCGGCCTCGACCCGGCCGAACTGCCCCGGCTCGCCCGGCTCGGCGCCCGGTGGGCCGACCTGACCGCCGAGGACACCTACCCGGCGGGCCTGCGCGCCCTCCTCACCGGGCTGCTCGCGCGGGGGGCCGGCTGATCGGCGGCAGGGGCGGCGAACAGAACGGGACGGCGAACAGGCGAACGGGCGAACAGAGGAGCGGGACAGCGGTGCTGAGTGACTGGGTGCGTGAGGTCGTGGAGCAGCGGACGCGCGAGCACCTCGCCGATCCCGACCCCGACCGGATGTCGCCCGCACCGGGGCTGCGCCCGCCCGCGACACCGGAGCAGGTC
Source organism: Streptomyces rubellomurinus (assembly GCF_000961885.1). Lineage (GTDB taxonomy): Bacteria > Actinomycetota > Actinomycetes > Streptomycetales > Streptomycetaceae > Kitasatospora > Kitasatospora rubellomurina. The sequence continues at coordinate 89,588 of NZ_JZKH01000025.1, forward strand.
GCGGAGCTAGAGGGCTGGGCGGGCCAACCGCTGGAGCCCACTTACGCCGAGTTCCTGCGGCAGGGCGACGGCATGGCCGACTTCTCCCGCTCGATGCCGGTGTTCGGCTGGCGGGACTGGGCCGGAGGCCGGCCCCCGGAGGCCGGGCGCCGGTTCGTCGAGATGATGCGGGGTGAGCTCTGCGAGGACTGCGGGCTCGCACCGGACGTGCCCCTCGTGCCGGTCTCGGTGGAGCCGGACGGCGCCGTGGCCGTCCTGATGATCCCGGCGGGGGCCGGGCCGGGGCGGTTCCTCTGGTTCGGCAACGGCGACCTGGCGTTCTTCCCGACCTTCCGGGACCTCTTCGCGTACGCCGCAGGCCGCCGGTCGTGGGCGGACTACGCCGCCTAGCCGGCCGGGAAAACCGGTCGCGGCCGGCGGCCGGCTCGGCGAAGCTGCCGGGATGGAGCGGAGCAGCAGTCGCAGCGTGACCGTCGAGCTGACGTACCGGGGCGGGTACTTCGGGCAGCTCGGGCCCTTCGAGGTGGCCGGCGGGTGGTGGCAGGAGGTCGGCGGGGTCGCGGCGGCCGCCGAAGCGGCGCTCGGGCTGCCGGTGCTGGTGCTGCGGCTGCTGGACGGCGAGGGCGAGGGCGGGGCGTACGGCGGGCGGGTGCGCTACCACGCCGAGTCGACCGAGCCGCCGCGCACGGCACCCCGGACGCCGGACGCCGCGACGGCCGCGCTGCTCGGCCCGGCCGGGCGGCGGGCCGCCTGGGCGGACGCGGACGGACTGCGGGCGGCGCTGGAGTGGGCGGGGGAGCGGCTGGGGGCGCCCGCCGGGCAGGTGCGGCAGCTGCGCACCTGGAACCTCTCCGGGCTGTACCGGCTGCCCGCCGCCGAGGGCGCGGACGCCTGGCTGAAGACCACCGCGCCGGAGTTCAACGCGGCCGAGGGCGAGGTGATCGCGCTGCTCGGCGGCGTCGACGCCACGCTCGTGCCGCGGGTGCTCGCGGCCGATCCGGCGGCCGGGCGGCTGCTGCTCGCGCACGTGCCGGGCGAGGACTGCTGGGGCCCGTCCGCCGCGACCGTGGAGCGGACCGTGCCACGGTTGGTGGCCGCGCAGGCGGCACTGGCGGCGGACGGCCGGGCGGCCGCCGCCGGGCTGCGCGACCGGACGCCCCGGGCGCTGCTCGCGCAGCTGGAGGCGCTGCTCGCCCGGCTGCCCGAGGAGACCGACCTGACCGGCGGGGAACGGGCTCGGGTGGCTGAGCTGGTCGGTGAACTACCCGCCACGATAAGGCGGTTGGCGGACTGTGGGCTGCCGGAGACGCTGCTGCACGGCGACTTCCACCCCGGCAACTGGCGGGCCGAGCCGGGCCGCCCGGCCGTCCTGCTCGACTTCGCCGACGCCTGCCTCGGCCACCCGGCCCTGGACGGGCTGCGGGCCCGCGACTTCCTCTCCCCCGAGGACTGGCAGCACTACGCCGGGGTGTGGGCGGCGGCCTGGCGCGCCCACCTGCCCGGCGCCGAGCCGGAGCGGGCTCTGGAACTCGCCGAGCCGCTGTACCACCTGGCGTACGCGCTGCGGTACCAGGAGTTCCTGGACCACATCGAGACCAGCGAACGCCCGTACCACGAGGGCGATCCGGCCTCCGAGCTGCGCGCCGCCCTGCGGTGCGGGTCGGCGCGGGCCCGGTCGTAGACTGCCGGAGTGGAACCGAGGACGCCGAGCCCCCTGCCGCCGGAGCCGCCCCTGCCCGGGCTCCCCCTGCAGGAGTTGGAGGCCTTCTCGGTGCTCGTCCACCAACTGCACTTCGGGCGTACGGGGGAGCTGCTGGGCCTCTCCCAGGGGCGGGTCTCCCAGCTGATCAAGCGGCTGGAGCGCCGGATCGGCGCCCCGCTGTTCGAACGGACCAGCCGCCGGGTCGAGTTGACGGAGCCGGGCCGCGGGCTCGCCGAGCAGGTGGTGCCCGCCTTCGCCCGGCTGCGGGAGGGCTACGACACGGCCCGGGCCCGGGCGGCCGCGGCGGAGGGGCCGCTGCGGCTCGGCTTCCAGTGCGTCGTGTACGAGCCGGTGGCGCAGGCGATCGCCGCGCTGTCGGCGGGGGCCGTGCACCTCGTCGAGCTGCCCTGGGCGGACCCGTTCTCGCTGCTGGCCCGGGGCGAGCTGGACCTGGCGATCGTGCTGGGGCCGTGCCGGGAGCCGGGGTTCGAGGTGCTGCTGGAGTTCTCCCGGCAGACGGTCTACCTGGCGGTCGCGGCAGGTCGGGGGGCGGCAGGTCGGGGGG
>NZ_JZKH01000241.1 GCF_000961885.1 Streptomyces rubellomurinus
CTGCTCGTCCACCTCCGCCGCATACGGAGCGATCTTCGCCTCGGCCAGCGAACGCACCGCCTCGCGAAGCATCTGGTGCTCCTCGGAGATCCGGAAGAGATCGAAGTCCTGGCCCATGATCGGCACTCCTGTTCACGACGGTACTCAGTACCCTTCATTATGCATGCGCGCAGCAAAAAGGGAACTCAGTGCCTTCACAGGGCGGCACTGAGTTCCCTATCCTTTTTCTGCCGAACTTCTGCCGAACGATCCGGTCCGATCACAGCCCGAGCGCAGGCCGAGCGCAGGCCCAGCGCAGTCCGAACGCAGGGAGACGAACAGCGTGGTCCACTCAGTCATCGACACCGACAGCAGCTGCACCACGCTGTACTTCCAGCGCTGCGCCTGGTGCGGCAACCCGACCTTCCAGCGGCTGCTCTGCCCCACCTGCGGCTCCACCGACCTGCGGCTGGAGCCCAGCGAGGGCACCGGCGTGGTCCGCCGCTGCGAGGTCGAGCAGGCGCGCACGCCGCTGGTCCGGCAGAAGTCGCTGATCCGGATGGCGGAGGGCTTCGACGTCTGGTGCATCGTCGGCGGGCTGCGCAGCACCGTGCCGGTCGGCACCCGGGTGCGGCTGGAGCCGGTCGAGGGCGACCAGTCGGAGCTGCGGCTGCTGCCCGTGGAGGAGTCGCAGCCGGTGCCGGACACCGAGCCGCGCCCGCTGCCGCCCGCCCAGGGCGGCTTCACCCAGCACCTGGCCGCGTTCGCCGACTGACGGCCGGAGGGCGCGGCCCCGGGGTACCGGGTGCCGCGCCCAGGGGCAGCGGGCGGACGACGAAGGGCGTGGCCCCGGGGGTACCGGGTGCCACGCCCTTTCGCGTGCCGTGCGGGGAGCTCCCCGCGCGGGATCAGGCCTTGCGGGCCTTCGCCTCGGCGGTCAGCTGCGGCAGGACCTCGAAGAGGTCGCCGACGACGCCGTAGTCGGCGAGCTCGAAGATCGGGGCCTCGGGGTCCTTGTTGACGGCCACGATGGTCTTCGAGGTCTGCATGCCGGCCCGGTGCTGGATGGCGCCGGAGATGCCGTTGGCGATGTAGAGCTGCGGGGAGACCTGCTTGCCGGTCTGGCCGACCTGGCTGGTGTGCGGGTACCAGCCGGCGTCCACGGCGGCGCGCGAGGCGCCGACCGCGCCGCCCAGCACGTCCGCGAGCTCCTCGACGACGCCGAAGCCCTCGGCGGCACCGACGCCACGGCCGCCGGAGACCACGATCGCGGCCTCGGTCAGCTCGGGGCGGCCGGTCGAGACGCGCGGGGTGCGCGAGACGACCTTGGCGGCGTTGCCGGTGAACTCGACCGACACGTTCTCGACGGCGCCGGCGGCCGGGGCG
>NZ_JZKH01000242.1 GCF_000961885.1 Streptomyces rubellomurinus
GGGGTCGACGGACCACAGGCGGTGGTCGGGGCCGTTGACGTAGGTGATCAGGTGCTTGGTCGCCGGGTCCACCACGGTGACGGGGTCGCCGGCGGCCATGGCGCCGAAGTCGATCCAGCCCGGTCCCTGCGGATCCACGGACCACAGGTGGTTGGCGGTGTCGCGGACGTAGGTGATCAGGTGCCCGGTCGCCGGGTCCGCCACGACACTGGGCCGTCCCGCCCGCGCCGGGGCGGCGAGGGAGTCGAGGATGCGCTGGGCGTCGTCGGACTCCGGTTGGTAGCGGTCGGGGTAGGCCGAGACCTGGACCTTCTGGCAGACGACGCCGATGGACTGGTTCTGCCAGGAGCCGTTGGGGTAGGCACTGAGCATCGCGTCCAGGAACTTGTTGGTGGCGTAGGCCGGGTCGAGCCGCTGATCGTAGGAGCCCCACCAGTTCTGCTGCTGGAACAGCCCGACGCTGGTGTGGTCGAGCATGTTCGGGTTGTTCCGAAGCTCCGACTCCACGATGGCCGTGGTGATCGCGATGACCGCGGCCCGGTCTGGCAGGTTGTGGGCACGGGCGGTGTCGGCTATTGCCCGTGCGCAGGAGACCCGGTAGGCCGTCATCGCGTTGGCCAGCTTCCCGGTCAGAACCTTGTTGAGGCTCGCCGCGGTGGCGGAATCGGCGTCGGTGACGGTCCCACAGGACCGGTCCGGCAGCGTGGCGTAGGCGGGGGAAGCGGTTACCACCGCGGGGACGACCAGGGCGGCCGCCGTCACGAGGGCGGGAAGAATCGAACGGAGACGGCACTTCATCGGAACAGCTGCCCTTTCCTGAAGGCAAACGGACGTGTCGGTGAGTCGTGTCGCCGTCCCCCGGGCCGCATTGGCGCCGGGCCCGGGCCGGGGGCACGTCCGGGCGGAGCGACCCGGACGTGCCCGACTGTCGGTCAGTTGGTGGTGGCGACTGCGTTGCCGGGGACGTCGGCCCGGGAGCTGCCCCACTTGCGGGCGGATCAGGGCCGTAGTCGGAGCCGGCTGGTTCCGGCGGTCGAAGAGCGATCCGGACGGTGAAGGGCCTCTCCTGGCACCAACCGATCCGGAGGCCGGTTCCTTCAGGAGGCGACGGCTGCGGGGCCGCCCCAGAACTTGGTCCAGCCCGGGCCCTTGGGGTCGACGGACCAGAAGGTGCCGTTGGTGTCGTGGGCGTAGGT
>NZ_JZKH01000243.1 GCF_000961885.1 Streptomyces rubellomurinus
GCCTCGTCGGCTACGAGATGGCCCTGCTCGTCGACCGCGCCGGCGCCGTCCTCACCCCCGCACTCCGCGCGGAACTCCAGGGCAGTCTCCTGCACTGACGGTTCGTCGGATACCGTCCAGGTATTCGAAGCACCTCCGCGTCCGTCCCGGGCCCGCTTCGGCGGGCTCGGGTTCGGACGTTGTACGGCCTTCGCACCACCGGCTCCGGACCACACCCGGAGCCAGCACCGCACCGCCGCACCCTGTGAGGAGAGGAACCGTGACACCGCCCGACGACCGCAGCGGCCAATACGGGATTCCGTACGGCACAGGCCATGACGCCTTCGGAGACCCGGGCGCCGGCCACGGTCAGCGATACGACCGGCAGCAGTACGGGCAGCCCCAGGCCCCCTACGGAATGCCGCAGGAGCAGTACGGCCAGCACCAGCAGTACGGCCGGCCCGAGCAGTACGGCCAGCACGGCCAGCACGGCCAGCACGGCCGGCCCGAGCAGTACGGCCAGTACGAGCAGTTCGGCCAGCCGCAGCCCGGTTTCGACGCCGCGGCCCCCGGCTACCCGGCCCCCGCGCCCGCCTCGGTCCCCGGCCAGGCACCCGGCCGGGCGCCCAGCCACCGGCGGCCGGCCCAGGAGCCCGGGCACGTCGAGGAGTTCGACGACGAACCGGACGCCGGCCCGCTGATCCGGCCGTTCGCGATGACCGGTGGCCGCACCCGGCCGCGCTACGAACTCGCGCTGGAGGCCCTGGTCTCCGCCGACGTCGACCCGCAGCGCCTCGCCACCCTGCTCCCCGAGCACCAGCGGATCTGCACGCTGTGCACGGAGGTCAAGTCCGTCGCGGAGGTGTCGGCCCTGCTCTCCCTCCCGCTGGGAGTGGCCCGCATCCTCGTCGCCGACCTGGCCGAAGCCGGCCTGGTCGCCATCCACCAGCCCGCATCCGGGGGCGAATCCGGAAACCAGCCCGACGTCACGCTGCTCGAAAGGGTCCTCAGTGGACTTCGCAAGCTCTAACGCGGCCGCCCCCACCCGCGCCACCACCTCCGCGAAGATCGTCATCGCGGGCGGCTTCGGTGTCGGCAAGACCACGCTCGTCGGCGCCGTCTCCGAGATCAACCCCCTGCGCACCGAAGCCGTCATGACCTCGGCCTCCGCCGGCATCGACGACATCAGCCACGTCTCCGGCAAGACGACCACCACC
>NZ_JZKH01000244.1 GCF_000961885.1 Streptomyces rubellomurinus
GGCCGGGGCGGCCGCCCCTGGCTGATACTCCTGCTCGCCGGAGGCTTCGAGGTCGGCTACGCACTGTGCGTCAGCGCCACCCACGGCTTCACCCGCCCCGCCTGGTCACTGGCCACCGTCGCGTTCTTCATCCTCACACTGTGGACACTCAGCACCGCGCTGCGCACCATCGACGTCGCCACCGGCTACGCGGTGTGGGCGGGCATCGGCACGGTCGGCACCGCACTGCTGGGCCCCGCCCTCTTCAACGAATCCCTCACCACACCCAAAGCCCTGTGGCTGACCGTCATCATCACCGGCCTCATCTACCTCAAACTCGCCGACCGCTCCCACCCCACCCCCCGGGCCTGAGCGGCTACGACCCCACCCGGGCCGGCACCCCGGGGCGGGACGGGCAGCGGCGGGGCCGGGCCGGCGCACGTACGGCAACTCGACGTCGACGTACCGGCGCAGCGGTTGGCGGGTGGCTTCCCCCGTCGACGAGCGGATCGAAGCCTTCGTGACCGAGGAGGGACTCCGGCCGAGCGCTCTACCCGCCCGGCCGAGCGCGACCGGGTGGCCGGGCGGCCGGGCGGCGGCCGGGCGGCGTCGAACGCCTACCGGATCGGAACGGTGGCCTCGAAGGTCGCGCCGCCGCCGACGATGCCGAGCCAGTAGATCTCCCGGACCTGTTCGGCGCGTTCGCGCGGCCTGCCGGCCACCCGGACCGGCCCGGTGGCGGCACCGCTCACGCGGCGGGCCCGACGCCAAGGCCAGTGAGCAGGCCGCGGACGCCCTGCTCGATCCCGTCACGGATCGGGCAGACGGCTTCGACACCCCGGCCGGCCGGGTCCTCCAGCTTCCAGTCCAGGTACGTCCTGCCGAAGAAGAAGGGGCAGGCGTCGCCGCAGCCCCTCGTGATCACCAACCGGCGAGCAGCGGGCGGCGGCCAGGGCGCGGTCACCGGGCGGTCACCGGGCCGGGCAGGCGACCTGGTGCCAGATAGTGCGCACCACCTGGCCACCGGGCAGGCGGTGCTCACTGTTCCAGGTGCGACAGCAACGGGGCACACCACGACGCGGACGCGGCGACGGGACAGGAACGGGGACAGCGGCGACGTCACCGATGGGACGCCGACGCGAACGCCGAACGGAGGAGATCGTCATGCCCACCGTTGTGCCACCCCCACCCCACACC
>NZ_JZKH01000245.1 GCF_000961885.1 Streptomyces rubellomurinus
GGGCTGGCGGCGAGGAGTTCGACGGCCATGCCCGCCCACTGCGACCCCTGCCCCGGGAACACGAACACCGCACCCGAACCGGAAGCCGGAACCGACTCCCCCTCGGCCACCGCACCCAGCCGCTCGGTGAGTTCCGCCACCGTCCGACCGGCGACCACCGCCCGGTGCTCCAGTGCCGCGCGCCCCGACGCGAGCGTCCGCGCCACCGCCACCGGATCGACGTCCGGCCGGTCGGCCAGCCAGGCCCGCAGCCGCTCCGCCTGCGCCCGCAACGCCGCACCCGACCCCGCCGACAGCGCCCACGGCACCACCACCCCGCCCGGGCTCACCGCTTCCGAGACGACCGCCGCCGGCCCCTCCTCCAGGATCACGTGCGCGTTGGTCCCGCTGATCCCGAACGAGGACACCCCGGCCCGGCGCGGTCGGCCCGCGTCCGGCCAGTCCACCGACTCCGCCAGCAGCTCGACCCCGCCGACCGACCAGTCCACGTGCGGTGAAGGGCTGTCCAGGTGCAGCGACTTCGGCATCCGGCCGTGTCGCAGCGCCATCACCATCTTGATCACCCCGGCCACGCCCGCCGCCGCCTGGGTGTGCCCGATGTTGGACTTCACCGACCCCAGCCACAACGGCGCACCCGCACCCGCCCGCTCACGCCCGTACGTCGCCAGCAGCGCCTGCGCCTCGATCGGGTCCCCCAGCGCCGTCCCCGTCCCGTGCGCCTCCACCACGTCCACGTCCGACGCCGACAGCCCCCCGCTCGCCAACGCCGCCCGGATCACCCGCTCCTGCGACGGACCGTTCGGCGCCGTCAACCCATTGCTCGCACCGTCCTGATTGACCGCCGACCCCCGCACCACCGCCAACACCCGATGCCCGTGCCGCACCGCGTCCGACAGCCGCTCCACCACCAGCAGGCCCACGCCCTCGCCCCAGCCCGTGCCGTCCGCGCCCGCCGCGAAGGGCTTGCACCGGCCGTCCGCCGCCAGGCCGCGCTGCCGGGCGAACTCCACGAACACGTGCGGCGTCGCCATGACGGTCACGCCGCCCGCGAGCGCCAGGTCGCATTCGCCGCCGCGCAGCGCGTTGGCCGCCAGGTGCAGGGCGACCAGCGAGGACGAGCACGCCGTGTCGATGCTCACCGCCGGGCCCTCCAGCCCGAGCGCG
>NZ_JZKH01000246.1 GCF_000961885.1 Streptomyces rubellomurinus
CGACGCCACCGACAGCACCGGCCGACCGGTCACGTCCGTGACCTCCACCCTCACGGTCTCCGTCCCGGAGAACGTCAACCGCGCCCGGACCGCCACGGCATCCGTCGCGAACAACTCCACGCCCGTCCAGGCGAACGGCACCAACTGCCCCTCGGCACGCACCGATCCGGCCGCCGCCATCGCCTGAAGGACCGCGTCCAGCAGGGCGGGGTGGACACCGAAACCGGTGACCGCGAGACCGTCCGGCAGCGACACCTCCGCGAACACCTCGCCGTCGCACCGCCACAGAGCCCGCAGACCCTGGAACGCCGGACCGTACCCGTAACCACCCTCGGCCAGACCGGAGTAGAAGCCGTCGAGCGGGACGGGCTCCGCGCCGGCGGGCGGCCACGTCGCCAGCTCGAACGCCGGCGCCGAGCCCCCGGGCGCCACCGTGCCACTGGCATGCCGGACCCAACCGTCCGGGTCGGCCGTCTCGTTGCGGGAGTGGATGGCGAGCGCACACCGGCCGTCCTCATCGGGCGCCTCCACGAGAACTTGCAGGATCACCGCCTCGCGCTCGTCCAGTACCAGCGGCGACTCAAGCGTCAGCTCTTCCACCTGGCCGCATCCGGCCTCGTCACCCGCGCGCAGCGCCAGCTCCGCCAACGCCGTCCCCGGCAGCAGGACTTGGCCACCCACGGCGTGGTCGGCCAGCCACGGGTGCGTCCGCAGCGAGATACGGCCGGTCAACACCAGGCCCTCGCCGCCCGCCAGTCGGGTGACCGCGCCGAGCAGCGGATGCCCGGCAGCCGCAAGCCCCAGACCCGCCGGATCACCGGTCGCGACCGCCGGCTCCGGCCAGTAGCGCTGGTGCTCGAACGCGTACGTCGGCAGGTCGACCCGGCGGGCACCCGGGAACGCCCGGGTCCAGTCGACGGTGGCGCCGCTGACGTACAGCTCGGCCACCGCCGACCAGAACGACTCCACCTCCGGACGGTCCCGCCGCAGGGCTGCGGCCGTCACCGGCTCATCCAGCATCGCCACCAGCGCTTGGCCGCCGAGCTCCAGGAAGCGGACCACACCGAGCTCGCGCAACGCCGTCACATTGTCCGCGAACCGCACCGCCTCGCGGGCCTGACGCACCCAGTACTCCGGCGCACACGCCTGCTCGGCCGTCAAC
>NZ_JZKH01000247.1 GCF_000961885.1 Streptomyces rubellomurinus
GTCGGTTCGTGGGGTCGTTACGGCAGGTTGCGGGCCATCACGATGCGCTGGACCTGGTTGGTGCCCTCGTAGATCTGCGTGATCTTCGCGTCCCGCATCATCCGCTCCAACGGGTAGTCCCGGGTGTACCCGTACCCGCCCAGCAACTGCACCGCGTCCGTGGTCACCTCCATCGCCACGTCCGACGCGAAGCACTTCGCCGCCGCACCGAAGAACGTCAGATCACCGTCCTGCCGCTGCGACTTCGCCGCCGCCACGTACGTCATCTGCCGCGCCGCCTCCAGCTTCATCGCCATGTCCGCCAACATGAACTGGATCCCCTGGAAGTCACCGATCGGCTTCCCGAACTGCTTGCGCTCCCGCACGTAGTTCTTCGCGTAGTCCAGCGCACCCTGCGCCACACCCACCGCCTGCGCCGCGATCGTCACCCGCGTGTGGTCCAACGTCCGCATCGCCGTCGCGAACCCCGTCCCCTCCGCACCGATCATCCGATCCGCCGGAATCCGCACATTGTCGAAGTACACCTCACGCGTCGGCGACCCCTTGATCCCCAACTTCTTCTCCGGAGCCCCGAACGACACCCCCGCGTCGCCCTTCTCCACCACGAACGCCGAGATCCCCTTCGAACGCTTCTCCGGGTCCGTCACCGCCATCACCGTGTAGAACTCCGACACCCCCGCATTGGTGATCCAGCGCTTCACACCGTTCAGCACCCAGAAGTCACCGTCCCGCACCGCCCGCGTCGACATCCCCGCCGCGTCCGAACCCGCCTCCGGCTCCGACAGGCAGTACGAGAACATCCCCTCACCCCGCGCCAGCGCACCCAGGTACTTCGCCTTCAACTCCGGCGAACCCGACAACTGCACCGGCAACGACCCCAGCTTGTTCACCGCCGGAATCAACGACGAGGACACGCACACCCGCGCGACCTCCTCGATCACGATCACCGTCGCCAACGCGTCCGCCCCCGCACCACCGAACTCCTCCGGCACGTGCACCGCGTGCAGATCGTTCGCCGTCAGCGCGTCCAACGCCTCCTGCGGGAACCGACCCTGCTCGTCCACCTCCGCCGCATACGGAGCGATCTTCGCCTCGGCCAGCGAACGCACCGCCTCGCGAAGCATCTGGTGCTCCTCGGAGATCCGGAAGAG
>NZ_JZKH01000248.1 GCF_000961885.1 Streptomyces rubellomurinus
CGACGCCACCGACAGCACCGGCCGACCGGTCACGTCCGTGACCTCCACCCTCACGGTCTCCGTCCCGGAGAACGTCAACCGCGCCCGGACCGCCACGGCCTCCGAGGCGAACAACTCCACGCCTGACCAGGCGAACGGCACCAGCAGCTCGTCCGCTTCGGCGGCGACCGCGTGCAACACCGCATCCAGCAAGGCGGGGTGGACACCGAAACCGGTGACCGCGAGACCGTCCGGCAGCGACACCTCCGCGCACACCTCGCCGTCACGCCGCCACAGAGCCCGCAGACCCTGGAACGCCGGACCGTACCCGTAACCACCCTCGGCCAGACCGGAGTAGAAGCCGTCGAGCGGGACGGGCTCCGCACCGGCGGACGGCCACGCGGTCTGTCCGCCTTCGGGGGTGCCGGTGGCGGCCCTGACCACAGCGCTGACGTGCCGGGTCCAACTGTCCGGGTCGGCAATCGCGTTGCGGGAGTGGATCGTGAGTGCGCGCCGCCCGTCCTCATCGGGCGCCTCGACGAGAACTTGCAACAACACCGCCTCGCGCTCGTCCAGCACCAGCGGCGACTCCAGCGTCAGCTCCTCCACGTGACCGCATCCGGCCTCGTCACCCGCGCGCAGCGCCAGCTCCACGAACGCGGCCCCCGGCAGCAGGACTTGGCCTCCCACCGCGTGATCGGCCAGCCACGGATGCGTACGCAGCGAGATGCGGCCGGTCAACACCAGGCCCTCGCCGCCCGCCAAGCGGGTGACCGCGCCGAGCAGCGGATGCCCGGCAGCCGCAAGCCCCAGACCCGCCGGATCACCGGTCGCAACGGCCGGCTCCGGCCAGAACCGCTGGTGCTCGAACGCATACGTCGGCAGGTCGACCCGGCGAGCACCCGGGAACGCCCGGGTCCAGTCGACGGTGGCACCACTGACGTACAGCTCGGCCACCGCCGACCAGAACGACTCCACCTCCCGGCGGTCCCGGCGCAGGGCGGCGGCCGTCACCGGCTCGTCCAGCATCGCCACCAGGGCCTGGCCGCCGAGCTCCAGGAAGCGGACCACGCCGAGCTCGCGCAACGCCGTCACATTGTCCGCGAACCGCACCGCCTCGCGGGCCTGACGCACCCAGTACTCCGGCGCACACGCCTGCTCGGCCGTCAAC
>NZ_JZKH01000249.1 GCF_000961885.1 Streptomyces rubellomurinus
CGGCGTCGCCGAACCGCTCAGCCCGCTGCCACTCACCGTCGCGGCGACCGTCGACTCCGTCGGGCCGTACACGTTCAGCAGGGTGCGCCCCGGCGACCAGCGCCCGACGACCTCACCCGGCAGCGCCTCACCGGCCGCCATCAGGAACCCGTCCGGCAGCAGCTCGTCGCTCGGCTCCATCGCCGCCAGGACCACCGGCGGCAGCAGCACGTGGGTCACCCCGAACTCGACGAGGGTCCGCCGCAGCTCCTCCCCCGCCTGCAGCCGCTCGGCCGGAGCCACCACCAGGGTGCCGGCCGAGAACAGGCCCATGGCGAGATCCCAGAAGGCGACGTCGAAGCTCGGCGAGGCGAACTGCAGGACGCGCGAGTCGGCGTCCACCGGCGCCCGCTCGACCTGGGTGGCGAGCATGCCCGCCACACCCGCGTGCGAGACCACGACACCCTTGGGGCGGCCGGTCGAACCGGAGGTGTAGATCAGGTACGCCGGGTTCGACAACCGCGCCGGACTGACGAGTTCCGCCGCGGACTGCGCCTCGACGGCCGCGATGACGGCCGGGTCGTCCAGCACCACGACCGGGCACCCCGCCGGGACGCGGTCCGCGACGTCGGAACGGGTGAGCACCAGCGGCGGCTCGGCGTCCTCCAGCATGTACGAGATCCGGTCCGCCGGGTACGCCGGGTCGACGGGCAGGTACGCCCCGCCCGCCTTCCACACCGCGAGCACGGCGACGACCAGCTCCACCGAGCGGGGCAGGGCGAGCGCGACGAAGGTCTCCGGGCCGACGCCGAGTTCGACCAGGTGGCGGGCCAACCTGGTGACACGGGCGTCCAGTTCGGCCGCCGAGTAGGATCCGCCCTCGAACAGCAGGGCCGGCGCGTCCGGCGCCGCCGCCACCCGGGCCGCGAACAGCTCCGCCGCGGTCAACGCCTCGACGGCGCGCGGCGCGCTGCTCCAGCCCTCCAGCACCCGCCGGCGCTCATCGGCGTCCAGCACCTCGATCCGCCCGATCCGCAGGTCAGGCTCCGCGGCGGCCGCCATCAGCACCCGGACGAAACGCTCGCAGATCCGCTCGGCCGTCTCCGGGTCGAAGAGGTCGCAGGAGTACTCCAGCAGACCCGCCAGACCGCCCTCCGCCT
>NZ_JZKH01000250.1 GCF_000961885.1 Streptomyces rubellomurinus
AGGCGGAGGGCGGTCTGGCGGGTCTGCTGGAGTACTCCTGCGACCTCTTCGACCCGGAGACGGCCGAGCGGATCTGCGAGCGTTTCGTCCGGGTGCTGACGGCGGCCGCCGCGGAGCCGGACCTGCGGATCGGGCGGATCGAGGTGCTGGACGCCGATGAGCGCCGGCAGGGGCTGGAGGGCTGGAGCAGCGCGCCGCGCGCCGTCGAGGCGTTGACCGCGGCGGAGCTGTTCGCGGCCCGGGTGGCGGCGGCGCCGGACGCGCCGGCGCTGCTGTTCGAGGGCGGCGAGCTGTCGGCGGCCGAACTCGACGCGCGGGTCACGAAGTTGGCCCGCTACCTGGTCGGGATGGGGGTCGGGCCGGAGTCGTTCGTGGCGCTGGCCCTGCCGCGCTCGGTGGAGCTCGTGGTCGCCGTGCTCGCGGTGTGGAAGGCGGGCGGGGCGTACCTTCCGGTCGACCCGGCCTACCCGGCCGAGCGGATCTCGTACATGCTCGATGACGCCCGGCCGCAGCTCGTGCTGACCCGCTCGGACGTGGCCGACCGGGTGCCGGACGGCCGTCCGGCGACGGTCCTGGACGACCCGGCCGTGATCGCGGCCGTGGAGGCGCAGTCCGCGGCGGAAATCGTCAGTCCGGCGCGGTTGTCGAACCCGGCCTACGTGATCTACACCTCCGGCTCGACCGGCCGCCCCAAGGGCGTCGTGGTCTCGCACGCGGGTGTGGCGGGCATGCTCGCCACCCAGCTCGAACGGGCGCCGGTGGGCCCCGGTTCGCGGGTGCTGCAGTTCGCCTCGCCGAGCTTCGACGTCGCCTTCTGGGATCTCGCCATGGGCCTGTTCACCGGCGCGGCCCTGGTGGTGGCGCCCGCCGAGAAGCTGGTCCCGGGCGAGGAGCTGGCGCAGGTGCTGACCGGCTTCGGGGTGACCCATGCGCTGCTGCCGCCGGTGGTCCTGGCGGCGATGGAGCCGAGTGACGAGCTGCTGCCGGGCGGCTTCCTGATGGCGGCCGGTGAGGCGCTGCCGGGTGAGGTCGTCGGCCGGTGGTCGCCGGGGCGCACCCTGCTGAACGTGTACGGCCCGACGGAGTCGACGGTCGCCGCGACGGTGAGTGGCAGCGGGCTGAGCGGTTCGGCGACGCCG
>NZ_JZKH01000026.1 GCF_000961885.1 Streptomyces rubellomurinus
GCGTTGGCGCCCAGACCGTAGACGGTCTCGGTCGGGAGGGCCACCAGGCCTCCGGCGCGCAGCACACCGGCTGCCTTCTCGATGTCACTGGGTAGTGCCGTCATACCCGCCATCCTCTCACCCGGTCGAAAGCCATCACGCCGCACCAGGGGCACACGGCTATGGCGACCCGGCTCAGCGTAGAACCCGCAGGGCCCTGCCCAGGCCGGCCCCGGTCACCGCCGGCCGGCCGGGGCCGGCCTCGCATCCCAGGCCGGAGGATCCTGGAGTCGATACGCGGACGGTGACCACATGCGGTCACCCCGGATCCCGGGGATCTCAGCCGGTCGAGTGACCAGTGACGTCGAACGTCAAGCTGAGCGTCACACCGTGGCGTCGGCCGGTACCTCCACGCCGCGGGCGGTGACCAGGTGTGCGGTGCCGTCCGCGAGGCGGTAGGACAGGCCGACCACGGCGGTGCTGCCGGCTTCGACCGCGTGGGCGAGGGTGCGAGAGCGCTCCAGCAGTAGGTCGACGGTGTGCCGGACGTTCTCGGCGATGAAGTCCGCGTCCTCGGTGCGCCCGGCGGCCCTGGCAGCGAGAACGCTGGGGGTGACCCGCTCGACCACGTCGCGCACGTACCCGCGCACGGTGGTTCCGTCGGCCACGGCGGCCCGGGCCGCGGCGACCGCGCCGCAGGAGTCGTGGCCCAGCACCACCACGAGGGGACAGCCGAGCACGCTCACCCCGTACTCGATGCTGCCCAGCACCTCCGGACCCATCACGTGACCTGCGGTGCGGACCACGAACAGGTCGCCCAGCCCGCGGTCGAAGATTATCTCGGCGGCCAGACGGGAGTCCGAGCAGCCGAACAGCACCGCGAACGGCGCCTGCGCGGGCGCGGTCTCGGTACGGCGGGCGGCGTCCTGGTTCGGATGCTCCGGCACCCCGGTGACGAACCGCTGGTTGCCGGCCAGCAGCGTCTCGAAGGCTTCCCGGGGCGTCAGGGGCGGCGTGTCAGTCATGCCCGCAGCCTACGACCCTCCTCCGCACCCCGCACGGGCGGCACTACCTCCGGGCCGATCACTCTGTCGTGGCCATGACCGCGGCGGACTGGGGCCCGGGCGTCCGGCGGCCCAGGGCAGCCTTCGGTGCGTTCTTCCCCGGGTCTCCCTTGGCTGCGCCGAGTTGGTGGTCATGGCCGCTTCAACGGTCGCGGCGGTTACCGCAGTTCCATGCCGGATTCCAGGCTGTTCCTCAGTGCCAGGATCGCCGTCATCGGCACGTTCAGTTCCAGTCGGCCCGCCACCATCCCGGTCGCCCGGCCGATCGGCTCGTCGGCGAACGCGGCCGAGAACAGCCCGAGCATCACGATCGCGACCTCCAGCAGGGTCTCGTCCACCCGGATGCAACGCGCGTCCTTTCCCGGCGCGAGCGGTAGCTGATCAACAAACACGGCGAGTCGATCCCGCTCACCACGGTCCATTGCAGTCGTCATGCGAATGATCCTCGGCACGGCAACCGTCGCCCGCAACACAAAGCTCCTCGACCGGACGCGGGATCGCTCTGCGACCCAGCCGATGTTGATCTGCACCGGGCCGTGACCGACTTATCATGAACCCAACGGATGATGAAGGCATCGGTGTCCGAGTCCCGGGTAGCGGAAGTCAGCCCGAGGCTCGGCAGTAATCGCCCCGACTGGCCTTGCGCCTGGCGGCGTCATCGTCGGCGTGTTGGCGGGACGGTCCCCGCGGTGGGCCGGCGGGCGGGGATACTGCGGTCATGGTGAATCGACTGGTCCATGCCCAGTCGCCGTATCTCCAGCAGCACGCCACCAATCCTGTGGACTGGTGGGAGTGGGGAGAGGAGGCGATGTCAGAAGCAGCAAGGCGGGACGTACCCATCCTCCTCTCGGTGGGGTACGCATCCTGCCATTGGTTACAGCTTCTGCGACGACCCATCAAATGGTGCCACGTGATGGCCCACAAGATGTGTCGCTCGGGTCCGGGGACCCCAGGTGCCAGAGGCACTGCAGAGAACTCCTGTCGAGATCGAACCCAGTGCACGCCCCTTTCGCATCGCGAGCCCAGGAGCGACCGGCGTGAGTCGGCGGCGTGGCGTTGCCACAGGTCAGAGGGGGTCCTGCAGGTCCCTGCGCGAAGGTGTCGTGGGCATCCCGGCTTCGGTTGAGGAGGGGCTGTCGGCGGCAGTTCGTAGGGTGCCCGCATGAACATCGATGATCTCTCTTGGCAGGCGCGCCACCATGGTGGCGTCTACCCGCGGATGGTGCGGACCCTCCTCGACCTGGGGCAGGTGGAACTGCTGGTCCGGGCGGCGCGGGAGCGTGGGGACTGGAACTGCGCGGAGGCAGCGGCCCGGGAGTTGTGTGCGGCGGGCGAGTTCGACCGGGCGCTGGCGCTGGTGGGCCCGTTCGCGGAGGTCGGCTGGCGGCCCGCCGCGTGGGTCACCGCCGAGATAATGATCCACCGGGGCGAGGGTGACGAGGCGCTCGCGATGATGCGCCCGGACGAGGCCAGGCTGGGTGACGGCCACGTGTGCGCCAGCTGGGCCGAGCTGCTGTCGAAAGCCGGACGGGTCGAGGAGGCCGTCGACGTCCTCACGCCCCACCTCGGGGAGTACTGGCTCCGCTCCCGCCTGGTCGAGATCACCGAGGGGCAGGGATGCGACGACCTGGTCCTGGACGTGCTCACGCAGGAGGCGAAGCGCATGGAGCCTGCCGAGAACGCGGCGTGCCAGGGGTGCGGTGAGTCCTCCTGCGGGACGCGCCGGACCGACCGCTGGGAGGTGCTGCTCCTGATCTCCCGGGTGCTGGAACGGGCGGGGCGCACGGACGAGGCCGTCGAGGTCCTGCGCGCCGAGTGGGCCTCGGGCCGGCGGCACCCCGTCAACTTCCCGGAGTACTTCGCGGAGCTCCTCGCCCGGCAGGGCCTGATCGATGAGCTGAGGGCCCTCGCCGCCGAAGACCGCCGTTCCGCTCTCGACGTGTATGCGAAGGCGCTGGAGGACGCGGGGCGGGCGGAGGAGGCGGAGACCGTGCTGCGCGAGGGGATCGAGGCCCATGACCATCCGAAGGACCGGGCGGCGCTGATGCGCCTCCTCGTCCGCCAGGGGAGGGTCGACGAAGCCGTCGAGACCGGCCGGCCCACCTGCGAGTACTACGACTGCTGGAACTTCCTCCACTGGGCGCTGGAACTGCTCGTTGACGACGGCCGACCCGGCCGGGCCCTCGAACTCCTGGAGGGGCTCACCGACGAATACGTCAAGGAGCACCCTGACCAAGTCCACCACCTGCGGCTCTGGCTGCTGGGCGAGGCCGAGCGCTGCAAGGAGGGCATCGCGGAGGCCACCGCCCTCAACGAGCGGGAGCCGGGCGAGTGGGACACCGCGCTGGCCCGGCTGCTGGAGCAGGACGGCCGGACGGAGGAAGCCCTCGCACTGCTCCGCTCCTCCAGCCACTACTTGGTCCACCACGACTTGCCCGACATGCTGATCAGGCACGGCCGCCCGGCCGAGGCCCTCGACTCCATTCCGACGATCGCCGAGAGTCGCGCGGCTGCCGAACGGCGGGAGCGGGAGGCGGCGGAGCAGCGGGAACAGGACGATCCCTGGGCTGCTACGGGCGAGTTCAGCCTGGAGCCCCCGTTCTAGCCAGGGGCGCCGCGGTCGAACTCCGTTGAGAATCGTCGAACTTCGGTGGGACGGGACAATCTTGACCGTTGCCACCCGACCTTGACCGATGCGGGGTTTCTGTCACTTGATCTTGACTGGTGGGTGGGGAGGCAGTGTGGCCGACCTGTGCCCGCCTGCTGTTGCGACTGGTGCGCCGGGCACGGAGGTCAGGGAGTGGTGCTGGGACTGGGGGTGCTGCCGGCGTCGAAGGTGATGGTCTCGGGCTTGGAATCCCCGTAGCAGCCCGCGTCGAAGCCGGCCCGGTCCAGGCTTGCCTGCTTCGACGGCGACAGTTCGTTCCACTCTGCGGCGCAGGTCTCCGCGGACGGCTGGCGGCCGCGGTGGGTGATGGCCGTGAAAGCGGCGGCGCCAGCGAAGGCGGACTGAACCCGGTCCGCCACCACCGGCGTGGCTGCCGCGGAGGGTGACGATGAAACCGGTGCGGACATCGACGGAGCAGGCCGGGTGGCCTCAGGCTGGGTGGCCTCAGGCCGGGCGGATGAGCATCCTGCCGACAGGACAGCCAGGCCGATGATGGATAGGGATGCGGCGAGCTGTGTGATCTTCTGCATGAGGGCAGAGAGTAGCTGACACGTGCCACTTAAAGGTCCTGACAGAGGCACTGGACGTGGCGGTGAGTGATCAAGCAGGTGGCGAGGCCGAGGAAGGCCTCGTGGATGTCGTCGCGTCGTTCCCGGCGGATGCGAAGGCGGCGGAGGGCGCGCACCGCGGCCGGCGCCGGCGAGCCGGGTCTTGCCTGCGCCGGCCGGCCCTGGCGGCCGCACCGGTCCGATTCGCCCGGCCCGCGGACGTCGGCGGACGCCAGCGCGTCGTCCGGCGAGGGGGAAGGCCTCCACAGATCGAGATCAGGACGCGTGGGGGCGTAGCGTGGTGACGGTGACGAGCCGCGCAGAGAGCGGAGCGGAGGTGCGTCTGGCGGAGCTGGTGGCCGCGCTCTCCCTGGGCGTGGACCTGGGCTTCGGCCAGCCGATGGAGCACGTGCTGCGCCAGTGCCTGATCGCGTTGCGACTGGCCGAGCGGCTCGGCCTGGACGACGACAGCCGGATGGTCGTCTACTACACCGCGTTGCTGGTCAACGTCGGCTGCCACTCGGACGCGCACGAGCAGGCGAAGTGGTTCGGCGACGACATCACGCTGAAGTCCGGCAAGTACGCCTACGAGCAGCGCAGTCTGGCGGGCGCGGCGGCGACGCTGCGGCTGATCGGATCGGGCAATCCGCCGCTGCACCGGTTCCGGGTCGGCCTGGAGTTCACGCTCGGCGGGTTCCGCGATCTGAACGGGATGATCAACACCCACTCGGCGCTGGCCCGCGAGCTCGCCCGGAGACTCGGTCTGCCGGAGGCCGTGCAGGAGGCGGTGGCCTGTTCGTACGAGCAGTGGGACGGACGCGGCTGGCCGGGAGAGCTCAAGGGCGAGGCCGTGCCGCTGCCCTCCCGGCTCGCTCAGTTGTCCGAGTACGTCGAGGTGGCGCACCGGATCGGCGGGACCGGCGCGGCCACGGAGCTGGCCAGGCGTCGGGCGGGGACGCAGTTCGATCCCGGACTCGTGGCCGAGCTCTGCCGGGCGCCCGAGGAGATCGTGGGCGGGCTGGACACGGTCCGTACCTGGGAGGCGGTGATCGGGGCCGAGCCCGCGCTCGGCGTCCGGCTCGGCGAGGAGGAGTTCGACGCGGCGCTGCTCGCGGTCGCCGACTTCGTGGACCTGAAGTCCCCCTACACGCTGGGCCACGGCCGTGCCGTGGCGGCGCTGGCCGAGGCGGCGGCGCTCGGGCTGCGGATGGATCCGGCCGAGGTGACGACGCTGCGCCGGGCCGGCCTGGTGCACGGCCTGGGCCGCCTCGGCGTCTCCAATGCGATCTGGGACAAACCGGGACCGCTGGGCGCGGGGGAGTGGGAACGGGTGCGGCTGCAGCCCTATCTGACGGAGCGGATGCTCCGGCAGTCCCCGGCACTCGCCCCCCTGGGCGAGGTCGCCGTGCAGTACCGCGAACGGCTGGACGGCTCCGGCTACCCGCGCGGGCTCGCGGGCGGCGCGATCTCCTGGCCGAGCCGGATCCTGGGCGTCGCGGACGCGTACCAGTCGATGATCGAGCCGCGCCCGCACCGGGCGGCGCTCCAGGCGGCGGAGGCCGCCGCGCAGCTGCACGCCGAGGTCGCCGCCGGACGCCTGGACGGCGAGGCGGTCGCCGCGGTCCTCGCGGCCGCCGGGCACCGCAGGCCGCGGCGCGGCGCCGGACCCGCGGGCCTGACCACCCGCGAGATCGACGTGCTGCGGCTGCTGGCCCGCGGCTGCTCCAGCAAGGAGATCGCCGCACAGCTGGTGATCTCGCCCAAGACGGCGCGCAACCACATCGAGCACATCTACGCCAAGATCGGGACCTCGACCCGGGCCGCGGCCTGCCTCTTCGCGGTGCAGAACGGTCTGCTCTGAGAGCGGGGCCGACTCCGGAACGACGGCCCGACGGAAGGTGCCGAAGATGAGGCATCCGCCCCATGTGCCGGGCACGGCACGGGCCTAACGTCGAGGCAGAACGTCGGACCGTGAATCGAGGCAGTCATGGGCGTCAGAAGCACACTGCTCGCGGTGACCTACGACCGGATGATGGCCAAGGCCGAGCGGCAGGGCTTGGCCGACCTGCGCCGCCGGTTGATCGCCGAGGCCAGCGGCCGGGTACTCGAAATCGGCAGCGGCACCGGGGCCAACCTCGCCCTCTACGGCGAGGGCGTCGAGTCGCTCACGGTCACCGAGCCCGAGCCGGCGATGGTCCGCCGGCTGGAGCGGCACGTCGCGGAGCGGGCTCCGCGCACCACGGTCCTGCGGGCGCCGGCCGAGGACCTTCCGTTCGAGGACGACAGCTTCGACGTCGTCGTGTCGACGCTGGTGCTGTGCGGGGTGAGCGACCAGCAGCGGGTGCTGCGCCAGCTCGGCCGGGTGCTGCGCCCCGGCGGGCGGCTGCTCTTCCTGGAGCACATGCGCTCGGAGGACCCGAAGGCGGCCCGCCACCAGGACCGGATGAACTGGCTGAACCGGCTGGTGGTCTGCTGCGAGTGCAACCGTCCGACGCTCGACTCGATCCGGGCGGCCGGATTCGTCGTCGACCACGTCGAGCGCCAGGTCTTCCCCGCGAGTCCGTCCTTCGTCGGCCCGGCCGTGTTGGGCAGCGCCAGGCTCCCCGCAGCGACCCCGCCCGGACCCGACGCGGCCACGGCGGTGCCGGAGACAGCCGTGTCGGAGACGGCCGCGGGTGGCTGAAGGGCTGTGCGGATGCCGTTCCCGTCCCGCGGCGAGCAGGAAGACGACACCCTCGGAACAAGTGATCTCCGCCGGTATGCCGAGCGGTGTCGCACCGGACGCCGGCGGCATGCCGGAGAACCGTCCGCCGGTCACGGCGCCGGGGGTGCGGGGGGATGGTTCCCCGGCGGCCGGGCTCGATGCAGGCCGCCAGCAGGCCACCGCCTCCACCACCGCACCTGTGCTCGCCGCCTGCCCGAGCGCTGGCCGGAGGGCCTGCGGGTGTACCGGATTCCCTCCGCCCTCAGCTGAGCTGCTGGGCCAGTCCGACGATGATGCCCTCGGGGCCGCGCACGTAGCAGAGGCGGTGGCTTTCCTCATACTGCGCCAACTCGCCGACGAGTTCGGCGCCGTGAGTGCGCAGGCGGGCAACGGTGTCCTCGATGTCGTCGACGGCGAACATGACGCGGTGCGTGCCGAGAACGTTGTGCGGCTTGTTGCGCGGCCCGGCGCTGATTGCCGCGGGGCTGCGGTACTTCGCCAGCTCAAGTCGGCTGTGACCGTCCGGGGTCCGGAGCATCGCGATGTCACAGCGGACGCCGTCGAGTCCAGTGCACTGGTCGGCGACTCGGCCCTCGACCTCCGCCCTGCCCTCCAGCTCCATACCGAGTTCTACGAAGAACGCGATGGCGGCGTCCATGTCCTCGACGACGATGCCGACGTTGTCCATCCGCTGAATTGCCATGCTGATTTCTCCCTGTTCCGCCTGCGGCCGGCCCGGAGAGGGCCCTCTCTGGTGAGGGGTCTTCCGTTCCTACAGGACCTGCGTACCTCCCAAAGTATTCGCTGGAACGGACTCCCCCCAGCAGCACGAAGGCCCAGCACGACGTACGGTCCGTGCCATGAAGGGCGACAAGACCGACGTCCAGGGTCGACCCGCGTCGCTGGCGGCCACGGCGAAGGCCGTCACCGGGTACCTGCTCTGGATGCGCGATGATGCAGGACGCAGCCGGACGGTCCCGGTCGCGGTGACCGGCCGCCTCGGCCCCGCCGGCCACCCGGTGTATGCCGACCAAGACGGCACGGTGCAGGTCGAGATCACCGACGACGGTCGTCACCGCGCCCTCACGGTGAGCCCCTCCCCGATCATCGTTGCCAAGCCGTTGGTCTAGCAGCGCTCGGGCCGGTACTGCCCCGCGCCGTGCGGTCATCGAAGACATGGTCGCCGCTGGTCGTACGCCCGCTGTGCAGTACGTGCAACGGCTTCGCGGTACGACGGCGCACCGAGCCACCTGGCGTGGGCCGGTATCCGCAGGTATCGGCAGCCCGGCCGAGGCGGATCGTGGTGCCGGTGGTGGTGGCGTGCGACGGACGATCGGGGTTGGTCGGATGCGCTGCCTCGCGGTCAGGAGGAGAGAAGGTCGCGCATGCGGGTCCGTTCGGCCCGGGAAGACGCGGCGGGGCGGCCGGCCGTCATGCCGCCGTCGACTGCGAGATCCTGCCCGGTCACCAGGCGGCTGGCGTCGCCGGCGAGCCACAGGACGGCCGCGGCGATGTCGTCGGTGCGGACGGTGCCGGGGAGCGGCTGGCTGGAGTCCAGCATCGGCTTGAACGCCTCGGCCACGGACATCGCCGTCGCGTCAGCAGCCGACGCATCGGCTCCGGAACCCTTGGCGAAGATGCCCGTCGGCACGAAACCGGGGGACACGCTGTTCACGCGGACCTCGTGCTCACCCAGGTCCACTGCCGCGCACCGGGTGAGGTGGAGTGCGGCGGCCTTGGCGGTCGAATAGTCCAGGCCGGACCAGCCGGCGATCTTTCCCGCCAGGCTCGCCACGTTGATGATGCTTCCCGAGCGCTGGGCCACCATCTGCCGTCCGGCGTGCTTGATGCCGTGCATGACGCCCGCGACATGGACCGCCAGTGTCCGCGTGAACACGGCAGAGTCGAAGTCGGTCACCGACGCCATGTTCCCCGGCCCGCCCGCGTTGTTGACCATGATGTCGAGCCGCCCGTAGCGCTCGACGGCGTGGCCGACGAGTGCCTCGACGTCCGCCTCGACCGATACGTCGCAGCGCACGAAGGTCGCCGACTCGCCCAGTGCCGCAGCCCGTTGGTGCCCTTCGTGCTCGCGGCGGCCGGCGAGGACGACGTGGGCGCCCTCGGCGGCGAAGACCTCCGCAATGCGGGCTCCGATGCCGCTCGTCGCCCCGGTGACGACGGCGACCTTGCCGTGCAGACTCTTCATGTCGCAACTCCGGTGTCGGGTCCGAGGCAGATGCGAGCGGACCGGGGACGGCAAATGTTGATCATCATCATTGGCCATCAGGGACCCCTGAACAAATCACGCCGTCCGGCGAACGGGATCGCCGCGCGGCAGTAGCTGTGGCGGCGGGCGGCTGCCGCCGACGAACGGGTGAACGGGTGAACCGGCGGCGCGGCGGGCCGGCGCGGACGGGCGCGCGGACGGGGGAGGGGCATGATCACCGGGTTCACCCCCGACCCGGCCGGAGGCCGCGATGCGGATTCTGCTCCTCGCGAGCGCCTACAACAGCCTCACCCAGCGCGTCCACGCGGAACTGCGGGACCGGCGGCACACGCTGGAGGTCCATCTCGCGGACGGCGACGAAGCGCTGCGGGAAGCGGTGCGCGCCTTCGGCCCGGACCTGGTGGTGGCGCCGATGCTGACGGCGGTGATTCCCCCGGACGTCTGTGCGGCGGTCACCTGCCTGATCGTCCATCCGGGCCCGCCCGGGGACCGGGGGCCGTCCTCCCTCGACTGGGCGATCCACGAGGGGGCGGTCGGCTGGGGGGTGACGGTCCTGCGGGCCGAGGAGGAGATGGACGGCGGCGCCGTGTGGGCGTCGGCCGCGTGCCGGCTCGCGCCGGCCGGCAAGAGCGACCTCTACCGGAACGAGGTCTCCGACGCCGCCATGGAGGCGGTGCTGCTGGCGGTCGAGCGCTTCGCCTCCGGTATCCACGTCCCCCAGCCACAGCACGGGCCCGGCTGGCGGGCGGTGAACCGCACCCGGCCGTTCTTCCGCCAGGAGCTGCGCCGGATCGACTGGGCCGGCGACCCGACCGAGGCGGTGCTGCGCAAGCTGCGCGCGGCCGACTCCAGGCCGGGCGTGCTCGACGAACTGCTCGGCGGCCAGTGGTTCCTGCACGGCGGCCACCCGGAGCACGAACTGCGCGGACGCCCCGGAGAGCTCCTGGCCACCCGTGCCGGGGCGGTGTGCCGGGCGACGGCGGACGGTGCGGTGTGGATCCCCGAACTGCGCCGGCGCCGCGACCCCGGCGGGCCCGCCACCATCCGGCTGCCGGCCGTCACCGCGCTCGGCACGGCCCTGTCCGGCGTGCCCGGACGGCCCGCGCCGCTGATGCCGCCGCCGGACGGCCGGGTCTGGTCGGACCTCAGCTATCGGGAGGAGGGACCGGTGGGCTTCGTGCGCTTCTCCTTCCCCGGCGGCGCGATGAGCACCGACCACTGCCGGCGCCTGCTGGCCGCCTACCGCTTCGCCGCCGGCCGGCCGACCTCGGTGCTGGTGCTGGGCGGCGGGCGCGACTTCTTCGCCAACGGCATCCACCTCAACGTCATCGAGGCCGCCCCCGATCCGGCCCGGGAGTCCTGGGAGAACATCAACGCCATCGACGACCTGGTCGCCGAGGTCCTGACCACCACCGACCGCTTGGTCGTCGCCGCCCTGGGCGGGAACGCGGCGGCCGGCGGCGTGATGCTCGCCCTGGCCGCGGACGAGGTGTGGTGCCGCGGCGGCGTCGTCCTCAACCCGCACTACCGGCTGATGGGCCTGCACGGGTCCGAGTACTGGACCTACAGCCTGCCGCGCCGGGTGGGCGCCGCCCAAGCCGCCCGGCTCACCGGGCGGGCGCTGCCGGTGAGCGCCGCCGAGGGCCTGCGCACCGGGCTGGTGGACCGGGTGCTCGACTGCGGCCCGCAGGAGTTCGGCGGGACGGTCGCCGCCCTGGCCGGCCGGCTCGCCGCACTGCCCGCCCTGCAGTCCCGGATCGCGGCCAAGAAGGTCACCCGGGAGGCGGACGAGCTGCGGCGACCGCTCGCCGATTACCGCCGCGCCGAACTGGCCGTGATGCACCGGCAGTTCTTCGACCCGTGCGCGCCGTACCACGCGCTGCGCGCCGCATTCGTGCGCAAGCAGCCCCCGCGCGGCAGCCGCTGAGTGCGCGCAGTGGGTCATCCGGACGGCCGTCCCGGCTTGCGTCCCCTCGGGGGACCGGCCATGTCCTCTGAACCGGCGGCCCCGCGGAAGTGCTGCTAAGAAGAAGTTCGAGCCGATTTGTCCGGCTCCCGTTTCTGAGGAGGCATCCTCATGGGTGCTGCAGCAACGACCGCCGCCGACCTGGGCGCCGTGCACATTCTCTGGATCAACGCAGGCCTGAGCTGCGACGGGGACTCGGTCTCGCTGACCGCGGCCATGCAGCCGAGCATCGAGGAGATCGTCACCGGCACACTTCCCGGCCTGCCGAAGGTCGCCGTCCACTGGCCGCTGATCGACTTCGAGTGCGGCCCGGTGCAGGGCGCGGACAACTTCGTCGAGTGGTTCTTCAAGGCGGACCGCGGCGAACTCGACCCCTTCGTCCTGGTCGTCGAGGGTTCCATCCCGAACGAGACGATCAAGAAGGAGGGCTACTGGTGCGGCTTCGGTGACGACCCGGCCACCGGCCAGCCGATCACCACCAGCGAATGGCTGGACCGCCTCGCCCCCAAGGCGACCGCCGTGGTCGCCATCGGCACCTGCGCCACCTACGGCGGCATCCACGCCATCGCCGGCAACCCGACCGGAGCCATGGGCGTGCCCGACTACCTGGGCTGGGACTGGACCTCCAAGGCCGGCCTGCCGATCGTCTGCGTGCCCGGCTGCCCCATCCAGCCCGACAACTTCTCCGAGACGCTGACCTACCTGCTCTACCAGCTCGCCGGATCCGCGCCGATGATCCCGTTGGACGACAAACTGCGCCCGGCCTGGCTGTTCGGCGCGACCGTGCACGAGGGCTGTGACCGCGGCGGCTACTACGAGCAGGGCCAGTTCGCCACCGACTACGGCACCCCGGAGTGCCTGGTGCGGCTCGGTTGCTGGGGCCCGGTCGTCAAGTGCAACGTCACCAAACGCGGCTGGACCAACGGCATCGGAGGCTGCCCCAACGTCGGCGGTATCTGTATCGCCTGCACCATGCCGGGCTTCCCCGACAAGTTCATGCCGTTCATGGACCCGCCGCCCGGCTCGCGGGTGTCCACCGGCGCCAGTTCGGCCTACGGGGCGGTGATCCGCCGACTGCGCGCGATCACCGCGCGGACCGTCGACAAGGAACCCAAGTGGCGCCGGACCGGCAGCCGGCTGACGACCGGGTACCGCCCGCCCTGGTGAACCCGCAATCCCCGCGTTCCGCTCGCCCCCGCAACGGGGCGGGCGGGCCGCTGTGCAGACCCCAACTGAGACGCTGAGAGAAGGGCACGAAAGAAACGATGGCACCGACGACCCGGACGGCCGGCGACGGCAGCGGTCTGGTGGAGATGTCCTGGGACCCGATCACCCGGATCGTGGGCAGCCTGGGCATCCACACGAAGATCGACTTCAAGCAAAAGAAGGTCGCGGAGTGCTACAGCACCTCCTCGGTCTTCCGCGGCTACAGCGTCTTCATGCGCGGCAAGGACCCCCGCGACGCGCACTTCATCACCAGCCGGATCTGCGGCATCTGCGGTGACAACCACGCCACCTGTTCGGTCTACGCCCAGAACATGGCCTACGGGGTCAAGCCGCCGCACCTGGGCGAGTGGATCATCAACCTCGGCGAAGCCGCCGAGTACATGTTCGACCACAACATCTTCCAGGAGAACCTGGTCGGGGTCGACTACTGCGAGAAGATGGTCCGCGAGACCAATCCGGGCGTGCTGGAACAGGCCGAACGCACCGAGGCCCCGCACGCCGCCGACCACGGCTACCGGACCATCGCCGACATCATGCGCTCGCTCAACCCCATCGAGGGCGAGTTCTACCGCGAGGCGCTCCAGGTCAGCCGCTACACCCGGGAGATGTTCTGCCTGATGGAGGGCCGCCACGTGCACCCCTCCACGCTCTACCCCGGCGGCGTCGGCACGGTCGCCACCGTGCAGCTGTTCACCGACTACCTGACCCGCCTGATGCGCTACATCGAGTTCATGAAGAAGGTCGTGCCCCTGCACGACGACCTCTTCGACTTCTTCTACCAGGCCCTGCCCGGCTACGAGGAGGTCGGCCGCCGCCGCGTCCTGCTCGGCTGCTGGGGCAGCCTCAACGACCCCGACCACTGCGACTTCACCTACCGCAACATGACGGACTGGGGACGGAAGATGTTCGTCACCCCGGGCGTCGTCGTCGACGGAAAGCTCGTCACCAACGACCTCACCGAGATCAACCTCGGCATCCGCATCCTCCTCGGCAGCTCCTACTACGAGGACTGGCAGGGCAAGGAACTCTTCGTCACCCACGACCCCCTCGGCAACCCCGTCGACCCCCCCCACCCCTGGAACCAGCACACCATCCCCGCACCCCAGAAACGCGACTTCGACGACAAGTACAGCTGGGTGATGTCCCCCCGCTGGTTCGACGGCAAGGACCACCTCGCCCTCGACACCGGCGGCGGACCGATCGCCCGCCTGTGGTCCACCGCCCTGTCCGGACTCGTCGACATCGGCTACGTCAAGGCCACCGGGCACAGCGTCCAGATCAACCTGCCGCGCTCCATGACCAAACCGGAAACCACCTTCGAGTGGAAGATCCCGCAGTGGAGCAACGCCCTCGAACGCAACCGCGCCCGCACCTACTTCCAGGCCTACGCCGCCGCCGCGGCCCTGCACTTCGCCGAGAAGGCACTCGACGAGGTCCGCGCCGGACGCAGCCAGACCTGGGAACGGTTCGAGGTACCGGACGAGTCGATCGGCTGCGGCTTTACCGAGGCGGTACGCGGGGTGCTCTCCCACCACATGGTGATCCGCGACGGCAAGATCGCCAACTACCACCCGTACCCGCCGACCCCGTGGAACGCCAGCGTCCGCGACAGCTTCGGCACCCCCGGCCCCTACGAGGACGCCGTCCAGAACACCCCCATCTTCGAGGAGAACAGCCCCGACAACTTCAAGGGCATCGACATCATGCGCGCCGTGCGCAGCTTCGACCCCTGCCTGCCCTGCGGCGTCCACATGTACGTCGGCGGCGGCCGGACCGTGCAGACCATGCACGTGCCCACCGGGCTGAGCGGACTCACCGCATGAGCCCGGTGACCGCGATGACCCCCGAACAGGCCGGAACCCGCATCCAGCAGGCCCTCGACCGGCTGGCCGGCGCCGACGCCCAGGAGGCCGGCGAACACCTGGTGCGCGAACTGATGACGCTCTACGGCGACGCCCTCGCCCACCTCGTCCGGGCCCTGCCCCCGGCCGCCCTGGCCCCGCTGCTGGACGAGCCCGCGCTGGCCGGACTGCTCGTCCTGCACGACCTGCACCCCGAGGACACCACCACCCGCATCACCCGCGCACTCGCCACCCTGCCCGAACCCGTCGAACTCGTCGGCTTCGACCCCGCGGACGGGATCGTCCGGCTGCGCCGCACCCGCTCCGGCTGCGGATGCGCCGAACAGGACATCGAGGACGCCCTGGCCTGCCACGCACCCGAGGTGACGGCCGTCGAACTCGACCGCGCCCCCCAGCTCCTGCAGATCGGCTCCCGGCCCCCGGCGGAGACGCGATGACCTCCCGTCAGCTCGACCGCCCCGGAACCGCGCTGCTGCGCCGACTGCGCGAACCCGCGCCCCCGCAGCCGCAGCGCTGCGAGTTCTGCGGCCACCGCCTGCCCGCCGGACACCGCCACCTGGTCGACGCCGACCAGCAGGCCCTCACCTGCACCTGCACCGCCTGCGCCCTGCTCTTCCAGCAGCCCGGCGCGGCCGGCGGCCGCTACCTCACCGTCCCCGACCGCTACCTCGTCGACCCGGCACACTCCCTCGGCGAGAACACCTGGACGGCCCTCGGCATCCCGGTCACCACCGCCTTCCTGCTGCGCAACACACGCCGGCAGCGGCTCGTCCTGCTCTACCCGGGCCCGGGCGGCGCGACCGAGAGCGAACCCGACGAGAGCGCCTGGCAGGCCGCGCTCGGCGACAGCCGCCTCGCCGCCGAACTGCGGCCCGACGTCGAGGCACTGCTGCTGCGCCGGACCGCCGACACCACCCGGTGCTTCCTGGTGCCCGTGGACGTCTGCTACGAACTCGTGGGCCGACTGCGGCGCTGCTGGAAGGGCTTCGACGGCGGCGCCGAGGCGCAGGCCGAACTGGACGCGTTCTTCGCCCGCATCGACGGCCGCTCCCGCCCCCTCCCCGAGGACGGCACCCGGTGACCACGATCTCCTTCACCTGCACGGGAGTGCGCGCCGACCCGTACGCCGCCGGGCCCACGCTGGTCTTCCGGCTGCGCATCACCGCCCCCGCCGACACCCGGGTCCACGCGCTGGCCCTGCGCTGCCAGCTGCGGATCGAACCGGCCCGCCGTCGCTACGCCGAGGCCGAAGGGGAACGCCTGGCCGACCTGTTCGGCGAGCGCGAACGCTGGGGCAGCACCCTCCACCCCGTCCAGTTCGCCCACGTGCCGCTGCTGGTCACCGGGTTCACCGGCGAGACCGAGACGGACCTGGTGGTGCCCTGCACCTACGACATGGACGTGTCCGCCACCCGCTACCTCGCCGCGCTCGACGACGGGCAGGTGCCGCTGCTGCTGCTCTTCTCCGGCACCGCCTTCACCGGGCCCGGCGGGTTCCAGGTCACCCCGGTGGCCTGGGACCAGGAGGCCACCGTGCGGATGCCGGTGAAGGTCTGGCGCGAGGCGATCGACGCACACTTCCCCGGCTGCGGCTGGCTGCGCCTGCCCGGCGCCCTGATGGCCGAGCTCCTCGCCTACCGCTCCCGCCGGGCCCTGACGTCCTGGGAGGCGACCGTGCGGGAACTGCTCGCGACGGCCACGGCCACGGAGGCGGTCCGGTGACCGGCACCGCCCGCGAATCCGGGGCGGGATTCGCCCACGCCCGGCAGATCGCCGACGCCGTCCTGTTCGAGGGGTACGTGCTCTACCCCTACCGCGCCTCCGCCGCCAAGAACCGGCTGCGCTGGCAGTTCGGCGTCCTCGCACCGCCGCGCTACGGCGCCGACAGCGGCGAACACTCCCACCAGCGCACCGAATGCGTGATGGAGCCGCGCCCCGGGGACCGGCTCGCTGTCGAGCTGCGCTTCCTGCGCCTGCAGCGCCGCACGGTCCAACAGGCGTGCGGCAACGGCGCCTTCCGGACCGTCGAGGAACTGGAACTGGCGGACCGGGTCCTCGTGCCATGGGACGAGGGCATCGAGGAACGCATCGAACTGTCCATCCCTACCGAGGAGTTGACCGAGCGCGAGGTCGTCCGCGAGTTCGACCTCGCCGCGGGCGAGGAGATGGAACTGCTCACCCGCGACGGCGCCGTGGCCGGCCGTCTGCTGCGCAGACGGGAACAGGCCCGGGGCCGGCTGCGGATCACCGTCCGCGACGTGCCCGGCCCCTACCGGGCACAGCGGCTCACCGTCCTGGTGGAGAACACCTCTCCCTGGGCTCCGCCCCCCGGCACCCGGCGCGAGGCAGCGCTGGCCCGCGCCCTCGTCTCGGCGCACCTGTTGCTCGGCCTGGAGCGCGGCTCCTTCCTCTCGCCGACCGACCCGCCCCAGTGGGCGGCCCAGGAAGTCCGGGCCTGCCGCAACGAGCACACCTGGCCCGTCCTGGCCGGTCCGCCCGGAAGCGCCGGCGTGCTGCTCTCCTCACCGATCATCCTGGAGGACCACCCTCACATCGCCCCCGAGAGCCCCGGTGCGCTCTACGACGCCACCGAGATCGACGAGATCCTCGCCCTGCGCACCGCTGCCCTGACCGAGCGGGAGAAGCGCGAGGCCAGGGGCACGGACGAGCGCGCCGGCGCGGTGATCGACCTCGCCGACTCGATGCCCCCGGAAATCCTGGAACGCCTGCACGGCGCCGTGCGCGGGCTGCGCGAACTCACCGACCCCGCACCACGGGCCGAGCACCCCTGGTGGGATCCGGGCAACGACCCGCAGGTCGACCCCGCACGGGACCGGGTGATGATCGACGGCCGACCGGTCGGCGCCGGCAGCCGCGTGCGCTTGCGGCCCGGGAGGCGCCGCACCGACGCCCAGGACCTGTTCCTGCACGGACGCACCGCGCTGGTGGAGGCGGTGCTGCAGGACGTCGACGGATCGGTGCACCTGGCGGTCACGGTCGACGACGACCCGGGCGCCGACCTGTGGCGCGCCCAGGGCCGCTACCGGTACTTCCAGCCGGACGAGGTCACCGTGCTGGAGGGAGCGTGAGCACCGGGCAGCGGGACCGCACCCTCGTCGCCGGCATCGGCAACATCTTCCTGCGCGACGACGGCTTCGGCGTCGAGACCGTCCGCCGCCTCGCCGCCCGGGACCTCCCGAACGGCGTGGAGGTCCTCGACGTCGGCGTGCGCGGCGTCCACCTCGCCTACCAACTCCTCGACGGCTACCGGACGCTGGTGCTCGTCGACGCCACCGCGCGCGGCGGCACCCCCGGCACCGTCTACCTGATCGAGGCGGACTCCGGCCCCGTGGAACCGCCCATGCTCGACGGGCACCGGATGGGCCCCGACGCCGTGCTCGCCCTGCTCGCCACCTTGGCCGCCGGCACGGGCGCCACCGCACCCGGGCGGGTGCTGGTGGTGGGCTGCGAGCCCGCCTCGCTGGAGGAGGGAATCGGGCTGAGCGCCCCGGTGGCCGCCGCCGTCGACAAGGCGCTCGACGTGATCCTGCAGGTCCTCGCCACGGATCCGCACCCGCACAGAGAGGCATCACCATGCTGAAGAACCTGGCCGGCGCGGCCCTCGCCGCCGCCCTCGCAGCCCTGATCTGGCAGAACCTGCCCGACCTGAAGCGCTACCTGCGGATCCTGCGCATGTGACGGCCCGCCTGTGCGGCTGGGCTGCTGTGCCGCGAACGGCGTAGCCGTCGGCGCGGCTGCGGGCCGCAACCGCCACCAACCCCTGTAATGGCCTTGATCACACGCGAGGCCCAGGACGGGCCCGCGTCTCCAGGGGGTGCCGAACGGCTCCGGCGGCGGAAAACGGGACAGATGCACGAGATGTCGATCGCGGCGGCCATCGTCGAACAGGTGGAACGGGCCGCCCGTGAACACGGCGTCGACACCGTGGCCGCCGTCCGCGTGCAGATCGGCGAACTGGCCGGCGTCGTCCCGGCGGCACTCGACTTCTGCTTCGAACTCGCCTGCGCCGAAACCCTGCTGGCCGGCGCCGTGCTGCAGAGCGAGACCGTGCCCGCGCGGGCACGGTGCACGCCCTGCGGCGCCGAGTGGGACGTCGGCATGCCGCCCGAGCTTGGCTGCCCGGACTGCGCCGGCTCCCGCACCGAGCTGCTGACCGGGCGTGAACTGCAGATTCTCGCCGTCGAGTGGGGCGGGCGGCCGGTGGACGCCCGCGCCGACCAGGGAGGCTGAAACCCATGTGCCGTACCGTCGATCTCCGGCAGGCGGTCCTCGCCCGCAACGACGACGACGCCCGGCGGCTGCGGGCCGAACTCGCCGCGCGCGGCACCGCCGTGGTGAACCTGCTGTCGAGCCCGGGCAGCGGCAAGACGGCCCTCCTGGAGGCCGAACTCGTGCTCGCCCGGGACCGCGCCGTGCCCGTCGCGGCCCTCACCGCCGACCTCGCCACCGACAACGACGCACTGCGCCTGGCCCGTTCGGGCGCGCCGGTCAAACAGGTGCTCACCGACGGCCTGTGCCACCTGGAGACGGCGATGCTGCGCGGTCACCTGGACGGCTGGCTGGCGCCGGGCACCCGACTGCTGTTCGTGGAGAACGTCGGCAACCTCGTCTGCCCGGCCTCCTACGACCTCGGGGAGTCGCTGCGGGTCGTCCTCGCCTCCGTCACCGAGGGCGAGGACAAACCGCTCAAGTACCCGACCGCGTTCGGGCTGGCCAACCTCGTCCTGGTGACCAAGGCCGACCTCGCGGCACCGGCCGGGTTCGACGAGGCGGCATTCCGGTCGAACGTCGCACGGGTCAACCCCGGCGTGGAGGTGCTTCTCACCTCGGCCCGCACCGGGCAGGGCGTCGGGACGCTGCTGGAACGGGCACTCGCGGTGCTCGACGGCGAACCGGTCCACCGGCCCGTGATGGCCACGGCCCCGCGCGCCACCGGCCACGAGCACCCGCACCCGGCCGCGGACCGGACGTGACGACGGCCCCGCCGTCGGCCGCGCCCGAACGCCGCCGGGTGGCCGTGCGCGGACTCGTCCAGGGCGTCGGGTTCCGGCCGTTCGTCTTCACCCTCGCCACCGAACTCGGGCTCGCCGGCAGCGTCACCAACACCGGCGAGGGCGTCCTCGCCGAGGTCGAGGGAAGCCACGAAGCGGTGGCCGCGTTCTGCCGGCGGATCGTCAGCGACGCACCCCCGCTCGCCGACGTCACCGCCGTGGAACACCGGACACTGGCCCCCACCGGCACACCCGGCTTCGTCATCACACCCTCACGCCCCGACGACGGACCGCACCGCACCCTGATCCCGCCCGACACCGCCACCTGCACCGACTGCCTCGCCGAACTGGCCGACCCCGCCGACCGCCGCTACCGGCACCCGTTCATCAGCTGCACCAACTGCGGGCCGCGCCACACCATCGTCACCGCCCTGCCCTACGACCGCGCCAACACCACGATGGCGGCGTTCGCGATGTGCCCCGACTGCACCCGCGAGTACACCGACCCCGGCGACCGCCGCTTCCACGCCCAGCCCGTCGCCTGTCACACCTGTGGGCCCACCCTCAGCCTGTCCGTCCCCGGACTGCCCGTCCTCGACGGCGAGGAGGCCCTCGCCGAGGCCCGGCGCCTGATCGCCTGCGGGGCGGTCCTGGCCGTCAAGAGCATCGGCGGCTACCACCTGGCCTGCGACGCCACCAACGCGGACACCGTCGCCTTGCTGCGCCGACGCAAGCGGCGCGGCGACAAGCCCTTCGCGCTCATGGCCCGCGACCTGCAACAGCTCAGGGCCCTGGCCCGGTCGGGGGCCGTGCGACTGGGGCCCGTCGAGGAGGAGGTCCTCACCGGCAAGGTGCGGCCGATCGTCCTGTTGCGCCGGGGCCCGAGCCGGCCGCCGGAACTGGAGTCCGCCGCCCCGCGCAGCCCCGACCTCGGCGTGATGCTGCCGTACACGCCGCTGCACCACCTCCTCCTCGCGCCCCCCGGTCCCGCACTGCTGGTCATGACCAGCGCCAACCTCTCCGGCGAGCCCATCGTGACGGACGACCAGGAGGCCCTCACCCGCCTCGCCCCGCTCGTCGACGGATGGCTCACGCACAACCGCGCCATTCACGTGCCCTGCGAGGACTCGGTGGTGCGGATGGTGGACGCGGACCTGCTGCCGGTGCGGCGCTCGCGCGGCTACGTCCCGCTCCCCGTGCCCCTGCCCCTCCCGGTACGGCCCGCGCTGGCCGCCGGCGGCGACCTCAAGAACACCTTCGCGCTGGCCCAGGACGGCTACGCCTGGCTGTCCGCGCACATCGGGGACATGGACGACCTCGCCACCCTGAAGGCCTTCGACCGCGCGGTGGAGCACCTCGGCGCCGTCACCGGGGTGCAGCCCGAGGTCCTCGTGGTCGACCGGCACCCCGGCTACCGTTCCGCCCGGCACGTGCGCCGGACCGCCCGGGGCCGCGAGGTCCGGGAGGTCCAGCACCACCACGCGCACATCGCCTCGGTCATGGCCGAACACGGCCTCGACGGCACCCGGCCCGTCCTCGGGCTCGCCTTCGACGGCACCGGATACGGCACGGACGGCGCGGTCTGGGGCGGGGAGGTACTGCTGGCCGACTACCGGGGCTTCCGCCGCACGGCCCGGCTCGGCTACGTCCCGCTGCCGGGCGGCGACGCCACCGTGGCGCGCCCCTACCGGATGGCACTGGCCCACCTGTGGGCGGCCGGACTGCCCTGGAGCGCCGGACTGGCGCCGGTGCGCGCCTGCCCGCCGGACGAACTGCGGCTGCTGTCCCAGCAGTTGGAGCGATCCGTGAACTGCGTGCCGACGTCCAGCATGGGCCGGCTGTTCGACGCCGTGTCCGCACTGGCCGGAATCTGCCAGAAGGCCGGATACGAGGCGCAGGCGGCGATCGAACTGGAGGCCGCCGCCCTGGCGCACGGACCGCAGGACCGCCCGGAGGGGGATTATGCGTTCGAACTCGTCGACGAGGACGGGGTGTTGATCGCCGACCCGGGACCCCTGATCGCGGCAGTGGTGGCGGACGCGCGGGCGGCGGCGCCGCCCGGACTGATCGCCACCCGCTTCCACGCGGCGGTGGTCGCACTGGTGCGTGCGGTGTGCGACCGGTCGCGGCAGCACCACGGCGTGCGGACGGTCGCACTCAGCGGCGGCGTCTTCGCCAACGCGCTGCTCTCCTCGGCCTGCGCGCACGCCCTGGCGCAGGACGGGTTCACCGTGCTGCGCCACCGGCGGGTGCCGCCCAACGACGCCGGGCTCGCCCTGGGCCAGCTGATGGTGGCGGCTCGGGCCGACACGTGAGCACGGCCCGCACGTCCACGCAGATGCAGCTCGGGAAGACCCGGAGAAGACCCGGAGAGGAGGGAGACCGCATGTGCCTCGCGGTACCCGGAAGAGTGTTGGAGATCGCCGAACGCGACGGGACCCGCATGGCGGTCGTCGACTTCGGCGGAGTCGTCAAGGACGTCTGCCTGGAGTACCTGCCGGACCTGGAGGTGGGCGAGTACGCCATCGTCCACGTCGGCTTCGCCCTGCAGCGCCTGGACGAGGAATCGGCCCGCCGCACCCTGGCGCTTTTCGAGGAACTCGGCCTGCTCCAGGAGGAGTTCGGCGATCCGTGGGAGGCCGCGGCGGCCTCGGCGGCCTCGGCGGCCTCGCCGGGACAGGAGGAGGAACGGTGAAATACCTGGAGGAGTTCCAGAACCCCGACCTGGCGGGCGGACTGCTGGCCGACATCCGGGCGACGGTCACCCGCCCCTGGGCGCTGATGGAGGTGTGCGGCGGCCAGACACACACCATCATCCGGCACGGCATCGACCAACTCCTCCCGCCGGAGGTCGAGTTGATCCACGGACCGGGCTGCCCGGTGTGCGTCACCCCACTGGAGATGATCGACCGGGCACTGGAGATCGCCGCCCGGCCCGAAGTGATCTTCTGTTCCTTCGGCGACATGCTGCGCGTGCCCGGCAGTAGCCGGGACCTCTTCCGGGTGCGCGGCGAGGGCGGCGACGTCCGGGTGATCTACTCCCCGCTGGACGCCCTGCGGATCGCCGAGGACAACCCGCACCGCGAGGTCGTCTTCTTCGGCATCGGCTTCGAGACCACCGCACCGCCCAATGCCATGGCCGTCTACCAGGCGAGGAAACGCGGCATCCGCAACTTCAGCATGCTCGTCTCGCACGTGCGGGTGCCACCGGCCGTCGAGGCCATCATGAACTCACCGCAGTGCCGGGTCCAGGGCTTCCTCGCCGCCGGGCACGTGTGCAGCGTGATGGGCACCGACGAGTACCCGGCGCTCGCCGAGCGCCACCGCGTGCCGATCGTCGTCACCGGTTTCGAACCGCTCGACATCCTGGAAGGAATCCGGCGCGCCGTGAGGCAGCTGGAGCGCGGCGAGCACACCGTCGACAACGCCTACGGGCGGGCCGTCCGCCCCGAGGGCAACCCCGCCGCCCGGGCCATGCTGCAGGACGTCTTCGAGGTGACCGACCGCGCCTGGCGCGGCATCGGCGTCATCCCGGACAGCGGCTGGCGCCTGTCCCCGCGCTACCGCGACCACGACGCCGAGCACCGCTTCGACGTCGCGCGGATCACCACCCGCGAACCCGCGCAGTGCCGCAGCGGAG
Source organism: Streptomyces rubellomurinus (assembly GCF_000961885.1). Lineage (GTDB taxonomy): Bacteria > Actinomycetota > Actinomycetes > Streptomycetales > Streptomycetaceae > Kitasatospora > Kitasatospora rubellomurina. Next base: position 22,898 of record NZ_JZKH01000026.1, read on the forward strand.
AAGTCCTCCAGGGCCTGCTCAAACCCCACCAGTGCGAGGCCTTCGGCACCACCTGCACCCCGCGCACCCCGCTGGGCGCCACCATGGTCTCCAGCGAGGGCGCCTGCGCCGCGTACTACCTCTACCGGCGCCTCGGCACGCCGGACGCATCCAGGGAGGCGAGCCCCGTTGGCTGACACCGAGACCTTGACCGGGACGGGCGGTGCACCGGACATCCTCGGCTGGAGCTGCCCGCTCCCGCTGCGCGACCACCCCCGGGTCGTGATGGGACACGGCGGAGGCGGGGTGCTGTCGGCCGAACTGGTGGCCAACCTCTTCGCCCCGGCCTACGGCGGACCGCTGCTCGCCGGCCTCGGGGACTCCGCCGTCCTCGAACTCGGCGGCGCCACGCTCGCCTTCTCCACCGACTCCTACGTGGTGCGCCCGCTGTTCTTCCCCGGCGGCAGCATCGGCGACCTCGCGGTCAACGGCACCGTCAACGACCTGGCCATGAGCGGGGCCCGCCCGGCCTACCTGTCCTGCGGGTTCATCCTGGAGGAAGGCGTGGAGACGGCCGTCGTCGCACGCGTCGCCCACGCGCTCGGCGCCGCCGCCCGGGCCGCCGGCGTGGAGATCGCCACCGGCGACACCAAGGTCGTCGAAGCCGGACACGGCGACGGCGTGTACCTGAACACCGCAGGCATCGGACTGGTCCCCGCCGGGGTCGACATTCGCCCCCAACGCGCCACCCCCGGCGACGTGGTGATCGTCAGCGGCGAGATCGGGCTGCACGGCATCGCCATCATGAGCGTGCGCGAAGGCCTCGAATTCGGCGTCGGGATCGAGAGCGACTGCGCCGCCCTGGCCGACCTGGTCGCCGCCATGCTGGCCGTCACCCCCGACCTGCACGTCCTGCGCGACCCCACCCGGGGCGGACTCGCCGCTGCGCTCGGCGAGATCGCGGCGGCGGCACAGGTGGGGGTCGTGGTGAGCGAACGGGCCGTCCCGGTGCCCCCGCAGGTGGCCAACGCGTGCGCCGTGCTCGGCCTCGACCCGCTGTACGTCGCCAACGAGGGCAAACTCGTCGCCTTCGTGCCGCGCGAGCATGCCGACGCCGTCCTCGCCGCCATGCGGGCCCACCCCCTGGGCGCGCGGTCCGCCGTGATCGGCGAATGTGTGGCGGAACACCCCGGCACGGTCGTGTGCCGGACCCCGTTCGGCGGCACCCGCGTCATCGACCTGCCGATGGGGGAGCAGCTCCCGAGGATCTGCTGAAGCGCCGGCGGGCATGGTGATCGTCGGAGGTCAGGGCGACGGTGGCTCGGTGCCCAGGGCTTCGGCGAAGGGGTCGTCGGACAGTCGCCAGTGTTCCATTCCGAGAGCGAGTTCGGAGTCGGTGAGCAGGCAGCTGTTCAGCCGCTCGTGGAGCGAGGGGACGTCGAGGTCGATGCCGGTGAAGGTCAGTTCGCAGCGGCGCTCGCCGTAGTAGGGGTGCCAGCGCAGCGCGGCGAACGTGCGCCGCTCGGCCGACGCCGCCTGCCACGCCTCGTCGTCCTGCTCGGGTAGCCAGGTGCCCGTGGTCTGAATGGCCAGGTGCTCGCCGGCGGACTCCCACCGCTGGATGGACCGGGGCCGGTTGGCGAGCCACAGGTGTCCGTGTCCACGAATGACGCCTGGGCAGATGCGCGCCAGTGCGTCGTACAGGCGTTGTGCGTGCATGGGCCGGCGGGAGGACCAGTGCGTGGTGCGGACGCCGAACTCCGGTGCGCGCGGCTGTCGGGGGACGGGCAGGGGGCCGTGCCGGTCCCGCACGGCGACGGGGTCGAAGTGGTTCTGGCCGATCAGTGCCGAGAGGTTGGGCGTCCAGAGGCCGCCGGTCAGCTGGTCGTGGCAGATGTGGGCCATGGAGTGATACGCGGAGAGGTGGCGCATCAGGGCAACGGCGCGTGCGGAGGTGGCGGGATCCGTGTCGTGTGCGTTCGAGGTCACCACGGTCCTGGCGCTCGCGAGATGGCGGGCGGCGGTCTCGGCGACGGTGCGTCGGTCTGTGGGGCCGAGGGCCAGTCCCCGGTCCAGGAGCCGGTCGCCGCTGCCGAGATCGTCCTCGAGTCGCGACAGGTCGACGCAGCCGGCGACCGTGTCGATGTGCACGTGGTCGGCGAGTGCCTGCCCGTGGCTGTGGCCCTCCGCCAGATCCAGGGCGACCAGGTCCGGCGCCATGCCCGGTGGCAGGGCGAGCAGCAGGTGCCGGTAGCGGGCGGTGCGCGCCAGCTGCAGCAGGACGGAGAGCAGAGCCGGCGGCAGCGCGTCGGAGGAGCAGGGTCGCGCCGGCGTCAGCGTGCCGCCGCCGACCGGTCCGCGGCGCTCGTACACCTGCCAGGAGGCCGTACGGCCGTCGGGCGCGACCCGCACGGTGAGCACCACGAGGCCCGGGACTTCGATGCGCGCCAGGTCGGCGACGCAGTCCCGGACGCCGGTGGCGAGGCCGCCGAGCACGGTGACGGGCAGTGGGCGGGGCGCGCCCTGCGGGGTCAACTCATCCTCCCTGGCCGCAGCTTGAGTTGGCGTTCTGTCAGCTCGCCGGGCCGGGCTTGGAACCGGTGAGGCCGTAGCGGCGCTGGAAGCGCTCGACGCGGCCGGCGGTGTCCAGGACGCGGGCGTTGCCGGTGTAGAAGGGGTGGCTGGCGGAGGAGATCTCGACGTCGATGACGGGGTAGGTGTTGCCGTCCTCCCATTCGATCGTGCGAGTGCTGGTGGCGGTGGAGCGGGTGAGGAAGGCGAGGTCGCCCGCCTTGTCGCGGAAGACGACGGGGCGGTAGGCGGGGTGGATGCCGGATTGCATGCGGATCTCCTGGTGGCAGGCGGGGTGGGTGGTCAGCGCTGTGTGTCGGGATGGCGTGGAGCCCACCCTAGCATAATGGTTTTCATTTTCATCTAGGGTAATGTCAGTCCACCGTTCGCGGCAGCGGCGGCATTTCGTGGGCTGTCGGCCCGCTTGTCGTCGCTACGCCTGACGCGTGCGCAACTCTCCCCAGAAGTAGGGAAGCCGTGATCAAGATCGCCCCCGCCCGCCGGGACCGCAAGGCGCGCCCCAATCCTCCCCCAGCCTCCGGCCGGGGGTGCCCCCATCACGAAGCACGGATCACGTACATCGACTACAAGGACACGAACCTGCTGCGGAAGTTCATCTCCGACCGTGGCAAGATCCGAAGCCGGAGGGTCACCCGCCTGACCGTCCAGCAGCAGAAGGCCATGGCCAGGGCCGTCAAGAACGCCCGCGAGACGGCGTTGCTGCCGTACGGCACCGGCACTGTACGGGCCGGCCGGTGAGCGGCCGGCTGCCGGTCACCGTGCTGTCCGGGTTCCTCGGTGCGGGCAAGACCACATTGCTCAACCACCTCCTCAACCACCGCGAGGGCCTGCGGGTCGCGGTGATCGTCAACGACATGAGCGAGATCAACATCGACGCCGCGCTCGTCCGGGACGGTGGGGGAGCCCTCTCCCGCACCGAGGAGCGGCTGGTGGAGATGACCAACGGCTGCATCTGCTGCACGTTGCGCGACGACCTGCTGGAGGAGGTCGACCGGCTTGCGCGGGCAGGCCGCTTCGACTACCTGCTGATCGAGTCCAGCGGCATCTCCGAACCGATGCCGGTCGCGGCCACCTTCGCCTTCGCCCGCGACGACGGCGCGACCCTCGGCGATGTCGCCCGCCTGGACACCATGGTCACCGTCGTGGACGCCGCCAACTTCCTGCCCGAACTGCGCGGGGGCGACGAGCTGACGGCCCGCGGCCTCGACCAGTACGAGGACGACGAACGCACCGTCAGCGACCTGCTGATGGACCAGGTCGAGTTCGCCGACGTGCTGGTCCTGAACAAGACCGACCTGGTCACGGCCGAGGAAGCCGACCGGCTCGCAGCCGCGCTCAGCCGACTCAACCCCGCGGCCCGGATCGTCCGCGCGACCGGCGGCAAGGTCCCGCCCGCCGAACTCCTGGGCACCGGCCTCTTCGACCTGACCGAAGCCCAGGAGGCTCCGGGCTGGGTCGCCGAGCTCAACGGCGACCACGTCCCGGAGACCGAGGAGTACGGCATCACCAGCCTGGTCTTCCGCGCCGATCGACCCTTCCACCCCGGCCGACTCTGGGAGTTGGTGACCCGGCGGCTCGATGCCGGGGAGTTCGGCGCAGTGCTGCGCTCGAAGGGCTTCTTCTGGCTGGCCTCCCGGCCGGCCGTCACCGGCCTGTGGTCCCAGGCGGGCTCGGTCGCCCGCTTCGAGCCCTCCGGCATGCGCTCGACCATGAGCCCGGCGACGGATCCGGCCGGTCTGACCGACGCCACGGCGCTGACCGGCCTCGGCGACGGGCAAGTGAGCATTCATCCGATCGAGAAGGTCCGTACGAACATCGAGCACACCGCTCCCGCAGGGGAGCCGGTGCTGTCGCTGCGCGGCGCAGCCGTGCGCGTCGGCGGGCGGACCCTCTGGTCGGGTGTCGATCTGGCCGTCGGAGCAGGGGAGTTCACCGCTGTCCTCGGCCCCAACGGAGTGGGCAAGTCCACCCTGGTCAAGGTGCTGCTCGGCGTGCTGCCGGCGGCAGCCGGCGAGGTGCGGGTGCTGGGTGGTGCACCGGGGGCGCGCAACGCGGCCGTGGGGTACCTGCCGCAGCGGCGAAGCTTCGACGCGAGCGTGCGCATCCGCGGGGTGGACGTGGTGCGGCTGGGCCTGGACGGGGACCGGTGGGGGATCCCCGTCCCGGGCCTGGGCCGCGCCAAGCACCGGGCGGCGCGGGAACGTGTCGAGGAGGTCGTCGAGCTGGTCGGCGCAGCGAAGTACGCGCACCGGCCGATCGGGCAGTGCTCGGGTGGCGAGCAGCAGCGGCTGCTGATCGCCCAGGCGCTGATACGGCGCCCGAGCCTGCTGCTGCTGGACGAGCCGTTGGACAGCCTCGACCTGCCCAACCAGAGCGCGATCGCCGCACTGCTCGGCCGGATCTGCCACCAGGAGGGCGTGGCAGTGGTGATGGTCGCCCACGACGTCAACCCGATACTCCACCACCTGGACCGGGTGGTGTACATCGCCGAGGGCGGCGCCGTCGCCGGAACCCCGGGCGAGGTGATCACCTCCGAGACGCTGACCCGCCTCTACCGCACGCCCGTCGAAGTGCTGCGGACGAGCGACGGCCGGCTGGTGGTGGTCGGTCAGCCCGAGGTGCCCGCGCCGCACAGCGACCGGCACTCCGAGCCCGGTGGGGGAGGCGGCCATGTTTCTGGCTGACGCTGGGGTACCCACCGTCTCCTGGAACCTCCTTGCCGACCTCCAGGAGATGTGGGCGTACCCGTTCATGGTCAACGCCTTCCGTGCCGGTGCGATCGTCTCCGTGGTCTGCGCGGTGGTGGGCTGGTTCATGGTGCTGCGGCGGCAGACCTTCGCCGGACACACCCTGTCCGTCGCCGCCTTCCCCGGCGCCTCGCTGGCGATCCTGCTCGGCGTGAGCACCAGCCTGGGCTACTTCGGCTTCTGCGTGGCCGCCGCCCTGCTGATCGCCGCGCTCGGGCGCAAGGGCCGGGACGCCGGCGCGGAGGAGTCCGCCGTCACCGGGACCGTGCAGGCATTCGCACTCGCCAGCGGCTACCTGTTCATCAGCCTGTACAAGGGGCTCCTGGAAGGGCCCACCGCGCTGCTCTTCGGCAGCTTCCTCGGCATCACCACCGGGCAGGTGACGCTGCTGGCGATCGTCGGCGCGGTCCTCCTCGCCGTCCTGGCGCTGATCGGACGCCCGCTGCTCTTCGCCACCGTCGACCCCGAGGTCGCCGCCGGACGAGGGGTGCCCGTGCGCCTGCTGTCCACCGTGTTCCTCGTCCTGCTGGGCGCGGCGACCGCCGAAGCCAGCCAGATCACCGGCACCCTGCTGGTCTTCGCGCTGATGGTGATACCCGCCGCCACCGCCCAGCAACTCACCGCCCGACCGGGCCGCAGCCTGGCGCTCGCCGTGCTGATCGGCTTCGCCTCCTGCTGGCTGGGCCTGATCGCCGCCTACTACCAGCCCTACCCGCTCGGCTTCTTCGTGACCACCATCGCGTTCACCGGCTACGTCCTGGCCCACCTCGGCCGCGCCGTGCACGACGCGCTCGGCCGGTCCCGGCCCCGCGGCCGGACGCCGCTCTCGATCGGAGGTGCGGCATGAACGTGCTCACTCAGCCGTTCTTCCAGCACGCGCTGCTGGCCGGTACGGCGATCGCGCTCGCGGCCGGCCTGGTCGGCTACTTCCTCGTCCTGCGCGCCCAGATCTTCACCGGCGACGCACTGAGCCACGTCGCGTTCACCGGCGCGATGGCCGCCCTGGCCGGCGGCTACGACCTGCGACTCGGACTCTTCGCCGCCACCATCGGCGCCGGACTGCTGATGGGCGGCATCGGTCGCCGCGGCCGTCCGGACGACGTGGCGATCGGCAGCGTCTTCGCCTGGATCCTGGGCCTCGGCGCCTTCTTCCTCACCATCTACACCACCTCCCGCAGCGGAGCCCAGGGCGGCGCCGGCACCACCGTCCTGTTCGGCTCGGTCTTCGGCCTGAGCACCAGCCAGACCCAGCTCGCCGTCCTGATCGCCGCCGCCATCGGCATCGTGCTGCTGCTGATCGCCCGCCCGCTGCTCTTCGCCACCCTGGACGAGGCCGTCGCCACCGCCCGCGGCGTACCCGTACGGCTGCTCGGCTTCGGCTTCCTCGCCCTGGTCGGCGCCACCGCCGGCGAAGCCACCCAGGCGGTCGGCTCCCTGCTGCTGCTCGGCCTCCTCGCCGCCCCGGCAGGCGCGGCGATCCGCCTCACCGACCGCCCCTTCCACGCTCTCGCACTCTCCGCCGGCCTCGCGGTCACCGAGATGTGGGGCGGCCTCCTGCTCGGCGCCGAAGCCCCCGAACTCCCGCCGAGCTTCGCCGTCATGGCCACCGCCGGCGCGGTCCACGCCGTAACGTTCTTGGTCCGTCCCCGTCGTACCGCTCTCCCGGCAGCGGCCTGACCACCATGTCGCCACGGGGGAACAACAGGGACGACCCACGGGTCGCCGCCCTGGCGGCGGCGTTCGACCGCAGGACGGCCAACGCCGCCGCCAGGCCCGGCGGCCGCACTGCCGACCCCGCTCGACCACCGACCCCGCCGGATGACGTCGGACTGATCGGGAGGCCGACGGCGCAGCGCACCGAGATCCTGCAAGCCCTGGCCGACTGCCAGGAATTCATCAGCGCCCAGTTGCTCCACGCCGGGCTGCTCGCGGCCGGCTCGCGTGTGGGTCTGAGCACCGTCTACCGCACCCTCACCGCACTCGCCGCGGTCGGCCGCGCCGACGTGGTCCGCGACGCCAACGGCGAGCGGCTCTTCCGCTACCGCCCCGACGACGACCACCGCCACTACCTGCTCTGCCGCGCGTGCGGGATCAGCATCCCGGTGGACGCGGGCCCGGTCGAGACCTGGGCCGACCACATGGCCCGAACCTCCGGCTTCGCGGACGTCCAGCACACCGTGGAGCTCACCGGGATCTGCACCGGCTGCACCACCGCCGCGCGGGCCGGCAACTGAACACGCGACGAGGCGGGCGTCGCCACCCCGGTGAAACGGACGACGCGGCACCACCAGTGCCCGGTCCCGCGGGCGCGTCCTCGCAGCCGGAGAGTCGGGGCAATCCGCGTCCGGGGCCGTTCCGAATGTCGGGTGCAACGACAAAGCGGGCCGCGCCGCGGCCCTGCCGGGAGGGGCTCTCGTGACACTGTTCGACACCGTCTCCACCGAGCGGACCACCGATTCGGACCGCGGCGAGCGACCGGGCAAGGTGGCGGTCGTGGGATCCGGCGTCGCCGGACTCACCGCGGCGTACGAGCTGTCGCGCGCCGGCGTCGAGGTCGAGCTGTTCGAGGCGGACGAACGCCTCGGCGGCCACGCCCACACCCAGGACGCCGTCGCCCGGGACGGACGGGCACTGGCGCTGGACACCGGGTTCCTGGTCCACAACGAGCGGACCTACCCCCACCTGGTGCGGCTGTTCCGGGAACTCGGTGTCCGGACCCGGGACAGCGAGATGAGCATGTCCGTGCGCTGTGACGGGTGCGGCCTGGAGTACGCGGGAGCACGGGGGCCGGCCGGGCTGTTCGCCACGCCCGGGGCCCTGGTGCGCGGCCGCTACCTGCGGATGCTCGCCGAGGTACCGCGCTTCCACCGGCTCGCCCGCCGCCTGCTCGCCGACCCCGCTGCCGGTGACCCGAGCCTGCGCGAGTTCCTCGCCGCGGAGAGCTTCTCGCCGTACTTCGTGAGCCACTTCATGACCCCGGTGGTCTCCGCGGTGTGGTCGTGCGCCCCCGACCTGGCGGGCGACTACCCGGCCCGGTACCTGTTCGCGTTCCTCTCCAACCACGGCATGCTCTCCGTGACCGGCTCGCCGACCTGGCGCACCGTCGTCGGCGGCTCGCGCACGTATGTCGAGAAGATCGCCGAGCGGCTCACGGCCGTGCACCGGTCCACCCCCGTGCGTGCGGTGCGCCGCCATCCGAACGGTGTCACCGTGGTCTCCGGGGAGGGGCATCGCACCGAGGTCGACGCCGTCGTGGTCGCCACCCACGCCGACCAGGCGCTGCAGCTGCTCGCCGACCCGACCGACGCCGAGCTGGAGGTCCTCGGCGCCTTCACCTACTCGCGCAACCCCACCGTGCTGCACCGAGACCCGTCCGTCCTTCCCGCCGCGCGCTCGGCACGCGGATCGTGGAACTACCGGTTGCCCCAGTGCAGCGCACCCTCCGACCGGGTCCGGGTCAACTATCACCTCAACCGGCTCCTGCGCCTGGACACCACCGACGACTACCTGGTCACCCTCAACGAGGACCGGCAGCGACCGATCCCCGATGAACTGGTGCTCTCCCGCACCGTGTACGAACACCCGGTGTACACGGCGCGCACGGTCGCCGCCCAGCGCCGGCTGCCCGAACTCACCACCGCCCGCACCGTGTTCGCCGGCGCCTACCACGGCTGGGGCTTCCACGAGGACGGCTGCCGCTCCGGGGTCGAGGCCGCACACGCCCTGCTCGGAGTGCCGCGGGTTCGCCGGTCATCGGGCGCCCGGTGACCGGCGCGGAGGGCGGGGCACGAAGCTGCTGGTGCGGGCGACGTAGGCGTCCCAGCCCGGCTTCGTGGAGCCGAGTCGGCGCTCCAGCAGGGGCTTGCCGCTGCCGAAGGCGAGCAGGTAGGTCATCAGGACCGGGCTGAGGACGAACGCCCAGCCGATCGGCTCGGACGCCACGAGCAGGAACAGGGCCCACCAGACGCACGCGTCGCCGAAGTAGTTGGGGTGGCGGGTCCAGGCCCACAGCCCGCGGTCCATGATCCGGCCGTGGTTGGCCGCATCGGCCTTGAACCGGGCGAGCTGCCAGTCGCCCACGGTCTCGAAGAACATCCCGACCGCCCACAGGGCCACCGCGGCGACGGTCAGGGGGCCGAGCCCGGCGGTCAGGTACTGGGCGGCCTGGACCGGGAGCGAGACGAACCAGACGATCGCGGCCTGCAGCAGGTAGACCATGCGCAGCGCGTAGTGGTTGCGGCGTCCGCCGGGGGCCTTGGCGAGCATCCGGTCGTAGCGCGGGTCCTCGCCGTGGCCGCGCGAGCGCGACCGGATGTGGGCCGACAGGCGCAGCCCCCACACCGTGACCAGGATCGTGACGAGCAGGCGCCGCGCCGGGTCGCCGTGGCCGGCCGAGAAGGCGTAGCCGGTCCAGGCCACGGCCGTGAAGGCCAGGCCCCAGGCGACGTCGACGCCGCGGTGGCGGCCGGTGCGCACGCCCACCGCGAACGCGGCCAGCAGGACGGCCAGCGCCGCCCCGGCCGTGGCGGCGAGGTTGACGGCGAACGCTGCGGTGTTCACGCCGGCCCCTGGTACCAGTCGGCCGGGGTGGCGTGGGCGCGGGCGGCGTGCAGGGCCAGCGCCCCCCAGCCACAGCCGACGTCGAGCAGGCGGCTGCCGGGGCGCAGGTCCAGCTTGCGGCAGATCAGGTCGAACTTGGCCTCCTGGGCACTCTGCAGGGTGTCGCCCGGGGCCGTCCAGTAGGCGCAGGAGTAGGCCATCGCCGGGCCGAGCAGCAGGGCGTAGAACTCGTTGGACAGGTCGTAGTGGTGGCTGATCACCGCACGGTCGCGGTCGCGGCTGTGCACGGCGCCCCCGACTCGGGCCCGGCCGCCGGGCGGGACGGGTCGCGGGCCGAGGGCACCCGGGCGTACGGCGGCGGCGAGCAGCTTCGGCCGGTCCCGCAGGCCGGGGCGCACCGGGCCGTGTCCGGCCAGCGCGGCCCGCACCTGTGACAGCGCGGGCCTCAACTCGCCTTCGACGTCGAGGTCGCCGCTGATGTAGGCGTCGGCCAGTCCGGGTTCGCCGGGCTGCCAGAGCAGGCGGCGCAGCGCGCGTCGGTTGCGCAGGACCACGGTCGGCGCTTCGGCAGGGCCGGCGGTCGAGCCCTCCCACGCCTGGATCCGGACCGGCAGGGGTTGGCCGAGCAGGTCGGTGAGCAGGCCGGCGACGCGGGTGGCGGGGGTCATCGGGTCGGCTCCGGGCGGGTGAGGAGGATCTGCTGGACGTCGAGGTAGCCGGCGGCGAACCCGGCCTCGGAGTAGGCCAGGTACAGCTCCCACATCCGCTGGAACACCTGGTCGAAGCCGAGCGCGGCGATCTCGTCGGCCCGTTCGGTGAAGCGCTCGCGCCACAGTCGGAGGGTCTGGGCGTAGTGCGGGCCGAAGGAGTCGCAGGCCGCCACGCGCAGGCCGGTGTGCCGTGCAGTGGCCTGGCGGATGGCCTCGGTGGAGGGGATCTGGCCGCCGGGGAAGATGTACTTGAGGATCCAGGTGTAGGTGCCGCTGCTGGCCAGCATCCGCTCGTGGGGCATGGTGATGGCCTGCAGTGCCACCCGCCCGCCCGGAGCCAGGACACGGTCGATCGTGGCGAAGTAGGCGGGCCAGAACGGCCGGCCGACCGCCTCGACCATCTCCACGCTCACCACCGCGTCGAACTCGCCCTCGGCGGCTCGGTAGTCGCACAGCCGCACCTCGACCCGGTCCGTGAACCCGGCCGCGGCGATCCGGCGCCGGGCCAGCGCCAGCTGCTCCTCGGACAGGGTGAGGCTGACCACCCGCGCGCCGCGCGCGGCCGCGCGGACCGCCAGTTCGCCCCAGCCGGTGCCGATCTCCAGCACCCGGCTGCCCGCCCCGACCCCGGCGAGGTCCAGCAGCCGGTCGATCTTGCGGTGCTGGGCCTGCGCGAGGTTCTCGCTGGAGGCGAGGGGTGCGCCGGCGGGGTCGGTCGCAAAGACGGCCGAGGAGTAGGACAGGGTGGGGTCGAGGAAGAGCGCGAACAGCTCGTTGGACAGGTCGTAGTGCCGGTGGATGTTCGTGCGCGCGTTGTCGGGCGTGCTCAGCTCCCCGGCCGGCGGCCGCTTCACGTACAGGCGGCGCAGCCACTGGGCGCCGGTGGGCACCAGCGTCTCGGGGGCGGTCGCCAGCTCGGTGAGCAGCCCGACCAGGTCGGGTGAGTCCCACTCGCCGGCCTGGTAGGACTCTCCGAAGCCGATCAGTCCGCTCATCCCCACCCGGTGGAAGAACGCGTCGGGCCGGTGAAGGCGCAGCACCGGCGCGCCGGCCGGGGCGGGTTCGAGGAGCCGTCCGTTCGGCAGTTCGACCCGAAGGCCCCGCCTGCGGGCGATGCGGCGCAGCAACCTGCGGGCCACCGTCGCCTTGAGCGGTGTGCGGGGTACGCGGGCCACGTCGGGCCAGTGCTGCGGATCGGCCGTCGCGGCCGCGCTGGGTGCGAGGGCTTCAACGTGCGTGGTCATGGCGGCAGGTCCTGTTCGAGGGGGCGCGGTCGGGGCGGAGGTGGACGGGCAGACCGCGAAGCCACAGCCGCACGCCCTGGTAGCGGATGTGGGCGCTGACCGCGAGTGTGGACAGCGGGTGGGTCGCGGCGGCCCGCAGCAGCGTGGTGCCGCGGGCGGGTCGGCGGGTACCGCGCACGGTCGCCGTGAACGGGCGGCCGCCTTCGCGCTCCAGCTGGACGGCAAGGGTCAGCCGTTCACCGGGCACGGGCAGGAACATCCGGTAGTGCCCGTCGACGGGGAAGAACGGGGAGACGTAGAACTCCTTGGCGGCCCGTGCGCGGCCGCGCTCGTCGGGGTGCAGGAGGTAGCGGTGGCGCTGGCCGTAGGTGTTGTGGACCTCGGCGACCGTGCACACTGCCCGGCCCCGGCGGTCGTAGCACCAGTAGACCGTCAGCGGGTTGAAGACGTACCCCAGCGAGCGGGCGTGAGCGAGCATCAGGACCCGCCCGCCCGCGAGGTCGACCCCCGCCGAGTCCAGGTAGCGGTCCAGGTCCTCCCGGGGCGACCGGCCCGACCCGGCGGTGCGGCCGCCGGCGGGGAAGGAGGCCAGGAGGCGCAGCGGCCACGGCAGGCGCGGGGGCCGGTCCAGGTCGGTCAACCACAGGTAGGTGTGGTGGCGGAAAGCGTGGTGCACCGGAGCGGTGCGCGCGTGGCTGATCCGGCACTCGTACAGCGCGGCGCCCCACGGGCCCGGCAGAGCGGGAGCCGCCGGCGGTGCCGGGGCGAGCGTGTCGGCGCCGACCGCCGAGCCGGCCGTGGGCTGCCGGGTGTCTGCCGCCATGGTGTCCTCTTCTTCGTACGGAAGGGCGCCGTCTCGCGCCCGCGCTCTGCTCGGTGGTCGGCGCGCTCGGGGCCGTGTCAGGTCAGGGGCAGCAGCATGAGGGGCTGCCCGGTGGGATGGGCGGAGCCTCCGGACGGTTCCTGCGTCACCCCGACGCCCACGGCGCCGTTGATGTTGCCGGTGAGGAGGAGCTGCCCGTGGTCTGCGGGCAGCAGGCCGGCCGGGCGCATCGTGCCGGAGTCGTTGAACCACAGTTCGTAGGTGCGGCCCTGGGGCAGGGCGGGCATTCCGCTGGCGAGGAAGGCGGCCTGCCCGCGGTCCGCCGACCAGACCACCGTGGCGACGGCCGGCCCGGAGGCCGTGGTGGTGGTGCGAGCGTCCGGGGCGGTCAGCAGACTTGTGACGGCGGCCTGCTCCTCGCGCAGGCTGCTGGCCTGGGACCGGGCGCGCTGGGCCTGGTCGTGCTGCTGGACGGCGACCGCTCCCAACCCGGTGGCCAGCGCGAGGCATGCCGCGAGCGCCAGCTTGGGCCACTGCCGGGCCGGCCGCGACGTCCCCCGGCGGCGTTCGGCGGGGCCGGTCAGGGGCGGGAGCTGGCGCACGTCACCGATTCCCGCCATCACCGCCGCCTTGAGCCCGGACGGCGGTCGGCCCGACTCGGCGGCCCCGAGCCTAGCCAAGGCCGCCTCGAACTCGGCGACCTCCTGCGCGCAGGCCGGGCACTGGGCCAGATGCTGTTCGAAGGCGAGCCGTTCCTCCTCGGGCAGCGCGTGGGTCGCGTAGGCGCCGGTGAGGGTGTGCGGGTCGGGTGCCGCGTTCATGATCCAACTCCGAGGCAGTCGCGCAGGCGGATCAGCCCGTCCCGCATCCGGGTCTTGACGGTGCCAAGCGGGGTGCCCAGCAGCTCGGCGACCTCGGGGTAGGTGTACCCCCGGTAGTACGCCAGGGTGACCGACTCGCGCTGCAGCTCGGTCAGCGACTGCAGGCAGCGGCGCACCTGCTCGCGTTCGAGGCGGTTCTCGACCTGCTCGGCGACTTCGTCGAAGGCGGGGACATGGGAGCGGGCCGCCGCCTTCTGGTCCCGGTCGGCGGCCGCCTGCGCGGCACGGACCCGGTCCACCGCGCGCCGGTGCGCCATGGTCAGCACCCATGGCAGCACCTCGCCGCGCTGCGGCTCGTACCGGGCGGCGGTGCGCCACAGCTCGAACATCACCTCCTGGGTGACCTCCTCCGACTGGGCGGGGTCCCGCAGCACCCGCCGCACCAGACCCAGCACCGGGCCGACCACCGCGTCGTAGAGCCCGGAGAACGCCTCCTGGTCGCCGAAGGCGGTCTTGGCGACCAGCTCCTTGAGGTCCGGGCCGCGGAACCTCGGGGCCGACAGGTGCACGACCGCGTTCACCGGACCGCCCCCACGACGGGGGTGGCACGTGCGGCCGAGCGCGGTGGCCGCGACCTGCCCAAGGGCCGGCAGCTGTGCATGAGAACCTCCTGGATCGAACAGCGGGCACCGTCAGTCGCTCTGCATTCGCCACCGCCGACCGCGCGGATTGGTCCCACACGCGGTGTCTGCTCGAACAGGACGAACCCGGGTCGGCCCAGGCCCGCACGGGTGGCGGGTGGTGGCCGGGGTCCGCCTGGTGGGCGGGCCCCGGCCCGGGAGTGCTCGGGGTGGGTCAGGAGGCGGGCATCAGGACGGTGTCGACGATGTAGACGGTGGCGTTGGCGGTCTGGACGTTTCCGCACAGCACCTTGGCCGTGCTGTTCACGGTGAAGTCGGGGCTGTTGCCGGTGACGGTGAGGTTGTCGGTCTCCAGGGTCTTGTGGGCGCCGGTGAGGGCGGTGGGGGCCAGGCGCTGGGGGACGACGTGGTAGGTGAGGATCTTGGTGAGCTTGTCCTTGTCGGCGAGGACGGCGTCCAGAGTGGCCTTGGGGATCTTGGCGAAGGCGTCGTTGGTGGGCGCGAAGACCGTGATGTTCTGCGCGGAGTTGAGGGTGTCGACGAGGCCGGCCTGCTTGACGGCGGTGACGAGGGTGGACAGCAGCGGGTTGTTGGAGGCGGCGGTCGCGACGGGGTCCTTGGCCATGCCCGCGAAGGAGCCGGCGCCGTCCTGGGGCACGGCCGCGCAGGCGCTGCCGAACGGCTGGTCGTCCATGGCCCTGCCGGAGGCGGCGCCGCCCGGGGCCGTGCTGCCGGCGGCCGTGGACGGCACGGCGGCGGCCGTGGTGGCGGCCGAGGATCCGGATCCGCTGCTGCTGCAGGCGCCGAGGCTCACGGCGAGCGCGGTGGCGGTCAGGAGGGCGGCGAGGGTGTTGCGGCGGCGGGTGGTGGACATGGGTCGGATCTCCTTGTGAGGTGGTGACGGCTGGGCCGGCGGCCCAGCCGGGTGGGTACGGGGTCGCTTTCAGGTGACCGTGACGACGGCGCTGTGCCAGCCGGTGGCGCCGGCGGGGTAGGGCCCCGCACGGTTCTCGGTCTGGACGGTGCCGGTGGCGTCGGTGGCCCGGACCTCGATCCGGTGGGTGCCGGGGGTGGCCGCGGTCCAGGTGTGGGTCCACTGCCGCCACAGGTCGGGTCCCGGGTCGGCGGTGAGCAGGGCTTCCTGCCAGGGGCCGGCGTCGACGCGGACCTCGACGGCGGCGACGCCGCGGTGGGTGGCCCACGCGGTGCCGGCCACGGTCACGTTCCCGGCGGGCACCCGGGCGAACGGGGCCGGGACCTCGATGCGCGAGGCGGTGCGGACCGCGCCGGTGCGGTCCCAGCCCCGGCGCACCCAGTACGGGTCGAACGCGGCGAACGTGGTGACGTCCAGGTCGACGAGCCACTTGGTGGCGGAGGTGTAGCCGTAGAAGCCGGGGACGACGCTGCGGCACGGGAAGCCGTGCGCCACGGGCAGGGCCTCGCCGTTCATCGCGACGGCCAGCAGCGCGGGGCGTCCGTCGAGCACGGATTCCAGCGGGGTGCCGATGGTGAGGCCGTCCTGGGAGCGGCCGACGAGTTGGTCCGCGCCGGGGCGCACGCCCGCCCGGCGCAGCAGGGCCGGGAGGGAGGCGCCGAGCCAGCGGGTGGTGCCGACGTAGGGGCCGCCGACCTCGTTGGAGACGCAGGACAGGGTGTGGTCGAGCTCTTCCAGGGGTTCGCGCAGCAGGTCGTCGAAGGTGAGGAGGAGGGGGTGGTCGACCATGCCGCGGATGCGCAGGGTCCAGCGGCGCGGGTCGATGCGGGGCAGGGTGAGGGCGGTGTCGACCCGGTAGAAGTCCCGGTTGGGGGTGACGAACGGGGACAGACCCGGGACGCCGGGGTGCAGGGTGGTGGCCAGGGGCGGCAGGGGCCGCGCGGCCGGGGGAAGGCGGACGGCGGTGCGGGCGGCACCGATGTCGTAGCGGCGGTCCGAGAGGACGCGGCCGCCGAGGCCGGCGAGCGCACCGACGGCGATCGTCCCGCCGGTGGCGGCGAGGACGGCACGGCGGGACGTGCCGCCGTCGCGTTCGGCGGGGTGCTCGCCGGGCCCGTCCCCGCTCACCGGGTGTTCCGGTGTCACCCGGTGGGGCGCGGTCGTGGGGGAGGCAGCCGGTGTGGCGGCGCGCAGCATCCGGGCGAGGACGAGTGCGGCCGCCGTGGCGGCCAGGCCGGCGGCCAGAGCGGGCGCGGCATCCGCGGCACCGGCTTCGGGACGGGACAGCGCGGCCCAGGTGCCGAGCAGCCCGAAGGCCGCGAAGACGCCCGCACCGAGCACGGGCCTGCGTGCGGCCAGCACGCCGGCGAGCGCGGCGAGCAGCGCCGTCGTCAGGTAGATCCCGCCGAGCAGCACCGGCTTGTCGTCGGTGCCGAACGTGCGAACGGCGTACTCCTTCAACGGTGTTGGCGTCAGATCGATCGCGGCGGCGCCGACCACGATGACCGGCGCGGTCCCGGGGCCGGTGAAGGCGGCGACCAGTTCACCGGCTCCGAGCGCGGCCGCCGCCGCGGCCCACCCGGTCGCCGCGGCGGCGCCCGCCCGCAGGAGCCGTCCGCGGCGATGCCCGGTACGGGGCGGGGGAGGGGGTACGTCGTTGCTCACGTCCGGGATTCGGCGCATCCGGTGCGGCGGATGGGTGCGAGTTCTCCTCCTGGGCCGACCGATCCGTTCTGGGAGGCGACAGGCGACAGGCGGCAGGCGGCACAAGCGGAAGCGGCCGCGCCGTCGCCGTCCTTCGGTCGCCCTTGGCGCGTCAGCGTCTTCCACCCTCCGCCCACGGCGCCGTGGCCCCTGTCGCACCGGTGGTGCGTCGACCGGGGCCGGCCGACGATTCAGGGGCGGGAGGGCATGCACCCCAGGAGGGCGGAGGCGGCCCGGGCGGGGCCGCGCGGGCGCAGGCGGACGCCGAGTGCGGCGGCGCCGTGCGCCCGGCCGGCGAGCAGGGCGGCGACGGCGCGGCCGGCGGCGGCGGGGGTGAGCGTGTTGGGATCCAGGCATCGGCCGGCCGCGGCGCGTTCGGCGTCGTGGGCGATGGCGAACTGGTCGCTGGAGAACGGCAGGACCAGTGCGGGCACACCGGCGTGCAAGCACTCGGTGAACGAGTTGTTGCCGCCGTGGTGGACCATGGCGGCGGCGTGCGGGAGCAGTTCCTGTTGCGGGATCGTCGCCGCGACGTGGATCCGTTCGGGGTCGGCGCCGCGCAGCAGGGGGTCGGCCGTGACGGCGCCGACGCGTTCGCCCGCGGCCACGACCACCGAGGCCGGGGTGTGCCGGAGGATTCCGGCCGCGGTGACGGCCAGGACGTCGTGACGGGCGGACAGGAAGGTGCCCAGGGCGACGAGGACCACCGGCCGCTCCTCGGCCGTCAGCCGGGTGAGGACGGCCTGCCAGTGCTCGTCCAGCGGCCCGGGGCCGGCCTCGGGCAGCAGGTGCCCGGCGTACAGGGCCCGGGGGCCGGTCGGCGGGGGTGGCAGCCACGGCAGGCGGGGGTAGTTGAAGACGACGGCGTGCGGGGAGCACAGGGCGAAGGCCCGCTCGGGTTCGGGCCGGCCGGGCGCGTGGCGGCGGATGACCGCCCTGAACGCGTCGGTGAACGCGGTGTCGTTGGCCGCCGCCGCGCGGCGTAGCCGGTCGAGGTCGGCGGTGGTGGGGCGCACGGCGTCCGGCCAGGCGTAGGGGAGTCCGAAGTAGGCGTCGGGTGCGGTCGGCAGGTAGCTGGGGTGGCCCGGGCAGAAGGTGGCGTACGGCAACTCGAGGCAGTGCAGGGCGAGGGTCGCGGAGTACGCGAGCTGGTCGACGAGGTACCAGTCGGGGCGCAGCCGCCGGTCGAGGGCGGCGAGGTCCCGCAGGACGTGTTCGGGGTCGGCGAGCATGTCGTCCCGGCGGTGGCGGGCCTGGGTCAGGAGGGTCGCGGCCGGGCCGTGGTGCGTGGCGTCGAGGAACTCGCGCAGGCGACGGGCTTCGGCCCCGTCCTGCCGTGTGGTCTCGGCGACGCCGTGGTTCGCGTTGCGGGTGACCGCCAGTTCGGCGAAGCCGAGGCCGTTGGCGGCGGCGAGGTCGGCGAAGGCGCGTGCGCAGGCGAAGTCGACGCGGGCGCCGTGGCCGCTCAGCGCCGCGCCGAGGGCGGCCATCGGCCGGGCGTGGGAGTGGAACGGCGGGCTGATCACGGCGACGCGGGTCATGCGGTCCTCCCCCGGGGCGGTGCTTCGCGGGCGGCCTCCGATGATGCCAGGCGCCCGGGGGCGGCCGCAGCCGGACGCCCGCCCCGGACCTCCGTGGCGGGCGGGTGGCGAAGGCCGGCGGGCCGGGGCCAATCCGTTTCGTCGGCCGCCTCCGAAGCCGCCCCTGACCGCACGGCGACACGGGAGGAAGCACGATGACCCAGCACGCCACACCGGCCGCGGCAGCTCCAAGCCCCGACGTCGTGGAGGCCGGGGCCCTTGCCGCGTGGCGCAGGTTTCACTTCGCCCGGGACGTCACCGTCCCCCAGGGCGGTGACCTGCTCGGCCGGCTGGCACGGGCCGAGTACGGGGGATCGTGGGTGCGCCCCGACGCGGCGCTGCCGGTGTCCGACCGGCGTGCTGCGCGGCTGCGCCAGCTCGCACGGCGCGAACGCGCCGTACCGGCATGGATCCTGGCCGCCGCCGGTGCCGCGCCCGATCTGGCGCCCAGGGAGCGGACGGCGCTCGCGGAGGCCTGGGAGCGCAGCGCGGGCCCGGGCGGCGGGCGGAGCGCGACCCAGCAGATCCGCCGCAGGCTGCTCGCGGAGCCGGGACCGGCCGAGACCGCCTTCCTGCTCGACGTGGCGGACGTCAACGGTCTGCGACCGCTCTCGCTCCGGGAGGCGGCCGCGCTGGACCCAGTCGGCCGGGAACAGGCCCACGCCCTCTGGCGCTACCTGTCGGGAATCCCCGGCGCGGGCCCCGTGCTCCCGGGGGCCGACGAGGCGAGGGACGGCTACGAAGGGCTCCTGCTGTCCGCCTGCGCCGAGCGGGCGCGACCCGGCTCGCCGTCCGGGCGGCGGTTCCGGGCGGCGTTCGCGGCTCTGGCCGAGCCCTCGCGGGGCTCTCCGGTGGTCGCCCAGTCGATGCTGCAGGGCCGCCTGGAGGAACCAGGCGCCGGACTCAGCGGCGGAATGAGCGTCCTGCTGACCGGGCTGGGGGAGGCGCTGACGGCCCGTGCGGGCGTCGCACGGGTCCTCACGCTGACCACCGCCCGGGCCGAGGAGACGGAACGCACGGACCTGGTCCACCGGTTGGGGCGCGCACACGTGCTGGTGCGGTTGCCCGTGGACGCGTCCGAACCGCTTGATCCGGAGAATGCCGCCGGCCACCCGGCGGCGCTGGCCTGGTGGGCCGGCCGGGTCTTCGAACTCCCGGGTGCCCGACCGGACATCGCGCACGTCAGGTTCGCCGACGACGCCTCCCTCGCCGTCGCCCGGGCCGCCCGTCGCCACGGCTCGAAGCTCGCGTTCACCGTCACCCCCGACCCCCACCGCACGATGGACGAACGGCACACGGGCCTGGCGCCGCAACAGACCGGTGATGCCGCACGCGCGCTGCGCCTGGACCTGCACCGGGTCTTCGTCGCAGACCGCCTCGTGGCCCGCGCCGATCTGCTGGTGGCCATGCCGGGGAGGCCGGGGACGGAGGAACTCACCGCTTACTTCCCGCAGTTGCGGGACCGGCGGGTCCACCTGCAGCCCGAGGGCATCGCCCCGTTCCGGCCCGCGGCGGACGACGGGACGACGGCCCACGGACTGCTCGGCCGTCTCTTCGAGGGCGGCGGGACCGGCGGCGGACTGGATGCCGCCGACCGCGACCTGCCGTTGTTGCTGTGCGTGGGGCGGCTCCACCCCGTCAAGCAGCAGGAGCAACTGGTCCGGGCCTGGATGCAGGCGGGCCTCCACCACCGCACGACCCTGCTGCTGGTGGGCGGGTCTCCCGCGGCCCCGACCGCCGTCGAGGCGGAGGTTCGCCGCCGGCTCACCGAGCTCCTGGCAGCGGACCCGGTCGCCCGGCGTCGGGCGGCCTTGTGGCCCGCGCTGTCCAACCGGCATGTCCGGCTGCTGGAACGGGCGTTGGCGCAGGGCCGACCGGGCTCCGCGCTGTACGTGTGCCCCAGTGCCAAGGAGGAGTTCGGGCTGGCCGTGCTGGAGGCCATGGAAGCGGGCCTCCCGGTGGCCGCCCCGCAGCGCGGCGGGGCCTCGCACTACGTGTGCGACGGCGTCAACGGACGACTGCTGGCCACCGAATCGGCGGGGCGGCTGGCAGACGGCCTGCGCTCCCTGGTCGTCACCCCCGCGCCGGAACTGGCGGCGATGGCGAGGGCAGGGGCCGCGACGGTGCGCGAGCGTTTCGGCATCGACGCCATGGCCGCGTCCCTGGCCGAGGCCTACCGGGCGACGTGCCGAAAGGGCCGCCTCGCGGATCGGCCGCAGGACGGGGACCGCGGAGGGTCCTGTGCCTGACGTGGCGGGACGCGGCTGAACGCGCGGGCGGTGGCGGCACCGTCTTCGGGTGCCGTCACGGGGGTGACTGGCCGCGGGCGCGTTCGGCGGCCAGGACCTCGGGCAGGCCGGTCAGGCGGCGCAGGCCGGCGGCGGCCCGGGCGGTGCGGTGGTTGGCGGCGAGCAGGTCGTGGTGGCGGTGGACGAAAGCCCAGTAGCCGGTGGTGAACGGACAGGCCCGGTCGCCGAGGCGTTCGGTCGGGTGGTAGCGGCAGGGGCCGCAGTGGTCGCCCATCCGGTGGAGGTAGGCGCCGCCCGCCGCGTACGGCTTGGTGGTGACGAGGCCGCCGTCGGCGAACTGGGACATGCCGACGACGTTGGCGGTCATCACCCAGTCGTAGCCGTCGACGAAGCACCGGTGGAACCAGTCGGTGAGCTCGCGCGGGTCCCAGCCGTGCTGGAGGGCCCAGTTGCCGAGCACCATCAGCCGGGGGATGTGATGCACCCAGCCGTGGTCGCGGACCTCGGCGAGGACGCGGGCCAGGCAGCGGGCGGTGACGGCGTCGGCGTCGAGGTCGCGGAACCAGGCGGGCAGCGGCTCGTGGTGGCCGAGGTGGTTGGCGTCGCGGTAGTCCTCGCCCAGGTGCCAGTAGAGCTGCCAGACGTACTCGCGCCAGCCCGCGATCTGCCGGACGAAGCCCTCGGCGCTGTTGAGCGGCACCTGCCCGGCCCGGTATGCGGCCTCGGCGGCGCGCACGCACTCGCCTGGGTCGAGCAGGCCGAGGTTGAGCGGGACGGAGAGGGCGCTGTGGGCCATCCACGGGTCGGCGTGCAGCATGGCGTCCTCGTAGCGGCCGAAGTCGGCGAGGCGGTGGGCGACGAAGCGCGCGAGCGCCCGTTCGGCCTCCGGCCGGGTCGCGGCGAAGCGGCGCGGGCCGTCCCGACCGACGAAGGCGACGTTCCCGTCGCGCTCCCAGCGTTCGAGGTCGGCCCGGACGCGCTCGTCGATGCCGTCCTCCTCGGGCTCGAAGGGCGGGGGGATCGGCAGGGTGGCGGCGCCCTTGGGCGGGGGTTCGCGGTTGTCCCGGTCGAGGTTCCACCGGCCGCCGGCCGGGCTGCCGTCCGGTTCCAGAAGCAGGTGCTCGGCGCGGCGCACCCGGTGGTAGAAGTCCTCCAGCAGCAGGCGCCGTCCACCGGGTTCGCCCGCCCAGCGGCGGAAGTCGGCGAAGGGTACGAGGAAGCCGCGCGGTGGCAGCACCGTGACCTGGGGGAGGGCGTCCACCAGGCCGAGGGCCGCGCGCGACGTCGGGTGGTACACGGTGACCCGGCGGCGTCCGACGGCCCGGGCCAGGCCCTCGCGGTAGGTGTCGGCCTGGACGTAGCGCACCCGGTCGCCCAGGGCGTCCGCGGCGTGGCGCATCGCGGACAGCACCAGGTGGGCCTTCGCCCGGTGGAACCGCCGCCGGCGGAGCACCGAGCGGGCCTCGATCATGACGAGCGGGGCGTCCGGGTCCGGACCGTCCTCGCCGGGGGTGAGGCCGGCGGTGAGGAAGTGCGGCCCGAGCTGGTCGCCGAAGAGCCAGTGCGGGCGCGGCCCGCTCATGCCGGCGGCCCGGGAAGGTCGGCCGGCCGGGAGCCGAGGGGGAGTGCCGGAGCATCCCGGCGGTCGCCGGGCCCCGGGTGGCGTCGGCGCCAGTAGGGGTTGTCGAGCGGGAGCTTGCCGCTCACCCGGCCGTACATGCCGAACGTGGCGATCACCAGGCCCATGACGAAGCTGAACAGCACGTTCTGGATGCGGAAGGCCAGGATGTTGGCCGATGAATCCAGCAGCGCGAGGTTGACGAAGCCGCTGAGGACGAAGAGGGCGCCGACGGTGATGTTGACCGTGGAAGCGATGTTTCCGCCGATCAGCGCGCCGCCGAGAAGTACCGCGGCCGTGACCACCGAGACCAGGCTGAGCAGGCCGTTGCTGGAGAGACCGGCGATCTTCTCGCCATCGGTGCTGAAGAAGGGCAGTCCGTCCGACAGGCCGAGAAAGCCGAAGACCAGCAGGGCAGCGCCGCAGAGGCCGGCTCCGGCGCGGTACACCTGGGACAGTCGGTGGTCGACCGGCAGCTCCTCGTGGAGTTTCATGATCCGCTCCGTTCCTCGATGATCGTGTCGGGCGCGTGGTACACGGCCCTGTCCGGAGCATCGGCCGCGGTGTCCGACTGGAATAGTCGCAGCGATGCCGCATCGTTCGCATCGTTCGCGGACCGACCGGAGGCGGGTCCGGTACCGGGACCTGCTGGCTCAGAGGAGCAGGGCAGGTCAGGCTGCCTGGAGGCCGCTTCCTGCCTACCAGGAACCGAGCGGCGGCCCCGCGTTCTGTCCCGCGCGGGTGGACCGCTGCACGGTGGACCGCGAAACGGCGCGTGCTACCTCGGCCATCGAACTGACCGAGATGCGCCCTCGTTCAGAAGTGGCAGACCGTGCCAATGGCGTCGACCTGCACGGGCAAGCTCAGCGCGCCATGAGGGAGGCGAGGTCCTGCACCTTCTCGCGCAGTTGGCTTTCCCGTGCGTCCTCGCTCTCGCCGGGGAGTGTTGGCGGGCGCGTCGGAACCTGCATGTCCCGGACTCCATCCCTGAGGGTGGCCCGTGGTGTTTCCCAGTGCACTTCGACGCCTGCCCGCTCAGCGAGAGCCAGCACGGTGATGGCAAAGCCTTCGCTCAGGGCACGTATGACGGCGTGGTGGGTTCCCCGGTGCCAGGCCAGCAGGGCGTTGGCGAAGACCTCGAGTGCGGCGGGATCTATCTGGCATTCGTCGGCTTCCATGGGGCCGATGCCCGACCGAAGGCCGATCTCCGCCTCGAAGACCGCCAGCTGCTGCAGGAACAGCCGGGATGCTCCGTTGGCCGGGTTCCACAGTGTCTCTTCGCCCAACTCGTAGTACTGGCTCATCGGTACATCCCCCGCTCGTCTGTCGCTTGATGACCATTCCCTGCCCGT
The DNA here is from genome assembly GCF_000961885.1 of Streptomyces rubellomurinus. GTDB lineage: Bacteria > Actinomycetota > Actinomycetes > Streptomycetales > Streptomycetaceae > Kitasatospora > Kitasatospora rubellomurina. Next base: position 46,452 of record NZ_JZKH01000026.1, read on the forward strand.
TATGGCTCACCAGTGTCTCCGTATCTTGTATGCCATGGCGAATGAAGCAGGGTCGAAGTCGCAGATCAACCGGTGGGGCGACACGTCGGGCCCGGTTCCGGGCAGCAGCGCGTCCTACCGCGACATCTGTACGTGTTTCGACCAGTCCCGGGTAGCCAGTCGGCGCCGGGTGCGCTTCCACAACGACCGGCAGGACACGTCGTCGTCGGCTTGGCAGCACTTCCTGGCGCTGATCGAGGAAGCGGCCGCAGACGGGCGCGAGGTGTTTCGACCGCTGGTCGACCTGAGTCCGCAGGAGCGGCGGCAGATCGTCACTCTGCCGCCCACCGTCGCGAAACTGACCGCAGTCAAGCACTTCATCCTCTACGGCAGCAACCTGGTTCGGATTCCCCCGGAGATCGGCGCGATGACCAGTCTGCAGGAGTTCACCCCGTACACGTCCTACCGGCTTCACTGGTTCCCGTATGAGCTGACCAGGTGCCCGAGCCTGAAACGGAGCACCGTGAGCACGCGCGCCTTGTACGGAAACGAGAAGCTCCGCCCACCGTTCCCCTCGCTTCGGTCCGGCCGCGCTTCGACGGGCGCCTTCGGCCTCGGGGACGTCGAGCCCGGAGAATGGGGTGCCACCTCGATCAGCGCATGCAGTGTGTGCGACCGGTCATTGGAAGGAATCGAGATCCATCAGGTGTGGATCTCCCTGCGGGTGGCCACCGACGTGCTTCCTCTCCTGGTCAACGCCTGCTCCGAAGCCTGTGTGCAGGCTCTTCCCACCCCTCCGGAGGACTACGTCCGAACCCCCCACGTGGGTGGCCCCGGGATCACCCAACCCGCGGGCGACTACGCCTGACTTCCCGTCACGGGCGTAGCCGGTGACACGGTGGGGAGGTCCGACGTCACTTTCGGACCTCCCCACCGCTCATGAACATGCTCACTGTCAGTGCTTGAAGGCGTCCTTCGCCTTCTGACCCGCCTGGGAGAGGTCGCCCTTGACCTGTTCCCCCTTGCCCTTGGCGGCGAGCCGCTCGTTTCCGACCGCCTTGCCGGCAGCCTCCTTGACCTTGCCCTTCGCGGTCTCGGCGGCGTGTGCGATCTTCTTTCCAGCGCCCACGGCTTCCTCCTCGTCGGTTCGTGGTTTCGTGAGGCGTGTGCCCCGATTCCTCCGATTAATCCCCCCTTCGTAGAAGTCCGGCGGATCCGGTTCGATCGTTCCGCTTCAGGGGCCGGACCCGAGCAGCGGGCCGAGTGGGCCGAGGTCGATGTCGAGGTCCTCGGGCGCGAGGCCGAAATGGTCGCGCAGCTCGTCCATCCGCCGTTCCAGGGCCATCAGCGTCACCCCCAGGGCCTCGACCTGGTCCTCGCTCAGGTCGCCCTCGTCGATGCGGCGCAGCGCCTGCCGCTCCATGAGCTCCCGCAGGAGCTCGACCACGGTGAGGACGAGGCAGGCGAGGTCCCGGCCCACCGTCTCCGGGTCGACGGCGACGCGCCGGGCGAGGCGGGCCCCGTGGGGCTCCTCCGGCGGCCGTGCGGTCACGGTGGCTCCTCCTCCCGTGCGGTGATGGTGCCTTCGACGGTCCGGGTGGCGGCGCGCACGGAGGCCACCAGCGCACGGAGGCTGATCCGCACCAGATCGACGTCGGCGATCCCGAGGGTGATCTCGCCCGCGATGACCACACCGCCCGCCAGGACGCGGTCGAGGAGGTCGACGAGCGCGACGCGCTCCGCACCGGCCGGCGAGAGGGCGTCGGACCGGTCTTCGGCCCGTCGGTCGGGGGTGCTGGGGGTGCTCACCCCGCCTCCTCCGGGTCGGCGAACGAATAGGGCGGCCAGGGACCGGTCAGCTCCAGCCGGAGGTGAGGGTGGCCGTCCGCGAGGGCGGCCACGGCATCCTCCAGGCGCTTCCGGTCGGCGTGGTCGACGAGGTACGAGCCGTTGAGGACCATGGGCTCGCCGCGCCCGCTCGCCTCTGCGGGCTGGAGCGGGTGCAGAGCCACCGCGGCTGCCAGCCCGGCGAGTTGTGCGTGGACGCTCCGTGCGTCCTCCGAGGCCTGTCGCACCGTTTCCTCACGCTGCTGCCGCTGGGCCCTGCGGCGCAGCAGGTAGGCCGTGCCGGGCCGGTCCGCGGCCTCGGGGCCGGTCTCCTCCTCCCGTGCCGACGGTCTGCCGGTGAGGTATGCCTTGACGCCCCATTCCGTCCGCCTGTCGATCCGCCGGAGCGCCTCGGTGAGCTCGTCGTGGCGCGCGCGGAGGAGCTCCTGCGCGCGGGCGTCGTCGTGGTAGAGCGTGGCGAAGCGCAGGGGCAGAGTCGGGCCCGCGCCGGCGAGGGCCTCGACCACGCGATGGTGGGCCCGGACGGCGTGCTCCAGCCAGACCGGGTCCTCCAGGTGGGCGTGCAGGGGCCCCTCGTCGAAGTCCGCCTGGGGCACCGAGCCGACCACGACCGCGAGACCCGGCCCGCTCAGCGCGCGGAGGGGTTCCGCCGCGACGCCGCGCAGGTCGTGCAATTCGCGCGGTTCGGGGCGTCGGTCGGCCGGGACGACGGCGTAGAGCCAGGTGACGTGGCTCATGACTCCCTCCCCGCGCGCGGGGGACGACGGCGGGTGGGTGGGGCCGACGCCGACGACTCATCGGGACGGCCGCCGGGTGCCGCACGCTCCGGTTCGCTCGCGGCTGCCTCCAGTTCATCGATCCGCTCGCGCAGGCGCCGGTTCTCCACGGCGAGGTCGCGTCGGCCGGAGGAGAGCCCGGGATCGTGCTCCCACCAGTCGATCCCCATCTCGCGGGCGCGGTCGACGGAGGCGACGAGGAGTCTGATCCTGATCGTCAGCAGCTCGATGTCGAGCAGGTTCACACGGATGTCCCCCGCGATGACGATGCCCTTGTCGAGGACCCGTTCGAGTAGATCGGCGAGGTTGGCCGGCTGCGGGGCGGGCGCGGTGCGGTAGTTCGCCGGCAGTGGCGGTCCGAAGTCGCGGCCGTTCACGGTGTCTCCCCAGGGTCGAGGCGGCCGCGGTGGTAGCGGCGTTCGCGGTGGTAGGACACGAGCCCGCCCCGTTCGTCCAGGACGACCCGGTAGAGGGCCAGGATGTCGGTGGAGTCGGGGATGCGGCGGGATTCCAGGACCTCGACCCCGACCCGCCAACCCTCCTCGTTGTGCTCCAGCGAGGTGACGACTTCGGGCAGGTTTCCCGTGAGCTCCTGCACCTGGCGGGCCGCCCGGGCGGCGGCCTGGCGGGCGCCAAGGCGGGTCCGGGTGCGCTTCTCGGTGTCTGGCCGGTCCGGTTCGGCGGACGAGCGCCCGTCACGCCCGGGATCGGGGTGGCGATGCTCGTCGTCGGCGCGGCTGGCGGCGGTGCGGCGACGTGGCACCGCCGTGTGGTCGGCGGGCCGGCGCGCACGGGGCTCGGGTTCGGGCACGGCTCACACCTCCCGCCCACCGCTCGTCCTCCGGGCCTCCCACAGCCGTCCGACCAGTTCCTCCTCCTGCCGGTCGGCCTCCTCCGGGCTGAGGGCGCCGCTTTGACGGGCCTCCTCCAACTCGGCCAGGCGCCGACGGACGGTCGCCGGGTCGTCCAGCTCGCGGCGGGCCTGGGCGTACAACTGCTCGGCCACCCAGACAACGCCGCGCACGGGCGCGAGCGGCAGGGTGAGGAGTCCGGTGATCAGACCCATGGACCGGGCACCCCCTCGGAAGCGCCGTCGACGGCCGTGGGCGCGAAGTCGTACGGCGCCAGCGGCCCGAGGAGGCGGATGCCCACCCGCCCGGACCAGCCGCGCGCCAGGTCCTCCGCCTCGGCCTCGAAGCGCGCCCAGCGGGTGTGGTGGACCAGGAAGGACACGTCGATCGGCTGGTCCGGGTCCGGGTCCGGGCCCCTGGCGACGGCGACTGCGAGCGGGCCGAGTGTGTCGACCAGGTGGCGCACGTCGGCCTCGCCGCGGTCGCCGATCTCCCGGGCCACCAGTTCACCCAGCCGGAGCCGGTCGTAGTGGCCGGTATCTTCCGGCAGCGACGCGGTCCGCTCCCGGAGGGCGGCGATGTCGGGACGCGCGGCGAGGACGTCCCGCAGCACGCGGACCTCGACGTACGACCCGCGGAGCGTGTACTGGGCGAGGCCGCGCAGGCTCGCCAGCGCGGTGGCGAAGCCCTCCTCGGACGGGCCGAGCAGTTCGTCAGCCACGGCCCGGCGGCCGTCGACCACCGAGCCGAACCGGAACGGCAGCACGGGAACCAGGGCGGAGACGACCGAGTCCAGCACCCGGGCATGCGCGCGGAGGTCGTCCGGCGTTCCCAGGGGCTTGGTCGGATCGACCTCGCTGACCAGCGCGGCGACCCGTCCGCCCGGGAGCAGATCGACCGCCGCCGGGGGTGTGCCCACCCCGCGGACGCCCGTGGGTGCGGCGGCGTCGGCGGGGACGATTCCGTAGACGTAGCAGGCCGCTCCGGTGTCACCGGCGGCCGGTGTGTCGCGGTTCACCGTTCACGCTCCCTGCGTTCGCCGGAGGACCGGGGCCGGCGCCGGGGCCGTTCCTGCGGTTCCTCCTCCTCGTCCTCGTCCTCGCCGCCACGGCCGCGGACCTGGTCGATCACCTCGCCGACGGTCTCCTTGACGCCCTCCAGGGCGCCGCGGGTCTTTCGGCGGGCACCGCCCTGCCGCATGTCGTCCATCAGTTCCGGCAGGCCCTCGGTGCGGTCCTGCTTCAGATCGAGGCGGTTGACCGCCTCCGCGAAGCGCAGATAGGTGTCCACGCTGGCGATGACGATCCGCGCGTCGATCGTGATCAGCTCGATGCCGACGAGCGAGACGCGCACGTAGACGTCGATGACCAGGCCCTTGTCGAGGATCAGGTCGAGAACGTCCGCCAGGCCGCTCGGGGAGGGACGGTCCAGGTAGTGGCCGGTCCTGGGGGCTACCGTCATCGTCATCACCTGCCGCTCCGGGCGAGGGCCCGGCGGCGGCCACGTGGCCGTTCGGCGTCTTCCTCGTCCTCGGGTTCGTCCTGGTCCAGTTCGTCCTCGTACTCGTCGTCGTACTCGTCGCCCTCGTCCTCTTCGGGTTCCTCCTCGTCCTCGGCGTCCTTGTCGGCGTCGTCCTCGTCGTAGTCGTCCTCCGCGTCCTGCTCTTCCTCGTAGTCCTGGTCGTCGCCCTCGCCCTCGTCCTCGTAGCCCGGCTCCTGCTCCTCGTCGGCAGCGCCTTCGGCGTCCTCGGCCTCATCCGCCTCCGTCCCCTCGTCGGACTGCTCCTCCTCCATGGCGTCCTCATGCGAACGGACCACCTCGCTGTCGCGGATCTCGCCGCGCCAGCCCTCGACGCCGTCGGGGTCGAGGATCGTCCGGGTCATCACGTGCCGGCGGAAGTGCTTGAGCTCCAGGCGGGCGCGCCGGCCTTGGGCGCGCCAGAGGTTGCCGGTCCGCTCGAACAGGCCCTTCGGGTGGTACTCGAGGACCAGGAGGATCTTGGTGAGGTTGGGCGCGAGTTCGTGGAAGGTCACCGTGCCGTCGACGTGACCCTTGTCGCCCTTGGAGCGCCACACGATCGTCTCGTCCGGGACCTGTTCGACGATGGTCGACTCCCAGGTGCGGTGGGAGAGGAAGATCCCCGCCTTCCACGTGATCTTCTCGTCGGATTCCTGGGACACCTGCTCCAGCCGCTTCGCGAACTTCGGGAAGTCCTGGAACTGCGTCCACTGGTTGTAGGCGACCCGCACCGGCACGCCGACCTCGATCTCCTCCACGATGTTGGTGACCTTGGTCTCCTTGCCTCCGCCGCCCTGCTTCCCGCCCCCGGAGAGCGAAAGGCTGTTGGACACGAGGTTCTTCACCCCGGCCGCGCCCGCCCCGAGCAGCTTGCCGACCGGGAGACCCGCGCCGCCACCGCCTCCGTTCTCGGTGTAGTCGACCAGCCGGTCCGCGAGGTCGGCGACCCGGTCGCCGGCCGCCGCGATGGCCCGCTCGCCCAGTGCGGACACGAACTCCCTTGCCTGCTCCATCAGTTGGTCGGTTGGCAGGGCGTCCACGAGATCGCCGATGCCGCCGATTTCGGGCTCGGCTGATTGCCTGGCCATCGTCCTCACCCCGACTTCCGTGCGGACGCCCGCGATCCGGTCGTCCTGCGGGCCGGGGCACTCGTCTTCTTCGTGGCCGAGGAGGCCGCGGTCTTCCGGGCGGCCGCCGCGCGCGGGGCGGCCTTCTTCGCCGGCGCCTTCGCCGTGCTCTTGCGGGTCGGGGTGCTCTTCGGGGCCGCCGCGCTCTTGCGGGTCGACGTGCTCCTGGGAGTCGCCGTGCTCTTGCGGGTCGACGCACTCCTGGGAGTCGCTGTGCTCTTGCGGGCTGCCGTGCTCCTGGAGGTCGACGTGCGCGTGTCGGAAGGCTTGGCGCTCGTCCGGGACCGCGACGAACCACCGCTGGACGAGCTCGTCCGGGACGACCTGCCGGAGCGGGTGCTCCGGGTCTTCCCGGAGTCCTCGGTCTCCTCCTCCGGTTCTTCGTGCTCGTCGCGGGGTTCCTCTTCGTCGTCGAGGGGTTCGTCGTTGTCGTCCCGTTCGTCGTCCTCGCGCCGCTCGTTCGCCTCGCGCAGGGCCTCGGTCCGTTGTGCCAACTGGTCGGTCAGCGCGCCAACGCGCCGGGACGCGGCGGCCACGGCCGCCTTCTTGCCCGCACTCGCCAGCTCGCCCCGCACGTCGCCGACCACCCGCCGCAGCTGCGGCGAGGATTCGAGGAGTTGCGCGACCGCGGTTCCCGGGCTGGCACCCAGTTTCTTGCCGGCCGCCATGCCGGCGAGCGCCAGCGCCCATCGGGCTTTGTGCAACCGCCCGAGGACATAGCCGACGCCCACCGCAGCGGCGAGTTTCACGTTCTTCATGGTCCGTCCCTGGTGGGTGTGGCCGGGACGCATCGGTTCGCAGGCCAACGGCCCGGCTCGGTGACCCCTCCGCCTACCCCTCCGGACCAGCGGGAAACAACGTAGGGTGACCACGTTCCGCGCGGCTCCCGTCCCGGTCAGGCCCCGTTCGGCCTCGACGCGTCCTCACCCGGTCTACGGGGTGGTCACGGGTGGTCACCGACTGGAGTCGCCAACCCGACGACGAGGGCGGCCGCGTCGGCATGCGGACACTGTTCCGCTGCCGCACCCGGATCGGGTGGATGACCCTTCCGCCGGGTGCGGGAACTCCACGACGTCCGGCTCGCCCTCGAAGCGGGCGTGCATCGCGGCCACCGCCCGGCTCTTCGCGCCGAGTGTGCGGTACAGGGATGCGAGCGTCTACGCGGTGCGGCCGGCGGGCGGTGCGGGCGGCGGACCGGGCCGCTCCGGTGCTGCGTCGGCGGGCAGGTCGTCGAGCAGGTCGAGCACGTGGCTGGCGAGGTCCTCGATCACCGGGTGCTCGAACACCACCGTCGCGGGCAGGCGCGGGGTCGGTGATGAGGGCCGAAGCGCCGCTGTCCTTGAGGAAGTAGTCGAGTTCGGCGTCGGAGGAGCGGGGATTGAGCAGGACGCCGACCGCCCCGCCCGCAGCACGGCGAGGCAGCCCTCGACCAGCTCCACGCAGGTGCCCAGACAGAGCGCGACCCGATCGCCGCGCCGAACCCCCGCCCGCGCGAGCGAACCGCCCAGCCGCCCGGTCCGCCGCTCCAATCGGCGTAGCTGACGCCACGTGAGAAGTCGTGGAACGCCACCCGATCCGCCGACCGCTCGGCGTGCCGCTTCAGCAGCTCCGGCAGCGGCCGCAGCAGATCGTCGTACCGCACTTCTCCACTCACGCCCGAGCTCCGACCTCTCGCGGTCCCGATCCGCTCCCCCTCCTGCGTACCCAGTAGCACGGGAACACAGGCCGAGTCGGGCGGACTCGCCGCGGCGGCGGCGCTGCGCTCCGATGCGGAACGTCAGAGGATTCCGTCGGCCAGCGCGGCATCCCTGTACGGCCTCGACATCTGATGCGGTCCGGTTCTCGACGATCACCGGCCGGCTACGAGCGGCGCCAGGCGCCTGCTGAGCCTGAGCACGTCACGGACCGTCCGAGGGTCGGTGCTCCCGCGGAAGGCGGGGACGGGGTGAACCTGAGGCCCGATGAGCAGGCCGGTGCGCCCATCGAGCGAGGTGTCGGTGGCGGCGAAGACGGACGGCCGAGCGGCCACCGACGCGGGGCCGGCCGTGGAGCGTTCGAAGGTGCGCCGCACCAGCGGCCACAACAGGCGCAGCCCCGGCGAGACGATCCGCGGTGAGTTCATGGTGCCGTCGGTCATGTCGGTCGCCGCGCCGCCCGGGTCGGCCGCGAAGACCGTGACGCCGCTGTCGCGCAGGCGCTCGGCCAGGTCCAGGGTGTAGGCGAGGTTGGCGAGCTTGGCGCGGCCGTACCAGTGGAAGCCGTAGTAGCCGCCCGGTGGTTCGACGGCGTCGAAGGTGCGCTTGGCGACCTTGATCGCGCCGGAGCTGACGTTCACGATCCGGCTCGGCCCGTCGGCGCGGAGCCGATCGAGCAGCAGCTCGGTCAGCAGGTACGGCGAGAGGTGGTTGACGGCGAACGTCGCCTCGATGCCGTCGACGGTCTGCTGCCGGTCCGCGAACATCGCGCCCACGTTGTTCACGAGGACCTTGAGCGGTCCCTCGGCCGCCAGCCGGGCGGCGAGCGCTCGAACCTCGCCGAGCGAGGCGAGGTCGGCCGCCAGGAACCGCGGCTCGCCTCCGGTCGCAACGGTCGCGATGCGCTCGACGGCGCGGACACCGCGCTCGGGGTTGCGGCCGACCACGGTGACGGCGAGCCCGTGCGCCGCCAGTCCCATTGCCGTCTCCAGGCCGATTCCCCCGGTTCCCGCCGTGACCACTGCCCGCTGTTCCACTGGTCCGCCCTCCATCGCTTCCTGCCGTAAGCGGATATCTATCCGTTTTCGTGGGGGCACGCTAGCACAATCGGATAGTTATCCGGTTAGTTGTCCGGTGAATGTCGACGTGAGGGCGGCGGTGCCTGGCTCCCGGGTCGTCGGCCGCGGTCAGCGCGGCGGGCGCAGGCCCTCGAGGAGGACATCGAGGTAGACCTCGGTGCGGGTGGGATCGCAGGCGCCGGAGCGCAGGGCGTGTTCGACGCCGCAGAGCAGGCGGCGCACGTCGTCGGCCTCGATGTCGCGCCGGACGGCGCCGAGACCGCGGGCGCGGTCAAGCAGATGGGCGACAGCCAGGTCGAGCTCGGCCTTCAGTGCCGAGGTCTGCGCCTCGGCATCGTTGGCGGATTCGAGCACGGAGGCGAATCCGCTGTCGTCCAACGCGCGCGCCAGGGTGAACCGCAGCAGGCGGCGCAGACCTGCCAGGGCGTCCACGTCGGCGGCCGCGGCCTGGGCCTCGTCCACCAGCTCCCGGAAGCGCTCGGCAGACAGCGCCTCCCGCAGCGCGTGCCGGTTGGGGAAGTGCCGGTACACGGTTCCCACGCCCACACCGGCGAGCCGGGCGATGGCATTCAACTGGAGCGAGTCGTCACCGGCAGCCAACTGCTCGCGGGCGACCTGCAACACCCGGGTGCGGTTACGTGCGGCATCCGCCCGCAGTGTCGGTCCCTGCTCGCCCTTCGGTGTCACGGGCCCAGCATAGAGGGCCGGCAACCGCGGCCCGGCGGGCTCGCCTTCCTGCCCTCCTGAACCGTCCACGCCGGTGCGGCGTCCCGCCGCCGGAAGGCGGCAGCCGGGGCTCTCTGGAATCCTGGCCGTGAAGCGCGGGCCGGGCACACAGCGAGGAGCCGCCATGTCCGGATTGTTCGAGGTGAGCGTCGAGGTCGATCGCCCGGTGGAGGAGGTCTTCGCCTACCTCGCCGACGGGCGCCATGATCCCGAGTTCAGCCCCCGGGTCCTGGAGATCACGAAGGTGCCGGACGGACCGACCGCTGTCGGGACCGTCTTCCGCAGCACCGTGAAGGATGCCGGGCTGAAGACCTCCCGCCAGTTCCGCATCACCAGGATGGAGGCGCCGCGCACGATCCGGTGGAGCGAGCAGAGCAAGAACCTCATCACCGCCGAGGGCGGCTACGATCTCGAACCGCTGCCGGGCGGCCGTACCCGGGTGCGGATCTTCAACGTGCTGGACGGCCACGGACTCGGCAGGCTCCTGCTCGGCCCGGCGCTGCGTGCGGCCCGCAAGGACGCTCCCGACTTCGGCCGCCGGATCAAGGCGGCCGTTGAACGGTTCTGACCTCGCCGCGGTCCGGGACAGGTGCGCGAGCATGGCGATGTCCCGGCCGCCGGCCGGGCGGCGGGCAACCGGTCCGCCGGCGATTCTGAGCAGGGCGATCGCACCGCAGGCCGTCCTGCCGTTCACCCCTACGGAGTCTCCGATGGATCTGCAGCTCTCAGGCAAGGTCGCCGTTGTCACCGGTGCCAGCAAGGGAATCGGCCTCGCCGTGACGCAGGCACTCGCCGCCGCGGGCGTGAACGTGGTCGCGGTGGCGCGCGGTGTCTCCGGCCCGCTGACGGAGCTCACCCCGCAGGTGCATCCGGTGTCGGCCGATCTCGCCACCGCGGACGGCCCCGTCTCTGCGGTCGAGGCGGCGATCTCCCGGTTCGGTGGACTGGACATCCTCGTCAACAACGTCGGCGCAGTCCACCCCCGTCTGGCCGGGTTCGCGGCCGTCACCGACGACGAGTGGATCCAGGGGCTGACGGTCAATTTCCTCGCCGCCGTCCGCACCACCCGGGCGGCCCTGCCCCACCTGATCGACCGTGGCAACGCTTCGATCGTGACGGTGAGTTCGGTCAACGCGTTCCTGCCCGACCCGATGGTCATCGACTACTGCGCGGCCAAGGCGGCGCTCACCAACTTCTGCAAGGCCCTGTCCAAGGAGGTCGGTCCGCGCGGGGTGCGCGTCAACACGGTCAGCCCCGGGCCGGTGTCCACGGCGCTGTGGCTCGGCGACGGCGGCGTCGCCGCGACGGTCGCGAAGGCGTCCGGCGGCGAGCCGGAGGACATCGCCCGGAGTGCCGTCGCACAGTCCGCCACCGGCCGCTTCAGCCTGCCGCAGGAGGTCGCCGACCTCGTTCTGCTGCTGGCCAGTGAGCGGACGGGCAATGTCACCGGGAGCGACTTCGTCATCGACGGCGGCCTCGTCCAGACGCTCTGAACTCCGCCGGGCCGCCCATCCGATCACCGACGCAGGCTCCGAACCGACGGCCGCCCCCGCCGTCGCCCGCGGAAGCAGCATCGGGCGCTGTCCGGGCAGACACGCTGACCCGGCGGCCGGCTCCCCGTCCTGAACCGCGCAGGTCAGCGGACGCGGCCGCGCGGCTTGAGGGGGGTGCCGGGGAGCTCGGGGGCGGGGAGGCGGTCGCCCGGGTAGCCCTCGACGGCGCCGAAGCGGGGGGAGGCGGCCTGCCAGGCGGCGCGGGCTTCGGCGATGTCCTCGTGGGACCGGCCGATGAAGTTCCACCACATGACGAGCTGTTCGTCGAAGGGGGTGCCGCCGAGGAGGATGGCGCGGGCTTCGGTGGGGGTGGGGTTGGTGAGGGTGAGGGTGGTGGGGCCGGGGGAGAGGTGGCCGAGGTCGCCGGCGTGGAGGGGGGTGTCGGCGAGGAGGATCGTGCCGCGGTCGACGAGGAGGCCGTGTTCGAAGGCCGGGTCGACGGTGAGGGTGACGGTGGCGTGCGGGCGGAGGGTGAGCTCGGCGCCGAGGAGGGGGGTGAAGGTGGGGACGGGGGAGGTGTCGCCGGCGAGGGTGCCGAGGAAGACGCGGGCCTCGCCGCCGTCGAGGGGGACGGGCCGGGGCACGTGGTGGTGGAAGTCGCGGGCGCTGTGGCGGTGCTCCTCGGGGAGGGCGACCCAGAGCTGGACGCCGTGCAGGACGGTGGTGGCGGGGGTGGAGACCTCGGAGTGGCAGATGCCGTGGCCGGCGCTCATGAGGTTGAGCTCGCCCGGGCGGACGAGGGCGTGGACGCCGAGGCTGTCGCGGTGTTCGATCTCGCCGCTGAACAGCCAGCTCACCGTCTGCAGGCCGGTGTGCGGGTGCGGGGCGACGTCCATGCCGCCGCTGCGGGCGACGTCGTCCGGGCCGTAGTGGTCGACGAAGCACCAGGCGCCGATCAGGCGGCGGTCGCGGTGCGGGAGGGTACGGCGGACGGTCATGGCGCGGGGGCCGCCGAGCGGGACGTCCCGGGGGGAGAGGATGTCGACGGTGCTCACGGTGCTCACGATGGGCCCTTTCGCCTGCCGGGTGGTTCTATTTTCAACTATTATGCATGATGGAATGATCATCGAGAAGAGTAGTGGTCGAGCACGGCGGAAGGAGCTCAGGTGAGTGACGTGACGGTGGTCCCGGCGGAGCGGCGGGTGTTCATCGACAAGCAGACCCCGCAGGCCTACCGGGCGCAGGCGGCGGCCGCCGAGGTGGCGGGCGCGGCGGCGGCCGAGGCCGGGCTGGACCGGGGGCTGGTGGAGCTGGTCAACCTGCGGGTCTCGCAGATCAACGGCTGCGCGTACTGCCTCGACGTGCACACCAGGGCCGCGCTGCGGGCCGGCGAGACCGCCCAGCGGCTGGGGGTGCTGCCGGCGTGGCGGGACACCCAGGTGTTCACGGAGCGGGAGCGGGCGGTGCTCGGGCTCGCGGAGGCGACCACGACGCCGAGCGACGCCGCGCTGCAGGAGGCCGCGTACGGGGCCGCCCGGGCCGTGCTGACGGACCAGGAGATCTCGGCGGCGGTCTGGGTCGCGATCGCCATCAACGCCTTCAACCGGGTGTCCATCATGAGCAAGCACCCGGTGCGGCGCACGGCCGCCAACTGACCGTCAGGGGAGTTTGGGTACGACCGTCTCCTCCGCGCGGCGTAGGCGTTCCTCGGCAGAAGGGCGGAGAACTGCCTCCTCCGGGTGGTGGATGACCGGCCGGAGGGGGAGCGGAGAGGCTGGGCGGAGGCGGCGGGCGCGGCTCGCCACGGGGAGTGGGGGGTTGGGCGATGGCACGTCGTCGGGTGTCCGTACTGGTGGCGGCGATCTGCGTGGCGCTGGCCGCGCCGGTCGCCTCCGCGTCGGCGACACCGGTCGCGGGCGGGGCGGGCGGGCCGGGGGCTTCGGCGGGTTCGGGAGCCGTGGGCCCCGGCGTCGTGGTCGGCCTCGTGCCGGGCGACGCCCGGGTCGACGAGCAAGGGAGCGTGCAAGGGGGCGCGCAGGGCGGCGATCGCGCCGACGTCGGGGCCCGGCTGCGCGCCGGGCTGCAGCGGGTGACCGGGGCCGGGGCGGCGGCCTCCTTCGGCGAGGTCGCGGACGAGCACGGCACCGTGCGGGCCGGCTCGGGCGTCGCGGACCTCGCCACCGGCGCGCCGGTGCGGACGGACGGCCGGTACCGGGCCGGCAGCATCACCAAGATGTTCACCGCGACGACCGTGCTGCAGCTGGTCGGCGAGCACCGGATCGGCCTGGACGACCCGGTGGAGCGCTACCTGCCGGGGCTGGTCCCGAACGGCGGGAACATCACGATCCGGCAGCTGATGAACCACAGCTCGGGCCTGTGGGACCCGACCAACGAGCCGGACGGCGGCGTCTTCCCGGCGTTCAAGACCGCCGAGGAAGCCCGGACGTGGTACCGGGAGGGCGGGCCGTCGCACAGCGTCCCCCGCTCCCAGGTGGTGGCCGCCTCGGTCGCGCACGCGCCGTACTTCCCGCCCGGCACCTCGTGGCACTACTCGAACGTCAACTACACGTTGCTCGGCATGGTCGTCGAGAAGGTGACCGGGCACGGCTACGCGCACGAGATCGAGGCCCGCATCCTGCGCCCGCTGGGGATGACCCGCACCTACCTGCCCGGCGCGGCGACCGACATCCGCGGCCCGCACGCGCACGGCTACGTGACGCTCGTCGAGGGCCCCGGACCGGACCAGCGGACCGACTTCGACCTGACGGTGCAGAGCGTCACCTGGGCCAACTCCGCGGGTGAGCTGATCTCCACCACCGACGACCTGCTCCGCTTCGAACGCGCGCTGCTGGGCGGCCGGTTGCTCTCGCCGGAACTGATGAAGGAGATGTCCACCACGATCCCGGTCACCGCGGACGGCTCGCCGAGCCGGATGACGTACGGGCTGGGGCTGGCCCGGGTGCAGCTGTCCTGCGGGCCGGTCTACGGGCACGACGGCTCGATGCCCGGGTACCAGTCGCAGCTGTGGTCCTCGGGCACCCGCTCGCTCGCGGTGTCGACCACCCCGAGGGGCGACGGGCCGCAGCAGATCGCGCAGTACCAGGCGCAGGGGCAGCTGCTGGAGGACGTGTTCTGCGGCGGACGGTGAGGGCCGCCGTACGACGCCCGAAGCGCCCGCCGAGCCCGACCGGTTGGCAGGGGCCGGTCGGGCGCGGCGGGCGGCGGTCAGGACTCCGGGTCGTCCTCGCCGAGGAACTCCTCGATGGCGCTGATGAGTTGGAGCGGCGTCTCCTCCATCGGGTAGTGCCCGGTGGAGGGGAGGCGGACCTCGGTCGCGTGCGGATAGTGGCGCAGCCAGGTCTGCCGGATCAGCTCGGGGGTGATCGCCTGGTCGAGCTCGCCGGTGAGGACCCGCACGGGCAGTGCGAGGCCGGCGATCTCCTGGTGGAAGTCCTCCAGGGCCCAGGAGTCCAGCCAGGCACGGAAGGCCTTGGCGTCGCTGCGCTCCAGCGACTGCTCCGTCATCCGCCGCACCCAGGCGCGCGGGCGGACGCCGCTGGTGGTGAAGTCGATGATGGCGCTGCGGCTCTCCGCCAGGTCGCCCGCGGAGGCGAAGAGCTCCCACTGCTCGGGCGGGAACGGGATGCCGATGGCCGGGACGGGCGCGATGCCGACCAACCGGCGCACGCGCTCGGGTGCGGCGACGAGCGCGCGCTGGACGACGCAGCCGCCCATCGAGTGCCCGATCAGGGAGAAGCGCTCCCAGCCCAGCGCGTCGGCCGTCGCCACCAGGTCGGCGCCCGCCTCGGCGGTGGTGTAGCGGCCGGGCAGGTCGCGGGCCTCGCCGTAGCCGCGCAGGTCGACGAAGGCGTAGCTGAAGGCGTCGAGGTCGAGGTCGGGCAGCAGGCGGTCGTAGGCGGCGCGGTCGGCGAACCAGCCGTGCACCACGAGCACGTGGTGCGGGCCGTGGCCGATCAGCGTGTGGGGGAGCGGGACGGGGCTCAAGGGCGGCTCTCCTCGGGAGGGTTGTCGGGCACGGCAGGTCCTGCCCCCGGGGGGCGGGGCGCCAAACGTCGGCCGGCCGAACGCCACTCCGCCGAGGGCCGCCCGGCCCCTTCGGCGGCGTGCCGGCCCGGCCCCGGCCCCGGGCTCGGCCCGCCCGTAGACTGGGCGGCCGAGGTGGGCGGCCGAGGTGGCCGGGCCGCCGATACCCGAAGGGCGGACGCATGGGCGGCGACGGCGACACCGTGCTCAACCTCTGGCGGCAGCCGCTCACCGAGGTGCCCGCCGAGGTCTGGGACCGCACCGAGCTCACCGTGCTCATTCTCGCCGATACCGGCCTCACCGAACTCCCGCCCGGCATCGGCCGGTTGCGGCGGCTGCGCACCCTCGACCTCGGACACAACCGGCTCGCCGCCCTCCCCGCCGAGCTCGGCGAACTGACCGGGCTCGGCGACTTCCTCTACCTGCACGACAACGCGCTGACCGCCCTCCCGGCGGAACTCGGCCGGCTCACCGCGCTGCGCTACCTCAACGTCGGCGACAACCCGCTCGCCGAACTCCCGGACACCATCGGCGAGATGACCGCCCTGATCGAACTGCGCGCCCAGCGCGGCCGGCTCACAGCCTTGCCCGACTCGCTCGGACGGCTCCGCGCACTGCGCGAACTCTGGCTGCGCGGCAACCAGTTGAGCACCCTGCCGGAGACAGTGTCCGGGCTCGGCGAACTGCGCGAGCTGGAACTGCGGGAGAACGCCCTCACCGAGATCCCCGCCGCGCTCGCCCGACTGCCGCTGCTGCGCCGCATCGACCTGCGGGCCAACCGGATCACCGCGCTGCCGGCCTGGCTGGCCGAGCCGGGCGCGCTGCCCGCACTGGAGAAGCTGGACCTGCGCTGGAACGACGTCCGGCCGCCCGCCCGGCTGCTCGACGCGCTCGCGGCCCGCGGCTGCGCCGTCCTGTACTGACCGGACGGGGCCATCGTGCCAGCGGAAAAAAGATCACCACGCGGCCGGTCGGCCTGCTACCGTGGACGGCATGAAGCGCGCTGCACTCGTCACGACGACGCCGGAGAGAGTCCCGGCGCGCTGACTGCTGACCAAGTCCGAAGCCCCGGGGCGAGTGCCCCGGGGCTTCGGCGTTCCCGGCTCCACTCGCCCGGCGGCCCACCCGAGCGGAGACCACCCTCATGAACCACCCCGTGAACCACCACGAGCAGTCGAACGGCCACAAGCAGTCGAACGGCCGTGTCCAGGCGGACCCGCACGACCACCGCCGGCTCGGCCGGGAACTCGACCTCTTCGACAGCGACCCGCTGATGGGCGCGGGCCTCCCGTACTGGCTGCCCGGCGGCGCCGCCGTCCGGCACGCGCTGGAGGAGTTCATCCGCGACCGCGAGCGCCGGGCCGGCTACCGCCACGTCTATTCGCCGGTGCTCGGCAAGCGCGAACTGTACGAGATCTCCGGCCACTGGGAGCACTACCAGGAGGACATGTTCCCGCCCATGCGGCTCGGCGCCGAGGAGGTGGTGCTGCGTCCCAGCCTCTGCCCGCACCATGCGCTGATCTTCCGCTCGCGCTCCCATAGCTACCGCGAACTGCCGCTGCGAATGGCCGAGTTGGGTGGGATGTACCGCTCCGAACTGTCCGGTGTGCTGGGCGGGCTGACCAGGGTCCGGGCGATCCAGCTGAACGACGCGCACGTGTTCTGCACTCCCGAACAGGCCGCCGACGAGGCCGTCGCCGCGCTGGAGCTGATCCGCGCGGCGCACCGCGCGCTCGGCATCGAGCCCGTCCGCTACCGGCTCTCGCTGCCCGGCGCGGGCGGCAAGTACGTGGCCGACCCGGCGCTCTGGGAGCGGGCGGTGGCGCTGCTCACCGAGGTGCTGGAGCGCTCCGGGGTGCCGTTCGAGGCGGCGGAGGGCGAGGCGGCGTTCTACGGGCCGAAGATCGACGTCCAGATCGCCGACGCCGCCGGGCGGGAGTCCACCCTGTCCACCGTGCAGATCGACTTCCACCAGCCGCAGCGCTTCAACCTGCACTACATCGGCGCGGACGGCGCCAAGCACCGGCCGGTGATGGTGCACCGCAGTGTGATCGGCAGCGTCGAGCGGGTGGTCGCCCACCTGATCGAGCTCTACGGCGGGGCGTTCCCGGCCTGGCTGGCGCCCGTCCAGGTGGTGCTGGTGCCGGTCTCCGAGGCCCAACTCCCGCAGGCCGAGCGGCAGCGGCAGCGCTGCCTGGACCTCGGCTTGCGGGCCGAGGTGGCCGGGCCGGAGCAGGGCAGCCTCGGCGCCCGGATCCGGGCGGCCCGGCTGGTCCCGTACCAGGCGGTGATCGGGGCGAAGGAGGCCGCGGACGAGCAGGTCGCGCTGCGGCTGCGGGACGGGCGCAAGCTGGAGCCGATGGCGGCGGAGGCGGCCTGGGCGCGGATCGGCGAGCAGGTGGCGGACTGTGCGCCGGAGTTGTGGGCGGACGGCCTTGAGGCCGTCGGGCCCGCGGCTCGGTAGGGCGAGCGGCGGGCCGGGTTGGGCCGGTCGGGTCGCGTACCTGCCGGCCCGGCGCACCTGCGGGTCAGTACGACTGCAGCTCGATCAAGTGCCCCTCCGGGTCGCGCAGATGGGCGCTGCGCAGGTTCGGCCCCCAGTGCGGGCGGTCGGTGGCCCCGACGACGAGGCTGCCGCCGTTGCGCAGGCAGAGGTCGAGCGCCACGTCCACGTCGTCGACCCGGAGGACCAGCATCGCGGTGTCCTGGACGGCGGCGCCCGGCCGGGCGGGCAGGTCGGCGGTGCCGAGGTCGGCGGCCATCGCGGCCCGGTCGTAGAGCACCAGCACGGCCTGCCCGTCGACGTCCCAGTTGGCGTACGGGCCCTCCGGCGTGCCCTTGACCAGGGCGGCGCCGGTGAGGGCGGGCAGGACGGCACGGTAGAAGCCGAAGCACTCGGCGAATCGGGTGACCAGCAGGCGGGGGTAGAGCGCGTCCACGGGTGAACTCCTGGGCTCGGAGGGGGCGTTGGGGGGCGTCGGGGGAAGGTGTGGCCCGGCGCGGCCCGGCGCCGAATTAGTGGGTCGGCACCCACTATAGGGAGGGACCCTAGACTGGCGCCATGGTTTCCGATCTTCCGCCGCTGCCGCCCGGCCACGCCCTGCCGCCGACCCTGCTCGACCTCAGCACCTACCTGCTGTCCCGGATCGGCAAGTCCTCGCGCGGCCGCCTCGCCGAGCTGCTGGCCGAACGCGACCTCCGGCTCTGGGACATGGCGGTGCTGGCCGCCCTCTCCGACTTCGGGCCGCAGGCCCAGCGCGACCTGGTCCGGCGCCTGGGCATCGACCCGAGCGACCTCGCGAAGGTCGCCGACCAGCTCGCCGCCGCCGGCTACGTCGAGCGGGCCAGGGACGCGGCGGACCGGCGGCGGGTCTCGGTCACGATCACCGCGGCCGGGCGGGTGCTGCTCGCCGAACTGGACGAGCAGGCGCGGGCGGTGCAGGACGAGGTGCTGGCGCCGCTGGACGCGGGCGAGCGGGAGGTGCTGCACGGGCTGCTGCTGCGGCTGCACCGGGCGCAGGGGGAGCGGCGCGGCGCCATGTAGCGCGCAGCCGGCGGCGGGCCGGAGAAGCGAGGGGCCCGCAGAAACGAGGGGCCCGGGGAAACGCGAGGGCGAGGAGAATCAACTCCCCGCCACTACCAAGCTATAGCGCACCGGGGGGCTTGCGGCAAGGCCCCCGTCATGCCCCAGGATGGTCGGCCTCAGCCGGAATCGAGTGGGAACAGGGTGAATTGCGGCATGCGCGTGGTGTTGTCGACCTGGGGATCGCGAGGGGACGTCGAGCCGCTGGCGGGGCTGGCGGTGCGGTTGCGCGAGCTCGGGGCGGAGGTCCGGGTGTGCGCGCCGCCGGACGAGGAGTTCGCGGCGTTGCTGGCCGGTGCGGGCGTGCCGCTGGTGCCCTGCGGCCCGTCGGTGCGCTCGGTGGTGACCGGCACCAGGGCGCCGACCATGGAGGACGCGTTCCGGCTCGCCGGCGAGCTGGTCGCCGACCGGTTCGAGGTGCTCGCCGAGGCGGCGGCGGACTGTGACGCGGTGCTGGCGACCGGCCTGATGCCCGCCGGTGTCAGGTCGGTGGCCGAGCAGTTGGGGATCCCGTACGTGTTCGCGTGCTTCCACCCGTTCGGTCTGCCGTCGCGGCGGTTCGCGCCGCAGCGGCGGCCCGGCAAGCCGTCGCCGGAGGGGGAGACCGACCTGAAGGTGCTGTGGGAGCAGGACGCCGAACGGGTGAACGCGCTGTACGGCCCGGCGCTCAACCGCCACCGGGCGGCGATCGGCCTGCCGCCGGTGGCGAACGTGCGCGACCACGTCTACACGGAGCGGCCGTGGCTGGCGGCGGACCCGGTGCTGGGGCCGTGGCAGGACGCGACCGAGCTCGACCTCGTGCAGACCGGCGCGTGGTTCCGGCCGGACACCCGCCCGCTGCCGCCGGAGCTGGCGGCGTTCCTGGCGGCCGGCCCGCCGCCGGTGTACGTGGGCTTCGGCAGCATGGCCATGCGGACGGCGCCGGAGCTCGCCCGGGTGGCCGTCGAGGCGGTCCGGGCGCACGGACTGCGGGTGCTCCTCGGCCGTGGCTGGGCCGAGTTGGCGGCGGTCGACGACCGGGGGGACTGCTTCGTCGTCGGCGAGGTCAACCAGCAGGAGCTGTTCGGCCGGGTGGCCGCCGTCGTGCACCACGGCGGCGCCGGCACCACGGCGACGGCCGCCCGGGCCGGAGCGCCCCAGGTGATCGTGCCGCAGATCGTCGACCAGCCGCACTGGGCGGCCCGGGTGGCCGAGTTGGGCATCGGCGCGGCGCACCCGGGCCCGGTGCCGACCGTCGACTCCCTGTCCGCGGCGCTCGCCACCGCGCTGGCGCCCGCGACGGCGGCGCGGGCGAGGGCCGTGGCCGGTACCGTCCGCACCGATGGG
Source organism: Streptomyces rubellomurinus (assembly GCF_000961885.1). Lineage (GTDB taxonomy): Bacteria > Actinomycetota > Actinomycetes > Streptomycetales > Streptomycetaceae > Kitasatospora > Kitasatospora rubellomurina. The sequence continues at coordinate 66,496 of NZ_JZKH01000026.1, forward strand.
GCGGCGGTGGCGGCGAAGCTGCTGCTCGACGTGGCCGACCGGGGGAGGCGGCCCGCCGCCGGGTGACGCACGCGGCGGCCGGGGACGTCACGGAGTTGCGGCACCCGGGCGGCGGGCACCCGCGAACTCCCCGGCCCAGCGCGGCACTTCCAGCACCCGCTCGACCCGGGCGACCGGCGTGCCGGTGCGTTCGGCGTGGATCATCGCGCCGTCGCCGACGAAGATCCCGACGTGGTGCAGCGGGGCGTCCGGGCGGGAGAAGAACAGCAGGTCGCCCGGGGCGAGTGCGTCGCGCTCGACCGGTGCGGCGCGGTGGTACTGGGCGACGGTGTAGTGGCCGAGTTCGACGGTGCCGTGGCTGGCCCGGTACCAGCAGTGGAGGGCGAGGCCGCTGCAGTCGAAGCCGACCGTGGTCTCGCCCAGACACTTCCCGTTCAGGTAGCCGTTCTCGTCGTCGCAGAAGCCGAGGCTCGGGCCGAGCCGGTCGCCGCCGCCCCACGCGTACGGCACGCCGAGCTGGGAGGCGGCGACGGCGGCCACCCGGCGGCCGAGGGCGGCGGCGCCGGCGGTCGCGGGGAGCCCGGGGCCGGGGCCGGGCCTGGGGCCGGAGGAGTCGGCGCGGGCGGGTGCGGCGACGGCCGGTACCAGCCCGGCGCCGAGGGCGAGGCCGAAGAGACGGCGGCGGCCGAGCCCGGGGAAGCGGTCGCGGCGGGGCGGTGGGGACTCCATCGGGTGACTCCCGGTTCGGTGCGGTGCGGTGCGGTCGGTGCGGTTCGGCGGGCGCCGCTCGGAAGGTTCCAGGATTCCGGTCGAGTGGGCCCCTCGCCATCACCCGCACCGGTGAATCGCGGACCGGGTGGATCGGGGAGGGTGATGGACCATCGGGCAGGAACCAAACCGATCGTCCGGTTTGGCCTGGGAGTGAACGCCCCGGCCGCGTCGAGCCGTTGGCGGTGCGAATTAATTCCACGCTGGCACAAATTCGAGTTGACCGAATATCGAACACGCGGGTGGGGGAAGGGGCGCGCGCACGGACGAATTCCTGGCGTCTTCTCATCCCGACTTCTTGTCGCCCCGAGGACGCCCGTCGCTAGGATGCGGGGTGTTCGGTTCGGTTCGGGGACGGGCGCAGGGCGGGGTGGTTGCGGTGGTGCGACAGGAGCGGGCGCTTCGGACGCGAAGGCTGATCCTCGAGGCGGCGGCCTCGGTCTTCGACGAGTTCGGGTACGAGAGCGCCACCATCGGCGAGGTGGTCGCCCGGGCCGGGGTCACCCGCGGCGCGGTGTATTTCCATTTCGCCTCCAAGCGGGACCTCGCGCGCGGTGTGCTCGAGGAGCAGTTCTCCCAGGACGGCGTGCCCGAACGTTGCAGCAAGCTCCAGGAGTTCGTGGACACCGGAATGGTGGTCGCGCATCTGATGCCGCGTGATCCGCTGCTCAGCGCGGGAGCCCGGCTCTCGCTCGGCCAGGACGCCTTCGACGACCTCGGCAGCGGGGCGATTCCCGGCTGGATCCGCCGGATGGAGGCGCTGCTGGTCGCGGCCGGCGAACGCGGCGAACTGCTGCCGCACGTCGTCCCGGCGGACACCGCGTGGCTGATGACCGCGGCGTGGACGGGCGTGCAGATCCAGTCCCAGAAGCTGTCCGGGCGGGCCGACTTGGAGCAACGGGTGGCCGCGCTGTACCGGCACCTGCTGCCCAGCATCGCGGTGCCGGGCGTACTCGCCGCGCTGCGGATCGGGTCGGGCCGCGGGGCCGAGGTGGTGGCCGAAGTGGCGGCGGCCCGGGCGGCGGCGGGGGACTCCGAAGCGCAGCCCGCGGTGGTGGCGGGCGGGGTCGGCGCGCACTGAGTGCGGGCCCCGGTCGTGGCGTCAACTCGGCGACGCCGCAAGGCTGGTGGGGTTCGGGGTGCTGCCGTCGCCGGGCCGGGATCGGTCGCAAGGCCAGTGCCCGTGCGGAAAGATGCAAGGCGTTCGGTTTGTGGTGGCGGACCAGTCCGGGTCGGTGGATCCTCGCGGCCACTCCTGGGGCGGCTCCGCGTACGGCCTGAACTCGCCGTGCTCGTCGACCGTTGCCCCGCGCCTCCGTGCCACCCTGGTAAGGGAGTTGGGGGAGTCGTCCGGGGCCGGATTGTGTCGGCCACCACGCGCCGTCCTGCTTGCCGGGCCGCCGAGGGGGCCGGACCGGCTCGGGGTCAGGTCGTGTTCGTCATCGGGAGGGATCGATGGACCAGGTGCGGCAGGAGAAGGCGCGGCGCACGCGCGGACGGCTACTGGAGGCGGGAGCGGAACTGTTCGACCGCTCCGGCTACGCGGGCGCCACCCTCGGCGAGATCGCCGCGGCGGCCGGCGTGACGAAGGGGGCGCTCTACTTCCACTTCACCTCCAAGGAGGAGCTGGCCGGCGCCGTCTTCGCCCAGGCCGAACGTTCCCTGCGCGCCGCCTGCGGCTCCCGGCGCACCGCCACCTCGCCGCTCCAGGCCCTGATCGACGCCGGCCACTGGCTCGCCGACGCCCTCGGTTCCGACCCGCTGATCCGGGCCGCCTTCCGGCTCGGCCGGGAGGGCGACTGGCAGTGTACGGGCGGGTCCGGACCCGGCTCAGGCGCCGGCCCCGCATCCGACTCAGGCGCGGGCCCCGGCTCAGGCCCCGCGCCCGGATCCGGCCCCGGATCCACCGATCCGCACGGCTTCCACGGCTTCCACGGCTTCCACGGCGTCTGGGCCGGCATCACCGGCGACCTGCTGGCCGCCGCCCGCCGCGCGGGCGAACTGCGCGGCCGCCCGGACGCCCCCGGCCCCGGCCCCGACACCCTGGTGGTGACCGCCGCCTGCGGCCTGGAGGTGGTCCTCGCGGACGGCTGCCCGCCCGAGGAACGGGCGCGCCGGGTCGGTGCCCTCTGGGACTGGCTGCTGCCCTGTCTCGTCCCCCCGGGCGCCGTCGGCGGCTACCGGACCGGCCCCCCGGCCCTCGGGCCGGCCTGAGCCCCGGCGGCGCGGTGCCGCCCGGGACGCCACCCAGGACGCCACCCGCTCCCGCCGCGACGGCCGAATGTCAGTACTACTCGCCATGATGGCGGTATGAAGGACGCAGCCAGCCCGGCCCTTTCCGCAGCCCTGGCCTCCCCCGAGGCCTACGCCGACGCCGTCGCCACCGCCGTGAGGGCGGCCGCGGCCTACTACGCCGACGGCGCCACGCCGCTCGGCGACGACGAGTACGACGCCCTGGTGCGCGCCGTCGAGGCGTACGAGCGCGAGCACCCCGACGAGGTGCTGCCCGAGTCGCCGACCGGCAAGGTGGCCGGCGGCGCGGCGGTCGGCGACGTCCCGCACAGCGTGCCGATGCTCTCCCTCGGCAACGTCTTCTCCGCCGAGGAGCTGGAGGCCTGGGCCGCCGGCCTGGAGCGCCGGCTCGGCCGGCCCGTCGCCGCCTGGTGCGTCGAGCCGAAGCTGGACGGCCTGGCCGTCGCCGCCCGCTACCGGGCCGGCCGGCTCACCCAAGTGCTCACCCGGGGCGACGGCCTGGCGGGCGAGGACATCACCGCCGCCGCCGACGCCGTGCTCGGCCTGCCCGAGCGGCTCGCCGAGCCCGTCGACGTCGAACTGCGCGGCGAGGTGCTGCTCACCCACGAGCAGTTCGAGCAGGCCAACGCCGTCCGCACCGCCCACGGCGCCACCCCCTTCGCCCACCCGCGCAGCGGCGCCGCCGGCACCCTCCGGGCCAAGGACCGCGCCTACCGGGTCGAGCTGACCTTCTTCGGTTACGACGCCCACGGCCTGCCCGGCCTCGACCACGCCGCGCTGCTGGCCCGGATCGCCGAACTCGGCGCCAACACCGCCGCCGCCACCGAGGCCGCGCCCCGGCGCTGCGCCACCCTCGCCGAGGCGCAGCAGCGGATCGACGAGATCGCCGCCCTGCGCGCCGAACTGCCCTTCGGCATCGACGGCGTGGTGGTCAAGGCCGACGCGGTCGCCGACCAGGAGGCGGCCGGCTCCGGCTCCCGCGCGCCGCGCTGGGCGGTGGCCCGCAAGCTGCAGGCGCAGCACCAGGTGACCACCCTGCTCGGGGTCGAGTGGAACGTCGGCCGCACCGGGATCATCGCGCCCCGCGCGGTGCTCGACCCGGTGGTGATCGACGGCGTCACCGTCACCTACGCGACCCTGCACAACCCGGCCGACATCGAGCGGCGCGGTCTGATGATCGGCGACCGGGTGTTCGTCTACCGGGCCGGCGACGTCATCCCGCGCGTCGAGGCGCCGCTGGTCGAGGAGCGCACCGGCGCCGAGCGGCCGATCGCCTTCCCCGAGGTCTGCCCGCGCTGCGGCGACGCCATCGACACCTCCGAGCAGCGCTGGCGCTGCGTGCGCGGCCGGGGCTGCCAGGTCGTCGCCTCGGTGATCTACGCCGCCGGGCGCGACCAGCTCGACATCGAGGGCCTGGGCGGCACCCGGGCCGTCCAACTCGTCGAGGCCGGGCTGGTCGGCGACCTCGCCGACCTGTTCACCCTCACCCGGGAGCAGCTGCTCACCCTGGACCGGATGGGAGAGACCAGCGCCGACAAGCTGCTCGCCGCGATCGAGACCGCCCGTACCCGCCCGCTGGGCCGGGTGTTCTGCGCGCTCGGCATCCGGGGCACCGGCCGCACCATGTCCCGCCGGATCGCCGCCCACTTCGGCAGCATGGCCGCGATCCGCGCCGCCGATGCCCAGGCGCTGGCCGCCGTGGACGGCATCGGCACCGAGAAGGCGGCCCTGGTGCTCTCCGAACTCGCCGAGGTGGCAGCGTTGTTGGACCGGCTCGCCGAGCAGGGCGTGGGCACGGCGGTGACCGAGCCGCCGGCCGTCCGGACGAATCCGGAGGGCGTGGCGGAGGGCGCCGGGGGCGGGGCTGCGGACGGCGCTGCGGACGGTGCGGCGGGCCCGCTGGCCGGGCAGAGCGTGGTGGTCACCGGCAGCATGACCGGCGCCCTCGCCGAGCTCTCCCGCAACGCCATGAACGAACTGATCGAGCGGGCCGGCGGCAAGGCCTCCTCCTCGGTGTCCAAGCGGACCAGCCTGCTCGTCGCCGGGGAGAAGGCCGGCTCCAAGCGGGCCAAGGCCGAGGAGCTCGGCGTACCGGTCATGGCGCCGGAGGAGTTCGCCGAGCTGGTGCGCGGCTTCCTGGGCTGAGGCTGAACGGGGTGAACGGGACGGGCTGAACGGAACGGGCTGAACGGAACGGAGTGATCGTCGGCGCCGCCGGTGCGGTAGGGTGTGCGGCGCCGAGTACGACCGCGACCGAGGGAGGTGAGCCCCATCAACGGAATGTCCGAGCGGGTGCTCCCGGAGCGCGGCCGCGTGGGCGCCGTGCGCGCATAGCGCGCACGCGCCGGCAACGCGACGACCCTGACGGGAGCCCTGGCGGAGTCCATCTCGCCTCCTCCCGAATTCTCCCCAAGGGGTCCCCTGTGCCGGTCTTCTCCTCCTCCGCCCTCCGATCCTCCGTGGTCACCCGCCTGCGCGCCGCTGGCTGCGTGTTCGCCGAGGACGAGGCGCGCATCCTGCTCGCCTCCGCCGCCACCCCGGCCGACCTGGCCGCCATGGTCCGCGCCCGTGCCGAGGGGCGGCCGCTCGAACACGTCGTCGGCTGGGCCGAGTTCGCCGGGCTGCGGATCGCCGTCGACCCGGGCGTCTTCGTACCGCGCCGCCGCAGCGAGTTCCTGGCCGCCACCGCGGCCGGGCTCACCGCGCCCGGCGCGGTCGTCCTGGACCTGTGCTGCGGCAGCGGCGCGCTCGGCGCCGCCGTCGCGGCCGGCGCCGGGCACCCGGTCGAGCTGTACGCGGCCGACCTGGACCCGGCGGCCGTCCGCTGCGCCCGCCGCAACCTCGCGCCCGCCGGCGCCCGGGTCTTCGCGGGCGACCTGTTCGCGGCCCTGCCCGCCGCCGAACTGCGCGGGCGCGTGGACGTCCTGATCGCCAACGTCCCGTACGTCCCGACCGGCGACGTCGCCCTGCTGCCGCCCGAGGCCCGGCTGTACGAGGCCCTTCCGGCGCTCGACGGCGGCTCGGACGGCCTGGACGTGCTGCGCCGGGTCGCCGCCGAGGCGCCCGGGTGGCTCGCGCCGGGCGGCTCGCTGCTGTTCGAGACCAGTGAGCGGCAGCTGGCGACCGCCCTCGCGGTGGTGCGCGCGGCAGGCCTGGTGGCGGAGGCCCACGAGGACGAGGAGTTGGACGCGACGGTGGTCACCGCGCGGCTGACGACGGCCGGTTGACGACGGCCGGTTGACGACGGCCGGCTGACCGTCCGGTTGACCGCCCGGCCCGGCCGTCGCCGTGTTGGCGACGGCCGGGCCCGGTCGGCCGGCCCCGATTGTCCGGCGGGCGCGCTACCGGGTGGAGAAGGCGCCGCCGTTCACGTGGACGGTCTGCGCGGTGATGTGCCGGGCGCCCGGGGACGCGAGGAACCAGGCCGTCTCGGCGATGTCGTCGACCGTGCCGGGCCGCTTGTTGTGCGTCTCCTCCACCAGCGCCCGGTGCCGCTCGTCGGCCAGCGGACCGCCGAAGAAGTTGGTGCCGGCGACGTAGCCGGAGGAGATGACGTTGCACGTCACCCCCCGGGGAGCGAGCTCGGCGGACAGCGAGGCGTTCCAGGCGGCCAGCGCGGCCTTGGCCGCGCCGTAGGAGCCGCCGCGCCGCTCGGCGCCGATCGAACCGATGCTGAGGACGGCGCTGCCGTCGGCGAGCCGGTCCTGGAGCGCGGCCGTGGTCAGCACCGCGGTCAGCAGGTTCTGCGCGAGGTTGGCCTGCCACTGGGCGAGCAGCGCCTCCAGTGGTGCCCGGTCGGCCGGCGCCGCCCCGGGCAGGCCGCCGGCGGCGTTGACCAGCACGTCCACCGCCCCGAGGCGGGCGGCGAGCGAGGCGACCTGGCCCGGGTCGGTCGCGTCGCAGACGACGCCGTGCACGCCGAGCTCCTCGGCGGTCGCTTCGACGGTGTCCGCGTGACGCCCGGTGACGACGACCTCGGCCCGCTCGGCGGCGAACCGCCGGGCGATGGCGCGGCCGATGCCACTGGTTCCGCCGGTGACGAGCACGGTGCGAGAAGTCATGGGTCCCCCTGTCGGCTGATACGTTTAGACCTAAACATAGCCGAGACCGACAGGGGATCACACCGTGGCCGACGCCCCCGCAGCGCAGGACCCGGAGAACGCGGAGGAACCCGCACCCGCCCACTCCGCCGCCGAGATCGCCGCCGCCTGGCGGCGGGAGCGGCCGGGCGCCCCGACCGGGTCGATCGAGATCGTCACCCCGATCTGGTGGCTGGCCAAGCTCTTCACCGACGACCGCGCCCGGGCCCTGCGCGCGGCGGGCATCGACGCCGCCACCCTCGACCTGCTCTCCGTCCTCCGGCGCTCGGGCCCGCCCTACACCCTCAGCACCCGCGAGATAGCCCGGCGGACCCTCGTCACGGCCGGAGCGGTCTCCCAGCGCATCGCCCGGGCCGAACGCGACGGCCTGGTCCGGCGCACACCGGCGGGCAGCGGCCGAACCGTCCTGGTCGACCTCACGGCCGAGGGCCACGCGCTGATCGACCGCTCCGTCGACACCGTGCTCGGCCGGGAGGCCGCACTCGTCGGCTGCCTGTCGGACGACGAACGCACCACCCTCATCGCGACCCTGGACAAGCTGCTGGCCGACGTCCGCCGCCGAACGGCCCCGACCGCGGGCGGTCAGGGCGGGTAGCGTGGCCCGACCAGCCGACTGCGGTCGGGCGGGGGCGGAAGGCGATCGACACCGGGGGAGTGCGATGACGGCCGATCAGGTCGAGGATGCCGGCGCGGGGCTGCGCCGGCCCTCGCAGCTCCTGCAGCCGGTTCTCTTCTCCCTCGACGAGGACCGCGGCGGTTCCTTCCTCAGCGAAGGCACCCGGGTCAACTTCCGCTGCTGGACCCGGCCCCATGAGGACGACCACTTCTCGGTCCCGTACTTCATGGATGTCGTCGTCCTCGGCCGGGCGGCCGGTTACGGGAAGGGCCAGGGGCGGCTGAGCCCCCACCGGCGGCGGCTGCTGGCCGATTCGGCCCTGAGGCTGGCCGAGGTGGTCTCCACCGAGCTGCGGTGCGATGCCGGTGTCCGGCTTCCGCCCGAGCCGCCGGCGGACGCCTACGGCCCTGCGACCACCGAGTGGTTGCGGCCGGTGGAGTGACCTCCGAGTGACCGGAGCGATGCGTCAGGCGGGCTCGGCGGCCCGGGGCAGCTCCGCCCGGCGGACGGCGGGGGAGGCGAGGGCGAGGACCAGGCCGAGGCAGCCGAACGCGCCGCAGGCGACGAACACCGGGCCGGCGCCCCAGGCGCCGATGGCGGCGCCGACCAGGGGGTAGGCGAGCGGGGACAGGCCGAGCATGCTGAGCATCACGACGGAGGTGACCCGGCCGAGGTAGGCGGGGTCGGTCGCGGTCTGGATCAGGGTGTGGGTCAGGCTGCCGACCGTGCCCGCCGCGAGCCCGGTGAGGACGGCGATCGCCACCGCCGCCCACAGGCTCGGCACCAGACCCAGTCCGGCGGCGCCGGTGCTCCCGAGCAGGAGGGCGCCGCACAGGGTCAGGCCCGCCCGGGGCAGCCGGCCGACCACCGCCAGCAGGGCGGCGACGGCGGTCGCGCCGGCGCCGAAGCCGCCGACGATCCAGCCGTAGCCGGACGCTCCCCAACCGCGTTCGGCGTTGAGCAGCACCATGCCGACGTTGAGCGTGCCGTTGAGGCCGAGTTCGGTGACCGCCGCGGCGAGGACCAGCGGGCCGATCAGCGGGTGGCGGCGCAGGTAGCGCAGGCCGTCGAGGAGGTCGGCGCGGGCCGGGCGGGCGGCGGGCGCGCCCCCGGCGCCGGCCGGGGTGTCGAGCGGCCGGATCCGGACGGACAGCAGCAGCGGCAGGGAAAGCGCGAACAGCGCGCCGGAGACGGCGAAGGCGGCGGCCGGGCCGCCGAGCGCCATCGCCACGCCGCCGAGCGGCGGGCCGGCGATCTGGCCGACGCGCGTGGCCAGCGAGCGCAGGCCGCTGACCCGGGCCAACTGGTCGGGGCGGGTGATCCGGGGCGGCAGCGCGCCGACCGCCGGGACGAACAGGGCGTCGACGGCGCCGAAGACCAGGGCCACCGCGACCAGCAGCCAGAGCGCGGGCGTGGTCAGCGCGACGGCGGCGGCCACCGACAGGATCAGCAGGCAGCGCAGGGCGTCGCTGCCGAGGATCACCCGGCGCGGGTCGAAGCGGTCGGCGAGCACACCGCCGCCGAGCATCAGCAGGGCCCGGGGGATCCCCCCGGCGGCCATCACCAGGCCGACCTGGGTCGGGGAGAGGGCCCGCTGGGCGGACCAGCCGAGGGCGAGGAAGTAGGCGGTGTCGCCGACCAGCGAGGCGGTGTAGGCGGTGAGCCACCGCAGCACGTTGGGGTCGCGGTGGGCGGGGGCGGTGCTGGGCGGTGGTGCGGTCTCCAGGGTGGTCAGCGCGGTCATGGCGGGCTCCGAGTGGTCGCGGTGGCCCCGTGCGGGCGCACGGGGGCGTCGCCCGGCGCTGGATACGGACAGCCGGGTCGGGTGGTGGAGCGATGGGGGCCTGGTGGACGTGCGGAATCGTCACCCGGCGCGCGGGGCCCGGGCGTGGGGACGGGATGCGGCCGGTTACGGGCGGAACGGGAAGCCGTACAGGTAGACGGACACGTGCTCGCGGTCCCCGGTGTCTCCACCGGCTCCGGCGGATCCGGCGGCCCTGGCGGCCTGGCCGCGCTCCCGCCAGCGCCGGGTGACCTCCGCCAACTCCTCGCCGAAATCGGCGAGTTCGGCGGGGGTCAGGTCGAGCATCCACTCCGAGGCGAAGGCCGCGTCGGTCCACACCGGGCCCCAGTCCCCGGTCTGGGAGAGGTAGGCGCGGTACTGGGCGGCCCGGGTCTCGAAGACGCTCCGGCCGACCGCCTCGACGACGGCCGCGCCCTCGGGGGTCTGCGTGAAGTCCGAGTCGCGGAAGCCCCAGCCCTCCTCGGAGGCCACCTGCCACCACCGCTCCCGCGCGTCACCGCTGCGGCCCGCCGCCTCGGCGACGAAGCCGAGCTCGGCGAGCTTGCGCAGGTGGTAGCTGACCAGCGAGGGCGCCTCGCCGACCTGCTCGCCCAGCTGCGAGGCGGTGGCCGAGCCGGCGGCGTAGAGCAGCCGGTACAGCTGCATCCGCAGGGGATTGGTGAACGCCTTCAGCCTGGTCAGGTCGGTGATCTGGTCGGCCTTGCGCACGGGCCGCGGTTCGGAGGGCATGACACCACGCTAGATCCGAAAGATAAGTTGCGCAAGAAAAATTTCAGATCTTCAGAGGTCAGACGCGGAGCCCGTGTGACTGGACTCGCTTGTTGGCCACGGGACGGCCTCTCCCTCGACCTCCAAGGCCTGCCCCAGCTATCCCCGAAGGCCCGGCGGCGGAGAGCCGTCGGTGGAACCTGAGACACTCTGGTCCGTGCTGATCAAGGGATACGACTACGGACCGCTTGTCGCGGGTGAGCGGCTGCTTCAGTGCGCCGGGTTCTGGTCCAGTCACCTGCTGGCCATGTGCCGGTTCACCCCGGGTGAGACCCGGCCAGCACCCGAGTGGTTCGGTGACGACGGCGCCGACACAGACGCCCTGGCCGAAGTCCTCCTGGACGACCAAGCCTGGCCGGCGTTCCGCATCCCGTTTAAGGGCGGTCACAGCGCCGTCGTCGTCTACCGGAACCTCATCGGCGACTTCGGGGTCGACTACCTGCTGACCCAACCGGTTTGGCCTCGGAAAGAGGACCTGTCGAGCTATGACGGCGACTGGTACGGCCCAGGCCTGTCCTGGCGCGACATCGCGCACATCGCCGAGGCTCCGAACCCGACCGAACCCGGCGTGCACGACACCGCGGCCCGACTCCTGCTTCTGCTACCGCTGCTCGCCGATGACGAGTTGCCGCCGGAAGCGCCAGCATGGGTGAACGCCGCTCTGACGGTCATCGGAGCACCCGAGGACTCTGCCCAGGACACGGCTGACCATCTCCTTCGGAACAGACGGCCTGCCGCCAGGCGCCGTGGTGGTGTCGACTCCCCTCTGAGTGGTCTCAGTCACCAGCACACTGAGCCAAGCTCAGATGAATCGGCTGTGTTGTGGGCACTCAACCTCACTCGAACCCAAAGCAATGCCCTCGCCGAAGCCCTCGGGAGCAGGCCTCTGCCTGCGCCGGCGTCCTGAGGGCTTCTTGCTGGCTCCCAGACCCTTCCGAGATCAATGACAGGACGGCCCTTTAGGCTGCCCAGGTGCGCTACCTAGTCGAGTCCCTTTCTATCGGTGCCCTGACCCGCGGTCGATCGGTCGAACAGTTCCTCGGCTCGGCCGGTGATGCTCATGTTCCCGGGGTCCGCTGGGTCGAGGTCGTTCCGATCGGCTCGGAGTTCAAGGTCGTTCTCCACACGTCGGTGGACGTCGGGAGCGAGAGCTTTCTGCGACCTCGTCGAGTTCCCGCCGCTGGACCCCGAGAACGAGGACGACGAGTTCGGCCTGGAGATCGCCGTGGCAACAGAGGCGCATGACGTCCTCGCCCTTGCGGAGCACCGGACTGGAGCCGTTCGTGGCCGCTGGGTCAACCAGGGGATGGCTCAGGACGAGTACCGCGACTTCGTACTCAGCGGCCGGCCGCGCCACGGGTCACCGAGTTGACGACCGCATGCTCGCTGAACGGGAACCAACCGTCAGCTTCCTTGCTGGTTCACCGGCAGTTGCCATACTGACCGACCCGGAGAGCTGCACGTCGAATGGCGCTGTTGGCGACAAGTAACGTGCTGAGTCGCAGTAGCGTGCTGGAGCGCGGTAGGTGCCACCTTTCACCACCCCGGTGGGAGCAATTGTCAAGAGTTGTGGTTGAGTGCCTGGGCGGCGACTGCTGACCAGATCTGTTCGGCCAAGGTCTCCGGGGACAGCGTGCCGTCGACGATCACGTCGCATTCGTCTCGTAGCGGCTCGATGTGCCGCTCGTGGGCGGCCCGCCGGTGCTCCACGTAATTCTGCAGGAGAACCTCAAGCGGGAAGCCGCCCCTGACGCATTTCCGTTCGATCTTGCGGGCCAGCCGGAGGTCCGCCGCGAGGTCAATGAAGACGTCGAGGCGGAGGCAAGGCCGCTGTGGGGTGACCCGACGAGCGAGGAGGCCGTCGACGATCACAACGGGGGCGCTGGCGAGCGCGGCGTCGGTGTCGGCGTCGAGCCGCTCGATGTCGACCGAGCGAGGATCCCCGACGTCCAGGCGCGGTATCCCGGCCTCGTCGCGTGTCCAGATTCCTCGCCCCGGAGCGGTGAAGTAGTAGTCGTCGCCGTGCAGCACGCTTGCCGGGCCTTCCACCGCGAACGACACGAGCGCATCGGCCAGTGTCGTCTTAACTGCCCCTGCACCACCGGTCAGCGTCAGTAGCACGTAACCCCCCTCTTTTGATCGACAGACCGAGGATCGCACGGCGGATCCGCGTTCATGCCACAGTCCGTGTACGTTCGACGAGTTGGCCCCGCTCGAAGCGAGCTCCGGCGCGGACCAGCGGGACGAGATGGGCGCCGTTGACGGCCCGCCAGCGGCCTGGGCGGACTCGACGAGCTTGAAGACCATGGCGAGTGCCGCGACGCGGGAGCCGGCGCCCTTGGTGACCTTGGTGCGGAGCCGGACGGCGGCGAAGGTCGACTCGATGGGGTTGGTGGGTCCGCAGGTGGATCCAGTGCTCGGCCGGGTAGTCGTAAAAGGCCAGCAGCACGTCCTGGTCGTCGATGATCTTCTTGACGGCCTTGGGGAACTTGGCTCCGTAGATCTTGGCGAAGGTCGTGATGGCCCGCTCCGCACGTCGTCCACGTCGAGGACAAGCGGGGCTCAGCCGACTCGGCGTGAGTGCTCATGTTTCACCGCTGGTGGTCACCCGGGGCGTATCGGCTCCAGGTGCCGCCAGCCTCGGCGACGAACCGGGTGGCGGTTTTGTCGTGGTAGCCGAGGGCCTTGGCGATGACCGGCGCGGGGGCCTGGAGGACGAGGTGCCGGATGGCGAAGGTGCGGGCTCGTTGGGCCGGGCCACCGAGGTCACGGAGGGGGCCGAGCATGCTGGTCGGGTTCATCGGCTGATCCGGGCGGCGGCCGGGGAAGAGCCAGTGGGTGGAGAGGTCTGTCCGGTCACAGCCCGCCCTGGCATTCTGGCCGGATGGACGCTGACGACCTGACTCCGGCGCACCTCGACGAGGTGATGGACGGTTTGGCGAGGAACCCTGCCCTGCCGGCGCCCCTGATCCGGCGGCTGTTCGGATGGCGGCGGGGTGGGGGGAAGGTGGCGAAGCGTCCGGACCTCACCGAGGCGATGGTCGCCGAGATCATCGCGATCGACGACCACTGGCTCCTGCACAGCCTGGCGCTCAACGGTCGGCTGCCGGACCGGTTCCGCATCCAGCTGGCCGCCCATCAGGACGGTGCGGTGCGGGCCGCGCTCGTCGTCCACGCCGAGTCCGCACCGAGGGAGGTGCTGGAGCGGCTCGTCGACGATCCCGATCCGAGGGTCCGCGAGTACCTGGCCCAGAACCCGCGCACGCCGTCCGACCTGCGGGCCCGCCTGGCCGGCGACTCCGACCCCGCGATCCGTGCCACGCTGGCGAAGCACTGGAACCGAGCACCGGAAGCGGTTCGTCGCATCCTGCTGACCGACCCCGACGCGACGGTCCGCGCCGCGGCCTGCTCGACCTACTTCGCGCGCCGGCCGCATCCGGTACCGCCCCCGGACCTGCTGCCGGCACTGCTGGCCGACCCGGTGACCCGGGCGGGCGCGGTGATCCACGCCGCTCTCGACGCGGACACCGTCCAGCGGCTCGCCGAGGACCCGGACAGCCGCGTGCGCGCCGAGCTCGCCCGGCATCCCGACCTGCCGTCAGCGGTCCGCGACGTCCTCGCCGTCGATCCGGCCCCGAGCGTCCGGGTGACGGTCTTCGCCCGGCCCGACACGCCGGAGCAGGTGCGGGCACGGATCCACGCCTCGGTCTCGCGCCCGACCGAGCCTGGCCCCGGCGCCGACGACGAAGCAGTCCTGCAGTGGTACCTGGACGCCTTCGCACCCACGGAACTCCGGTTCCTGCGCCTGCCCTGGGTGACGGCCGATCCGCTGCCGCACGTCGACTCGCCCTACGTCAGCTTCCGGGCCTCCGCGGCCGCCAGCAAAGCCCTTCCCGCCGACGCGGTGGCCCGACTGCTCGACGACGAGGCGGAGATCGTCCGCCTCACCACGGCCTTCAGCGCCCCGCACCTGGTCGACGCCGCGACCGCCGAGAGCATCGAGCGCCGGTACCGCGGGCGGGACAAGTTCACGTTGTGGTGGGACGAGGCGGAGGTCCTGACGTTCCCGCCGGCCGCCCTGCGCCGCACCGCAACCTCCCGCTCCCCTCGCTGCTCCGGCTCCTCGTCGACTCCTCGGAGCGCGTCGCGGAGGCCGCCGCCGCCTCGCCGTACCTGCCCGTCGAACGCATGGAGTGGCTGCTCACCCGGGCGGGCCTGTAAGCCGCCGCTGCGACCGGCCGGAAGCTCGGCGCACGCGGGTGGCGGGCCGTCACGCCTCGGGTTTCGGGCCTCGGCCATCCGGCCCTCGTCGCATCGCCATCGGCCAAGCGTGCGGCCAGGGTTGGTCGCATGAACCGACCTCCCCGTTCACTCCTGCGCTGCGCGCCGCGCGCGCCCGGGCGCCGCCGGCCGGCGGCCCTGCTGGCCGGCCTGGCGCTGCTGGCGCCGACCGTCGCGAGCGCGCTGCTCGCCCCTTCGCCCGCACGGGCCGACAACCCGACCGTCTCGGTGAACAACCTGCGGACCGGCTGGGACGCGGCCGAGCCGAACCTCGGGCCCGACCAGGTGTCGGCTGCGGACTTCGGCCGGCGCTGGTCCACCGCGATCGACGGCGGGGTGCACGCCCAGCCGCTGGTCGCCGGGTCGACCGTGGTCGTCGCCACCGAGACCAACCACGTGTACGGCGTCAACGCGGCGGACGGCCGCATCCTCTGGCAGCGCGCCCTCGGCACCCCGGTGCCCTCGTCGACCGACTGCCTCTCGCCCGGCACCGGCATCACCTCGACGCCGGTCCTCGACGCCGCGAGCGGCACCGTCTACCTGGTGTCGAGGTCCAACGACGGGGGCGCCCACTTCTCGGCGCACGCCCTGGACCTCGCGACGGGCGCCGAGCGCGGCGGCTGGCCGGTACCGGTCCAGGGTGCGCCGGTGAACAGCCCCGGCGTCCCGCTCAACCCGGCCACGTCCGTGCAGCGCGCCGGGCTGCTGCTCCTCGGCGGCGCGGTGTACTTCGGGTTCGCCTCGGACTGCGGGAGGAATCCGTACGTCGGGATCGTCGGCGGCGTCGACACCAACACCCGGAAGGTGACCCTCTGGTCCACCGAGGCCGGCTCCGACTCCCAGAACGGGGGAGTCTGGATGAGCGGCGGCGGGCTGATGTCGGACGGCGACGGCCGGATCTTCGTCGCCACCGGCAACGGCGCGAACGGGGGCTCGCCGCCCACCGGCCCGGGCAACGCGCCGCCGGCCCACCTCGCCGAATCGGTCGTACGCCTCGGCGTCAACGCCGACGGCAGCCTCGTCGCGAAGGACTTCTTCAGCCCCACCAACAACAGGGACATGGACCACGCCGACCAGGACCTCGGCTCCGGCGGCCCCGCGGCGCTGCCGGACGGCTTCGGCACGTCCGCCCACCCGCACCTGCTGGTCCAGGTCGGCAAGGACGGCCGCATCTTCCTGCTGGACCGCGACAACCTCGGCGGCACGGGGCAGGGCCAGGGCGGGACGGACAACGTGGTCGGCATGACAGGCCCCTACAAGGGCGTGTGGGGACACCCGGGCGTCTGGGGCGGTGACGGCGGCTACGTCTACCTGGTCGAGAACAACGGCGTGCTGCGCGCCCTCAAGTACGCGGTCGACGGCTCCGGCACCCCGCAGCTGACCAGCACCGGCACCAGCGCCGAGGGCTTCGGCTACGCCTCCGGCTCCCCCGTGGTCACCTCGAACGGCACCGCCTCCGGCTCGGCGCTCGTCTGGACCGTCTACTCCGGCACCGGGCCGAACGGCCAGAACGGCGAACTGCGGGTCTACGACCCGGTACCGGTCAACGGCACGCTCTCCATGCGCCGCAGCTTCCCGCTCGGCACGGTGTCCAGGTTCTCGGTGCCCGCGACGGACAGCGGACGGATCTTCGTCGGCACCAAGGACGGCTACCTCGTCGCGTTCGGCGGGGCCGGCAGCTGAGGCCGGTCACCCGGCTCCGGGAGCGGAGCAGTGGTGCTCAAGTGCTGCTCAAGTGGTGCTCAAGGGGTCGGGTCGAAGCCGTCCGCCGCGGCGTGGACCCGGCCCGGCAGTGAGTCCTGCGGCCGACGCGTGCGGCCGGTCACGGGGTGTCGGTGCCACGGGTCATACTCGTGCCGCGGCGCCGTCCGGGCGCCGCGGCACGAGGGGGAGAAGCATGGCTGAGGTGCTGGTTTTCCATCACGGGTACGGGCTGACCGAGGGCGTCCGCGCATTCGCCGAACGGCTGCGGCTGGCCGGGCACGTCGTCCACGTCCCGGACCTGTTCGAGGGGACGGTGTTCGACAGCCTGCGGGAGGGCATCGGCCACGCGGAGAGCATCGGCTTCGGCACGATCGTCGAGCGCGGCACCGCCGCCGCCGAGGGGCTGCCCGCGGAGCTCGTCTACCTCGGGTTCTCGCTGGGCGTCCTGCCGGCGCAGAAGCTGGCCCAGACCCGCCCCGGGGCGAAGGGCGCGCTGTTGCTGGAGGCCTGCGTGCCGGTCGCGGAGTTCGGCGGTGCCTGGCCGCAGGGCGTTCCGGTCCAGGTCCACGGCATGGAGGCGGATCCGTACTTCGCGGGGGAGGGCGATGTGGACGCGGCCCGGGCGCTGGTCGCGACGGCGGCGGACGCCGAGCTGTTCCGCTACCCGGGTGAGCGGCACCTGTTCACCGACAGCGGCCTTCCGTCGTACGACGAACCCGCCGCACGACAGGTCACCCAGCGGGTGCTGGACTTCCTCGACCGCATCGACCGCATCGACCGCCTCGACCGCCTCGACCGCATCGAACGGCCCGGCGCCGTCGCGGCCGTCCGCTGAGGTCGCGGGAGTCAGCGAAGGCCGAGCGTGGGTACCGACCCTCCGGAGGCGTGCTCGACCCGGACGCCGGGCAGGCCGCGGGACCACGCGGCGGCGATCGGCGCCAGCCGCGCCGCCGGGAGCGGATCGGGCCCGAGGCCGATCGCGAGGTGCGGGCGCCCGCCGGAGTGGAACGGGCGCGGCCAGGCGTGCACCCGGGTGGCGCCCGCCTCCTCCAGGGAACCGAGCAGGGCGCGGATCCGGCCCCGGACGGCGCCGAGCGCGGCCGGCTCGGCGCTGACCACGGCCCAGCCGGCGTGGCGCCGGTGCAGCGGTGGCGGGGCGAGCAACTCGGGCCATGGATCGGGGTGTTCGGTGGCGAGCTCCCAGGCCCGGTACAGCTCCTCGGCGAGCAGCTCGCGGGCGGCCGGGCCGACCTGGGTGGTGCAGCTGCGGACGGGCGCGGAGGGAGTGAGGACGGTCAACCCCCCGGCCGCGCCGGCGGCGGGGTCGCCGAGCAGGGCGACCGGGCGGCGCCAGTCCCAGCCCGCCCAGGTCTCGGCGAAGCGCGGGAACAGGTCGCAGGCGGCCGTGTCCGCGTCCCGGACGGTCCGCGCGGCCAGCACCGACCAGGCCAGCGACGGCAGTTGACCGAACGGCGCGGAGTCCAGGCCGCGCGCCCGGGCCCAGGCCTTCACCTGCCGGGCCAGCCGGACGAAAGCCGCGTGCCGCCCACCGACCGCCGCCACCAGTGCCTCGGCGTCCGTGACGGCGCTCAGCGCGACGGCCGCCGCCTCGCCCAGTTCCGCCCGGCGCTCGACGGCCTCGGCCGGATCCAGCGCGCCGGTGAAGACCACCACGAGGTCCACCGCCAGGCCGTCCGCCGTCAGTCGCAGCCCTGGCACCCGCGCCCCGCGCACCTCGTGCAGCCCCTGCGCGTGCGGCAGGGCGGCCGCCACCCGGGCCCGCACCCCGGCCAGGTCGGCGGGGCCGGGCAGCGCGGCCACCAGGTCCAGGTCGGCGCCGTCCAGCTGGCAGCCCAGACGGCGTGAGCCGACCGTCCGGACCACGCCGCCCGGCAGGGCCGCCGCGATCCGCTCGGCCAACGTCTGGGCGGCAGCGGTACGTCGGGGAGGCTCGGTTCGGAGCGCTTCGGCCCCGGTCGGGTCGGCCCCGGTCGGGTCGGCCGGTGCGTCCGGCAGGTCCCGGATCTCGCCGGTGCCCAGCGCGACCGCGGCGCGCACCCGCATCGGCTCGTCGCCCCGGCGGGAGAGCACCACCAGCTCACCGACCCGGGCCGAGGCCCCGGCGGCTCCGGCGAGGCCGGCCGCGCACTCGGCGGCCGTGCGCTGCGGGTCGGCGCTGCGGCCGAGGATCAGGTGCGGGGTGTAGCCGTCCGCGCGGCCGCGGCAGCGGGGGAAGCGGCGCACCAGCGCGGCCCGCAGCGCCGCCCACGGCTCGGGCGAGTCGGCTGCCGGGTCGAGCCAGAGGGTGGCGTCCTCGCGGTGGCCGAAGGTGTGCACCCCGGCCAGCCGGGCGGTGAACGGCGCGACCTCGGCGGCGGCCCGGCCCAGCAGCGGCAGGGCGCGGTCGAACTCGGCCTCCGGGACGAAGCCGAACAGCAGGTTGACGTGCGGCGGCCAGCGGCGCAGCTGCGGGTCGTGCGCGGCGCGCAGCCGCTGGATCGGCGGCCACAGCTCCTCCGGCGGCAGCCAGGCGACGGCGGTGCGGGTGGTCGGCGCGGCCTCCAGGGCGTCCGGCGACGCCGGTTCCCCGGAGGACAGGTCGAGGTCGACGGCCACGCCGTAGTGGTCCGAGGGGTGCAGCCCGTCCGCGGTCGGGCGGTCGCCGAGGAGGTGGGCGGCGGTGGCCCGGGCGCGTTCGGCGCGCAGCAGGACGCGGTCGAGCCGCCCGGCGCGGCCGGTGAGCGAGGAGACGGCGGCCAGCGGGTTGCCGACCGGGTCGAAGGTGGGAGTGTCGTCGGCGGGGCCGCGAGCCTGTGTCCAGGCGTCCCGCAGGCCGAGCGCGGCGGCCGGGCCGGCCGGGCCGGAACGGGCGTCGTTGAAGTCCCCGAGTACCAGCAGTTCGCCCTCAAGGGCGGCGAACCCCTCGGCCAGCCGGGCGAGTTCGGCCTGACGGCGGGCCGGGCCCTCCGGCGAGTGATCGCTGCTCAGGTGAACGGCGGCCACGGTCAGCGGCGCTGCGGCGGTCCGCACGGTGACGGCTGCCACCGCCTTGTGCGGGCCCAGCACGTGCCGCCCGGCGGCCAGCACGGGCAGGCGGCTGAGCAGCAGCAGGCCGTACTCGGCGATGTCCGGGCCGCCCGGGTCGAGGTGGAGGGTGTAGCCGTCCCGGACCCAGGACGCGGCGAGCAGCCCGTCGACGAGTGCGGGCTCGACCTCCTGGAGTGCGATGACGTCGGCGTCGGCCGCCGCCAACGCGGCGAGCAGCAGCGGGCGGCGGCGCGCGGTGGCGATGAGCGGGGCGTCGTAGCGGTCCCACAGCGTGTTCCAGGTGACCACGCGCAGCCGCCCGGCCCCGGCCCCCGCCGCTGCCTCGGAGGCGGGCCGCCAGCCGTCCCCGGCCCGCCAGGCGTGCGGTGCGGCGGCGGTGAAGAACGGCGTGGGCAGCCGGTGCGGGTCGGTGCGCCGCCCGGCCTCGGTGCGGTCCAGCTCGTCCAGGCCGGTGTCGCGGTCCCAGACCGGCACGCCGTCCGCCTCGACGTAGCGCACCCGGTGCCAGGGGACGTCGCCGGAGGCGGTGAAGGCCTCCAGCGGGACGCGCTTGACCCGGTCGTCGCGCTGGCGCACGCCCAGGGTGAACCGGGCCGGGTCGAAGCGGGCGTCCCAGCGGATCCGCTGACAGATCTGTTCGATCGGGCGCATCAGTCCTCCCGGGAGTCGAGCGAGCCCGCCGTGTCCTCCACGGTGCCACGCGCGCCGACGTACCAGGTGCGGTGGGCCTCGCCGGGGTACGGCGGGCGGTAGCGGTGCAGCTGGGCGGTGAGCACGTCCGGCGGCACCGGGTGCGGTCGGGTGGCGTTGCGGCGGCGCAGTTCGGTCTCGTCGACGGTCATGACGGCGTGGGTGACCAGGGCGTCCCGGCGCTCGGCGACGCCCGCCACCAGGGAGCGCTGGTGGTGGTTGAGCGAGGTGGCGTCCCAGACCACGGTGGCACCGGGGGTCAGGGCGGCGGACAGCCGGTCCAGGCCCTCGCGCAGTACGTCGGGGTTGTCGCGCTGGTCGGCCCGGGAGCCCCGGGCGGCGCGCAGCCCGTCCAGCGAGACCACGGTGTCGACGCCGTCGAGCGCGCCGGTGAAGGTGCTCTTGCCGCTGCCGGCCGGGCCGGTGAGCTGGATCAGCCGCGGGAAGGCGCCGTCGCGCCAGCGCCAGGTGGCGGCCTCCGCCTCGTCGGTGGTGCGGATCCGGCCGAGCGCGTACGCCTCGCGGGCCTGGGCGTAGCAGCGGTCGGCGGCCTCGCGGCCGAAGCCGGCGAACCGCTCGCGCAGGCCGCGGCGCAGGGCGTCGAGCGGGTCCTCGTCGAGCAGGCCCTCGGTGTCGGCGTGCAGTTCGGACCAGGCGACCTGCTGCTGCTCCTCCGGGCCCGGCGCGGCCACGGCGGCGAGGGCGTGCAGCACCGCCAGGTCGGCGGCGACGGACATCCGGACCAGCCCGGCGGGCCGGGCCTCGTCCGGGTACGGCAGGTGCAGCCGCGGGTGCAGGCCGACCAGGTCGGCGACCCGGCGGGCCAGCGGCAGGCCGAGCGACCCGGCCAGCCGGGGGGCCAGCTCCTCCCGGCGGATGGTGCGCAGCGCGGTGGCGAGCACGCCGACCAGGCGGCGGTCGCCGGTGCGGCCGAGGGCGTCGAGCTGGTCCGAGATATCCGCCAACTCGTACTCGGGGCCGGGGAGTTCGTCGAGGCCGAGGGCGGCGGCGAGGGCGCCGGGGGCGGGCCGGGCGCCGCTGCGCACCGCCCACAGGGCGGCGGCCGGGCCGAGGCCGTTGGGCACGACGGCGGCGTGCATCCAGTGGGTGTCGGTGCGGACGTGCCGGGGGCGCACCCACTTGGCGACCCGCTCGCCGAACTCGGCCCGGGGGAAGCCCCGGACGGTGCGGACGACGTACCCCTCCTGCCGCTCCAGGTCCAGGCCCGCCGCGAGGGAGCGCAGCGCCCGCTCGTCGTAGCGGCCGCGCCACAGCACCCGGGGCGTCGGGACGCCGATGCGGTGCAGGAAGCGGACGGTGCTGTCCCAGTCCAGGCAGGCATCCTCGGCGTCCCACACCGAGAAGCCGTGGAACCAGCTCTCCAGGTCGGTGTACGGGATCGAGTGCCGGGCGTACGTGTTCTCGCCGCAGATCCGCCAGCCCGGCGGGATCAACCGGCCGATCCGGCCGTGCAGTTCCTTCACCCAGGCCCGCGACGGGTGGTGGGCGGAGTCCAGCGAGCGGGCGTGCAGGCCGTCGCGGTAGAGGGTGGTGTTCTCGCCGTCCAGTTTCTCGGTGACGACGACCTCGGCCCCGGCGAGGCCGGAGAGGTCGCCGGTCCGTACGTCGTCCGCCGCGGCGCCCGGCGACCAGGGCAGGTGCGGCGTCCGGGGATACTGCACGCGCATGTCCGGCTCCCGGGTCGGTCGGTTGTGGTCCGCCGACACAGTAGGAGCGCGCCGATCTTCCTGACCAGCGATTTATCCGGGACGGGGCCCGCAGTCGGGCCCCGTCCCGGTGGGGTGTCAGTGCCCGCCGCGGATCAGGTGGAGGGCGAAGCCGCGGTCGGTGGACATCCGCGGGGTCTTGACCTCCGTCACGCCGGTGGCGTCGTCGTGGAACCAGCCGGAGCCGGCCGCGTCGAGGGCGGCCGCGGAGCCGAGCTTCGGCAGCGGGCCGCCCTGGGTGACGACCAGCCGGGGCGCGGCCTGGCCGTGAACGGTGAAGCGGTAGCCGCGGGCCTCCGGCTTGCCGCTGTAACTGCCCTCGCTGGCACCGACGTCGACGGTGGTGACGGCGCCGTTCGCGTGCACGTCGACGCGCTGGGTGGCGGCGGAGCCGCCCGCGTACTGACGGGTGACGCCGTCGTCCTCGTACAGGGTGTAGCTGGAGTCGCCCTGCGGGTAGAGGTCGTAGTCGAGCTCGCCGCGGTCCCTGGTCTCCCAGGAGAGCGTGCCCTTGGGCCACATCGGGACGATCGCGCCGCCGCGGACGAACAGCGGCAGGGTGTCGAGCGGGGCCGAGTAGTTGTCGATCGTGGTCGGGCCCTGGTAGGTGCGCCCGGTCCAGTAGTCGGTCCAGGTGCCGGCCGGCAGGTGGATGCCGTTGCGGACGGCGGTGTCGGAGTAGACCGGGGCGACCAGGAAGTCCGGCCCGGCCAGGAACTCGTACTTCGCGTCCGGGCCGAGCGCGGCCGGGTCGTCCGGGTACTCCAGGGCGAGCGGGCGCACCGCGCCGATGCCGGTCCGGGTGGCCTCCGCCGAGAGGGTGTACATGTACGGCAGCAGCCGCTCCTTGAGCTGCAGGTACTTGCGGTTGATCGAGGTGTACGGCTCGCCGTCCAGCCACGGCTGCTGGTCGCGCTGCTGCTTGCCGGTCATGTCCTTCGCCCAGCCGTCCATCGTCATGATGGTCGGGATGAAGGCCTTCCACTGCAGGTCGCGGGTGTACATCTTCGGGTCGCGGCGGAAGATCGAGCCGACGTCGCCGGTGTCGTACGCGATGCCGGACATGGTGGCGCCCGCGTAGGTGGGGATCTGCCAGCGGATGTAGTCCCAGGACAGGCTCTGGTCGCCGCTCCACAGCACGCCGCAGCGCTGCGCGCCGGCCCAGGAGACGGGCAGCCAGACGAAGCCGCGGGCGTCGCTGTTGTCCTCGATGCCCGCCTTGGCCTGGTCGCAGGCGTTCAGCGCGAAGTCGTAGCCGTTGCCGACCCAGGCGACGTCGAGCTTGCGCACCCGGACGCCGGCCTTGACCTCGGCGGCCTGGTTGGGCAGGCCGTTCTGGGTCCACAGGCCGAGCTGGGCGTGGTCCTTGCGCAGGCCCGTGCCGGTCTGCGGCAGGTTCTCGTAGCCGCAGCCGTAGCCGTCGTTGACCAGCATCCAGCCGAGCGGCATCTGCTGCTGGACGTAGCCGTCGGCGATCTTGAGGGCGTCGAGGGTGTGGCGCTCGCCGCGGTTGGCGTTGTGCAGGTAGCAGTCGGAGTCGCCGGGTTCCAGGCCGTACACGGGCGGCATGAACGGCTTGCCCACCAGGGCCGTGTAGCGGCCGATCACGGACTTCACGTCGCCGGTGAAGTAGTAGGCGTCCAGGCGGCGTTCCTGCTGGCCGGTGCGCACGGGCGAGCCGAAGTCGTAGATCCCGGGGGCGAAGGTGTTGCGGAAGACGCCGTAGCCGGCGGTGGAGACGTAGAACGGCTGCGAGTTGTTGTAACCGCCCTCGTTCCAGTCGAAGCTGTTGGCGACGTGGACGGTGTGGTCGCGGTGCGAGAAGCTGCCGTTCTGCTCGCCGCCGCCGAAGAACTGCTCGTCGGCGCCGCGCCGCAGGCTCTGCCGCAGGCCGCTGGTGCTCCAGCGCAGCGGGGCGTCCTCCTGCCAGATCGCGGTGCCGTCGGCGTGGTACAGGCCGAAGCGCAGCGGGTGCTTGTAGACCCGCAGGACGGTGTCGCCGGCGCGGATGCCGTAGTAGTCGCCGGCGTCGAACGAGCTGGTGTCGCGCCGGGGTTGGGGCTGGGTGCGGACGATGGTGCTGCCCGCCGGGTCGGTGAGCACGCCGTCCGGGGCGGCGCGCAGGCGCAGCTGGTCGTCGGCGAGGAAGTCGACCTTGGCCCGGAGGGTGCCGGCGGCGATGTCGTAGCTGCCCTGGCCGCCGCTGAAGGAGGTGAGGTCCCCGGCGTCGCTGGTCTGCGGGAGGTAGGCGCGGCCGGTGAAGGAGCCGCCGTGCACGTCGTAGGGGACGACCAGGACGTGGTAGGTGCCGGAGGCCTTGGGGATGACGGTGGCCTCCGGGTCGGCGGTGCCCGCGCTGGAGGCGACCTGCTTCCCGGCGGCGTCGAAGACGTACAGGTCGAAGTCGTCGGTGGGGTTCTGCCACTGGACGGAGACCGGGACGCCGCCCTCCGGGTTGTCGTCCCAGTAGCCGGCCGGCACGTTCACGGTGACGTCGAAGCGGCCGCAGACGGCGCCGCCCGGGTCCTGGTCGGCGCTCGGGCAGCTGGTGGCATCGCCGAGGGTGCCCTTGGCGTACTGCGGGCTCTGCCAGGTGGCGCTCTGGTGGTCGCGGTCGAGGACGGCGGACGGGGTGGTGGCGGCGTGGGCCGGGAG